>NZ_JCAALT010000009.1:0-192707 GCF_059686995.1 Paenibacillus rhizoryzae | reverse complement strand
GGTTCGAGGTGGAAGTGCAGCAATGCATGCAGCTGACGAATACTAATCGGTCGAGGGCTTATCCTACGAACATTCGCTCGGATGTTCAACTTCGGATCAAGATCAGCTAAATGAAGACCTTCGCAAAGGTTCGTATCCAGTTTTCAAGGCGCAAGCTTTGTACAGAGTATCGCTAACGCGACTCACCGTTTGGTGGCGATGGCGGAGGGGAACCACGCGTACCCATCCCGAACACGACCGTTAAGCCCTCCAGCGCCGATGGTACTTGGACCGCAGGGTCCTGGGAGAGTAGGACGTTGCCAAGCACGATGAACCGACCGTATGTATACGGTCGGTTTTTTGTTGTGTTTTTATCTTATGTTTTTACCAATGCTGGGTATATCTCCTACACAAATGTATGGAAGGGCGAGCACATACTACTGGTAACGTAGTCATTCAACGTACTGGGGGTGCTAGCTGATGATGGTGATGGACGGTATGAAGAAGATGAGCATGGCGTTTGTTTTGTCGGGGCTGATCGTTTGTACAGGATGCAATTCGGCTGATCGACATGATCAAATCAGTCTTCCTCCATTAAAGCAACAAAGTCAAACCAACACCGATCTCCAACAACTGACTGTAAAGCATAAAGGCAAAATAGCCCCTAGAATGAAAACCACAACGCAGCTCCGGACGAGTGAAGCGGCTGCTAGTAATCCATCCATTGCTGCGACATCTCGCAAGATTCATAAGCCCGAGCAGCCGGTTCGCGGGATTTATGTATCCGGCTGGGTTGCTGGCAGTAAGAAAAGGATGAATGCTCTCATTGATCTGTTAGATAAAACAGACCTAAACGCCATGGTGATTGATGTGAAGAACGATTACGGGCAATTAACGTATGACTCCGCGCTGCCGGCTGTGCATGCGATTGGGGCTGACCGCCACGTGGCGATAGCGGATATCGAAGGGTTGATAACGAAGCTGAAGGCGAAACACATCTACGTCATCGGAAGAATAGTGACCTTCAAAGACCCTCTCTATGCGAAGATGCACCCTAGTATGGCGTTGCAGAAACAAGGAGGCGGCGTGTGGAGAGACATGCAAGGAAAGGCATGGCTGAATCCTTTTCAGAAACAGGTACGTCAATATAACGCTGCGATCGCAGGGGAAGCAGCAACTAAAGGCTTTGATGAGATTCAATTCGACTACGTGCGTTTTCCCGATAACGGGGCAAAGGTGGATCGAGAAGTAAGTTATGGTAATCGTGGAGGGAGAACGAAGTCCGATGTGATTTCCTATTTTCTCCGTCAGGCAAGAACGAGTGTGCATAAATCCGGGGCCAGAGTATCCGCAGACGTATTCGGATTAGTAACCTCTTCTACGAATGATATGGGGATCGGCCAATCGTGGCGGGCGGTTTCGGGTGCAGTGGATGTCATTTCGCCAATGACCTACCCATCGCATTATTCCACAGGCATGTATGGAGTGAAACAGCCGGATATCAATCCATACCCGATTATCAAGCAGGCGATGGTGGATGCAAAACGGCGCAATGCAATCATCCAAAGCAGTGGTGGCCAATCAACGGCAACGATTCGGCCCTGGCTGCAAAGTTTTACGGCGAGATGGGTTCATCCGCATCAGCGATATGGTTCCGCGCAGGTGAATAAGCAAATCCAAGCAGCACGTGAGCAAGGAATCCATGAATTTCTGCTGTGGAGCTCCAATTGCAAGTATGATTATCGTTCGTAATATGGACAAATTCCCCCTACTCCCTTTGCCTTGACAGCCCCCTACCCCTCTGCTAATATTGCAATAATATACGCGAGCCTATTCAAAAACTACGGTTTTTGCGGGCTCGTTTTGGGAACGTAAATTGCAAGAGGAGGAACAAGTCTGTGTGGGAAAATAAATTCGCCAAAGAAGGATTAACCTTCGATGACGTACTGTTAGTGCCGCGTAAATCGGAAGTATTGCCGAGGGAAGTAGATGTATCCGTCACATTAAGCCCGAATGTAAAGCTGAACATTCCGCTGATGAGTGCGGGAATGGACACGGTAACAGAGGCAAAGCTTGCAATTGCTATGGCGCGCGAAGGCGGCATCGGTATTATTCATAAAAACATGTCTATTGCTCAACAAGCGGAAGAAGTAGATCGTGTAAAACGTTCGGAGAGCGGCGTTATCACGAATCCTTTCTCGCTTACAGCTGACCACCATGTGTACGATGCAGAGGAATTGATGGGCAAGTACCGGATCTCCGGCGTGCCTGTCGTAGATCAGAATAAGAAGCTGGTCGGGATCATTACGAACCGCGACCTTCGTTTCATTCATGATTACTCCATCAAAATCAGCGAAGTCATGACGAAAGACAATCTCGTTACGGCGCCTGTAGGTACAACGCTGCAGCAAGCAGAGATCCTGCTGCAGAAGCATAAAATCGAGAAGCTTCCTTTGGTGGATGAAACCAACACACTTAAAGGACTTATCACGATTAAAGATATCGAGAAAGCTATTCAATTCCCGCATTCGGCAAAGGACCGTCAAGGACGTTTGCTATGCGGCGCTGCTGTCGGTATTGCGAAAGATACACCGGAACGTGCAGAAGCGCTTGTTAACGCTGGCGTTGACGTGCTTGTCATTGATACAGCTCACGGTCATCAGAAGAACGTTATCGAGATGGTGCGTTTGCTTCGCAGCAAGTACGAGGACCTCACTATTGTGGCCGGTAACGTAGCTACAGGCGAAGGTACACGTGATTTGATCCAAGCAGGAGCTTCCGTTATTAAAGTAGGTATGGGACCTGGTTCCATTTGTACGACTCGTATTATTGCGGGTATCGGTGTTCCGCAAATTACGGCAATCTATGATTGTGCATCGGTTGCGCGCGAATATAATGTTCCGATCATTGCAGACGGCGGCATTAAGTACTCCGGTGATGTAACGAAAGCAATCGCTTCGGGTGCCAGTGCGATTATGATCGGCAGCCTGTTTGCCGGTACAGAAGAAAGCCCGGGCGAATCGGAAATCTATCAAGGTCGCCGCTTCAAGGTTTACCGCGGTATGGGCTCTATCGGCGCTATGAAAGAAGGCAGCAAGGACCGTTACTTCCAAGAGAACGAGAACAAACTCGTTCCGGAAGGTATTGAAGGCCGCGTTGCTTATAAAGGACCATTGGCAGATACGGTTCATCAGCTTATTGGCGGACTTCGTTCCGGTATGGGCTACTGCGGAGCATCTAATATCGATGCGCTGAAGAACGACACGCAATTCGTACGGATTACGAACGCCGGCTTGCGTGAAAGCCATCCGCATGATGTTCAAATCACGAAAGAAGCACCAAACTACTCGTTGTAATCGAATCTGCTGCAGCGTTTATATTTACCTAGCAGCATAAAGTAGAACTGCCCGGCAGGAAGATGGTGGGAATCACCGTTTTCCTGTCTTTCTTTTTTTAGTAACAGCACTCTTTGTGTTACAATACTAGAGAGAATGCATGATAGAAGAGGAGAGAAGACGTTGAAACCGAAAAAGGGCTGGGTACGCTTTGTACCGACCATTTGCGCGACCGTAATTGCCACCATGCTCACTGTTAATTTAGGTTCCCACACTACTTATGCCGCAGAAGTGACTCCGAACCCGCTGGGAATAGAAGCTCGTTCAGCTGTCCTCATAGATGCAGATACCGGACAAGTGCTTTATGCCGTAGATGCCGACACCGCTTATCCGCCGGCAAGTATGACGAAGCTGATGACGGAGTATCTCGTGCTCGAAGAGATTACGGCAGGCCGCTTGAAGCTGACAGATATGGTAACGACTTCGAAAGAAGCTTCTGACATTCCTCCCGATGGTTCCGCAATTTACTTGGCTGAAGGGGATGTACATTCGGTCAAAGATTTATATATGGCGATGGCTGTCCAGTCCGCCAATGACGCTACAATTGCGCTTGCCGATCACATTTCCGGCACTGAGCAAGCTTTTGTCGTGAAAATGAACGAGACTGCGAAGACGCTTGGGCTTACTACGGCTCATTTTACAAGTGCGACAGGTCTTGCGGAAACGACCGTTATTTCTGCAGGCGACTTGGCTAAATTCGCAAGTATTCTGGTAAAGAAGCACCCTGAATTCCTCGAGTTCGCAAGCACGCCAAGCTACAGATTCCGTGCACGCGACAAAACAGAGATGATCAACCTGAACTGGATGCTGGAAACAAACAAGAACGTGCAATCATTCAAGCAATTTGCTTATCCGGGTGTAGATGGCATGAAAACCGGTTATATCGGTGCGGCAGGTTACTGCTTCACAGGAACTGCGAAGCGCGGCGATTTGCGGTTGATTTCGGTTGTTATGGATACCGCTTCTAAATCCGCTCGTTTCGTCCAAACGGCGAAACTGTTTGACTACGGATTTAATAATTTCGAGAAAAAGACGATTGTTGCGCCGAAGACGGTTGTAGAAACGGCAAAGACGGTCAAAATAAAGAAGGGTAAATCGAAGGAAGTGCCGATCATGACGGCGTCCGACGTGACATTCCTTGTGAAAAAGAACGCAACGCCGAGCATTGAGCTGAAAAATGTTACGTTGAAATCGGAAGATGAGCTTGTTGCTCCGATTGCAAACGGGCAAGAAGTCGGCACGGCTACGTACACGTATAAAGATCCGGATACAGGCAAGTCCATCGAGAAAACAGTGAAGCTGATTACTTCCGAGGAAGTGAAGAAGGCTAGCTGGTGGCGTCTGATGTTCCGCGCACTTGGCGGCTTTATCTCCGGCTTGTTTAAAGGGATCGTTGATTTGTTCTAGATAAATGAATAGGCAACCCGTTTACTTTGAATTGATGGTTGTCGATTTTTCTTCTATGATGTAAAATTATTGGTTAGAGCTAGCTAGTCCGGAACGATTCACATTCACGGATGACAGTGCAAAAACTTTTTGGGAGGATTCACGAACATGGAAACAGGAACTTCACGCGTAAAACGCGGTATGGCTGAAATGCAAAAAGGCGGCGTCATTATGGACGTTGCGAATGCTGAGCAAGCAAAGATTGCTGAAGCGGCAGGCGCAACGGCAGTTATGGCCCTTGAGCGTGTACCTTCTGATATTCGTGCTGCAGGCGGCGTTGCCCGCATGGGAGATCCGACAATACTTGAAGAAGTAATGAAGGTTGTTTCGATCCCGGTAATGGCGAAAGCGCGTATCGGGCATTATGTAGAAGCTCGCGTATTGGAAGCACTAGGTGCGGACTATATCGATGAGAGCGAAGTGCTCACGCCGGCAGACGAAGTATTCCATATCGACAAACGCGAGTTCACTGTACCATTCGTGTGCGGCGCGAAAGATCTTGGAGAGGCGCTTCGCCGTATTCAAGAAGGCGCAGCAATGATGCGTACAAAAGGCGAGCCGGGAACAGGCAACATCGTGGAAGCGGTTCGTCATATCCGTTTGATCACAGGTCAAATCCGTAAAGTTCAAAACCTGTCTAAGGACGAGCTGTACGCAGAAGCTAAGAATCTTGGCGTAAACTATGACTTGCTTCTGGAAGTTCACCAATCAGGTAAACTGCCGGTCGTTAACTTTGCGGCAGGCGGCGTAGCAACTCCTTCCGATGCAGCGCTTATGATGCACCTTGGTGCAGACGGCGTATTCGTGGGATCGGGTATCTTCAAATCCGATAACCCGGAGAGATTCGCTCGCGCAATCGTTGAAGCTACAACACACTACACAGACTACAAGCTGATCGCAGAAGTGTCCAAGAACCTTGGCGCTCCTATGAAAGGTATTGAAATTTCGAAGCTGAACGCTTCCGAGCGTATGCAGGATCGCGGCTGGTAATATCGGAAAGAAGGCATGAACCGATGAGGATTGGTGTATTGGCGCTTCAAGGCGCCGTTGCGGAACATATACGAAGCATTGAAGCTGCGGGTGGCGAAGGCATCGCTATAAAGCGGACGGAACAGCTGGAAGAGCTGGACGGTCTCATCATTCCCGGCGGAGAAAGCACAACGATTGGTAAGCTGATGCGTCAGTACGGCTTTATCGATGCGATTCGTCAATTCTCCGAGCAAGGCAAGCCGATCTTCGGCACCTGTGCAGGTCTCATCGTACTTGCAAGCCGTATTGAAGGCCAAGAGGATGCGCATTTGCAGTTGATGGACATGACCGTCGCTCGCAACGCATTCGGCCGTCAACGCGAAAGCTTCGAGACGGATTTGCCGATTAAAGGGATCGATGAGCCGGTGCGTGCGGTATTTATCCGTGCGCCGCTGATCAAAGAAGTATCGCCAAACGTGGATGTTCTATCGACGTACAATGGCGAAATTGTAACGGCACGCCAAGGGCATTTGCTGGCTTCGTCCTATCATCCGGAATTGACAGACGATTATCGTCTTCATGCGTATTTCCTCGATATGGCGAAAGAAGCGGCTGCGGCTAAAGAATAACGGGAGAAAGACTGCGAATGCGCAGTCTTTTTGCCGTTTGGGCTATAGTGGTATCGCTATCCGTATGAATGGCGCTGCAAGAGGCAATAAATGAAAATGATGAAGAGAGGGGTTACCTTTCGTGTTAGATGTTAAATTGATGCGTAATGATTTCGCTAAAGTAGAGCAAGCCTTGAAGAATCGCGGCAAATCACTTGATTTGATTGAGGGTTTCCCTGCGCTGGATGGCAAATGGCGCGATATGCTGCAGGAGACGGAGCAGCTGAAGAACCGTCGCAACACGGTATCGCAAGAGGTTGCGAAGCTGAAGAAGAGCGGCGGAGACGCGGAAGCGCTCATTCTTGAGATGCGCGAAGTCGGTGACCGCATTAAGGTGCTGGATGAAGAGATTCGTATTGCGGAAGCTGAAATTGCGGATCTTATGCTCGCGATCCCGAACATACCGAATGAGTCGGTACCTGTAGGTGCATCCGAAGAAGAGAATGTGGAGATTCGCCGTCATGGGGAAGTGCCTACGTTTGATTTTGAGCCGAAGGCGCATTTTGAAGTGGCACAGGATCTCGGGATTCTGGACTTCGAGCGTGCGGCGAAAGTAACCGGTTCGCGTTTCGTGTTCTACCGCGGTCTGGGCGCTCGACTGGAGCGTGCACTGATTAACTTTATGATGGACTTACATAGTGATGAGCATGGCTATGAAGAAGTGCTGCCGCCTTATATCGTTAACCGCGACAGCTTGATCGGAACCGGCCAGCTGCCGAAGTTCGAAGAAGATCTCTTCAAGATTGCGGATACGGAGTATTACCTGATTCCAACAGCAGAAGTACCGGTGACGAACATCCATCGCGAGGAAATTCTGTCTGCGGAAGATCTGCCGAAGAACTTCGTGGCCTACAGCGCGTGCTTCCGTTCGGAAGCCGGTTCTGCCGGACGCGATACTCGCGGTCTTATCCGCCAGCATCAATTCAACAAGATTGAGCTGGTGAAGCTGGTTAAGCCCGAGGACTCCTATGCAGAGCTCGAGAAGCTCACTGCTAACGCCGAGAGAGTGCTGCAGCTGCTTGGACTGCCTTACCGCGTGCTGACGCTCTGCACAGGCGATATGGGCTTTACATCGGCTAAGACGTACGATCTTGAAGTGTGGATCCCAAGCGGCGGCACGTACCGCGAGATTTCCTCCTGCTCGAACTTCGAGGACTTCCAGGCGCGCCGCGCGAACATTCGCTACCGTCCGGAAGCGAAGAGCAAGCCGGAATTCGTGCACACGCTGAATGGCTCGGGACTTGCGGTAGGGCGTACGGTTGCCGCGATTCTGGAGAACTTCCAGCAAGCTGACGGCACGGTTATTGTACCGGAAGTGCTGCGTCCTTACATGGGCGGATTAGACGTTATCGGACCGCGTTAATACGAGCTTAACTATAACTGGACCGCAGACGTAATTTGGAGTTGCTTATCCGAATTCGTCTGTGGTACAATACATCTTGTGACCTTTTGAAACAGGTGACTTTATAAGATGGAGAGGTACCGAAGCGGTCATAACGGGGCGGTCTTGAAAACCGTTAGGGGGCAACTCCACGTGGGTTCGAATCCCACCCTCTCCGCCATAACTCTTACCACACAGCGCTCAAGCGAATCATTCGCTTGGGCGCTTTTTTCCTATTTGCTTAAACGCTGCAAGCCGCATAAAAAGGCATCCAAAGCCGCATATTATCGGCATGGAGGTGGTAAGCGATGAGCAAACACGACGACGAGTTGTCGATTGATCAACAGCAGCTGACAGCAGCATGGCAGCGTACGCTGCCAGAGACGATTCATACTGCAGACCGCGCTGAGGTTCTGCCGGATGAGGCGGATCCTAAAGCTCTACGCGTCACGATTCATACAGCAGGACACCAGATGTACACGTTTGATTTTAAAGTGACCTATGTTGACAGCCGCGAAATTCAAACAACGCTAATCGATGTGGAAAAAGACGGACGAACGGTGGATGAGCGCACGGACATTATTCAACAGCTCGTGCAGGATTATACCCGCCATATTCATGAGTGCGCACAGGCACTGCACGGGCTGACGCATGCTTAGCGGAGGTGGAGCCTAACACCCGGCAAGGGCTGTACGCAAAGCGAAAGGCAGGAGATGCAGGCAATGACGAAGGCTAAAGGAAGCGCAGATAAAAATTTAAGCAATGTCGTAGAAGATTTGGATCAGAACCCGGTCAACAGCCATCATGCGCAGCAACTGCAGCAGGATACGAATGATCGCAGGCATCAGGATCAATTGAATCATGATGAACCTTCTGATCTGCTACACTCCCGGAGTTAACCCGACTATTTGATTAGAGAGGTGCTATGTAATGGGTAAACCCAAGAATGTTCCTGTACCTAATCCATATGAGCGGAACTCCAAGTCCCGTTCACCGGACTCTCATCAGCAAGAGCCCCTATCCGGATCAAAGAAAACGAAGCAGGCTAATCATGTGAGCCACCACAATCCGGAAGGGTAAACGGCCGCTGCTATACAATTAACGTTCAGCCCTCGGAAGCCGGAGATTCTTCGGTTGCCGGGGGTTTTTGCGCATGCGGTCATGCCATCATTTTAACCTTTCGGATTGGGACGGGATGGGGTAAAATTGAAGGTGCTCATATGAGGAGAGGGGTTCTGAAATGAAATTGTTTAAACGGGGAACAGCCGCGCTGCTCGTGGCTTCGCTGGCCGTTCTGGCTGGGTGCAGCTCAGCGGCATCGCCTAAAGATGCGATGATGGATGCGATGGCTAACAATCAGAAAGCAACTAGCATGACATATAAGGGTACATTGACCATTAACGATTTGGTGCTGCCTCCGGCGGCGGCAGATGCTGCAGGGAAAGCGAATTCGGCCATGACAACGATGATGCTTTCACTCTTGAAAGGTGCTGTCATCAACGTACATGGTTCGGTTCAGAAGTCGCCGCAACGCGCGGAACTTACGATGGATATTGCGCTTGGCAGCGGCGATGTGAAACTGAACGCATCCATTCCGATGATCATTACGGAGGATAAAACATGGATTAAAGTCCCGCAAATTCCGGGGCTTCCGCTACCGGAGAGCATTGCAGGCAAATTCGTGGAAATCGATATGAAGAAGCTTGAGCAGGAGCAAGGTGCTGCCGATGTTGCGGCCTCCCCTGAAGCGGGACAAGATCTCCTGAAGGCGCTGGTTGACAGCTTAGATGAGAAAACGTACTTCAGCGAGCCTGAAGCCGCGGATGTGAAAGGTTTGGCTGCCGATCATAAAGTCGATCAGCTCGTTCGCTTCTCGATTAACGAGAAGAATGTTGAAGCTGCATGGACGGCCATTATGGAGAAGGCGGCGCCGCAGATCATTGATATTTTGCTCAAAAACGAGGCTTACATGAAGCTGTTCAAGCTGAATAAGGCCGACCTGGAGGCTGCCAAGAAGGAGCTGGATGGCAAAGAGGACGGAAAGGTCAAAGCAGCTGTTGAAGAGATGAAGAAAACGATCAAGATTAATCAGCTGGACGTGACCGGCGGAATTGCAGACGATTATTTGACTTATGAGGGCATGGACCTGAATGTGGAGTCGACTGATTCCGCACAAGGAATGAAGCTTGGCATTCATTTCGACCTCTCCTTGGACGATATAAATAAGGAGATTAAATTTGAGTATGAGCTGCCGAAAGACGCGGTGCCTGTAGAGAAGATCCAGGAGATGCTGGGCCTGCCAAGCGGCTCGTAGAACGGGTTTAATCCTACTTTGATATTGGGTAGGGGTTGGGATGATGACACAGTCAGAATTGCAGGTCGCGGATTTATTTTATCGAAATCGTATTGTGTTTATGGGGTTGATCGCGTCATCGATTATTTCGGTTGGCAGCGTGATCGGGCTGAATTTAATTCCGGGTATCGGTAAATGGATGATTCTCGCTATTTCCGTCGTGCTGCTCGCGGTTCTTGGGGTCATGCTGACGCGTAAGGCGGGAATGCACATTTTCCCTTACGTCGCTGTCGGCGGGAGTGCGGCACTGACGCTTTATCTAATGTTTGATGTCGTCTCGATTACGAATTTCTTCTCGGTCTATTACATTGTAGCCATTGCGGTTATTTATATGAGATGGACGCCGCTGCTGCTGGGACTCAGTATCGGATTGTTCATGAATATTTATGTGCTGATCGTACAAGGGCCGGAGCTTGCTGAACAGCTGAGTTCCAGCACGGCGATTGGGATCTTCGTTTACTTCGGACTTGTGAGCGCGCTTCTGATTGCGCTGGTTAAAGCGGGGAAGTATTTTGCCGCTCAAATGGAAACGATGCGTGCGCAGTCTGAGGTTGTCACGAAGCAGCAGACGGCTCAGAAAGTGCAATTGTTTGCGCAGGTGGAGTCGATTGCAAGCAACCTGATGCAAATCACGGAAGCCAGCGAAGCGAATCAAGCTTCGTTCCGCGAGATGACGCATGCTTTCCAGGAGATTACGGAAGGCGCGAACACACAGGCTTCCTCTACATCGGATATTTCGAGATTGGTGCAAGAAACGCATGATCGACTGGAGACAATGAACAACTCGCTTTATCAGCTTGAAACCCAGTCTTCGACAGCCAGCAGTTCTACTACAAGCGGCGGCGAGAAAATGGACGAGCTCTACGAGACGATCTTGCAGTTCCAGCACTCGGTTCAAAATATGTCCGAGCAGATGGCGGCTCTGGATGGCGTTATCGGCCACGTCAGCGAGTTTACGGAATCAATCGTCCGGATCGCGAGCGAAACGAACCTGCTCGCGCTTAACGCAAGCATCGAAGCGGCAAGAGCCGGCGAAACCGGTCGTGGTTTCGCTGTGGTAGCGGGTGAGGTGCGTAAGCTGGCTGAGCTCTCCGCTGGGACGGCAGATGCCATTTCGGAGCAGCTGGAGAGCATGCAGAAACAAGCGGACGCCACGCGGGGCTTGATGAACGGAATTGGCAAGCAGATGGCATCCAGCAGCCGAATCACGACCGATATGCGCGAAGCGTTCGTGGACGTGCGTCAAACGGTGGAGCAGCTTGCACAGTCGCTGGAGTATTATCGCGATAACATGACCGCGATCCGCGGTGCCAGCAGCTCGATCGAGAGCGCAACGGAGAACGTGGCTGCGGTTAGCCAGCAGTCCTCCGCCACGCTGGAGGAGTTGTCCGCAACGATTACTACGCTCGCGGAGCAAAACGAGCGTACGCTGCAGCGCATTAAGGAAACAAGCGGCTCCGTACAATCGCTGGTGGGTTAACTGGGAAAGCCTTCAACATTACTCGTGATGTTGGGGGCTTTTTTGCTTGGGTAAGTGTCGATGTTCCCGCATAGGATGTACTATCGGTAGACCAATTCGGGCGTTGCCCATGAAAAGAGTGTGAAGGCGATGAAGCATATTCGTGGATTCATAGTCGGTGCATTAGCCGGCAGTATGATCATGATGGCCATGCCGACAGTAGGTGCAGCGGTGAAGCAATATCTACTGGGCGATGCCGCTTACCCGATTGTGGTGAACGGTACAACCTACGAGGACGAGAGCCTGCCAATTATGAATTATAAGGGAAGCACCTATGTGCCGCTGCGAGCAGTGGGTGATTTGCTTGGTGCAGGCGTAGAGTGGAACAGCACGCTAAGGCAGGTGGAGATTTCCGCAAGTACCGGTGGATCGTCAACGCAAAATAATGCCTTCCGTAACGTCCAGGTCAGCGGGAGCGGGGGCAAGTATAAGGTAACAGGCGAGGCGAGAGTGTTCGAGGCGATGATGAATTATGCCGTGGAGGACGGACACAACTACTTGCTGGAGAAGAACTATATGCTTAGCGAAGGTGCGCCGGCCTGGTCGACATTCGAGCTTAGCATCGTGATTCCAGCGAATAAGCTGCCGAAGAACGGAACCTTAATGCTGCAGATCTTCGAGTATAGTGCGAAGGACGGCAGTAAGGTGAATGTGCTGAATATGCCGCTTGAGACGTTTATGGAGTGAGCGAGTGAGTGTGATTTCCGGCCAGTCTGTTCGCAAAAATAAAAAGAACCGTACAATTGTACGGTTCTGGACTCTTAAGCAATGGCGCGCCCGATACGATTCGAACGTACGACCTGCAGTTTAGGAAACTGTCGCTCTATCCTGCTGAGCTACGGGCGCGCGGCAAGGATAATAATAGCATGAATTTCAAATCAGGCGCAAGCAAGTCTATTAGTCCTAACACCGCCGCGAAGGAGTAAGTAAATAGTCCTGGAATAGGGACTTTCTGATGAATGGTGTCGAAACTTTACGCCATTATCGGGAGAAATTGTCGACAAGATTTTACAAAAATAATAGCTTGCACCATATATAATGAAATTAGTTACTAACTGTAACTAAGTAGATGCGATAGGAGATGTACCAAGGGCGTCATGAATGACAAAATGAACCTACTCCATGAGTTGCAGGTGCTTCGTACAAAGCTGTTTGAAATGGCTGAAGCCCGCGGAAGTTTAACTGACCCTGAGGTACTTGCAATAAGTGAAGCAGCAGATGAACTTATCGTAACGCTACAACAGATTCAGAAAGAAGAGCTGGTGTGCGATGCCACTAGATACGCTTTCTCAGACGACGGAAAAAGAGGGTTAATAAATCCGAACATTCTTGCTGCATCAGACCGCCAAGAAGCTCAGTCTCATGATTGAAGCGGGGCTCCTGCAGTAAATTCATTAACGTACCGGCGCAGCCTGCCTTGGGGTCGGTTGTGCCGTACACGACTTTTCGAATCCGACTCTGCACCAGTGCGCCCGCACACATCGGACAAGGCTCCAGCGTCACATAGAGCGTACAGTCCAGCAGCCGCCACGCATTCAAATGCTTGCTTGCCTCCCGAATGGCGATCATCTCCGCATGCGCGGTCGGATCTAAATTCGTCTCCCTTAGATTATAGCCCCTGCCGATCACTTCGCCATCCTTCACTATGACCGCGCCAATAGGCACCTCACCGATTTCTTCCGCTTTCTTCGCTTCCAGGATCGCTTCCTGCATCCACTTATAATCTTCTTCCCGAAAAAAAACCGTCCCGATTCCTGTCATGAATTAAGCCTCCAGCCCTGTTCTATATAATGAGTTGTACCCATTCGACGTTAATCGACTGTCGAATTGTGCCGCGAACAAATATTCGTTGTTAACAGGTTGTGCATAGATTTGTGGATAACTTTCGATTATTCACAGTTCTGTACACAAACTATTAACTTGGCCTGTGAATATGGGGAAAAACATGTGTATAACTATTGGTGATATCAACATAACGAGCGTCGGAACCGACCTCTTTTACACAGTTAACAGAGGAAATGATGCACAAGATTGCTTTCATTTTATGCCAATTATGGTATGATCCAAGTAGCTGTCCACAGGCTGGTGTTAAAGGATGTGTCGCATATTGTCGGTCAAAACTAAACTATCTGTCATGATTTCGTTGATTGTATTTGTGCTGCTCGTTCTAAATGTGATTCTGAACGAATATTCGACGCGGGTCAATCTAAGGAACGACATTCAGCTCAAAATGATGTCGATCAGTCAGCAGGTTGCGGCAAACGTCATTCAAAATACGAGAGAAGTCGAGTTTGTGCAAACCGTTTTGTCCGATAAGATGAAGTTGGCATCGTTCTCTGCTGCCAGTCAGCTGCCTTATCATGCCGACGAGGTTACGTACGAGCAGCTTAGACAGGTTTCGGAGCATGTCGGCGTCTCAAGTATGTCCTTGCTGAAGCAGAAAGGCGATAAGTACTACGTCGTTCAATCGACGAATCCGCCTGAGATCGGCGATGTCAGTAATGTTTGGGCCGCGCACAAATCCCAAACGATCGAGCAGGAGACGCTCGATTATGAGTTTTGGATAGGACCGGACAAGCTGACGCTGACCGATAATACCATTCTGGGTCAAGAAAGCTTTTATACCGACCGCAACTTGGACTACATCATTCGGTTTTATATGAAAAGCGATCAATTTACAGATCTTCGCAAGATTGCGCATACGACTTCATTGTTAGCAGAACTAAAGACGGGTAATCCGACGATACTGGAAATCACGGGATTTAATCCGGATTTGTTTGGCGTGGAGCCCATTAAGAAAATCCCTTCTATTATGAGCATCGAGCAGTTGAAGGACAGAGCGGTTTCGTTCGGCAGTTATGAATACGGAGAAATAGAGAAGGATAAGAAGAGTATTAAGGAATCGTTGCAGGGCAAAATGGTCTTCCGCGAAGAGACGATTAACGATCATGAGGTAATAAAGAGCTTTATTGCGCTAAAAGAACCAGTTCCTTACGTAATTGGACTTGTGTTCGACAAAAGGCCGATTATGAAGCTGACGGATGAACAACGCAATAATCAAATTTTTATTTCGATTGTGCTTCTGATTGTAGTTGTCTTCTGCAGCTATTGGTTATCGGATATTTTGCTGCGGCCGGTCCGTTCGATTCTGTGGAAAGTCAACGAGGTGTCCTTCGGGAGATTCGATGATACCATTGAGGTCAAGCGGAAGGACGAATTAGGACAGTTGGCGCAGCGCGTTAATGCGATGTCGAAGAACCTAAACATCTATATGACTAAGCTCAAAATGGCGTTCGAAGAGAACCGATCCATGAAAGAATATTTGGAATCATTCATTAATCATACAACAGATGCCATCCATGTCGTGGACTTGGAAGGCCGCATTACGCAGGTGAATCGGGCATTCGAGCAATTGTTCGGATATACGACGGAGGAGGCGCTTGGCCAGATGCTTCCGCTCGTTCCGGAGCATCTGTACGAAGAGGAGCAGAAGACGATGGAGCTGCTCAAATCGGGTAAACCGCTTGCGGCTCGGGAGACGCTGCGTGTAACGAAGAGCGGCGAATGGATATCCGTCAGTGCAACGACATCACCGATCCACGATAAGCATGGAGAGCTCCGTGCCATCGCGAGCATTACGCGCGATATGACAAGCCGCAATAAGATGGAGGAGCTGCTGCGCAGGTCGGAGAAGCTCACGACTGTCGGCCAATTGGCAGCCGGCGTAGCGCATGAGATTCGGAATCCGCTTACGACGCTGCGAGGGTTCCTACAGCTGCAGCTCGAAACCGAGAAGCTCAATACACGGCACGTGGATATTATGCTCTCGGAGCTCGATCGTATTAATTTGATCGTCAGCGAGTTTCTGATTCTGGCCAAACCGCAGGCGACACGCTTCGAGGTGAAGGATGTCCGCTTTATACTCGGCGATGTCATCTCCCTGCTCGATAGCCAGGCACATCTGTGCGATGTTGAGTTCGAGACGTATTTTGACCAAGAGAATTGCCGAATCTCGTGTGAAGAGAATCAGTTGAAGCAAGTGTTTATTAATGTACTCAAAAATGCGATCGAAGCGATGCCGGAAGGCGGGCGGATCACGATCGAAGCAAGGCGGCATGATCAGCATCATGTCAACGTATCCATTACGGATGAAGGTATCGGCATCCCCGAGGAGCGGATCGCGAAGCTGGGTGACCCGTTCTATACCGATAAGGATATGGGAACCGGGCTTGGTATCATGGTCAGCCAGCGCATTATTCAGACACATCACGGGATGCTGGAGATCAAGAGCAAAGTGAACGTGGGTACGACGGTGAACATTATGCTGCCGCTTAACAAAGAGCTGGCGCTCGAAGCTTAAGCAGTCCGGAAACATGGGATAGGAACAATCCATACAAGAAGGTGATAGGCATGGAGGCATCGGCGCCGTACAAAGCGCTGCTGGTTGGAGCTACCGGTCTTGTGGGCGATTTACTACTGAGGCAATTGCTGCAAGACAGTAGATGCAGTGCCGTTACCATTCTCGTCCGTAGGCCGCTCCGTCCTGCTGCAGGCGAGATGGGCTCGGACAGAAAGCTGACGGTCATCACAGCTGACTTCGACCGCATGGATGAGGCACTGGCCGGTGTGGAAGCGGATATCGTATTCTGCACGCTGGGCACAACGATTAAGAAGGCAAAGACGCAAGAAGCATTCCGTCAGGTGGACTTGGAGTATCCGGTGGCGCTTGGGGAATGGGCGGAGCGGCATGGGGCGGCTAAGATGATCATCGTCTCCGCCACGGGAGCCAGTGCATCGTCCTCGATCTTCTATAACCGGGTCAAAGGCGAGATGGAGGCCCAGCTTGGCACGCTTGGTTTAAGGGAGCTGCATATCCTGCGGCCTTCTCTTCTGCTGGGGAAGCGGGAAGAGTTCCGGTTAGGGGAGCGGGCCGCAATCTGGCTTAGTCCGCTGCTCAAGCTCATTATGCAAGGCGGGCTTCGTAAATACCGGCCTGTTGAAGCAGCGGATGTGGCGGCATTTATGGTGAGCCTAGCGGCTGCGGCTGCAGTCCCGGAAGCGGGAACTTTCGTAAAAATCTATGAAAATGACGCAATACAAGCTAAAATACAGCTATAAGAAGCACTTTTCATGCGGGGTGAACACGGCAGTTGAGGATTAACAAGTTTATTAGCGAAACAGGCTACTGTTCCAGACGTGAAGCAGATAAGTTGGTAGAGAGCGGCCGCGTTTCCATTAATGGCGTCACTGCTGAGCTTGGCAGCCAAGCGGAGCTGGGTGACGATGTACGGATCGATGGGAACGTGATCGGCGAGCAGAAAGGCCACGTTTATATTGCACTGAACAAGCCGGTTGGCATTACAAGTACAACGGAGTCGCAGGTTGAGGGCAATATTGTCGAATATATCGGGCATCCGGAGCGGATTTTCCCGATTGGCCGACTGGACAAGGATTCGGAAGGGTTGATCCTGCTTACGAATGATGGCGATATCGTCAACCGAATTCTCCGGGCAGAAGGCAAACACGAAAAGGAATATATCGTGACCGTAGACCGGCCTGTCACGCCAAGATTTCTGAAGGCGATGAGCGAGGGCGTTCGTATATTAGGCGCGATGACGCTGCCTTGTAAGGTAGAGAAGGAAGGCGACCGCGTATTCCGGATTACGCTGACCGAAGGAAAGAACCGCCAGATTCGGCGGATGTGCCAGACGTTCGACTATAATGTTAGGAAGCTGCGCCGCGTTCGGATCATGAATATTCATCTTGGCCAACTGGCGACGGGCAAATGGCGTGACCTCACGAATAGCGAGCTGAAGGAGCTATTTACACTGCTCAACTATCAGTAAAGTTCGACGGTTTCCCGGGAAATAATAAAGAAACCAACATCGTCCGACAATGAGGTCGGCGGTGTTGGTTTCTTGTAAATCTAAGCAACGTGTAGGAGTCACTATACGTTGCTTAGACTCGTTTAAACGGTCGATTTTACCTTTATGGCAAGCAATAATAACATTTGTAATCCTAGAATACATGAAGTAAAATTATAAATGATTGTCACCGCTTTGCATAGAGGTATTTATAAAAAAATATATTCAAACAGGATGTGCGTTTGTTAATGAGCAACAAGGCCGTCATATTGGGATGTAATTATTATATAGGTTTAAGCACGATTCGTTGCTTAGGGATTCACGGCATACATACGGTTGCTGTCGATTATACGGATAAAAACACGTACGCCGTGAAGTCCAAATATTGCTCGGAGCGGCTGATTGCGCCTCATTATAAAGAAGACCCGAAAGGGTTTATTCAATTTCTGAAGGATTATGCGGACAAGCAGAGCGTGAAGCCCGTTCTCATTCCTTGCCACGATTCCTATGTAGAAGTAGTGGACGAGTATCTCGATGAGCTGAGAGAGAGTTTCTTGATCCCGCAGACGGAGAAAGGCCTCTATACGAAGCTGATGAACAAGGAAACGCTGCAGCGGATCGCACTGGAGATGGGTGTTGCGGTGCCGGAGACGGTGCGCGTTGGCGAAGACAATTTTCAAGAGAAAATCGATACGATTATTCAATATCCATGCATTATCAAACCCGTTGATTCGCCTTCATTCGTAGCGAAATTCCGCAAGAAGCTGTTCAAGGTGAATAACCAAGCGGAGCTGGAAGCGGCGATTGCACGATCGCATGAAGCGGGCCTTGAAGTTATCGTACAGCGCATCATTCCGGGCTTCGATGATCATATGTATACGTTCGACGCCTATATGAACCAGGATGCGAAAGTGACGCACTGGGTAACCTGCCAGAAATTCCGCCAGTATCCGATTAACTTCGGCGCTTCCGTATATACGGGACAACGGTATGTTCCTGAGCTGTATGACCTGGGTGCCAAATTCTTCGAAGCCGTGAAGTTCAAAGGTTTCGCTGAGATCGAATTCAAGAAGGATGCCGTTACAGGCCAATTCTACTTAATCGAGATTAACGTTCGGATTACGAATTTGAATAACTTGTTGTTCCGCACGGGCGTGAATATTCCTTACATTACGTACCGCGAGCTGACAGGCTCGCCGCTTCCTCCGCATGCGGTTAAGAAGGATACGAATCTTGTATTCTGGTACGCGTATGAGGATCTATTGGCAGTCCGAAATTATATCAAGACGAAGCAGCTTACCGTTGGACAAGTTATCGCCTCTTACTTCAAGCCGAAGGCGCATGCGATCTGGGATTGGAAAGATCCGAAGCCGGCTTTCGCGTTCCTAGGCATGCTTGCAGGCAAAGCATTTGGCAGATTCAGCAGATGATCGACGATCGATTACAAAGCAGGCACTACTTTAAGACGGACGTCAGCGTGGTGCTTTGCGGGTAGAAAGAAGGATTCATTCTATGACTAGATTACAGGAGCTGCTTCAAGCGACCGCGATTATCGAGTCGTTCCAAGCGGAGGATCTCACGATCACCGGCATTTCTTATCATTCACAGAAGGTGTCGCCGGGACACCTATTCGTCTGTATAACAGGCTATAGCACGGATGGTCACAAATATTTGCGCGATGCGGTTAAAAGCGGCGCGGTTGCTGCAATCGTCGAGTACATTCAAGAGGATGTGCCGATTCCGCAATATGTCGTGCCTAACAGTCGCATTGCGATGGCGCAGCTGGCGGATGCTTACTTCGGTCATCCGTCCTCGAAGCTGAAGATGATCGGGATTACGGCTACCAACGGAAAAACAAGCACGACCTATATGACCAATGCGATTCTGGAGCATCATGGTCTCAAGACCGGTCTAATGGGTACGGTTGTAATCAAAATCGATGATGTAAAGATCCCATCCGAGCTGACGACGCCGGAATCGCTTGATTTGCAGTCTTACCTAGGGCAAATGGTCGAGCGCGACGTGACGCATGTCAGCATGGAAGTTTCTTCGGCGGCGCTGGAGTCGCACCGTGTAGAGACGGTGGATTACGATATCGTTTGCTTCAATAACTTAAGCCGCGAGCATATTGATTCTCATGGAACGTTCGAGAATTATTTTGAAGCTAAGGCGGGCTTGATTAAACGGGCTGGCGAGCATAGCCATGCGGTTCTTAATTTGGATAACGAGTATTCGGCCTCGCTAGTGGACAAAACGCGCGCGAAGGTCGTGACGTACGGACTGAAGAGCGAAGAAGGTACGCTGCACTGCAAGGATCTAGATTTGTCGACCGGGCGTGCTAAGTTTACGGTAGAAATCAGAAAGCCATTCGAAGGAGACGGAGTCGCGTACACGCCTAGCGAGTTCCGCGTAGAGCTGCGCATTCCGGGGCTGCATTCGGTCTATAACTCCATGGCGGCTATCGCAATCGCACTGCTGTGCGGCGTTCCGATTGCAACCATTCAAGAGACGCTACGGACTTTTGGCGGAGTTGAGCGCAGGTTCGAGTTTATTCACGAGGATGAGTTCATCATGATCGATGATCATTTTGCCAATCCGGGCAATATCGACGTGACGCTGGAAACGCTGCGGTACATGGACTATGAACAGTGCCACTTTGTCTATGCGATTCGGGGCAATCGGGGTCCGATCATTAATCGGGAGAACGCAGAAGCGATTGTGAAATGGATGAACCGTCTAGAGATGAATGAAATTATCGCGACGCGCAGTGAGTCCCACGTGAACAAGAACAATACGGTTTCCGACGAGGAAGCGGATGTGTTCATGGAAGTGATGGCGGAAGCGAACATTGACGTGAAGCTGTATCGCGAGCTGCCGGATGCCATTTCCTACGCGCTGTCCAAGGCAGAACGTGGTGATTTGATTCTGCTGGCGGGCTGCCAGGGGATGGACCCCGGAGCAGAAATCGCATTAAAGCTGCTGAAGGATTCGAAGTAGGCGGTTTCGGAGCAAGGCCAAGAAGGGTAACGAATAACGAACGCTATAGATTAACTCATATAAAGTAGGTTGAATGATGGAACAGAGAAGTCGGTTAGGTGTACTAGGCGGAATGGGGCCGAAGGCGACGAGCGTATTTATCGATCAAATTATCGAAAGTACGGTTGCAGACAGAGATCAGGATCATATCGATATGGTCATACTCAATCATGCTTCGCTTCCGGATCGAACTCATGTCATTCTTGAGAATAGTCCCGAACAGTTTCTGCGTGAGATTGAGAAGGATATCCGGCTGCTGGAATACGCAGAGGTATCCAATATCGCAATTCCGTGCAACACTGCGCATTATTACGTAACCGAGATGCAGCAGATGACGCAGATTCCAATCATCAACATGGTTGAGGAGTCGATCAAGGTCATCCACGAGGCTTACGGCGACGGCTGTAAGGTCGGCATTCTCGCAACGAACGGGACGCTGCACAGCGGTATCTACAGTGAATCCGCACGTAAGCACAAGCTGGTGCCGCATCTGCCGTCGGATACGATGCAGCAGCAAATTATGAATATGATCTACAAGGATATCAAACGCGGCGTTCAAATCGACCCGCAGGAGCTTGAGGATATCATTCATCAGTTGATTACGGAAGATGGGTGTCAGTGCATTATTATCGCTTGCACGGAGCTGTCGATTGTTCCGCTTAGTGAAGGAACGAAGCAGCATTGCGTCGACGCGATGGACGTGCTGGTGAAGCGCTCCATCGAGCTGTCACTATAACGCCTCGCAGGGCATAGAAAAACCGTCAGGACTTAGGGGTCCTGACGGTTTTTTTGTTGTGTTATTTGCTCGCGGGCACGGATACGGTTGCGTCTTTGCTGGCATCCGTATACTTCCTAATAATCGAAACTTCAACGCGGCGGTTCTTGGCGCGTCCTACGTTGGATGTGTTCTGCGCAATCGGACGGTACTCGCCGAAGCCGATGGTGCTGAAGAGATGCGGATCCAGCTTTTTATTCAGAAGCAGGATGTCCATGAAGCGGATCGCCCGCATGGAGCTTAGCTCCCAGTTCGATTCGAATTCTTTATTGTTGATCGGTACATTATCGGTATGGCCGGATACTTTCACTTCATAATCCGGATACTTCTGCAGCATGTTGGAAATTTCAACGGCCAGCTTGCGCGATTCCGGCTTGACCTTCGCACTGCCCGGTGAGAACAGGGAGCTGTCGGAGATCGTAATGGTCAGCTGGGATTGGTTGAGCTTCGTGTCGAGCTGCGTAGTCAGGCCATTCGTCTTAATGTACTGGTCTACTTGTTTCTTGAGCTTCTCGAGGTCTTCTTGCTCTTTCTGCTTCAGAGCCTCAATGTCTTTCTTCTGCATATCTTGATTGGCCTCGCGGCGTCTGGTTTCATTTGCATCTTCAAACTGATTGGCGTTGCTGATGACCGCTGATTGCTCCAGTACGCCAATACCGCTGCTAAACGCGATGTTGAAGGCTTTGCTCATATCTTGAAATTTCTTCGAATCGGTTGAACTCATCGCATACAATACGATAAATAAGGCGAGTAATAGGGTAAGGAGATCGGCATACGGAATTAGCCAGGTTTCATCGGCATGTTCCTCGTGATGTTCACTTTTATGCTTTTTGCTCAACGGCCTCTGCTCCCTTCTGACTCAGTTTAATACGTTCGGTCGGTGTCAAGAAGACCGAGAGCTTCTGGTTAATCGCGATGGTAGAAACACCGGATTGAATGGAGAGCAAGCCTTCCACCATCATGAGGCGCAGTTCAACCTCACGTTTGGAAAGACGCTTGAGCTTATTGGCAATGGGGTGCCATAATACATAACCGGTGAATATACCTAGAAGTGTAGCAACAAACGCGGCTGCGATCGCATGGGCGAGCTTCTCCATGTCGCTCATATCGGCAAGTGCCGCGATGAGGCCGATTACGGCGCCGAGAACCCCGAGCGTAGGTGCATACATGCCGGCTTGTGAGAAAATAAGAGCTCCCGCACGGTGGCGTTCTTCGGTAGCGGCAATATCCTCGAGCAGCACATCGCGTACGAGGTCTTGGTCGTTACCGTCTATGATCATTCTCATGCCGTTACGCAGGAACATATCTTGGATGTCGTCTACTTTGGACTCCAGTGCAAGAAGACCCTCGCGGCGTGTAATTGTTGCCCATTCCATGAAGAGGGCGATTACTTCTTCGCGCGGCAGCAGGTTCTGCACAGTGAAGATCATTTTGATCAATTTCGGGAATTTCTTCAGTTCGTTCAGTGGGAAACCGATGAAGAGTGACGCTGCGGTTCCGACAATGATAATCAAAAATGCAGCGGGGTTCACTAGATTGTGGATCGGGGCGCCTTTCAGCGTCATACCGACAAGAACGGCGATGAGGCCGAGTGCGATACCAATTACAGTAGATTTTTCCATGACACACCTCGTCTAATAAGATAATAAGGACATTGTAGACCGACCTAATCGGTTATGCCCCAGAGAACGGGAGACAGCTTCAGACAATCTGATGTGTCAGACTGACAAAATGAAAAGAAATTAGGGCAACTCTATCTCTATTTATTATCGTCAGAATGAGCGCTCAGATTAGAGCAAAATGGATGTTTTAGCAGTTTTCATCCGATTTCGTGTAAAATGAAGACATAAGAGGCGAGAATAAGAGATGAAAGTGGGGCATTTGGAAATGGGAGTAAAACATGCAAGGGAATACAGCGATATTCTGGGCGAGTTGGCGGAGGCGATGCATTCGATCGGGGACGGCTATTTGTTCTTCGAAATGGAGACAGCCGATTGGGAGGAGCTTGAGGAAGCGCAGCGTAAAGAGTTAATGGAGGCGCTCGCAGATGACGTGTTCTATGCGCTAGGTGAGGAGCCTGTCCTACATGTAGGCGGAGGTGTAGTGGCCTACCGGCCAAAGCATCACATTATTGAAGTGTCGGTGGATCAGAAGGAAATTCGAATCATCCGATTAATCTGAGGTTGATTCTGAGTGATGGGGAGGCGCGCTATTGGGTAAAATGGAGAAAATGCAATCCGAAGCGGCAGACGAAGCCATTGCAGCACTTCCCGGCTGGTCGCGCCAAGATGAGAAATGGATGCATGGGAGCTACCGGTTTGGCACTTTCGTAGAGGCGATTGCTTTCGTGGGGAAAGTTGCTGAAATTGCGGAGGCGATGAATCATCATCCGTTCATTGGCATCGATTACAAGAAAGTAACGCTGCGTTTGACGACTTGGCATGCGGGGGGCTTGACGGAGCTCGATATGCAGTCGGCAGCACGTTATAATGAAGTTTATCGGACGTCGATTCCCGGGAACGGGTAATCGGCGTTTTTTTGCGTTGCAAGTATCCTTTTACTGGGTGATCTGTAAGTGATGTGGATGGAGACTTTACAAGCTATTGCGGCTACCTTACAATAGGTGCAACTAGTTATGTGAGAAAATGTGACATCATATTCCAAGATTCGGGGAGCTACGGTGATGGCGGAAGCGCAGCGCATGCAATTTGGCTTGCATGAGGATATATACAAGGATATGATCAGTCGACTTGTTCCTTATTATCAGCCGATTCTCGCGCTTGATACGAGGCGTATTATGGGCTATGAGGCGCTTGGTCGTATTCGAGTGGGTGAGGGTGTACGGAGTGTCGGGCCATTCTTCGCGGATAAGACGGTGCCGATGGCGGAGCAGATTCGGGTGGATCGAATTTTGCGGGAGCAGGCGTTGATGAAGTTTGCGGCAGGTGATCCGGAGCACGGGAAGCTGTTCATTAACTTGAAGCCTTCGTGGATCTATCAGACCTATGTGGCAACCGGGGAGCTTCCGACACTGCAGCTGCTTGATAAATATAAGATCGACCCGCGGCGAGTCGTCATTGAGATTACGGAAGAGTCCTTTCTTGGGCCTATGGAGCAGCTGCGTGCAGTCGTTGATTTGTATAGGGATTATGGCTGCCTAATTGCGATTGATGATGTGGGCAGCGGGTTTAGCAGCATTGACCGGATCGCCCAAATTCAGCCGCATATCCTGAAGATCGATATCCATATGCTCCAGAAGAGCGAGTGCCACAGCGGTTACTACGGCGTCATGCGTTCGTTCTCCACGCTAGCGGATCAAATCGGCGCTTCCTTGTTGGTGGAGGGTGTGGAAACAGAGCAAGACCTGCAGCGGGCGATTGAGATCGGTGCGCGTTATGTGCAGGGGTATCTGTTCTCGCCTGCGGCGGCTGCTTTCCGGCCGGCACTGTCATTCGCAGGGCTTCTTGAAGCGGGGCTGGATCGGAGCAGGGCACGATTGCTTCATGCGGAGCGGCATTGGAGTGCGGAAGCGGAGCGGCTGCAGCTGGCGGTTGATCAGGTATGGGAGAGGAGAGTCGCCAGCCATGGGGACGATGCAGGTGATGACTTAATTGAAGAGCTGCTGGACGGTTTGGCGGATTCGCCTTGCATTCGCCTCTATCTGTGCAGCAAAGACGGCATTCAGGTGAGCGCTAACTATCAACGGGTCTGCGATGGCGGGTGGAGCAAAGAGCCGCATTATCGCGGGCATAATTGGAGCTGGCGGCCTTATTTTATCCCGTTATCCGCTCAGTTCGCAGATCGGCCTCAAGCGATGGTTTCGCAGACGTATACGGATCTTGATTCCTTCGATCGCATTCGGACCATATCCGTACCGGTGGGCGGCAGCTGTATTCTGTTTCTGGATGCGGCCGAGCTTGAAGGCGAACGCTAAATAGAAAAGAGCCCACCCCGCGCATGAGGCGCTTGGGACGGGCTCTTATTTTGTCCAGACGATTGAATATCCGCGTGGGTGCGGAAAGGGGGACGTTAGTCTTCTGCCGACACTTTGGAGAAGAAGGATAGGCTATAGAGAGCAGCTACCCCAACAATAATGTACACGATCTTGGCCCCTACGGAATCTGACCCGTCAAAAACTTCTGAAACGACATCATACTCAAATAGCCCTATCGCCAACCAGTTCAGGCCGCCGAGAATTAGGACTAATAAGCTGACGATGTTCAAAACTTTCATTGGACCCGCCTCCTTTAAAAGTAATGACTCGTGACACTACTACGGATATGCGGTAACGGAAGCTTTTAGCACGATAAAAAAGAAAGCGCTGACCGTCTGGGGCCGCGCTGCGGTAATAGTGGGATGTTGTTAGGGCATGTAGCACATGCAGTGAACGTCGACCGATCCAGTGGCCGTTTGCTTGGCATACGTGTCGGTAATGATGAATCCTGTGCGCTCGTAAGTGCGTATGGCGCGTGTATTCCAGACATGGACTTCAAGGTCGATTTCGTCGGTTGGCGCACGGTGGATGGCTTCGGCTACGATGGCTTGTACGAGTGGAATACCGAGTCCCCGGCCGCATAGATCCGGCCGTAATCCGAGCCCGATGCGCGTTACACCCAGCAGGGGAAAGAACTGCGCGAAGCCGACTAAGCGGCCGCCTTCGTTCGTCACCGCGGCATACTGCTGCTTCCGGATATAGGCGTCGCCAAACTCGATGCCGAGCTGCTGCATGATTTCCCAGGTGGACCAATTGTAGAAATCGTAGGGCGGTTCGTAGCGCCAGGTGCTGAGCTCTTCGGCTAATGCGTCGGATAGCGGCACAACGTTGAAGCGGGATTCGGCAGGCAGGGCTTGGTCAGTGGAAGCGGTCATAGATAGAGACTCCTCGCGGCGGAATAATCACAGATGGTGAACCCCTATATCGTAGCAGAATTGACGAAGCGGTGGAAGCGGGAGTGGAATCATGTATAATTTAAGGTACTGGAATCTAACTAATTGATGAGAATAAGGAAGGCGGCTAATAGGATGAAAAATATTGTATCGCTCAAATGGTTGCTCGCTCGCATGTATGAATCGGATATCGTGATCGTCGACTGCCGCTTCCAACTGGGCAAGCCGGAGTCCGGCCGTGAGGCTTATAACGAGTCGCATATCCCGGGTGCGGTTTATTTGGATCTGGAGAAGGATCTGTCTTCGGCGATTACGGAGCATGGCGGTCGCCATCCGCTGCCGGACATTGCGGAGCTGACAGGCACGCTTAGCCGAGCAGGCATTGGAAATGCTTCGCGCGTTATTGCCTATGACGATCAAGGCGGAGCCATGGCATCGCGTCTATGGTGGCTGCTAAAGTACCTGGGTCATGAGCAGGTTTTTGTGCTGGATGAAGGGTTCACAGCTTGGCAAAAGGCTGGTTTCCCTGTGTCGGCGGACCAAAAGATACTCATTCCGAGTCCATTCTTCGCGACGGTGCAGCATAACATGCTGGTTGAGGTTGACGAAGTGCAAGAGAAGCTGGGCAAAGCCGGCGTGACGCTTATTGATTCGCGTGAAGGCGCGCGTTATCGCGGCGAGGTGGAGCCGATTGACCGCGTGGCCGGTCATATTCCAGGCGCGATTAACCGCTTCTGGGCGGAAGGCCGCGGCGCGGACGGTCAGTGGAAGAGCGCCGAGGAGCAAGCGGCTAGATTCGAAGGACTGGCGAAGGACGGGGAGACGATTGTGTACTGCGGCTCCGGTGTGACGGCTTGTCCGAATGTGCTTGCGTTGCAGGAAGCGGGCTTTACGAATGTGAGGTTGTATGCGGGGAGCTGGAGTGATTGGATTAGTTATGAGGGGAATCCGATTGCGACTGGGGAAGAACCGAAAGGCGTATAGTAGTATGTGAAGTTTAATGCAGAGCACGGCGAGAGTGATGCCGTTGCTCTGTTTTTTTATGGGCCGAAGTCACACTTGCTTACTGAAAATAATGAAAGAGTGGTTGGACCGTAAATCAACGATCCGAAACCTGGATGGTTTTGTTAAATAATAGTTGCAATAGCATCCTATATCGCATATGATGAAATTAGTTGCAATAGCATTCTATTTGGAGAGGAGGAGTGAAATTGAGCGACGAACATTGGAGCCAGGATAACAATAGTGCTACGGAATCGCACGGCCACTATATCTCAGCCATCTATCGGCATATGCAGATATTGATCTCATCGGAGCTTGCACCCTATCGGATCGGGAGCGGACAGTATATTTTCCTAATGGCTATTGTGTCTCAAGAAGCAATCACGCAGAAGGCGTTAAGCGAGAAGCTGCTTATTGACAAGACGACGACCGCCAAGGCGATTGCCAAGCTGGAGGTGGAAGGATACGTGCGGAGGGAGATCGATCCCGCCGACAAACGCTACCAGTTGCTCTATCTGACGCAATCCGGACGCGAGGTGGTACCCAAGGTGCAGGAAGCGCTGGGACGCGTCAAGAACAAGACCCGCAAGAGTATAAGTGACGAGGAGTATGACTTGCTACTGGATCTGTTGAAGATCGTACTTCGCAATTTGAGCGAGCAGGTGGAAATGCCGGAGACAATCATTTGATCCTAAGGAGGACTTGAAGATGAATGTACTTCCATTTATTGTAGTAGAGAACTGCAAAGAGGAAATCAAATACTATCAACACGTTTTTGGCGGTGAAATAACGATTCTCCGAAAGCAAGGGGAAGAGGTGCTTAACGCGGACCTTCATGCGGAGGGGGTAACCCTTAAATTTGCCGATACTCAAGCGGCGAAGCCGACACTGAAAGGCGACTACGTGAGAATCTTTTTGAAAATCGATACGGAAGAAGAGTTCCGAAAGATTTATAGTGATTTTGCAGCCAATGGGACAATAAATACAGAAGTATATGAAGCTCCATTTAACGGACTGCTGGCGACCGTTACCGATCGGAATGGCGTGTGCTGGGTGCTGTCGTACTATCGTGGGGAAGTAAAAGCAAAGTAGAATGTGAAGGCTCATGCAGAGCACGGCGATAAGGATGCCGTTGCTCTGCATTTTTTTATTTGCCGAAGTCAACATCGAGGTGCGTATCTGAACCCATTAAGCCGGATTAACCGCGAAAAGCGAATGGATATTGCCCTCGGGATCGGCGAAAAAGCAGGCCGTATGTCCCCAAGGCTGGAGTGTCGGCTCGGTAATCGCCACGGCGCCCTTCGCGACGTATTGCTCGAACAGGTCATGCACGGCCTCGGGAGAATCGCACTCGAAATTGAGCTCGAAAGCTTGGCCTTGGCGACTGTTGAGGAAAGATGGATGGTTGTTCGTATTATCCGCCATTAAAGACCTCGAGCAGAATGCAAGTCGAACCCCGTCGTTCACCAACTCCACGTAATGTTCCTCTTCGATAGCCGCATGGAATCCGATCACGTTCTTATAGAAGCTTGCCAACGATGCGACATCATCGGCCAAAATAGTAATGCCCTCCAGCTTGACCCTCACTGCGATAACCCCTTTTCGTATAATGCCAAATTATACCGTATTTTTAATGGAGGAGATAGCACTGCGAGCCGGGGTTCTTCCACTCCTTTGAATGGATAAACTTTACTGGGGTAAGACTGTGGGATAAAGAATTTACAACTCCATGATAACTTTCGATTTCAGAATTGCTATCATGGCGTAGAGGTGTATGCTTATGGCGAAAATCCTGATCGTAGATGATGAGAAGGCCATTAATGATTTGATTGCCGTCAATTTAAAGATGGTCGGGCATGAGTATGTCCAATTGTATAGCGGAGATCAAGTATTGAAAACATTAAATGAGATGCATATCGATTTAATCATCCTGGACGTGATGCTGCCTGGCAGAGACGGCTTTGAAATTATGCAGGATATTGCGAAACGGGGCGTACCGGTTATCTTCTTAACGGCAAGGAATTCGGTTTCGGATAAAGTGTATGGCTTGGAGATCGGAGCAGAAGATTATATCGTTAAGCCTTTTGAAGCCGTGGAGCTGATTGCTCGTATCCATGTCATTTTAAGAAGAAACCAAAAGACCGCGCACGAATTTAGGCTGGATGACACCATAGTCGATTTGGAGAAGCATATTGTGACGGTTCATGGGCAAGAGGTCGAAATCACGAACAAGGAATTTCAGTTATTGGATCTGCTTGTGCAAAATAAAAATATCGCGCTATCCCGCGAGAAAATTATTGAGCAAACCTGGGGCTTCGACTTCTATGGAGAAACCAGAACCGTTGACGTGCATATTCAGAAGCTGAGAAAGAAGCTAAATTGGGAGAACCGGATCAAAACGGTTTATAAATACGGTTACAGGCTAGAGGTGTAAAGGTGAAATTCTGGCAGAAAACGTATCTGAGCGTGTTGATTGTATTTCTGATCGCCTTCGACCTCGGAGCCTACGCGCTTCTCAAAAAAAGCTACGAACTAAACGAACAATTGGATATCTCAAGAGGCGTGAGCGAATACGGGAGCATCCAAAAATCATTAAGCTATATCCTTCGCATTTATACGGAGAGCTCGGGAAGTACCAACTATGAATCGTTAATTACTAGTTTCGCGGCAAATTATTATAAAGAAGGTATCCTATTAGAGGTTTACCGAGCGGATCAATTGATCTTCTCCAATGCCTATCAGTTTGAAGGGAAGCGGGAAGAGCTGCACGGGGATCCATACCAATTCGTCTACAGAAAAATGGATGGCGAGCTATGGCTTTTTGTCGGCGGGAAAATGGAACTTCAGGATTTGAGATTGGTTATTTCGAGAAAATCGGATTATTTACAGGAATATCAAGTTACTTTACGGCAGTATTTCACGAAATTGAGCGTAGTGATTTCAATTATTTTGTCGGCAGCGCTTATTTTCCTGTTGTTTCAATTAACCGCGCCTATTCGCAGGTTGAACAAAGGCGTAAAGGCCATTGCAGCAGGAGCGTATGATCAACGAGTGAAAGTTGGAGGGAAGGACGAGTTTGGGGAATTAGCACAAGATTTTAACAGAATGGCCGATGCGGTTTCCAATCATATTGAAACGATCAAAAAGGCGAGCGAAGACAAAGAGATATTCATCAACAACCTCACGCATGAACTAAAAACACCGATTACGGCGATCAAGGGATACAGCGAGTTTTTGAATCATGCCAATTTTAATGAGGAAGAAAGGAAGATGGCAGTCCGTTATATCTATGAGCATATTGCGCGGCTGGATGTGCTCTCGGGAAAAATGATGCAATTGCTGTATTTAAAGAGTGAAAAGATTGCCATGGAGCCTGTCGATCTTGAAAATCTGTTCGCCTACGTGACCCATATGGAACGGCATCATATCGAGGCAAAGCAGATAACGGTAACACGTGAGTGCTCGGCCAACCTAGTCTATGGGGATCGGGAACTATTGCAGTCCCTGTTCATTAACTTAGTCGAAAATAGCATCAAAGCTTCCCCGTTCGGGGGAGAGATCCAATTGAGAAGTTACCCTCACGGTGAAGGCGTTGTGCTTGAAGTCTTGGATTATGGTAGAGGCATACCCGAGAAGGACATTGCGAAAATTACGGAAGCGTTCTATGTCGTGAACCGCTCCCGTTCCAAAGAACTGGGCGGGATCGGACTTGGCTTATCCATCTGCAATGAGATTGCCCAGCTCCATCATGCAACCATGCAAATCGAATCCAAAGAAAATGAATATACAAGGGTCTCCGTTTATTTTACAACTCCGTTACAACTTGAAGATTAGTTCATAACGCGGCTCCATTATAGTTGGTTTGTAGCTACGAAACACCACAAACTATTGGAGGGAATAAGAAATGAGTAAAAGGTTTATCACTGCAGCAATGACTCTGGGAGTAGCAGCCGTTCTGATTGCAGGAAACGGCGTTATTTCGGCAAATGCTTCTACAAATGCCGATGTTCAGAAGGTAAAGGTTATCGGCAAACATCAACAGCCCGATAGTGCTACCGAAATTGCTGGTCCAGGCTCAAAGCCGGGAATTATAAACAACGATTTGCCGGTAAACGAAAAGGAAGCGGTTGTGATTGCGGGGAAGGCGATTGAAGAAAAATTCAAGATTTCATTAAGCGGCTTGAAAATTTCCTACGATTTGGGCACTCGAGTAGACATGGAAGGAAAGTACTATTTTGTAACCTATGAAAATCAAAAATACACCTATACCGATGCCGAACTCATCAAAGCAAAGCGGGATTTAAAGGCAGGCAAAGAGATCGATATCAAGTGGAATGATATTTACGTTGCATTTGTAAACGCCGAAACCGGGGAAGTCGTTTCCGTTGAGAAGAATCCAACGGCAGCAGAAGGAGAATTTTAATTCAATACAATGAAACCTCTGTAGTTATTGGGGACATGAATCCCTTGGGTCGTATAAGTTTATACGACTCAAGGGTTTTTTATTGCCGGAGACAATGCGAAGTCATCGATGACGCCATGTCTGTTCTTGCCCTAGGGACTTCAATCGCGATATGCTGTAGGTATCATTATGACTACATCATTCGATAGGAATTGATCCCCTATGAAACTCGGTTTTTTCGACTCCGGAATTGGCGGGCTTACGGTCTTGGCGGAAGCGCTTAGGCTGCTCCCTGCTGAGGATTATCTCTATATGGCAGATACCACGCATGTCCCATACGGGACCAAATCGAAGGAAGAGGTGCAAACCTTCGTCTTTGAAGCTGTGGAGAAGATGATTCAGCAAGGCATCGATGCGCTTGTGATTGCATGCAACACGGCGACAAGCATTGCGATAAACGAGCTGAGAGAGCGGTACTCCTTCCCGATTGTCGGTATGGAGCCTGCCGTCAAACCGGCCGTAGAGATGAACCGTGCGACCGGCAAAAGGGTGCTTGTTTTCGCTACGCCTCTTACGCTGCAGATGCCTAAATACTATGCGCTTGTATCCCGCGTGGATCAAGATGGAATCGTGGATTCCCTGCCGTTGCCTGAGCTTGTCCAGTACTGCGAATCGCTTCAATTCGATAAGGAAGTCATGCGTGAATACTTCCTTGCTAAGCTTGAACCCTATAATCTTAACGACTACGGTATCATCGTACTGGGCTGCACGCATTATCCATTTTATACGGATATTCTCCGCGACGTATTGCCGTCCCATATTGAGATCGTCAATGGAAACGCTGGCACGGTTAGAAGGTTGTCGGCGTTGCTAAATCGCTATGGCATCGATACTGGAGTGGGGAGCGGAAATGTAACGTTCATGTGCACCGGCGGGGAAGCCGCATACATAGAAAAAATGAGGTTGGCGCTGACTCTCCTCAGATAAAGGTGCTTTAATTGGGACTATAATATTGAACTTGGTGTACATCACTTTGCTGCGATGTACTCTTTGTGCTGTAATGACGCAGTAAAATTGGATTTTTGGTTCCAGCCGGAAAGAGCTTATAATTGAAGCGCATGATAACGACATGAGGGCAGGTGTGAAGCCATGCAAGCAAAGATTATGGTCATCGAAGACGAAAAAGCGATCTCGGACGCGATCTCCTATGCCTTGAAGCGCGAAGGTTACGCAGTGGAGGTCGTTGATCGCGGGGATACCGCCGTAAAGCGTATTGGCGAGACGCGTCCCGACGCCATTATTCTCGATGTGATGCTGCCTGGCATGAACGGCTATGACGTGCTAAAGAAGCTGCAGGACAAAGGCGTAATCGGCGTAATTATGCTTACGGCCAAGGAGGACATTGTGAATAAGGTGCTCGGGCTGGAGCTTGGGGCCGATGACTATTTGACGAAGCCCTTCGACATGCGGGAGCTACTCGCGCGGCTCAAGTCCTTGCTTAGAAGAATACAGGCTGCCGGAGAGAAGAAGGATCAGAATGAGGTTCAGCTAGGCGGAGTGAAGGTGCACGTCGGCAGAAGAACGGTTATGGCGGGTGAAAGCAAGCTGGAGCTGACACCCAAGGAGTTCGATCTGCTGGCGCTGCTGGCAGCCAATCCCGACAGGGTGTACGAGAGAGAACAATTGCTGGACCTGGTATGGGGAATGGATTATTACGGAGGTACGCGGACGGTAGACATTCATGTGCAGCGGCTGCGCAAGAAACTGGGACCCGACTACGGAGACACCATTCAAACCGTCCATGGCATCGGCTATAGGGCGTCCGGAGGACACGGTGAAAATTAGCATTAAACTGAAGTTCAGTCTGTTCCTCGCCGGCCTTCTGCTGCTTACGGTATTTGTACTTAGCTTGCTGGTCTTGCAAGGTATCGATCGGAATCAGCGTGTACAGGCGGAGAGACTCCTCGCGCAGCAAGCCGAAACGGCGAACGTTTATTTCATCCAATCCATTATGGAGCAATCCAATAAAGTTCCACAGACTTTCCTGGAGACCAATGGCGCTGCGTTCGGCGAGCAGCTGCAACTGATTAGCGGGCAACCCGTCGTCTTGTACGATGGGAGCGGCTCCGTCATAGGGAGGAGGGTCGCGGCTCCTCCGTCTGGCAGCATCAAGCAGACGCTATCGTATGCGCTGAAGAACAAGACTGCTTATTTGGTGGAAGGCGATTCCATGTATTATTTGACTCCACTGCGCGCGGGGGGTGAACAAGTCGGCGTTGTCCAGTTCTATTATTCCCTTCGTGACCATCAAGCTTTCTACAATGAGATCAAGCAATTGTTCATCTATATCGGAGCAGGCGTGTTCGTGCTGAGCTTCCTCTTGGGCTACTTGTTTTTCTACTCCTTCGCTCGCAGCATCATTAAGCTGAATGATACGGTAGGCCGTATCCGGGATGGACAGTTCGCGGTGCCGGGCATGAAGCGGAGAGACGAGATTGGGGAGCTCAGCGCAGGAATTGCCGCCATGAGTGAACGTCTCATGGTCACGATGCGAGATAAGGACGAGGAGCAGGAGAAGCTGGCGCTTGCGGTTCGCAAACTATCGGAGCTGGATCGGCAGCAGAAAGAGTTCATCGGCAATGTCACGCATGAGTTCAAGACGCCGCTGACTTCCATTAAAGCCTACATTGATCTGCTCGACATGTATCCCGGTGACGAGGAACTGCTGGCCACAGCCAAAACCCATATCGCCGGAGAGACGCGGAGGCTCTACGAAATGGTGGAGAAGGTGCTGCAATTGTCCGCGTTGGAGAAATACGATTTTGAGTATAACAAGGAAAGGCTCGAGGTTCGGGGTACGATTGAGTCGGTACTGCAGAGGCTGAGGGGGAAAATGGACAAGTTCGGACTCACTCTGGAAACGGATTTGCACAAAGCTTACATAGAGGCCGATAGAGATTATATGAATATCGTGCTTGCGAACCTGCTGGACAACGCGATCAAATATAACAAGACGGACGGCTGCATCCGCGTAAGCAACTTCGTCAGGGACAAGAAGGTCGTCATCGAAATATCCGACACGGGGATCGGTTTTCCGGGCGAGGTCGCGGATAAAATTTTCGAGGCGTTCTACACGGTGGATCGGAACAGATCCAGGGAGCATGGCGGTGCCGGACTTGGGCTGTCGCTGGCAAAGCGATATGCCGAGACACAGGGAGGCAGCATCTCCATCGTGAAGTCGGATGACAGCGGCACGACGTTCCGAATTTCATTTCCGACACAATCCCGATAAGATTGTTTACAACTTGGAAACATCTCTTCGTACATTCGCAACATTCGGTTGGTATTGTAAGCATCAAGGAGGCGGTCACATTGAACAGATCAAAATTAGCCATCATGGCATGCGTACCCGCACTGCTGCTTGCCATTACCGCTTGCAGCGGAGATAACGAAGGAAATCGCCAGGTTATTCGAGAGCCGGGGAAAACCATCACCGTCATTGATAACGAAAGCAACAAGCCGGCGGCGGTACCGTCCATTACGGTCGGCGGCATCAGGCCGTACGAGAAGATGGAGATATTCGGCTGGCTGAACGAAGATACAATCCTTGTATCCAAGGAGAACGAATCATTGGCAAAGATGAAGCTGGAGGAACTGGCGGATTCCTATCCGCGCAGCTTGTACCGATTCAATCTGAAGACGGGAGAGCTCGTGCCCCTGAAGGAACAGGATAACGTGTTCTTGGGAGGCGGCAGCCTGTCTCCGGACAAAACACATCTCATCTACTCGGCGTATACGCTCGGCGATCCTGCTTATTATGTCATGAACCTGGAAACGCTGAAGTCGTTCGGCCTGGCTAATGAGCGTATTGGAGGAGCCATGAGCGCTGGATGGGCGGATGATGGCAGCATCATCGGTGCTTCTTATGCAGGCGGAGCTTACACGGCAACCACGAATGGAGATATTGCCGAACTTGACGAATTGAACGAAGGCGCACTGATAATCGTAGCCAAGCTCGGCAGCAGCGTCTATTATAACTCCAATGCGGATGAAGCGCTGAAGGTGCTCCATTTGGATACGAAGGAGATCAAAGATATGGGGCTCGGTTCCGTGGGCAGCGTCATTCCTTCGCCAGACGGTAAGCAGCTGCTGGTGAAGCAATACGAGGGCTCCAGGATAAAGCTAGTGCTGTGCGATCTGGATGGAGGGAACGCGAAGACGATTGCGGAAGGCGCGGAGCTTGGCGGGATTTCCTGGTCGGCGGATCAGCGGCTGATCGCATACAGCATGCAAGCGGAGGTAAGCGGCGCGACGGTCAAAGGCTTATACGTCCACGATCTTCTGTCTGATGAAGCGACTCGTATTGCAGCCGATGTCGAGAACGCCGTAAGCTCCTCGTGGAGCCCATCAGGCAACCAACTGTCCTACACCGTATGGAATGGCAACAGCTACGACAGCAGCGTCGTCGAGATCCATACGTCCTTACAACCCTAATAGCAGAGGTTCAATACAGAGCACGGCGAGCTAATTGCCGTTGTTCTGTTTTTTTATGGATAAATTCCTCATGATTGATAAGGATGAATTGGATGCTCGTATGGCTTGCATTTCAAAGGGGATTTGAGGAATGATAGGAATTGAGAGTCATGATATCAAACATAAACTCGAATAACGGAGGTTCTTTAGTAATGGCGGATAATACCACAAGCACAAAACCGGGGAAAACGCATTTCATGTTATGGTCAACGCCCCCTAGAGCAACTTTTCACCAGGATATGACCGGAGAAGAGCGGGAAGTTATGCATCGTCATATCGCCTATTGGACAGATAAACAGAATCAGGGGATTGCACTTGTGTTCGGACCGGTTTTAAAACCGAACGATCCTCATGGAATCGCCATCATCGAGGTTGAGAGTGTAGACCAAGTCCCGCAACTGATTGCTGAAGATCCTGCCGTTATTGCGGGATTGATGACGATGGAATTCTATCCAATGATGGCGGTTTTGCCGAAATAACCGCAATAAAAAAAGCCCTGGGGCAGTACCCCAAGGCTTTTTTTATTCCCCTATGCGTTCCGCGCCTAAATATTTCTCCGTCAAAATGGACAGCAGCCGAATACCCACTTCGTTCTGCCCGCCTTCAGGGATAATGATGTCGGCGTATTTCTTGGACGGCTCGATGAAGGCGTCGTGCATGGGCTTGACGGTCTGCAAGTATTGGTCATGGACGGATTGAATCGACCGGCCTCGCTCTTCGATGTCGCGCAGCACGCGGCGCAGAATGCGCACGTCGGGATCGGTGTCGACAAACACCTTGATGTCGAGCATCGCCCGCAGATTCTCGTCAGACAGCACGTGAAGTCCTTCAATAATGACGATGTTGTAGGGCATGAGCTTCTCGGTTTTATCTTTGAAGCGGGCATGCGTCGTGAAATCGTATATCGGTGCGTAGACCGTTTGTCCTTCTTTCAACAGTTTCAAATGTTCGACCAATAGATCGTTCTCGAACACGAGCGGATGATCGTAGTTTAGCAGCTCGCGTTCAGCCATTGAAAGATGGGGGTGGTCTTTGTAGTAATTATCTTGCGAAATAAACGTCACTTTGTCAGATCCGTGATGTTCGATGACTGAGCGTGCGACCGTTGTTTTGCCCGATCCCGTGCCGCCTGCAATTCCGATGATGAGCATGTCTGTCTATTGACCTCACTTCTGCGTAAATACATTGATTTCAGTATTGTAGCATAGAGACGGAGCGAATCACAAAACGCTTTGATTTCTGAGAATTTCGAACACATTGCCAGCATTTCCCTTTGCTATAATAGAAAACAAGAAGTCGTACCTGGCAGGTGATAAATTGACCTATGTGGATTCTGTGCAAAAGGTGATCGATTATATCGAGGCGAATCTGGACGAGGAGCTGGATCTCACCAGTCTTGCTGAAGAGTCTTACCTATCGGTTGCCCAATTATATCGGGTGTTCTATGCGCTTAGCGGACATCCAGTCAAAGACTATATACGCAAAAGAAGAATGAGTGTCGCTGCCAATCACCTGAGAAACTCGAGACGCACCGTGGAGGAGCTGGCGTGGGAAAGCGGGTTCGAGTCGTATCATGCCTTTGCAAAGGTGTTTAAGAAGATTGTCGGATTGACACCGGCCGCCTATCGCAAAGCCGACATTTACTTTAGCTTCGAGTCGATCCGTCTGCGCGAGCAAGTGGCGTACATGGAAGACAGGGAGCAGACCGACCGGTTTCCCGATGTGAAGGTAATCCGGTTTATGCCGGAGAAGGTGTACGCCTATTTGCACACTTCCAAGCATGAGGAAGGGATCGAAAATGAGGCTTACCGGGTTGTGAGTGAGAAACTTGCGGCAGGCGAGGTGGATAAGCCCATAAAGCCGCGAATTTTCGGTCACAATGTTGATCTTCCTGAATCAGACGGCGAGCCCCGTTATGGGTACAAGGTGTTTGTCGTGAGCGAGGGGGACCGTAGTATGGATCATGCCTTTACGGAGGAGCCGTTCGTCGGAGGCCTGTATGCTGTAAGAAAGACCGCTGCGCAATCTCCCAAGATCATTCAGGACGGATGGGATCGGCTGCTAGCGGAGTGGCTCCCGAAGAGCACATTTGAAAGGGGTACTCATCCGTACATCGAGGAGTTTATCGCATACAACGGCAAAGTCACAAGAATGAACTTGTATCTTCCCGTGCAGCGCAAGCTTCGGGACGAACGGATTGAAGTCGTTGATCTGACGAATTCAAAAGCCTTCTTTTGCAGGGGGCACGGGGCCGAAGCTGGGCAAATTGCCGAACAGCGATTGATCAATTGGTATGAGGGTAATTCTGACCGCGACCAATGGATCTCTGAAGGGAGGTATTATATGTCCTACCATTATAGTGCTGGAGATTCCGATGAATATTGGTGGGAGAACGGGATCCTTGTCTCTGAAGCGGGAGGCATGACATTGGCAGGGCTTGAGCAGAAGTTCATGGAGGCAGGGATATATGCTTGCTGTGTATCGAAGGCCTACGGGCAGTTGACCGGCGTGCTGGATAAGATGCACCGATGGATCTCGACGAACGACGATTACCGGCTCGACGAAGAGAGACAATGGTTCGCGGAGTATCACACGTTGCCGGGCATGAATATTGAGCGGGATGCCATTGTGAAAGTGTATATTCCTATTCGATCGGCGGTACGCCGGGTGGCCATTACATGTGGGTGAATCAAGATCGAAGATACTGCGATTACTGAGGAGAGTTGATAGAGAATGCAGAACGCCAAACGTAAAGAATCAAATCCGGAGGGCTACAGGCCGTTAATCGTGCCGAAAGCACTAAAAATCATAAATGGAGGCATTGCGATGAGCAACCAACTTCAAACGGAAGAAGGATTTCAATCGGCAAGTCCAATCAAGAACAGAGTCGGAAGCATTTTTGTCCCGGTACGGGATATCGAGAAGTCACGCACCTGGTATTGCCGGGTTCTTGGGCTAAATGAGGCTGATTGTGAAATTATGTCCGGCCACTTGTGCCCGCTGCCGATGGAAGGTACAGGCGTCATTCTGGACACGATGCCGATGTGGGGAGGCATAGAGCCGGGGGGAGCGCCATCGATCGAAACGCCTGCTTTTATGCTGATGACGGAGGACCTGCAAGGCTCGCTGGACTACATGAAGAAGCTCGGTGTCGATCTTGTAACGGAAATCGAACATGACCACTGGTTCGTCGTGAAAGACCCGGACGGCAACAAATTAATGATTTGCCGGGAATAAGTTGTATCTGACATCGCCATGGGGCTGCTTGCCCGGGCGATGTTTTTTATTGCTCGAAGCAAACAAAAATTTACAATAGACCGATTGCATTATTTCGGCAATAATAGTACCTTTTATTGGTAGAAGATTAAGCGAAATGAGGAGATAAGTTTGTCTAACCATTCGAATGCAGTTGCTGCCGCTGAGGATGCGCCGTTCTCAATGAAAGCGATTATGGGACCTCTTATGGCGATCGTCGTCGGGATGATCATGGTCATACTCGACAGCACGGTAATGAACATTGCTTTACCGACTTTAATGGAGGATTTCGCGGCATCCGTCAATACGATGCAATGGTCCATTACAGCTTATACGCTGGCGCTTTCCGCGGTTATTCCACTGGCGGGATGGCTGACCGATCGATTCGGCGCCAAACAAATTTTTCTGATTACGATCTTTTTGTTCGCGGCAGGCTCTCTGCTTTGTTCCTTTGCCGCAACGCCCGAACAGCTGATTCTCTATCGTATTATTCAAGGAATCGGCGGAGGCATGGTGCAGCCGATCGGGATGGCGATTATTTTCAAGCTTGCTCCTCCTAACAAACAAGGCGCAGTCATGGGCATGCTCGGCATTCCGATGATGCTTGGCCCCGCACTTGGACCGGTATTGGGCGGTTATTTGCTGGAATACGCGACTTGGCACTGGATCTTCCTAATCAATCTGCCGATCGGTATTATCGCGATCTTAGTCGGCCTGAAGTACTTGCCGAGAGTAGAACGCAAAACCGTGCCGGAGCTCGATATTTGGGGCATGCTCCTTGCACCGATTGCATTCGCTACGTTATCTTACGCGGTTAGCGAAGGCGGCAAGGACTGGGGTTCGACAAAAACGATTGTCGGCTTAATAGTGGGCTTTGTGGCCCTGGTGTTATTCATCATCGCCGAGCTTCGCCATAAACAGCCAATACTGGAGCTTCGCGCGTTCAAGTCCGCGGATTTCACAATCGGCATGGTCACGTCTTGGTTGATGTTCATGGCATTATTCGGTTCCTTCTTGTTCGTACCGATGTACATGCAGCAGGTGTTTCATTATGCGCCGCTCAAAACCGGGTTTATGATCCTGCCGCAAGTTGCGATGACGGGATTGTTCATGCCTTTCGGCGGTAAACTGTTCGACAAATTCGGTGCTCGAGCCGTTTGTGTGGTCGGGGTCGCCTTTGTTGCGGCAGGCATGTTCTATATGTCGCAAATTCAAGCGGATTCCGGCGCGGGATACGTAATCACGGCAACGATGATTATGGGCGTAGGCATGGGACTGTCCATGATGCCGGTGAATACGCATATCTTGAAAGCCGCTCCGCGCCACCTCGTAGGTCGGGTAACGCCGCTTACGTCCGCTGCCCAGCAAGTCGTGGTTTCGTTCGCCGTAGCGGGATTGGCAAGCTACTTAAGTACGCGAGTAGCGGATCATATGGCTGCGAACAATGGGGATGCAGCCGTCTCACTCGTCTCCGCTTTCGGAGATACATTCTTCATCGCCGGATGCATCGGTACGGCCGGCGCCTTGTTGGCTATTCTGCTTCGGAAGCCGAAAGCCGCGGAAGGCGAAGCAACGGATCAAGTCAATGCTCCCGTCATGATGGGGCATTAAGAGATCTTGCATGAAAAAGCTTCATCGTCCTTGGGGACGGTGAAGCTTTTTTTGGCGTGATCGCAATTCAGCTTAACAACAAAGCAAGCATAACTACGTCAAGGAACGTTTTCGTCACATCGTGCAGTAAGTATTGCCTTAACAGTCCTTCTTCTTGGAAGCCTAGTTTCTTTAAGACCTTTAGCGAGGCGGAATTCTCAGGAAAGACTTCGGCTTGAATTCTATGGTGTCCGATATGCTCTTGATTGAAGGCTAGCACAGATCGCAGCGCTTCGGACATGAGTCCTCTGTTCCAGAACTCCGGTTTTAAATCGAATCCTAGGGTAAGCGGGAAGAAAGGGGCTTCTTTAAAATTACCTCTGGTAGGCATGAGCATGAGCGTTCCTAAAATCTGTGTCGTATTACTAAGGGATATTCCCCAAGGAATGAGCTTCTTATCCTCATAGGCTTGATTCCATGAGTCGATCAGCACCCGGGTATCCTCGATCGAGGACGGGCCGTACCAATCTAAATGTTTCGTGACAAGAGGGTCGGAGTAAAAAGCGTAGATGTCCCTGGCATCCGTGGATTTCATTTGCCGTAGAACTAACCGTTCCGTGTACAGGGTAGGGAATGAGGAGAATAAGCCTTTGGTACTCACATTTTTCACTTGCCTTTGTAATCAGGATAGGATTAAGAAATCATATACCAGTATCCTTAAAAGCAACTTAAAATCGCATAAATTCTTCTGAAGTTACTAATCTGCAAAGGCAGCTTAAATCATCCGATAATAGAAGAGAGTAGCACGAACGATTAGCGCAGGCTGATCGGCATCTATGAATAGAGGGAGAGGGTAACGAATGGAATACCTTTTTTGCCAGCAAGTTAAGATCGTGGATATGGATGATGAAATTATTTCGGAAGTGTTGTTTGAGCATGGGGAGTACGAGACAGCCGCCTTGTCGATTGGCTCCTCCGTCCTGATTTATCAACTGGGTTTGAAGGAGTTCGATGTGGTTTACGACAGAAGAGAGGGCAAGATCACCCGTTATAAAGTGACGGATATCGAGATCAATCTGGTTACGCAGCCTGTGGTCACTCGCGTTTATCTGGAGCCGGTGAAGCTTATTGTCGGTCAACATGATATTGGGGAAATGGGCTGATTGTGCGGTAACGGCTATTATCCGAAATAGTTTCACCGCACAAAAAGACCGGTCAGCCCACCATAATCGTGTACTAACCGGTCTTTATCGTTATTCATCCCTAGAAACCGCACTGAATGATGCAAACCGACTGAGCGGTCAAGCAAATCGGAGCGCATAAGGCAGCAAAAATGCCGCAAGCGGCTCGGCAAGCATTCCCGATTCGAACACAATTCGCTCTGCAAGCTGGTTTATCGGAAGCTGCGGCTGCAACTGTAGCTCTGCTTCTGCGCGGTGTTAGCTTCTTTAGTTCACGCGCAAGCTTCGCGAATAGCCGCTTCAAGGCGAGATTAAGCGATTTTCTTATACTGACGTTTAATATCGTGCCGTTTTTGAAACGAACCTTCTGCGTATCCGAGCAAGCGCAGCCATCTTTACAACCGCAGCCGAATTTGATGGGAACGATCGCTTTTTTATTAATAAATCCTCTGGCCGTGAGCTTGCCGTTCTTATCCCGCAGAATAATGTTGGCGCTGCTGACACCCTTCACTTGCTTACCGAAGGAAGCGGTGAGTCTGCTGCTCGTGCGAGTCAGAGATTGAATCTTGATTGTTGCCAAGTTGCATGCATTCTGCGTAATGTTTAGGAAGAAGTCCGTGACACCGCTGCGGGGATTTACGACCATTTCGACGTTTGCGCTTAAGATGCCTTCTTGTTTGGACTTTATGCTTGCCGTTGCGAAAAGGGTAGTCGTTCCGTTCACTGTTCGTAAAAGTCCCGGCACAATTATCACTCCCTCGAGTCGACTAGAATATGTGCACCTACAACATATTCGGAGGTGATAGGCTTCGAGTGGGTGAATGGCTAAAGGACTGCAGTAAACCTGAAGAGATTTTCATTATTTGAAGTGTGCTTTTGATAGATCGTGATCGGTTGCTGCTCGTTCAAGAAGCCCGAAACCACCTCGTATGAGGTAGCTCTGGGCTTCTTGTAAATGTTGTACGTATCATTTTCCCCACGATCATCATAAGGACGACGTCGTAAAACCCAAAACCGTATTATAGCTAAAGAAAGACCGTGTATCGGCACCATAGTGGTGCCGATACACGGCCTTTACTGAGTTAATTGGCTTCCACTGCAACCGTCGATTCCTTGATGCGGTATAGAGGAACCAGAAACACGATGCCGATTAGGAACATGGCAGCCGATAATTGATAGGTCCAAGATAGCGATAAGCTGTCCTTCAAGAAGCCGGATAAGCTCATGGTAACGACCATCGCGCCCATAAACATAGGCGTCAGAATGCCGTTTACACGCCCGACGAATGTTTCCTCGGTCCTGTTCAGAATAAGCGTATTAATACCGATTTGCAGAGCTGGCATGAAGAAGCCGATCATGGCTTCCATGGCTAGCGTGAGCCAGAACAGCTCAGAGAAGCCCATTACGGATACGCCAATGCCCGTGGCCAGCATGCCCCATAAGACAAGTGTTTGCGGAGCGACTTTGTTCGAGAACACCATCGACAATCCTCCGCCGACCAGCATTGCCGCGCCATTGGCTGCGAAAAGCCATTGCAAGTTCCCCTTCGGCAAGCCAAGCTGCTCGGTGATGAGGAACACGGCAAGCGTATGAATGACGCCGATGCCAAGTCCTGCGGAGAGGAAAGAGCCTCCTAGAGCGACGAGCGCTTTGCGATGAAGAACATAATCGATCCCCATCTTCATTTCCGTCCAGATTGAAGTCCCGTTATCTTTTCTTTCTTCCTCCCTATCTGCCGGCAGAAGTGTAAGAACAGCCGCCGAGATGAGGAACGTGACGCAGACGATGCCCATGGACCAGTAAATGTTCAATTGTTCGAATACGAATGTGCCTAGGATCGGACCCAATATCATAAACACTGCCATCATCGTTTGGAACAAGGCCATACCGGCCTGTATTTGCTCTCCCGGCACATGCAGCTTGAACAGCTTCATGCTGGAAGGCTGAGAAAACTGCGACAGAATCGCGGAGACGAACGTTGCGAAGAATATGGCATGCCATGAGCCATAAATCAATGTGAGCAAAATGACGAAGATGGATACCGCGCTGAGCAGGTCGCACAGCACCATGGTTCGCTTAGGCCGCCAGCGATCAGCGAACGCGCCGCCGATGAAGGAGAAGACGAAAATAGGCGCAAACTCAGCTACAGAAACTAGCGAGACGGCAAGCGCGTCTCCGTCAGTCATTTCGACCACAAACAAGAGCACTGCGAAGTTGCGCACCCAAATACCGATCTGCATAAACACGCCTGCTGATAGAATGGCTTGAATAAACCGGTTTTGAAGCATGGAGCCCATAGAGGGTTTGGCTTCGGATGAAGGACTATTTGTTACAGGGAGTTCCATTGGGGGAAATCATCCTTTCACAGCAAAATAGCAGATCATATGTTCGATTCTACTATAATTATTTCTACTAATGAACGAGAACATACCCTTAAAACTATTAAAATTTGTACGCTGATGCTGATGATTCTCTCAAACTAGCGGCAATGAAGAATTGGGCCGCATAGTAGGTGACCATGATCCAGATGTCGGAGTGGGAGACGTCGGAAACGAACATGTTCCAAGACAGAACGGAGTCAGAAGCCAAGAAGAGCAGTGACCCAATGACAGCGTAAGGATTACCCGTCAGGATAGCCGTCCAGGCCATCAGTGAAATTACAGTTACATAGAGCAGTACGGGTGCGATGAGTCCACTTTGCCCGCTGTCTTGGAGTGCGTGCACAAGACTTATTCCCATATATCCGGCATAAATGGCGATTGGGATGAGGGTAGCAGAGCGCGGCCAAGAGAACCGAATCCTCCGAATGAAAGACGCCGTGTAAAACAGGTGGCCGATCAGAAATGCGGAGAGGCCGGCAACGAACCATTTCATCAGACCGTCTCCGCACATGGAGAAGAGCAGGCCGAGCAAGAGCAGCGAATGTTTCGGCTGCCGGGAAGGCGGGCAGAGCAAGAAGGCATACGCGAGGATAAGCACCATGGGAATCAGCTTGAAAACCAGCTTCAGGCCTTCGGGTTCCGCAGGAATGATGAAAATATAAGTCAAGCTCATGAGTGCAATTGCAACTGGCAGCAATTTTCGAATCAAGGGGGCTCCTCCTGTGGGAAATGTAGTTGATCTACTTGATTCTGCGTGATGCAACCCGTCTCCTGCACTATCGGAAGAGGAATAATTGCAAGGATGGTGAATAGATTTGAGGATATCTATTTTAGCTGAAATAGGAGGCGCATTTCGTGTTGGCACAGCAAACAACGAATCGAAAGATCGTAACGGTCGGCCTACTGGCCGCACTGTTTATCGGTGCATTAGATGCAACGGTCGTCAGTACTGCAATGCCTCATATTACGAAGGAATTAAGCGGGTTCGGCCTGATAAGCTGGGTATTCTCGATTTATACGCTGACGATGTGCGTGGCAACGCCTATCTTCGGCAAGCTGGCGGACTTGTTCGGAAGAAGAGCGGTGTTCACGGCAGGTTTAATTATCTTTGCGATAGGTTCGATTCTATGCGGAGCGTCGACGAGCATGACGGCTCTAATCTGGTTCCGCGCCATTCAAGGGTTCGGCGCGGGGGCGCTTACGCCGGTGACGTTTACGATTGTCGGTGACTTGTATCCGGGGGAGCAACGGGCGAAGGTTCAAGGGATATTCGCCTCTGTCTGGTCAGTAGCAGGCTTGCTTGGTCCGCTCGTCGGAGGGGCATTCGTTGACTACGTCTCCTGGCGCTGGATTTTCTACATGAACGTGCCTGTATTTGTGTTAGCCTTTATCTTCGTGGTTGGGTTCCTTCATGAGAAGTTCGAGAAGAAGGCGAAAAATATCGACTTCATGGGCGCAATCGTATTCACGGTGGGGCTAACGGCGCTGTTATACGCGTTACTCAATGGCGGCGAGAAGTATGCATGGGATTCCGCCCTAATTATCGGGCTATTATGTGTTGCGGCGGTGTTCATCTCTCTGTTTCTGTTCGTGGAGAAGCGGGTGAAGGAGCCCATGCTGCCGCTTGCCTTGTTTAAGATGAGGGAGATCCGCGTTATCTATTTGCTAAGCTTTCTGGGCTTTGCCGTTACGGCCGGTGTCATGGTCTATACGCCGCAATGGATTCAAGTCGTACTCGGGCACAGCGCGATGAACTCCGGTTTCACATTAATGCCGATGTGCCTAGCCTGGCCATTCGCAGCTACATTGACGGGCAGGCTAATGTTTAAGTACGGACCCCGCCTCTTTATTATCTCCGGTGCGGTGGTCGTTATGGCAGGCTGCTTATGGCTGATGTTAATAGACCCTAATTCGGCTTACGCAAATTTAGTTGGCATCTTGATCGTCATTGGTTTCGGCATGGGATTGCTCACGACACCTATTCTCGTGCTAATCCAGAATGCTGTCGACTGGAGTCAACGGGGAGTAGCGACCTCGACGAACTCGCTCATGAATGCACTCGGGCAGACCGTTGGCGTGGCACTGTTCGGCACGTTGTTCAATAACGCGGCGACAGGGCTCGAGGTGAAACAAATCGCACATGGGATGCATGTCGTTTTCATAGCGATCTTTGCCATAACCATCGCGATTGTGCTCGCCATTGGGTTATTGCCGTCCCGTCGCAAAGAAGCGGGCAAGTCGCAGCCTACTGTGACCGGTTAAATGCGAAAGGCGCCCCAGGATGGGGCGCCTTTTATTCGTTCAATTGCTTGATATACCAGGCATCGCAAGCAAAATGCTCCGTACCTGCAAGCGGAGCATCCAGCTGCACGAAACCATGCTTGGCATAGAACCGATTGGCGGCTGCCATATTCGTCAGCGTTTCCAAGTAGCATTGCCGATAATGCGCACGCGCAAAGGCCAGTGCTGCGCCTAACAGTGCCGCCGCCGCACCTGTACCTCTTGCGTCCTGCAGCAAGTACATCTTCTGCAGCTCACATACTTCGCTCGATTCCGCAAAAGGCGCAATGCCGCATCCGCCAACAACTTTGCCATCCTGCTCAACGACCCAATAGGCTCGTCCCGCCGCGTCATAGTAATCAGATAGATGGCTTAAGCTATCATCCTCCCAAGCTAATCCGGCTCTGTTGCCGCCGAATTCGATTAGGCATTCCCTGATAATCCGTTCGATCGCCGCATTGTCGCTCGGCTGCAGATGACGAATGTTCAATAAAAACAACCCCTTGTTCCAAATGAAATAATCTATAATCGCGACATTCGCAGCATACGCTGTCGGTTATGGGTGTAGGACTGGTTGGCGATCTCGCGAAATCGATCGTAATCGCCTGCCACAATCGCGTCGTAAATCGATTGATTCAATCGGTTGGCGGAATAGTGCGGCTCGTGAGGCGTTAATTTGAAATTAATGGTGGCGAAGAGGATTAATTGCTTGAATCCGGCATCGACAACCTTCGCAATGACACCCCTCTATTCTTAAGCGTAACAAGCAGCCCCTCGTGCTCGAGACGCGAAATCGCTGCGCGTATGGGTGTCCGGCTCATGTTCAGTGTTTCAGACAATTCGTTCTCCGATAGAAGCGAACCTGGCATGAATTCACCGGTTCGAATTTGGGTACTAATATAGTCGTATGCGGTATCTATTAATGTCGAATTCGCCATGATTGCACATTCCTCTCTGTCCTAGCACTCCTCTGTATATTATGACATGCAGGGGACGGTCTGCAAACTCACGTCGCGCTTAAACGCAGTTGAAAAAGGAGTCGCCCCGCAATCCGGGGCGACTCCTTACGGTTTCAAGTTACTCGGTGTACATCGCTTTCAGCTTAGCGCGCTCTTCTTTGGTGATGCCAAGGCCTGTTTCCAGGAACGCATCGATGGAGCCGTACTTCGCTTTCATTTCATTAAAGGCAGCTTGAAGGAATTCTTTCTGAACGCCCATCAGTGCAGTAATGGCAGCAACAACGTTCTCGTCTTTCACTTGCTGCTTCACGCCATCGATCATCTTCTTGTTAGCGTCTGCACGGTAGAAGTTACTGAGCAGGTAATCGTCCATGACCGTTTTCTCGTCAACGCCTAGAGTCAGAAGGATGATTGCAGAGCCTAGACCTGTGCGGTCTTTGCCTGCGGTGCAGTGCTGCAAGAGAGCGACGTTCTTCGGATCGTTAAGCAGATCCATCTATTGCACGTAAAACTTCGGAGCGTCAACCATTTGCTTGTTGAAGCCGACCAACATTTGAACCGCGGATGCTGCGTCCTTCATCATACCGGAAGCAATCATTGCGTTCATATCAGCAGTCGAGCCAGCGTTACCGGCATCGGTACGGACGTTGTACAAGTTGTATATTTTCGAGAGATTATAGAATTGTAAATGTTTGATGTAGCTCCAAACGTCGTTTAATAATTGTCCTTGTCAAATGTTTATATTTCCATTTATAATAATAATGTAAAGTTTAACCGCTTTAATTTTCATGTGACAAGCCGTGTTAACTTTATTTTTTTACTCCAAAAGTTAAAGCGATTAAACTTTAAATGCGTCATTCTCGCGCTTGTCGATTTGGCGATCGAAGGGGGATTGGTGGAGTGAAGTCAACCAGGGCAAGCCGCCGCGAGGGCAGACTATTTTACTTTTTCGTGTCTCCGTGGCTGATTGGGTTTATCGTATTCGCTTTGTTTCCGGTACTCGCTTCCTTGTATTACAGCTTCACAGAGTACGACATCATCCATGCACCGCAATTTATCGGATTCGATAATTACAACGAGCTGTTCCATGACGACCTGTTCTGGAACTCGATCAAAGTTACACTGCGCTATACCTTCATCAGTGTTCCTTTGACGCTGGTCCTCTCCCTGATCTTTGCCATTCTGATCAATCAGAGAATCCCGTTCAGGGGCTTGTTCCGGACGGCGATGTATTTTCCAAGTATGATCTCCGGCGTGTCGATGGCGCTCCTCTGGTTCTGGGTATTTAACCCGCAGGCCGGACTCTTCAACTACTTCCTATCCATGTTCGGCGTCGATCAGATCAACTGGTTCCTCGATGAGAAATACGCCATGTGGGCGCTCATCATCATGTCCTTCTGGGGGCTGGGCGGCGGTATGCTCATCTTCTTGGCTGGACTGCAAGGTGTACCGGGGCATCTGCTCGAGGCGGCCAAGCTGGATGGAGCCGGCAGGCTGAGGTCGTTCTGGAATGTCACACTGCCGCTTATCTCTCCCGTTATCCTCTTCCAGCTTATCATCGGATTGATCGACTCCTTTCAAGTGTTTACGCAAGCTTACACGATCACCCAAGGCGGACCGAATTACTCCACTTGGTTTTACGTGTACAACATCTACATTAACGCCTTCAAAAACTTCCGCTACGGCTACGCATCAGCCATGTCCTGGATTCTGCTGATTGCAGTTACCGTGATTACATACTTCATTATGAAGCTGTCCAACCGATACGTGCATTACGAAGGGGGAACCCCGCAATGAGTGGGATTGCCAAGAAGATCGATTTGCTCCAAGTCATCGGATTTCTCGTTCTGCTGCTCGTTACGGTGGCCATGATTATGCCGTTCTGGTTCATGTTATCGACATCGCTCAAGACGACGAAGGAAATGCTCGTGTACCCGCCGTCTTTCATTCCGGAGCACTTCGCTTGGGAGAACTTCAAGGAGCTGTTCGTAAACACGGAGATCAAGTTCGGACGGCAATACATAAACAGCGTAATCGTTGCTGTGCTGACGGTGATCGGAACGGTCTATTCCTCTTCGTTCGTCGCGTTCGGTTTCACGCGTTATCGGGCAAAAGGAAGCCAGTTCCTGTTTATGCTCGTACTCAGCACGCTGATGCTGCCGTATCCGGCGATTATGATCCCGCAGTTTCTGCTCTTCACGAAGCTGGGGCTTCACGATTCCTTGCTGCCGCTCATTTTGCCTTCCTTCTTCGCATCGGCTTATATGATTTTCCTGCTGAAGCAGTTCTTCACGACACTGCCCAATGAGCTTTACGATGCCGGAAGAATGGACGGCTGCAAAGAGATTCAGCTCTATTGGAGCTTAACGCTTCCGTTAGCGGGTCCGGTGCTTGCGACCGTGGCGATCTTCTCCTTTCTCTGGAGCTGGAATGACCTCCTCACGCCTGTGTTGTACTTAGACTCGCAGGAGAATTTCACGCTTCCGATCGGGATGGCGTCGATGATGTCCTCTAAATTCCGCATCGCGCCGTGGAATCTCATGATGGCGGCCTCGCTGCTGTCGGTCGTTCCGATTATCGCGATTTTTGCGGTTGCGCAGAGACGCTTTGTCCAAGGAATCGTTCTTACCGGTATTAAGTAGTTGTTCACATAGTCCGTCACTACTATTAACGAGGGGGATTTGCATGAGCGCAAAGGTTGGAAAGACGATGCTTAGCTTAACGCTGACTTTCGGATTGGTCGCTGCAGGGTGTTCGGATGGAGGAAGCAAAGATGGGGATGTCGTGACGATCACGCATTATACAATCGACTCGCCGGACCGCACATTCGTGGAGAAATTGATCCCGGATTTCGAGAAAACACATCCGAACATCAAGATTAAGGTGACGAAAGCCCCTTATGAGCAATTCGACTCCAAGCTTCAATCGTCCATTGCGGCCAAGAACTCTCCGGACGTCACTTCCCACTGGGGGTATGGCGGCTTCATGGAGTACTACAACAAAGGCATGCTGATGGATATGACGCCTTACCTCGGTGATTTCAAGGCTTCCGACTATAACATTCCGGATGATGTCATGAACATCTATAAGGTGGACGGCAAAACTTACGGAATCCCGCTGAATAGCTACGTGACGGTCATGCTGTACAATAAGGACTTGTTCGATAAAGCCGGACTCGCATATCCTCCTACGGACTACGAGGATAAGAGCTGGACGTTCGATAAAATGGTGGACTACGCGAAGAAAATGACGGTAGATTCGAAGAACCTGGCCGAAGCGCAATACGGATTGGACTTTGGGTTCGGCGAGCGCGACCAGCGGGCTTCTTATTTCGGAGGTCAAGTATACTCCGAGGATACGTGGACCAATGGCGGCAAGCCTTCAAAGATCAACCTGACAGAGCCGGACGTTATCGAAGCGTATAAGAAAATTTACGGCCTCATCTGGGATCAGAAGGTTTCGCCGACGCCTGCTTTCTCCAAGTCGGTATCCGGCCAATTCGGCGATCCGTTCCTCTCCGGCAAAATCGCCATGTCCGTCGTAGGCTCTTGGAGCTTGGCAGCGTCCAGCGATTTCAACTTTAAAGTCGGCGTTGCAGCCGTACCGCAAGGTCCCAATGAGAAGGTGAGAAGCGTTCTGTACGTCGATCCTCTCTTTGTTCTTAAAGATTCCAAACATCCGAAAGAAGCGCTGGAATGGATCAAATACTTGATCACGACAGACGTGCAGAAGAAGTCGATTGAGCTGAGCGGGGGCAATCCTCCGGTCAACCAGGCGGCAGCGGAAACGTATTATAATAATTTTGAAGGCATCGATCCTGAGCAAATCAAGCAGGTGTTCGACGGCGCGTACAAATACGGCTTTGAATCGTACAATCACTTGATTTCGAATTACTCGCAGATCAATGAATTGTTCATTAACGAGCTGGCAGGCGTAGAGAACGGGGACGAGAAGGTGGAGGTCGCGCTTCCGAGAATCCAGGAGAAGCTGACGAAGCTGCTGGATCGCGTCAACAAGTAATTTAGGAGGCGCACGGCTGGCTTACGTGGAAGTTCGCCAGCCGTCCGCGCGTCTTAGTTTGCTCTTTGCTCCAACTATGATACGGTAAGGGCAATCATTTTTTTATTCGTATAGGAGCGATCTAACGATGAAAGTCAGTATCTTTGATGTTGCCAAGAAATCTGGCCTGTCCGTGGTTACGGTTTCGAGAGTACTAAACAATTCATCCTCCGTGCGTCAAAACAATAGGGAGAAAGTGCTTCAAGCGATGAAGGAGCTCGATTACCACCCGAACGCGTCGGCACGCAGTCTGGCAAGGGGAAAAACGGGCATCATCGGCTTAATGCTGACGACGCTCCATGATTCCTTCTTGGATGCCGTAGTCAAGGAGATCAATGATCGGCTGGCCGAGCATGGCTACTTCCTTGCGCTCTCGATCTCCAGCGGCTACGAAGATACGTTTCATCGTTCCTTGTTTCAGGAGGATCGCGTGGACGGGGTCATCTTGCTGTCTCCTGTCGATGAAGACGAGTATGTCATGGAACTGAAGAAGAAGAAAATTCCGTTTATTATGATCGATAATTCGCAGCGCAACCCTTCCGTGACTTCGATAATCGTAGATAACTTCAAGGGCGGATATGATGCGACGAAGCACTTAATCGATCTTGGCCATACGGAAATCGCGCATATTTCGGGACCGGATTCTTTCTTAAGCAGCAGGGAACGCGAGCGGGGATTCCGCTTCGCGCTCGAAGAAGCAGGTCTGCAACCCTACGCGATAGAAAGCGGCAGCTTCGAAATCCCTACCGGTTATCGGATTGCAAAACAGTGGATCGATGAGGGACGATTGCCGTCCGCGATCTTCGCATCGGATGATTATATCGCGGTCGGCGTTCTGAACGCATGCATGACTTCGGGCGTCCGCGTACCCGAGGATCTGTCGCTCGTCGGCTTTGACGACCAGGTTCTGGCGTCGGAATTTCATCCGCGGCTGACAACGGTCCGGCAACCGGCGGATCGCATCGGAAGCACGGCTGTGGAGCTGCTGCTGAACGTCATTAACGAGCAGGCCAAGCGCAGTGTGACGGTACAGATCGAGCCTGAGCTGATTGTAAGGGAATCGACGGCACGTAGTACTTAGACTGTCAGGTCAGGAGTGGGTGCTTTGGGCTATTATTTGGGAGTCGATGGCGGCGGCAGCAAGACCTATACATTAATCGTCGACGAGCAAGGCAAGATCGTAGGCAAAGGACACAGCGGGAACGGCAATCATCAAGTCGGCTATGAAAGAGCCCGCGCTATGACATTAACTGCGATACGATGATTGCGCTCCGGGCGGGAGAAGCCGACATTGTTGACGCAGCTCGTGCTGGATGATCTCGGTTACGATAGCGTGCAAGCGATGTTCGATGACTATCTGGACCATGACAAAGTGCCGCCATACCGATTGGCCAAGCTGTTGTTTGACGCGGCAGCTCAAGGTGATGAAACGGCTATGGCAATTTTGCAGGGTCAGGGTATTGAGCTTGGCAAATCGGCGCAGGCGGTTATCCGCCGGCTCGGCATGGAAGGCGTTCACTTCGATGTTGTGCTTGCGGGAAGCGTCTTGACTCGCGGCGCAGGCGATTATGTAACCGCTTTTATTGAAGAAGCGGTCGCTGCAGTCGCACCTCATGCGACAATTACGAAGCTGCGTGCGGAGCCTGTTATCGGTGCGATATGGCTGGCTTTCGAAGCAAACGGGATCATATTGCCGGACATTGTAAATGACAATTTACGTCATGTGACGGACTATAGTTTGATCTAAAGATGGGTGTTGCGTACATCGCCAGGCTTCTATTTAGCTTGGCGGTGTATTTAGTTATGGCGATTTTGTCAATTCATTGTTGCTGCATCCATGCGTGAAGCCTGCTGATTGTTAGTGGAGCGGTGAAGGATTTGTCGAAAGTACTGCATTATGGATCTGCTCATCTGGGGCAATTCTTTTTTCGGTATAATGGATGTAGTTTGAAGACAGATGCCAGAAATGAGGGAGTTAACGTCGTGCTGGAATATAGAAGGGCAAGACCGGATGAGCGTGAGGAATATATCGATTTAGCCAACTATGCCTTTAAGATAGATGTAGAAACCGTGCTTCCCAAAGTGTACTGCAAGGACATCGATTCCTCGTCGATCCACATGGTGGCTGCGGATGAGAAGGGCCGGCTGCGCGCGCAGGTAGCGATTTACCCGGAACCGATGAATGTAGCCGGCGTTGCGCTGCGCGTCGGATATTTGGGGATTGTATCGGTGCATCCAAGGGCACGCGGGGAAGGGCATATGAAGGTGCTGATGAACAAGTGGCTGGAAGAGGCGCCTGAATTGTACGACATGGTTGTCTTATATGGCCAGCGACAGCGGTACGAGTATTTCGATTTTACCCTCGGAGGGGTGAAAATCAAATATTCGGTGGGAGAGGTCAATTGCCGCCATGCCTTGCGCGTTGTGGACGTGAACGGGCTGTCGTTCCCTCCGTTGTTCGAAGTCGAAGGCGCAGCAGCCTTTGCGCGTAAGCTCAACGATGCGCGGCCTGCATTCGTTCATCGTGATGAGAAGCATATGTCGTCTATCTTGAACGGACTCGAGCAAAGGGCAATCGGCGTGTTGGATGAGGGCAAGCTCATTGGCTATATGGTTGTCAACAAAGCAGGCAATGAAATTACGGAGCTCGCGATGGAAAATGTGAATGACGTTCCACGAGCAATCAAAGGTTATTTGGCACATGCGGGTCAGGAGTGGATAGCCGTATTCGCACCCGAATATGAGACGGAGCTGAATGCGAGCCTTAGCAGCTTTGCAGAAAATTACGCGACCGGTACGTCCGACATGTACCATATTATAGATTTTGCCCGTGTGCTTGAGGCTTACTTAACGCTTGCGCATAGGACAACCGGACTTACACCCGGCGAATTCTCCGCCATGCTGGACGGCCAGCCGGTTACCGCTCGCGTAGATGGGAATGGCGTGACCGTTGAACGGTCGGCTAAGCCAGGCGCACTTGCGCTTAACAAGCAGCAGGCGCAGACCCTTCTGGTGACGCCGCATGGCCGTTATTCGGGAGCGAAAGCGCCTGCCGGATGGTTTCCACTCCCTATTTTCTGGTATACAGCGGATAAATTCTGACAGCTTAAGAGGAGACAACCAACATGAAAGATAAACGAGGTATACTGATTCTCCCCGAGGAGGTTGGCCCTTATTGGGCAGACTTGATTGCTCGCTCGGGCCTTAATCTGGTGGGCATCCATCCGGGTTGGGGAGCGGGAGCGCTCGAGGAGCTAGAGAACATGCTGGAGTTTGTGAAAACACCGGCTTTTGAACAATTCGCAGCACGGATGAAGGAGCTGGACGTGGATCTCGAGTTCGAATCCCATGCCATGTCGTGGCTCGTTCCGCGGGCTCGTTTCTCCGAGCATCCCGACTGGTTCCGGCTGGACGAGTCAGGCAATCGCAATCCGGACTTTAACTTGTGTGCTTCCAACAAGGAGGCGCTTGATTTCTTGGAGGTGCGGTCCGAAGAGCTGGCTCGGGCGTTGCCCACACGATCGGGGCGGTATTATTTCTGGATCGACGACGTGACCAACAGCGCTTGCCACTGCGAGGATTGCCGAACGTTGACTACATCCGACCAGGCGATGATTTTCTACAATCGTATCCTCCGGGGGATTCGGCGGTTTGATGCGGCGGCTGAGCATTGTTATCTGGCTTACCAAGATACGATCCAAGCGCCGGTGAACGTGCAGCCCGACCCTGGTATCTTTCTGGAGTATGCGCCTATCTATCGGAATTCAGCCCGTCCGATCCATGATCCGGATTGCCCGGAGAACTATAAGGAGCTCGAGCATCTGCCTGGTCTGCTGCAGCTATTCGGACAGGATGGCGCTCAAATTCTGGAGTACTGGATGGATAATTCCCGGTTCCTGAACTGGCAAAAGCCATTGAAACCATTGCCGTTCTACGAAGAGGTCATCCGCCAGGACGCGGAGTATTATCGGAGCCTGGGTTTCCGCCGTCAGACCAGCTTCGGCGTATGGTTAGGCGAGGACTACGCGCAGGAATTCGGAGAGCCGCCGATTGTCGCTTATGCTCGTGCTATTGAGGAAGAGTAGGAGCCTATAACGGCGCGGGTTTGGGGGTTGTGACAGGTCAGGGCAAATAGCGGTAAGCTAAGAAGGCCGGGAGAGAACTCATGGTCTTTTTTCCGTAGTGCGCTCAGGAGCATTTTGTCGTACGATGTAATTCTTGAAGAAAATTGAACTCGGAATAGGTAAGTTCGAAAGGGGTTAAGTGTCTTACAGCTATGGATTTAACATGGGAAATTATCGCATTAATGCTCGGCGGCGGTTTTCTGGCTGCCTTTATTGACTCTTCGGTAGGCGGGGGAGGCCTTATTTCAGTGCCGGTTCTGCTGGCGGCGGGACTTCCGCCGCATCTGGCGCTCGGAACGAACAAGCTGTCGGCCTCGTTCTCTTCGGTAACAAGCACGCTTACTTTCTGGCGTTCCGGCAAAATCAAACTGCGCAGCACGGGCAAGCTCGTCCCGTTCACGGCGGTCGGCGCGGCGGGAGGAGCAATGCTGCTTCAGCTTATCCCATCGGATTGGCTGCGGCCCGCAATTGTCGTCATGCTTATTGCCGTCACCGTGTATACGCTGCTGAAACGCAATTGGGGGATGGAAGGAACACGTCGCGAGCTTACGGCAGCTGCGCAGTTCGGCGCGATTGCCGCGGCCTTCGTGCTTGGCGCATATGACGGCTTCTTTGGTCCGGGGACCGGCTCGTTCTTAATCTTTATTTTCATCATGCTGGGCTTTGACTTCGTGCAAGCGGCAGGCAACGCGAAGCTGCTGAATTTCACGAGCAACGTGGCGAGCTTGATCGTGTTTCTGTCTCTGGGCTGGGTTGATTTCCGCCTCGGCCTGCTAATGGGCTCGACGATGGTGCTCGGCTCATTCGCCGGCTCCCGTCTGGCGATCAAGAAAGGAACCAAGTACGTAAAGCTGCTGTTCGTGCTCGTCACGGTTTTACTAATCGGAAAACAGCTGTGGACGATGCTAGGATAAAAAACGGTGGCTCTCTGCTCTGGTAAAGGCGAGCAGGTAATCGTGCTCTCTTTTTTGAAAAGACCGCATTTTTAGTGATAGGAAATGATGAGCAAGCTCGGCTTTCAGAGGAAATCGTTGTACAAAGGTTACGGCTTTTTTGGTATGGTTAGTTGGTGTTTCAAAAAGATCGGCTGGGAGAGACGACATCTTATGAGTAAACAACAACAAATGAAATCCAGTGTATTGCTGCTAATCACGGCTTGCATCTGGGGCTCTGCTTTTGTAGCGCAGCGCGAAGGGATGAATTATACAGGTCCTTTTACCTTCAATGCCGTTAGATTTGCACTAGGCGCATTATCCTTGATTCCGCTCATCGTCTGGCTGGATCGAAGATCCCGGAAACCATTTAACGAGATTAAGGCTTCGGTAAAAAGCTCGGCGGTCTCCGGCTTCATAGCAGGTCTGATTCTCTTCTGCGGGGCGTCGTTGCAGCAAATTGGACTCATGTATACAACTGCGGGCAAAGCAGCTTTTGTGACGGGATTATATATTGTGATTGTGCCGTTTCTGGGCTTGTTTCTAAAGCAGCGCATTAATGCGAACAGCGCGATAGGTGCTATCATAGCGGTTTACGGTTTATATTTACTGTGCTTAAAGAATGATTTGACGCTAGGGACGGGCGACTTATACGAGCTCGTTGGGGCATTCTTCTGGTCGGCGCATATTCTGCTGATTGACAAGTTGTCTCGGCGAACGGACGTTATTAAGCTGTCGTTCATTCAGGTGGTCACGTGTTCCGTACTTAGCTTTATCGTTGCTTTTGCAACTGAAACGATCGATTGGACAGGACTGTCGCAGGCGCTTATTCCGCTTCTGTACGGCGGCATTTGCTCAGTCGGGATTGCCTATACGCTGCAGGTTGTCGGTCAGAAAGGTGCGCATCCGACGCAGGCGGCGATTATTATGAGCATGGAAACGGTATTCGCGGTTGTTGGCGGTTACTTCATACTAGGCGAATTGCTGGATACACGAGGCGTGGTCGGCTGTTTGTTTATGCTGGTGGGAATGATCATCCCGCAGCTTCCGCCGATCAGGGCTGCACGAAGCGTTCGCCGCCAGGCATAAATCGGCCCAATAAGGCCCCTACGGTTCGTTGGATTTGGCGGCGTGCGGCATAATTTTAGGGATGGTGCAGGGTGAGAACCCTGTGCCTTTTTTACGCGCTCATCATTTACCAACCCGCCTTCTGGAAGGTATTTCCGACTCTGTTGAAGAATTAGTAAGCAACTGGAACACCGTTTGATTCGACTACTTCCTCAGTATTCGAGATAGAGGAGGACATGACGATGACGATTAAAGAACAGACGATTATGAACGTGAGCCGAAACAAAATTAGAACGGCGGATAAGGAAATTACGATTGTCGGCAGAATCGAAGAACCGCTTATTCTCATATTGGAAAATGTGTTGAGCCATGCCGAATGCGATACGTTGATTGAGCTGGCTACAAGCAGAATGCAGCGGGCCAAGATCGGCAAAGCTCACGAGGTAAGCGATATTCGCACCAGCAGCAGCATGTTCTTCGAAGAAAACGAAAATGAATCCATTCATGTCATCGAAACCAGAGTAGCCGAACTGATGAGCGTACCTATCGCGCATGCGGAACCGCTGCAAATTTTACATTATAAAGCCGGTGAGCAGTATCAGCCCCATTTTGATTATTTTAAATCCGGAAACGCAGTAAACAATCGCATCAGCACCCTGATCATGTATTTAAATGATGTGGAGGAGGGGGGCGAAACGTATTTTCCTTCCCTGCATTTTGCGGTAACGCCCAAAAAAGGAAGCGCTGTCTATTTTGAATACTTTTACACGGACGATCACTTAAATGAACTCACCTTGCATGGGGGCAATCCCATTGCAGTCGGGGAGAAATGGGTCGCAACGCAGTGGATGAGAAGACAAATTCATCGCTATGAATAGGGGGAGCAGCTTGCATGCTAAAGTCGATTTCACCGAGTCTATATCAATATGAGGATACTTGTCTGGTGTATGTCATTAAGCACGGAAGCGAAGCGGTCTTGATCGATTTCGGATCAGGTAACGTGCTTGAAGAGCTGGCGACAATCGGCGTTGATAAGGTCACGGATGTACTGATGACGCATCATCATCGGGATCAAGGGCAAGGACTGGACAAAGCGATTGCTGCAGGTGCGCGGGTCTGGGTGCCTCATCACGAGCAGGATTTGTTTGCCCATGTGGATCAACACTGGCAGGGCCGTGAAATACTCGTCAACTACAATGTACGCCAAGATAAATTCTCCTTGCTCGAACCGATTCCGATTGCCGGAACACTGAAGGATTATGCCAGCTATACCTTTGGCGGGCATTCCTTTAACGTGGTTCCTACCCCCGGGCATACGACAGGATCGATAACGCTGACTACCGTACTGGATGGCAGCCAAGTTGCCTTCACAGGAGATTTGATCGCGGGTCCGGGAAAGGTTTGGTCCATGGCGGCGACGCAGTGGTCGTACAACGGCTGTGAAGGGGTTAGCCATTCGATTTGTTCATTGGCGGTTCTGCGGGATAAAAGCCTTCAAATGCTGCTTCCGTCACATGGCGAGATTATGGAACAGCCTTATGCGGCCATAGAACCTTTGATTGAGAAATTAGAGCAGCTCCTTCGACTGCGTGGCCAATACGCGGATTTCGAGTCTTTCAAGGAACCGGAGTTTCGGGAAATTACCCCTCATTTGCTTTGGAATGCCCGCAGCTTTGCCAACTCCTATGTGCTCTTGTCCGAAAGCGGCAAAGCACTTCTTATCGACTATGGATATGCCAATATACATGCAATCTTCATTGCTGGAACGGATCGCGCATCGCGCCGGCCATCTCTCTACCCCATTGAGCAGTTGAAGAAGCAATACAATGTATCCAAGATTGATGTGGTCATACCGACGCATTATCATGACGATCATGTGGCGGGGTTTAACCTTCTGCGTGATGTTGAAGGTACAGAGACTTGGGTAGCCGATAATTTTGCCGATCTGTTCGAAAATCCATCCCACTACGACGTACCCTGCATGTGGTATGATCCAATTCCGGTAGACCGTAGAATACCGCTTGAGCAGTCCGTAGTCTGGGAGGAGTATGACATCCGTCTCTACGAGCAGCCGGGCCATACCCTCTATGCGGTCGCTATCTCGTTCGAAGTCGATGGTAAATGCGTGTTGGCTATCGGAGATCAGCAGGGGAATGACGGGAATTTGAATAATTACGTGTATCAGAATCGTTTCCGTTCGCATGACTATATTTTAAGCGCTGAGTTATACCAGAGGTTGAATCCCGATCTCATTATTTCCGGCCACTGGGATCCGCTATGGGTGGAGGAAGGTTACTTCGACAAGCTGAAGCGCGACGGGGAAAGCTTGAAGCAGCTGCATGATGAGCTGTTGCCTCTGGAGAAGATCGATCTGGGAGCCGAAGGTTATTGTGCATGGATTAAACCTTACCAAATTGAGGTGAACGGCGGGGAAACGACCGAAATTGCGGTTGAGGTGTTAAATCCGTTCTCAAGCAGGGAAAAGGCGTCCGTGCGGCTGATTACCCCTCCGAGCTGGCATATAGAGGCCGATGAGAAGCAGTTGGAAATCGATGCGCACAACGTGGAGACGGTGCAGTTCGCGATTTCGGTGCCTGCCGGGATCTCGGTGAAGCGAGCCCGAATCGCGGTCGATGTTACAATCGGGGATCGGAAGCTGGGGCAGCAGGCTGAAGCGCTCGTGACGGTTGTAAGCGGGCTTATTTGAACGTTTTCCACTAGGAATCGGCCCATTACAATCTTGATTATGGAAAGAAACAGACCCCGCCATCACTTTGCGTGAAGCGGGGTCCATTCTTTCTGCGCGGTTGATCAACTTCGGATTAGTTGCTGCCCGAAAGGACATAATCCGTGTCTGTAAGCGTGTACGTAATAATGCTGTTCGTATTTAGTACCCCATCCAACTCGCTTCCGCGGGTAACAACGAATTGCATTTTGCTGTAGAGGTCGCCTTCGAAGATCGTGAAAAGCAGGATGCCATTTAGAAAAGCGTTGTCGTCGTCGCCGTAAGCAACCTCTTCCGTCCCAAATGGTCCAAGGGTGAAGGATTCCGTGCCATATTGGTTATAAGGCTCCAAGCCTGCGCGGATAAACAGCGTAATATCCAAAGCGGCTCCGGTGGTATTTACAAATGTTTTTAAACCTGCCATGAGGTGTACCCTCCTTTCAAAGCGGGATACTCTATCCTATTCTAGTATTTTGAGATTGCGAGGACTCCTATAATGAATGGCCCGTGATTACCGTTGCAATTTCGGATGTCATGGATTACACTGATCACAATCAAATAATAGCGCGGGAGCTTGTAGAAACAGGCTGAGAGTACGACTAATCCGTCGTAGACCGTTTAACCTGTTGGGTAATGCCATCGTAGGAAGTTCACGGCTGTCGTGCGCATGTTGGCGCCTTACCCTCGTTCTGCGGGTAAGGCGCTTTTTTGATAAGGTTGGAAAATAAGAATGAAGAGGTGGCCCGAGGCTATGAACATTCAAACTGTAGCGAGCAAGCTGAAACAAGTAAGGGAAACGAACCCGTTAATTCACAATATTACGAATGTTGTCGTCACGAATTTCACCGCGAACGGCCTGTTGGCATTGGGGGCATCCCCGGTTATGGCGTATGCCAAGCAAGAAGTCGCGGATATTGCCAAAATATCCGGAGCGCTCGTACTGAACATTGGAACGCTGAACGAAACGGAGATCGAGGCGATGAAGCTGGCGGGAAGCTCAGCGAACGCGCATGGCGTCCCGGTCGTGCTGGATCCGGTCGGAGCGGGAGCTTCGGCTTACCGTACGGACACAGCGAGAGGATTACTGGCAGAAGTTAAGATCAGCATCCTTCGCGGAAATGCAGCCGAAATCGCGAACGTGGTCGGACGCGAATGGTCGATTAAAGGCGTCGATGCCGGCACAAGCGGCGGCGATGTTGTCGAATTGGCTAAGCATGCGGCGCTGCAGCTCGGCACTGTCGTCGTTATTACCGGCGAGGCCGATATCGTCTCTGACGGTACGCGGACGTTTGCCGTGCGCAATGGGGATGCGATTCTGACGCGCGTTACCGGAACGGGCTGTCTATTAACGTCCGTTATCGGCGCATTCGCGGCGGTAGAGAGCGATCTGCTTGTTGCATCCTTAGCTGCATTGACGGCATATGGCGTAGCTGCTGAGCTTGCAGTAGGCAAAGCGGCCGGTCAAGGGCCTGGCAGCTTCCAAATCGCGTTCCTCGATCAATTGTCGAATGTCACTACTGAGGATATCGAGAAGCTGGGCCGAGTGGAGCGGATTGAACCATGAGTATAGCGAGAGCATTAACGATTGCAGGCTCGGATAGCGGCGGCGGCGCCGGTATTCAAGCGGATTTGAAGACATTTCAAGAGCTTCGGGTATACGGGATGTCGGCCATTACGGCTGTTACATCGCAGAATACACTTGGCGTGCGGGGAATCTATCCGCTGACGGCAGAAGCGGTTCGATCGCAGATCGAGGCCATCGGGGACGATCTCGGCACGGATGCGGTGAAGACGGGCATGCTGTTCAACGATGAGATTATCGTTGCGGTTGCCGAAGAAATCCGCCGTTACGGCTGGAGCAAGGTCGTTGTCGATCCGGTTATGATCGCCAAGGGCGGAGCTTCGCTGCTGCTCGATCAAGCGGTTCGCGCCATGAAAGAAACGCTGCTTCCGCTAGCATGGGTTGTCACACCTAATGTGCCGGAAGCGGAGGCGCTGACGGGGATGACAATCGCCGGCATTGCTGCGCGGAAAGAAGCGGCCAAACGGTTGGCCGACTTCGGTGCCAAGCATGTCGTGCTCAAAGGCGGCCACGATCTGACCGATGACGGGCAGGCGATTGATATTCTCTATGATGGCCGGGACTTCTACGAGTTTCGCAGCCAGCGGAGAGAAACACGCCATACGCATGGTACCGGCTGCACGTTCGCTTCGGCGATCACAGCTGAGCTTGCCAAAGGCCGCGACGTACCTGAAGCTGTCGAAGTCGCCAAAGCTTTCATCCAGGCGGCGATCGAATTTCCGCTTGGCCTTGGACAAGGGCACGGACCGACCAATCACTGGGCGTACCGCGATCAGGAGAGTGGACGATGAGCGCGGGGGCTTGGCCGGATAAGGTCATACGCGAGGCGCTGCGACTTTATTTCATCATGGGGAGCAACAACTGTTTGCCGGGGCGCGATCCTGTTCGGGTATTGTCGGAAGCGATCAAAGGCGGCGTCACGATGTTTCAGTTCCGCGAGAAGGGCAGCGGCGCGCTTGTAGGTGATGCCCGAATCGAGCTGCTTGGCGTCTTCGGGAGCTGTGCCGCGAGCACCGTATTCCGTTCATCGTGAACGACGATGTCGAGCTGGCCTTAGAAGTGGACGCGGACGGCGTCCATGTCGGCCAGGAGGATGAGGCGGCAACGGCCGTTCGCCGGTTAATCGGCGACAATAAGCTGCTTGGCGTCTCTGCTTACGACGTGCAGGAGGCTGAAGCTGCCATTCGTTGCGGCGCAGACTATTTAGGCATCGGGCCGCTGTTCTCCACTCGCACGAAGGAGGATGCCAAGGATGCTTCAGGCCTAAGCGTGCTCACGCAGATGCGGGAGCTGGGCATGCATATTCCGATCGTCGGCATCGGCGGAATCACCGATATGAACGCGGCTGACGTCATCCGTGCCGGGGCCGACGGCATATCTCTTATCTCTGCGATTTCGCTCGTGGAGGATCCGTTCGCGGCATCCCAGCTGCTGCGACAAGTCGTCGACGCGGCGGGCGCTGGAAACGGCTAAGCAAATTGGCGTGGTGCACTGTATTGACGGTGTGCCACGTCTTTTTTCGTCGCACTATAGTTCACGTTGAACGCATTGGCCCGCATGTAGACCTCTGTGTGATCTACATGCTCAAAATTAGCAGTATTGGCGGGCATGTAGACCTCTAGGTGATCTACATTCGTGACATTAGCAGTATTTTCTCAGATGTAGACCTCTAGGTGATCTTCCATGCTGCAATAGATGAATCGTTGACCAGGCGGCAGCGCCTGGTCCTTTTGCGGTACAATAAACAAAACGGTAAATTTCCCGGAGAGGATGGTGCTCACCAATGGCAACGACCGAGAAAACCTTACGAACCTGCAAGAAAGGACATAAGTATTATAAAAGCACGGACTGTCCGACCTGCCCAACCTGCGAGCAAGAGCGGAAGCCAGAGAACGGATTTCTGTCTCAGCTGTCGGCACCGGCAAGACGAGCGTTGGAGAACAACGGGATAACCACGCTAGAGCAGCTATCGAATTATAGCGAAGGGGAGATACTCAAGTATCATGGTATGGGGCCAGGCTCAATGCCGAAGCTGAGAGCGGCTCTGGAGGCAAATGGGTTATCTTTCAAGCAATAAGCAGCTATACAGAGCATGGTGGTCGTATCGTCAGGGCTCTGTATTTTTTTTATATGCGGCAGGTAATTTGGATAATAATGGTGAAGATTCTCTGTAAGAAATTGCGGAGGTGTGTGGCGAATGCAAGAGGATACGATTGCTCAACCTGATGCTGTGGTCAAGCTGGAGAAGTATAGGTTTAGTGGGCTTGATGCTTCACTGGTTGGCGCTATAAAGTCGGTTGCTGACTATTATCAGCTTCCGCTAACGACTTCATGGATGTATGGCATGACGGGGATCGCCTTCCTGCATATCCTTGATGAGAACATGTGCGAACCTAACGGTGGGCCGCTCGAACCGGATGTGTTTCAGCTTGCTCGTAATTTCGGCTTGGACATTGAAGGTTACCATGTTCATGCAGAGGGTGAGACCTTCGCACGATTACAAGCAGAAGCTTGGGAGAAAGCCAAACAAGCCATTCATGCCGGACAACCGGTATTTGCAAAAAATATCGATATCAACAACCAGTCGTCGGTCATCTACGCGATCGATGATCATGGTTACTACACCTACACGTGGCATACGGGATTCGAGCATAGTGAGGATGTTATTCCATGGAACTCGTTAGGTTTAAGTCAATGCCCTTGCATCAACTGTGTTCGTGATCGCGAGTCATCCGCAACGCAAACCGACCTATCAAGCGGGCTGATTTCTCTGCACTGGGCGAAGCCGATTCCGGCTAAGCAAGACATTCGGGCTGCGCTGAAAGAGGCACTCGGGTTCGTCATTCGGTTAAATGAGAGGGGAGTCTACCAATGGTCCGGCAAAACCTACCTCGTCGGTTCGCAGGCCTATGGGCGTTGGCTAACAGCGCTGACAAACCGGCAGCTGGACAAGTACTTCTTCAGCTTATTTATCGAAATTATTACTGAAGCAAGGCAGCATGCGGGCCAGTTTCTATGCGAAATCAGAGAGAAGGTGACGAATCTTAATATCGGCGCCGTTGATGAACTCATATGTACCTATAACGAAATCGCGACTAATTGTAAGGTTCTAAAGGACATGTATCCGTACACGGAACCACGCATGCAACCGTTCGAACAGAGTGATCGGTGTGCGGAGCTCCTGAGAGAGATTCAGTCATTAGAGAGACATGCCTTACTTAAGCTGCATGAGCTCCATTCCAGTCTTTAAGCGGCACATGAACCGTCCCATATGGATTGCCGTAACGGTGAGTTCATGTTAAAGTAGCTGGAACTTCTTATTCGAATGGAGGCGGTGACCGTGGAACTGACGTACTTGAAGACGTTCCGCGAGGTGGCCAGGTGCGGGAGCTATACGCGAGCCGCGGAATCGCTGGGCTACGCCCAGTCAAGCATTACGTCGCAGATTCAGAAGCTGGAGGAATCGTACGGGGCGGTCCTCTTGGAGCGTTTCGGCAGAGGCATGAAGCTGACGATGGCGGGTGAGGCGCTCCTTCAATATGCCAACGATATCTACAGACTGCATGAAGAGTCCAAAGAAGTCGTAGCCAAACAATCCAAGGGGACACTGTCAATCGGAACGATTGAGACGTTGGCTGCCTTTTACCTCCCGCCGCATCTGCAGGCTTATCGCCGCGAATATCCGGACATGAACATTGTCATTCAACCGGCGAATGAGCCGTTCATCATCGAAGCGGTCAAGGAAGGCGAGCTCGACGTCGGGATCATTCTGGATCCCCCGTTCACGGACCCCGAGCTTCACAGCACCATCCTGCGAGAAGAGACATTGGTCATTATCGCGAGCCCCAATCATAAATTTAATGGACATAACGAAGTCCATGCCCCGGATTTGGAGAACGAGTCCCTTATTATGACGGAGGATGGCTGCACGTACAGAGCCATGCTGCTCAAGGTGCTGAAGGGCAATCAAGTGAGCTTCAGTCTCTCGTACGAGTTTGGCAATTTGGAAGCCATCAAGCAGTGTGTGATCTATGGACTGGGGATTGCCCTAGTGCCCCAGATTACGGTGGCCGAGGAAATCCGCAAAGGCCAGCTAATCGCGATTCCTTTTGTCCACCCGGACTGCAGGTTCTATACGCAATTGATTTACTCCAAGAAGAAATGGAAGTCGAAAGCGTTCGACGGCTTCGTGGAGCTGCTTAGCGGCGGCGGTCTCAATTATCGAAATGAGTGAAGTATAGTATAGATTTCTATCGATAACTCCATGGTTAGGGGCTGTGATACATTGAAATCAGGAAGTCCACAACCCTACTGGAGGTAATCAATATGACCATTCAAACACGCCAATCCCTCGTTCTTGAGACACCTGCTGCATCGCCCGAGCATACTCATCGCCACTACATGAACAAACTATCCGTGGAAACAGATGTTGCGGATGTACGATATGACATGCAGCATGGGCTGAATGATTTTCTGCTCATCGATGTTCGCAGCGCGAAGGCCTATGAAGAATGCCATGTTCCGGGTGCGATCAGTCTGCCGTCCAACACAATCAGCCCGGAAACGACAGCCGCCTTCTCGAAAGAGCAGGTTATCGTGGTCTACTGCTGGGGGCCGGCTTGCAATGGCGGCACCAAAGGCGCGGCGCGGTTATCCGGCCTTGGCTTCCAGGTAAAAGAGATGCTGGGTGGCATCGAGTATTGGCGGAAGGAAGGGAACGAGGTTGAAGGTACACTTGGACAATCCGCTCCCTTGATTGGGTAAGGGAAATGAAGCGAATCGTCTATCTATAGGAGGTAACGAATGACGGAAATCAACAAAGAGCTCGTAAGCAGGCTTATCAAAGGGCAGTTCCCGCAATGGGCAGACTTGCCGATCTATCCGGTTGCCAAGAGCGGCCATGATAATCGAACCTTCCACTTAGGCGCGGAGATGAGCGTCAGGCTGCCAAGCCATGATTCGTATGCGGCCCAAGTCGAGAAAGAACTCATGTGGCTGCCTAAGCTTAGACCGCACCTTACTTTACCTATACAGGCTCCGGTAGCGAAAGGGAATCCTGCGGAAGGATATCTGTGGCCATGGTCCATCAATCGTTGGATCGAAGGGGAAACCGTAAGCCTTGCTTCGATAGATGACCTGAATCAACTTGCAGTCGATTTGGCTGCATTCTTAAAGGAGCTTCGGGCTATTCCGGCTGCGGAAGGACCTCCTTCGGGAGCGCATAATTTCTACCGTGGAGGTTCGCTTACGGTTTATCACGAGGAAACGATGACGACGCTTGAGGATCTGAAGTCGGCCTTTGAAACCCGGATCTATCACGAAATGTGGGACTTGGCATTACAGTCGCAATGGACGGAGGCACCAGTCTGGGTGCACGGCGATGTCGCAATCGGCAATCTGTTGGCGCAGAACGGGCGACTCAGCGGCGTTATCGACTTCGGCACAATGGGTACCGGCGATCCGGCCTGCGATTATGTGATGGCATGGACATTCTTCGACGCTCAAAGCAGGGAGATCTTCCTGCGGGAAGTCGGCTGCGACGAAGGAACACGTCATCGGGCACGCGGCTGGGCGCTATGGAAGGCGCTCATCACTTACAATGGGCATGATCGAAACGCCACTGCGGCAGTAGAAGCTAAACGTATCCTGGATGTTATTAAAGGCGAGTATGAGCAGCAGACAGGAAAACGAGACATTGATCAATAAGCATTACCAGCTATCATGAGTAGTACTAGCCGGCAACTCTCCATTCAGGAGAGCTGCCGGCTTTTCTCATGAGCCCCAATAGGTAAAAAAAGGAGAAACAAGGCATACTAGCCTGTATGGCACGCAGGAAAATTGTAGGTTGAAGGAGATTCAACTCAGATGAGGATACGAAGAGTAGTATTCGGCCATGGCAAGACAGGCGGCGGCAAGGGGACTCGAGCTGTTCAGCCCGGACAGCTTGAAACGGATCTGGATGCCAATATAAGCCGAATCAGAACTGAACTAACGTCCAGCCCTGATCTGATTGTGCGTAAATTCACGTTACGAACAGAACAGCCGCTCCATGTGGCGGCTATCTATTTGGATACCATTACAGATAAAGAAGTGGTGAACGAATTTGTGATGCAGTCGCTCATGTCGCCGTTTCTGCCGCAAATACCGGAAGGCACCGATTCTCCGGAGGCTGCTTTCCGGTTCATATGCGATAATGCGCTCACGGTCGGGCAGATCGAGGTCATCGATAACTGGACCTCCATGCTGCTGGAATTGTTGACCGGCAAGACAATCCTAATTGTGAATGGCTGGAGCCAATGTGTGTGCGGCAATACGATTGGCGGCGAGAAACGCGCCGTATCGGAGGCGAGCACCCAGGTTGTCATACGGGGGCCGAAGGACAGCTTCTCGGAGTCGCTCGCAACGAATATCGCCCTTGTGCGGCGCCGGATCCGGAGCACGAAATTCGGCTTTGAAGCCATTAAGATTGGCAGCGTTACGCAAACCAACGTTGCCATGCTTTATATCGATGGGATCGTGAAGGACGAAATCAAGCAAGAAGTAAAAAGTCGGCTGGATAAAATCAATACGGACGCCATTTTGGAATCCGGGTATATCGAAGAGTTCATCGAAGACAATTGGAGCTCTCCTTTCCCTACCGTATTCAACACGGAGAGACCGGACGTAATCGCCGCTAATCTGCTGGAGGGACGCATTGCCATTTTGGTGGATGGAACGCCTTTCGCCTTAGTGGTGCCCACGGTGCTTTCGCAATTTTTCGCCGCTGCCGAGGATTACTACCAGCGATACGATATCGGCACCTTCATTCGGTTATTGCGGTATATGGCATTCATCATTTCGTTGTTTGGACCGGCTGCTTACATTGCTTTGACGACCTTTCATCAGGAGATGCTGCCAACGACGCTTCTGATTAATTTGACGGGGGCCAGAGAAGGCGTTCCGTTCCCGGCGCTCGTCGAGGCGTTCATCATGGAGATCAGCTTTGAAATTCTTAGGGAGGCGGGCATTCGGATGCCTCGGGCCGTTGGACAAGCCGTGTCGATCGTAGGCGCGCTGGTGCTGGGAGAAGCAGCTGTTCAAGCGGGTATCGTATCCCCGATCATGGTAATCGTAGTAGCCATTACCGCGATCGCGAACTTCTCGATTCCGGCCTACAATCTGGCCATTACGGCACGATTGCTGCGATTCCTATTCATGCTGGCGGCCGGACTGCTTGGTTTCTATGGCATCATACTCGGCATGATCATGATGGTCGCCCACTTGAATTCGTTACGCTCGTTTGGCGTATCCTTCCTATCGCCGCTCGTGCCCTTCAAGTATAAGCAGATGAAAGACGTATTTGTCCGTCTCCCGCATTGGAGCCTTCGGGCCAGGCCGGACGATACGGCGGAGGAGGTTGTTCGGATGCCTCCGGGGCAAAAACCGCAGAGCGAGTGAGTTAGGGGGCAATCAGATGAAGACGGGAAAACGGTTGGTTAAGCTGGCTCTACTTGCAATCTCATTGATGTCTGTCTTGTTTGCTACCGGCTGCTGGAACAGCAGAGAGCTTAACAAGCTGGCGATCGTGACGGCAATGGCGATCGACAAAGCGGAGCATTCCGATCAATACCAGCTGACATTCCAAGTCGTGGTTCCTAGCGAGTTATCGAAGTCGGGAAATGGCGGCGGTGGAGGAGGAGGGGCGCCGTTTACCATTTACAGCGTGCAATCGAAGACGTTGTTTGAGGGGATTCGCAAAGCATCCAAGCAGGTACCGAGGCAATTGTTCTTCTCTCATATCCAAGTGGTCGTGCTCGGCGAGCGGCTTGCAAAAGAAGGCATCGAAGAGATTTTCGACTTCTTCGAACGCTCGCATGAGGTTCGGTTAACGTCAATGCTGCTCGTTGCAAGAGGCAGTCCCTCGGGGAAATTAATTAGTACGATCACACCGCTTGCACCTTTACAAGCACAGGCTGTGCTGGGAGCCAGCGAATTCTCATCGAAAATCTGGTCCAGCTCGCCGAATATCGGTATCGACGAGGTTATCCGGAAGCTCATCAATCCGGGGGCTGAACCATCGATCAGCGGACTTCGGATGATGGGCAATGATGAGAATGTGACGCAGAAGCAGAATCTGGGACAGACGCGCCTTCCCTATCACCTTGAAGTATCCGGCATTGCCATGTTTCGTGAAGGGAAGCTAGTGGGATGGCTGGAGAATGAGAAAGCGCGTGGATACATGTTCATCATCAATCAAATGAAGAGCACGATTATGAATTTGTCATGCGCAGGGAAAGCAGACGCCCTTGCCCTTGAAATTATTAAAAGCAAAACCAAGACCCAGGTTTCGATGAAAGACGGTCATCCGAACGTGCATATCGTCGTGAAAGCTGAAGGAAATGTGGCCGAAGTCAAATGCGGCATCGCGCTTACGGAGCTATCCGTGCTGAACAAGCTGGAGCAGGACTGGGGGGAAGCTGCGAAATCCAGTATGCTGGCGGCGATTCAGAGCGCACAAGCCGTCCGCTCTGATGTGTTTGGCTTTGGCGAAGTGTTACAGCGCAGTCATCCGAAGGCATGGCGACAAGTACAAGATAATTGGGCGGAAGCCTTCTCGGAAGCGGAGGTGACAATCACCTTCCAAGGGCAGATCCTAAGATCGGGCATGCGAGGAAAATCGCTGATGGAGAAGTCTTGAAATAGAGAGGAGTGCTAGCATGAATAACCGAGTCGTACATATAGGTCCGCTGCATTTGTTTGCATGGATTACGTTATTCGAGCTGGGGACAGCCGTCGTCATTCAGCTCGGGATGGGTGCAAAGCAAGATGCCTGGATTGTCATTCTACTCGGCTGTCTATGCGGCGTTGCCCTGTTTGCCGGAGTATTCGGTACGCTGTATAACCTGTACCCGGATCTCCCTCTAACGGGGTACATGCGCCGAATTATCGGGCCTGTTCCGGGATGGGTGCTGGGCTTTGCCTATCTGCTGTATTTTATATATATCTCGGGCCGCGACGTCAGAGACTTTATCGATTTGCTATCCGCTGCAGCCTATGATGTCACGCCGTTGTTCGCCCTGGCGATGTTTATGCTGATCACGGTTGGTTATACGATTCGTCTGGGTGTGGAGGTGTTTGCGAGAACAACCTTTGTTTTCTTCATACTCTGCTGCATGATGTTTCTGTTCATCATCTTCTTGGTCATTTTCTCGGAAATGTCGGAGGGCAATCGGCTGCTCCCCGTGCTTGGCGAAGGATGGAAACCGGTCTGGAAAGCGCTGTTTCCCACGAACATCACGTTTCCATTCGGCGAAATGATCGTAATGACGATGTTTCTTCCTTATTTGAACAAGAAATATAAGGCTGTCAAAATCGGCGTCGGCGCCATGGTGTTCAGCACGGTTCTGCTCATCATTGCCACCTATGTGAATACTTCCGTGCTCGGCACCGAAATCGCTTCGCGTGCGACATTCCCGCTGTTTACGGCCTTGAGCCGTTTAAAGTTGTCTGAAATCGCTCAGCGCATGGATGCCATTGTGCTTTTCTTGTTTGTCATTACCAGCTTCGTCAAAATAGGCACTTTCATGTATGCCGCGATCTTGGCGGCCGGCGATTTATTCCGAATCCCGAATCACAAGACGTTAATCATGCCGATCGGTCTCATCGTCATGTTCACATCGCTTACGGTCGCGGGAAGCTTGACGGAGCATCTGCAGGAGGGACTTAAGATCGTGCCGTATTACCTCCATCTGCCGCTCCAATACGCGATCCCAACCCTACTCATGCTGATCGGCTTAATTCGGCGCAAAGGGAAATCCGCTGCTTCCTCCTGATGGGGACGAGCGGTCAGTGCCCGGGCCAGAACTTGCGTACAAGGGCAATAATCGGCCTGCGCAGATAGAAGAAGAGGAGTGTCGCAAGCATGAGCTTCTCGATAAAGTCGAACATGGAGAACGGGAATATTAAATTTCGAAGCATACGGTCCGGGGGGAGGCCTTGAAGGAGATCCATAACCAAATCCCACAGGATAATGCAAGGGAAGAGGAGCATGAACACCGCGTAGTGCTTGTTATTCTTCATTGTACACGCACCTTTCGATCCGTTGATCCATGTATTATTCCCCAAAAGCCCGTTCAAACAAAAAAGACCGCGAAAGCCACCTTATGGTGACTGTCACGGCCCTTAGCCGTTGGTTAGAAACTAGCCAAGTACGCGTCGAGTTGGTCGAAAGTGCCCCCGAACCCTTGGTTCATGGATTCGAACATGCCTCTGTAGAATGCGTGCTCCTCCGGACTTGCATTGTTAGGGCCTCCCTCAAGCTTGAGGGTGGTTTTGCCATCTTGCTCCGTAAACGTCACGATATTCAAGATTTCCAGCGGGAACTGCGGTGCGAATGGAGGACGCTCCGTTCCGCCCTCGGGGTTTGAGAACGAGTTGATCCAGACGAGCTTCTCCGGTGCCACGATTTCTTGATAAACGAATTTACCCCACATGGTTTGTCCATCGGGCGTGCTCATGGTGTAGTGGAAGATCCCTCCGGGACGCAGATCAAGCTTCACCACTTCAAGACTCAGCCCCTTCGGTCCCCACCAGTGCTTCAGATGCTCAGCTTCCGTGAATACTTTAAATACTAATTCACGCGGTGCATCGAAGGTGCGAGAAATGACTAACTTTCCATCCTCCATACTTGTTACATTGGCGTTTATTGCTTGATTATCGGTCATTATGATTCCTCCAGCGTTAAATTTCTTGCTTTGAATATACTCTACCAGGAATATTCCTGTCAAGGAATATTCAATATTGGACCAAAGCGCCTGCAAGACGGATTGTTTAACTTACCCTGGCAACAATTTTACTATTCATGCCGTCTTCTATAGCAATAAGGTTGGAATGGATGTGGGGCTCGTATGCTTGTCAAAAAGATGATGTGGGTGTCCTTATGTGCGGTTATGCTGCTATTGAGTGCATGCGGGGGGAAGTCTGAAGTTACCGCTGCAGATAAGGGCGAGCTGTACAGCCTGGCGCTGGACGCCTTTATGCCGGTCGATGAAGGTCTGAATACCGGCATGAAGTACATCGCCGTTGATATGAGCAACTTGAAGGATCTTGATGAGGCAGATAAGCAGCAGATTCTGGACCATTTCAAAACCTACAAGGTTGATGTGATGGAAGCGACCTATGAGCAATTGGAAGCCAACGGATTGTTTAATCCGAATACGCTGTCACTGGACGGCGTGCTGCTCAAGGTGGATAAGACAGAGCTCACTGCCAAGCAGTTTATTGTTGAGGGTTCCAAGTATCGCTCCGGCGACGGATCCATTGGCATGCGCGTTGTCGTGGAGTTAAAGGACGGACAATGGCAAGTGAAGAAGGCTGACATGACGTGGATAAGCTAACCTAATAGACGCTAATCTGCTATGATAGTTGCAAAACGATAGCGGGGTGATTGATCCATGTTCGGCAATAAGAATACGAAATCGCCCGAGCCGACTGCGGAAGCTGCGCGGGTCGTCCCGGTATACACGGTACACTCGCTGCCCCAGCCGTATGAAGTGCTGTGCACCGTCTACTCCGGCAGGCTAAGCAACAGCTCGCCCGTCAATTTGCTGCAGCAGCTTGGCCGCGCCGGCGGTGCGGTTGCAGAGTGTGATGCGGTCATCGGCATCCTGCTCACGCCCGGTTTGGCGTCGGGAACGTTGAATGCCTACGGCACGGCGATTCGTTATGTGTGATTCAGAAAAGGACCGGGCAGCTGCTCGGTCCTTTTCTGAGTTTTATAGCAACATTTCGCTCCTCCCAGCGGTCGAGCGCGGCGAAATGCTGCGCAAAATGCAACATTCAGGTAGGTGCTTCTTGCTCCGCGGCTTGTTAAAGGCGAGGTAAGAGGCTAGCCGGGGTACGAGGGGTAAGGGCCCTTACTGTTTCAGCTTTAGCAGCTCACTAACGGTGACAAAGGAATACCCTTGTTCCGTTAACGCCTGCAGCATTTCATGGATCGCGGTGATCTCGTTTGGATCATACATAGGGTGAAGGAGCAGAATGTCCCCCGGCTTCGCCTGCTCTTTGACATAGCGTACCTTATCGGCCGTCGCTGAATAGTAGGTGTCCGGTTCGAGGCTCCAAGTAATGGTTTTCATATGATGCTTATGTAGGTAATAGGGCAATCCAATTAGTTTCTTGCCGTAAGGCGGGCGAAAAAGAATATCCCCCTTGTAGCCGGTTTGGCGGATGAGCGTATTGGTCTTTTCAATTTCATCCCGAATATAGGAAGGCGATTTAAAGACCGTCCGGTCGTGAGAGAAGGTGTGATTCCCGATTTCATGTCCGGCTTCCGCTATTCGGCGTCCTTCCTCCGGATTCTGCTCCAGCTCCCCGCCAATGAGGAAGAAGGTAGCCTTTGCTTTGTAAGTGTCCAGAAGCGGTAAAAGCTGGTCGACATTGCCGGTAGGACCGTCATCAAAGGTGAGCGCGATGACGTTCTGATTGGTCGCAACTTGATTGGTTATGCCCCCGAACACTTGAAAGGTACGGGAGTTCATCCATTTGAGCGTACCGAATCCAATCGCAATTAGGAGTATGAGGACAGCTGCGCTGATGATTAATTTTTTCTTCATGGCGGGTACCTCCTTGATCAGTTTTCGTTAGCCGGGTTCCATTTGCATGCCAATAGTAGTTACAATATAAGGAAAGACAAACTGTAAGGGAGTCCTGAACGTTGAGCTTTCTAAAGCCTTATTTTCGTCAATTCGGAAAACCGTTTGCCGCAGCGATTCTGTTCCTGATGCTCGAAGCCCTGTGCGATCTCATGCAGCCCACGCTCATGTCGCGCATTATTGACGTTGGGGTTGCGAACAAGCAGCTTGATTATGTCTTCCGTTTCGGCGGCTATATGCTGCTCATAACAGCTATCGGTGCGGCAGGGGCGACGATGCGCAACATTATCTCCAGCCATGTCTCTCTCAATTTCGGCACGCGTCTGCGGTCGGATCTGTTCCGCCAAATTCAGACGTTATCGTTTGACAGCATCGATAAATTCGATCGCGCATCCCTCGTTACGAGGCTGACGAACGATGTGACCCAAATTCAGAACTTCACGAACGGACTCATGCGTATCTTTGTCAAAGCTCCGCTGATATGTATCGGCAGTCTCATAATGGCGATTCGATTGAATCCGCCTCTTTCGGTTGTATTGGCTGTTGTCATTCCTTTCGTGGCACTGCTCATTGTGATCAATATGCGCATTGGTTTTCCGCTGTTTGCGGGTGTCCAGCGGGCACTCGATCGCGTGAATGGCGTGTCGCGTGAATATTTATCCGGGGTTCGGGTTGTCAAAGCCTTTAACCGTGTCGATTACGAGACGGACAAGTTCGGCTTGGTCAACGATACCTATCGGGAAGCATCATCGCGCGCGATGCGGTTGATGTCGATCTTCAGCCCAAGCATCATGCTAACCGTGAACCTGGGGATTACCGCGGTCATTTGGATCGGCGGCGTTCGGGTTGACGGCGGCCATATGCAGGTTGGCCATATTATTGCATTTATCAACTATATGACGCAAATTTTGTTCTCGCTGCTGATGATTTCGAGTGTGTTCACCATGTTCGTAAGAGCGAAGGCGTCGGCCGAGCGGATCGGCGAGGTATTCGCGGAGAAGGATTCTATGACAGTGCGGGATGGCGGAATTCTCAATCCGCAACAGCAACCACAATCACAGCAGGCTTCCGGGCAACCCGGCAGCGGGAGCATTTCGTTCAGAGGCGTGTCCTTCTCCTATGCCAAGTCGGAGACCGTGCTTCGCGATATTACGCTGGACTGCCGGCCGGGAGAGACGATTGGTATTATCGGTTCAACGGGATCGGGCAAAAGCACGCTCGTTAACCTTATTCCCCGGTTCTATGATGCAACCTCAGGCACGGTGGAAGTGGATGGACAGGATGTGCGAAACATCGAGCTGAAGTCGCTTCGGGAGAAAATAGCCATCGTACCGCAGAAAGCCGTGCTGTTTACCGGCTCCATTCGGGAGAACCTGCTATGGGGCAAGGAAGATGCAACCCATGAGGAAGTGGAGCTGGCAGCGCGGATGGCGCAGGCGCATGACTTCATTCTGGATTGTCCCGAAGGCTACGATACGCTGCTCGGTCAAGGCGGGGTTAATCTCTCAGGGGGTCAGAAGCAGCGGGTTTCCATAGCAAGGGCGCTCATTCGCCGGCCGTCCATCCTGATTCTGGACGATTGCACGAGCGCCGTGGATACTTCGACGGAATCGCGCATTAAGGAAGCGCTCAGGGAATATGCGCAGGGCTTGACCTGTATTCTTATCGCTCAGCGTATGTCTTCTGTCATGGATGCGGATCGCATTATCGTGCTCGATAATGGGGAGATCGTGGGTTCCGGGCGACACGAAGAGCTGATGCTAACCTGCGCGGCTTATCAGGAAATTTATCGGTCGCAGACCGGCAAGGAGGCGCGTGCCAATGTCTGAACGGAATAATCGACCAGAGGGTAATCCTCCGGCACAGCAGGCGCAAAGTACGCCGCCGCCTATGCCTGCCGTGAACGTCCCGGGCCGAGGCGGCTTAATGGGCCGCGGACCGGTTGTGAAGCCGAAGAATTTGAAGGCGACGATAAGCCGGCTGTGGTCGTATTTTGGCAAGGAAAGAAAGCTGCTGGCCATTATTTTCGTCATCGTCCTGATCGATGCGCTCATCACGCTGGCCGGCCCTTACCTCATCGGCGTGGCGATCGATGCCATGTCCGTAGAGAGTGACGGCAGCCCGGTCGACTTCGGACTGCTGCAGATCGCGCTCATTGCGCTTGTCTCTTCTTACATCGCCGATGGAGGTCTGACCTTCCTCCAAGGGTGGCTGATGGCCGGCGTATCGCAGCGTATCGTTGGACGGATGCGAACCGCGCTATTCGCCAAGCTGCATAAGCTGCCGATCCGCTTCTTCGATACGCGGACGCACGGGGAACTGATGAGCCGGATGTCCAATGATATCGACAATGTAAGCAATACCATCGCGCAGTCGGCTATCCAAATGATGACGGGATCGGTAGCGATTACCGGCGCGCTCGTTATGATGCTGGTGCTCAGCCCCGTGCTGACGCTGGCGAGCTTGATTACGGTACCGGCCGTATTCCTGCTGACGCGGACGATTGCCCGTGCAACCGGGCCTTTGTTTAAGCAGCAGCAGAACAAGCTCGGCAAGCTGAACGGCCATATTGAAGAGACGATCTCGGGCATCCAGATCGTGAAGGCGTTCAACCGCGAAGACAAGGTTATTGATGACTTCGAGGTCGTTAATGAAGAACTGCGGGAGATTGGCATTAAGGCGCAGATCCGCTCGGGCTTCCTTATGCCGATTATGAACGTCATCAACAACATCGGTTTTGCGGCTGTAGCTATCGTCGGAGGCATTCTGGCGGTTAACGGGCATATTACGGTCGGCGTCATCGCCAGCTTCCTCAGCTACTCGCGCCAGTTTGTGCGGCCGCTTATCGAGCTTGCGAATCTGTTCAACGTTCTGCAGTCCGGCGTAGCGGGGGCGGAGCGGGTGTTCGAGGTGCTCGACGAAGAAGAGGAGCCGGCCGATCGTCCGGGGGCGAAGGCGTTCGTCAATCCGCGCGGACATGTCGTCTTCGACAATGTGTCCTTCGGGTACCGCGCCGATGTGCCGATTCTGAAGGGAATCAGCTTTGATTCTGCCGAGGGTACAAGCACGGCGCTGATCGGTCCTACCGGCGCAGGCAAAACAACAATCGTGAATCTGCTTAATCGGTTTTATGATGTGACAGGCGGCTCTATCCGAATCGACGGACGCGATATCCGTGATTATACGAAGGACAGTCTCCGGCAGGCCTTCGGCATTGTGCTGCAGGACACCTATTTGTTCTCCGGCACGATTCGGGAAAATATTAAGTACGGCAAGCCAAGCGCAACGGACGAGGAAATGGAGCGGGCAGCCGCGCTGGCCAATGCCGCCTCCTTCATTCGCAGGCTCCCTCAGCGCTATGATACGGTGCTTGCCGAGAATGGCGGCAACCTAAGCCAAGGTCAGCGTCAGCTGCTAGCCATCGCAAGGGTCATTCTGGCCGATCCGCCGATTCTTATCCTCGATGAGGCAACCAGCAGCATCGACACCCGGACAGAGCTGCATATCCAAGATGCGCTGCGGGGCGTGCTGCATGGGCGCACCAGCTTCTTGATCGCCCACCGGCTGAACACGATTCGCGATGCCGACACTATCATGGTCATCGACCGCGGGGCGATCATGGAGAGGGGCTCCCATGAAGAGCTGCTGGAGAAACAGGGCGTCTATGCCAATATGTTTAAGAATCAATTCGGAGCCGTACTGGGCGAAGGATAACATGCCGGAAATTATAAAAACCCACCGCGCTAGGTTAACAACCATTAACCGAGCACGGTGGGTTTTGTTATGCTTCGCTATTAAACGACACCTTGCGCAATCATGGAGTCGGCTACTTTAATAAACCCGGCGATATTCGCGCCATAGACCAGATTGCCGGCATGTCCGTAATCTGCGGCTGCTTTGACGCTGTTATCATAGATGTTTTTCATAATGCTATGGAGCTTGGTGTCTACTTCTTCGAAGGTCCACGACAGTCGCATGCTGTTTTGCGCCATTTCGAGTGCAGATACAGCAACTCCGCCTGCGTTCGCAGCCTTAGCAGGCCCAAACAGAACGTCGTTATTCAGAAACACATCAATAGCTTCCAAGGTGGATGGCATATTAGCCCCTTCGCCAATCGCCTTCACACCGCCATTTACTAACAGCTGCGCGGCCGTCGCGTCGATCTCATTCTGTGTCGCGCAAGGAAGCGCAATGTCACATGGAATGGACCAAATGCCGTCGCAGCCCGGTGTATAGGTAGCATGCGGATGGATCTTCACGTATTCACTGATACGTTTGCGATCCAGTTCCTTCAATTGCTTGACCGTATCCAAGTTAATGCCCTCCGGGTCGTAGATGTACCCGCCAGAGTCACTGCACGCAACGACTTTAGCGCCAAGCTGTTGTGCCTTCTCAATCGCATAAATGGAGACGTTGCCCGAGCCCGATACGACAACCGTGCTGACTTGGAAGCTTAAGCCTTTGCTGGCAAGCATCTCGTTCACGAAATAAACGCAGCCGTAGCCGGTCGCTTCTTTGCGCGCCAAGCTGCCGCCATAGACAATGCCTTTACCCGTGAGAACGCCTGCTTCGTTGCCGCCGCGAATACGTTTGTATTGTCCGAACATGTAGCCGATTTCCCGTGCTCCTACGCCGATATCGCCTGCAGGTACATCGACCTCAGGTCCGATATATTTGTAGAGCTCTGTCATGAAGCTTTGCGTGAAGCGCATAATTTCATGATCGGATTTGCCTTTCGGATCGAAATCCGATCCGCCTTTGCCGCCGCCGATCGGCTGGCCGGTTAGGCTGTTCTTAAAGATCTGCTCGAAGCCCAAGAATTTGATGATGCTTGCATTTACCGACGGATGGAACCGCAGTCCGCCTTTATAAGGTCCCAGTGCGCTATTGAACTGAACCCGGAATCCGCGGTTCACATGCACCTTTCCTTTGTCATCCACCCATGGCACGCGGAAGGATACGACACGCTCCGGCTCGGAAATTCGCTCTAATATACTGTTCTGCTCATACTCCGGATGCTGGGCCAGAACGGGAACGAGGGAATCCAGAATTTCCTTCACGGCTTGGTGGAATTCAGGTTCGTGGTGGTTGCGTTGAACGATTGTTTCGTATACGGATTGGACGTATTTTTGTGCAGCTTCCAATTGCTGATCGGGTATAACGGTTATCAATTTGACCAACGCTCCTTTGGATGATGAGGGCTCGAATTTGCATTTTTTTACTGAAAGTTTGTATTTTTATACATTGTAAACGTGTATTTATCATAATACCAATTAATTAATCTTTGCGGTCTGATAAATTACATTTATAGACTAAATGTGAGAAAACCTGCCATATAATCTATGGCAGGCGATCGTAATTCCAGGATGACATGTTACCTTTTGCGCGGCTTCGGACTTCGCAAGGAACGGCGGATGAGGAGCGGACCAACCGCGCTGCCTACCATTGCGGCATAGAAGGAATGGAGCGGCAGCTTAATTAAATAAAACAATACTGTACCCCCAATAATATCAATCACGACAAACTTCTTGATTTCCGACATCGGCACGACCACGACTATAAACTCTTGCTTGCTCCCCATTACATGTACCCCTGCTTTCATCGTAACAATCTCCACTTGAAATTGTATTTGCAGGCAGCTTGTCAGATTCCACGCGAATGAAAAACCCGATGCGCTCGAGTGCTAACGAATCCTAGTGGTCTTATTTCAACAAAGGAAAGGGGTTTGAAATTCTAACGAATCCTACAGGACTTATTCGATGTCAAAAGGGCGTTTCTCGCTCGATTTCCTCACAATAAGGCCTCTACGATTTGTTAGATCTGATAAATGGCTATTTGGACAGGAATAAGACCTTCAGGATTCGTTAGCGCAAAGAGATGTCCCTCAGCCATGGCCAGCATGACAGAGGGACATCTCACTTTATTACCTCTTGGAAAAGTTGGAGCTTCTCTAGCTTAACAGCCGTTTCTATTTAAACACAGGTAAACGCATCGATTCGCTGCAGGTCAAAGCCGGAGAACATCCAGAAGAATCCGTTCCAGCGGAATCCGGAGACCGACGTCCGGCCTAGGAAGACGGGATAGAACCAGAAGCCGGGTCCGCTGCGCGGCCAAATATAGGTCATGCGGAACATGCAGCGGGAGATGGCTCCCGGATCAATGGCAAGCGTCGATGAGGTCAGCGGTTTTGGAGGAACCATTTGCGGCGGCGGTGAACTTGGGGGCTGCTGCATCCCTTGAGGGCCAACAGGTGGCATAAAAGCCATGTTAATCACTCCTTTGCGGTGAAGTTAACGGTTCACTACAGGCTTAAAGCAGCGAGATGGCAAGAAGATTAAACAGTACAAGCGGCAGGATAACGTTATTGTAAGTCTGCTGTGGCGGGAAACCCGGTCCAGGGAAGAACCCGCGATGGGCGCCTTCGTTCAAGAGGCAAATGTAGAGAATGCTCTTGTCGCAATGGACGATATGGCCTTCGAAGACATCGCCGTCCATCGTTTCGATCTTGACCATCCGATTGACATGATTAGCGCATAGCTGATGAAGATGGTCTCTGACGGATCGGAGCGTATGATGAACTTTGGAGTCGCACTGATAGATCGGCTTTAGATCCTGTTGCACGGACTGATTTTGCGAGCTCATGATTGATAACCTCCATTTTGAACATGGATTATCCTATGCAGAGGCCCAGTTTGGCGTTACGGGGAGTGAAGCTGGAGAAGGGTTGAACAGGCGGCGAAAATAAAAAAACTTGCCATGGGGACCATGGCAAGTTCGAAGGGACGATTAGAGCAGCTCGCGGCGAAGCTGTTCAGCCGATTTAGGCGATAGGTAGCCGATTGGAAGGTCGAAGACCGTCTTCGCGCCTTTGCCGCCTTCTTTGCTTAAACGGTAGCCCGCTCTCGCGCAAGCCACCAGCACGCTTGCTGTAAACTCAGGATTGCTCTCGAGCGTAAGGCCGAACTCGATAATTTGTTTCGTGCCGGCGCCGGTAATCCCGCTGCGAATGACGAATCCGCCATGCGGCATTCCTTGGTGCTCCGCTTGCAGCTGTTCTTCGCTAATGAACGTCACCGTCGTGTTGTAGTCCGAGAAATAGTTCGGCATATTCACGATCGTTTGTGTAATTTCTTCTTTATCGGCGCCTTCTTCAGCGACAACGAAGCATTCGCGAAGGTGTTTGTCGCGGGTAGCCAGCTCCGGTGTTTCACCCGAGCGGATCTGATCGATTACTTCTTGAACCGGCACGGTATATTGCACGCCTGCTTTAACGCCGGGTACGCGGCGGATCGCATCGGAATGGCCCTGGCTTACGCCTTTGCCCCAGAATGTGAAGTCTTTGCCTTCAGGCAGAATCGCTTCTGCAAGCAGGCGGTTCAGGGAGAACAAACCCGGATCCCAGCCTGTCGAAATAATGCTGAGGGTACCGGCTTGCTGCGCGGCAGCGTTGACCGTTTCGTAGAACTCCGGAATTTTGGCATGCGTATCGAAGCTGTCTACCGTGTTGAACATGCTTGCAATAACAGGCGTTTGCTCAGGAAGATCGGTAGCCGAGCCGCCGCAGAGAATCATCACATCGATAATGCCTTTGTATTGCTCTGCTGCCGACATATGTTCGAAGCGGACGCCTTCGCCGCCGGTCATTTGCTCAGGCTGTCTGCGCGTAAAGATCGCAGTAAGCTCCATATCGGGATTTTGAGCGATCGCTTTCTGAACGCCTTTGCCGAGGTTTCCGTAACCTACAATACCAATCTTGATTGCTGCACTCACTTCAAATTCCTCCTATTATGGGGTATTCTGCATATAAGTATGATCTTCATTAAGTATAAAGATATTACATGGAATGTAAACTATTTCTTTTGAAAGTCCGCAATTTTCTTGACTATAGGCAGGGGAAATGGCAGGCTAAAGCTATTGCATTTCGGTATAACACAAGGGTTTGAGAGCTTCGAAAATAGTAGCGTAGCCAGAGATGGAGGTAATGGATTGAGCACATCGACCAGGAGCGTTACCGGCCTGATTCGCAGACAGGGATTCCGGCAATTTTTAGAGCTTTGTAAGCGCTACAAATATTTATATCTGGCCGTTCTGGTGCTGCAGCTTGGCGGCACGGGTGCCGCACTCCTCCTCGCGGAGCTGAGCAGAAGAATCTTCGACGGCGGCACGGAGCTGACGCATGCGGAGCTTGTCCGATTAATCATCGGCATAGCCGCGATGGTCCTGCTAGGCTTGTTCTGCTCGCTGGGCGCAAGGATTTGCAACCAAGTCGTAAACACCAATATTGTGTTCAGAATGAGGCAGATCATACTTCGGCAGCTTACGAATCTATCGCTCAAGTATCATGAACGCACGCACAGCGCCCACACGCAGAATATTCTCTTCAATGAGCTGGAAGTGTTCAAGCATTTTATCGTATTCGATATGCTTCGTCTGATCTCGCTGCCCGTATCCTTCGTCGCTGTCGGCATCTATTTGTTTACCGTGAATCCCTTGCTCGGAGCCATCGCCATTCTTGTAGGTCCATTCCAACTGCTCAGCAGCCTGGTAATGCGAGGGAGATTCAAGGATCTCATTGCCGATCAGCAGGCTAACGGGGGAGACGTGTTCTTTCATATGGATGAGACGCTCTCCGGCATTCGGGAAGTGAAAATGAATCAATTGGAGCAATCGGTTTTTGCGAGGTTCGAGAAGGTGTGCAGGGAGGGCATCCGGCTCTGGGTCTCCGTTGAGAAAATGGAGGCGTTTCGCGAGTTTGTCCGCCTCATTCCGGAGAAGATCGGCTATCTGCTCGGTATTACCGTTGGCGCCATTCTGATGGTGAACGGGGATATTGGCCCCGGTGCGATCATCGCCTTTCTCACGCTGCTCGATAAGGTAAGCGAGCCTTTCGTCAGCATAACGGCAATCATAAGCTCGCTGCAGAGAGTGTCAGCCGGAGCGGAGAATCTGCTTACGGTCATGGAGATGGAAACAGAGGTGAAGGACCAAGGAAAAGCACTTCCGGCTAAGCCTTGCTCCATTCGATTCGATAATGTCTCCTTCTCTTATCAAGAGGACCGGCCTGTCCTGCATAACGTCAGCTTCGAGATTCCGGCCGGCAAATCCGTAGCTTTGGTCGGCCCAAGCGGCAGCGGGAAGAGTACGCTGATTAAACTGCTCTACCGGTTTTATGAACCGGTTGGCGGTTCGATTCGGCTGGATGGGCGCCCCATTGAATCGTTTACCATCTCTTCGCTGCGGGGGCAGCTGGCCGCGGTTACCCAAGATGTGTATTTGTTCGATGGCACGATTCGGGAAAATATTGCGATCGGGTTCGCGGATGCGACGGATGAGGACATTCTTAGAGCCGCGGAGCTGTCACAATCGGCATTTATTCGGGCGCTTCCGGAAGGGCTCGATACAAAGGTTGGGGAGCGAGGCATTAAGCTATCCCATGGGCAGAGACAGCGCATTGGCATAGCCAGAGCTGTTCTTCGCCAGGCATCGGTCACGATTTTGGACGAGCCTACATCTGCGCTTGATGTGGAGACAGAAGCGATGTTCCAGAGCGATTTGCCGAAGTGGGCCGGAGCTAGTACCAAAATCATCATTGCACACCGTTTATCGACGATTCGCGATGTCGATTACGTGATTTTTCTGGAGCATGGACGCGTACAGGAAATGGGTTCGCCCAAGGAGCTGCTGCAAGCGAAAGGGCGGTTCTCGGATTTCTGGAGAAACCAGCATATTCATGAGTTTGTCAGCTAAAGCAGGCGAAGTGGACTACCTAATGGACTACAAACAAGGAGGCGTTCTACCTTATGACCACGATACTTTGTTTACAAGAGCTTACTTCGGAGCAGCAAGCGGCGGTGCGACAGGCGGCACCTGATGCGTCGATCACTTTCGGCCGAAAGTCGGAAACGGAGGATCAAGCCTTTCGCGAGGCGGAGATCATCCTCGGGTGGGATGCGAGGGTGAAGAGCATTGCGCTGCAGGAGGGGACTAAGCTGCGCTGGGTGCAGAGCTGGTCGTCAGGGATCGACAGCTTGCCTCTGGATCGCCTGGAGGAGCGCGGCATCTTGCTGACGGACGCCAGCGGTGTACACGCCAGATCGGTGTCCGAGACGGCGGTTGCCATGATGCTGGGCTTGTCGCGCGGCATTGCCGCGGCCGTTCGCAACCAGCGGAGCGGCTTATGGGAAAGCCCGGATACGCTTGCCGAGATGAACGGAGGCACTGTAGCGATTGTTGGCGCAGGCGAGATCGGCCGCGAAGTGGCGCGAATTGCGCGCGCGTTCGATATGCGCGTCGTTGCCGTTCGCCGATCGGGCGGCACGATGCCGGAAGCGGATGTCGTATATGAGACGTCGCGCCTTGACGAAGCGCTGCGGGAAGCGGACTATGTCATTAACATTTTGCCGCTTACGAGTGAGACGCAGCATCTGTTTCATGCCGAGCGATTCGCCGTGATGAAGCGTACGGCTTATTTTATCAACGTGGGGCGCGGGGCGACCGTGCGGACGGAAGATCTTGTTGAGGCGCTGGATAGGGGCATTATCGCCGGTGCGGGACTTGATGTATTCGAACAAGAGCCGCTGCCCGCGGATCATCCACTGTGGGCAATGCCGAACGTGATTCTCACGCCGCATAATGCCGGTGGACTGACCGTTCGCAACGGGGAGCGGCTCGTCAAGTTGTTCCTATCGAATTTGGAGCTGTATTTGTCCGGGAATGCTGCTGGTCTGCGTAATTTGGTCGATTATAAGAAGCGGTATTAGTACGGCGATAGTGGGATGGGCCTCCTCGCGTTGCATCAATTAAGCGCAAAAGCGGCTTTAGCCCATGGATACTCGGGATCTGGCTGGGTACCGTCCTTGTAGGTGGAGATCAGCGCCCAGCGGTCTGCGCCGGATGTATTGGAATAAGAGGCATGCAGCAATAAATCGTGGAAGACGATGGCGTCTCCCTTGGAGGCGGCGAAATCGACAACCTGCGAAGCGTCGATCTGATCCTCATTCAAGCGATGAATGAATCCGTTATTATCGGCTGCTTCCCCATCATGGCTGACTGTCGATCGGTGGGAACCGGGAAGAACTCTCAGACAGCCGTTAGCCGGAGTCGCATCATCCAGCGCGATCCAAACCGAGAACTTGTGACTGCCATGCCAGTAGGAGTAGTCTTGGTGCCAAGGTGAACCGAAGCCTGTGCTTGCATTCTTGAAGACGACCTTGTCGTTCATGAAGAGGACGGAATCGCCGATGATTGCTTTCAATACGCGGGCCAGCTCCGGTGTTCGCGCAGCGTCCTTGAACAATTCGCTTTCAGACGCTAATCCGAGAAAAACCCCGCTTGAGTCGACATCATGTCTGGCTAGAATCTCGGCTGCTTCTGCCTTCAACGCTTGCACCTCTTCATGCGAATAGAGCTGCTTCAGAATGAAATAGCCTTGCCGATCGAACTCTTCCTTGATGGCTGCTGTCATGCTCATTGCCTCCTAATCGATATGATGCGGAATGAATGGCAAACCGGGCTAAAGGGCGTTATAGTATGAATGGTAAAGCAACCGGATAATGGTGTAAAGGGGCGTTGCCAACATGCAGTTGTTTCGGATGCAAGCAGGGGCGGAAGGCAAGAACGGATTAGCTGAATATGTCGAAAATCATTATATAAGCTGCGGTAGACCGGGCATCGGAGACATGAGCCGCTTCACCAAAGCAGAGCTGGAAGCGACATTAGCTGAAGGCTATGAGCTTGATGGGCCGGAGCTGAAACGCGAAGCGGAGACGCATTACTGCTTCGCTCAGGTCATGCAGGACGGCGATTACATAATCCTGAGTGATGGTGAGCGCATGTATCTTGGCGATCTCGGCGACTATTATTACCTCGAGGACTTCGACAACGCGGACGATCGGAGCGGGCATAGACGAGGCGTGACTTGGCTGCGAAGCTTGCAGAGGGAAGAGCTGCATCCGGAGCTGCTCGTTTTTCTGGAGCGGGAAGGGAAGCTTGGCGCGTTCGGGCGATCGGTTAGCCGGGAGGAGCTGGAGCGGCTGCTCACCAAGCCAGCGCCAGCTGGAATGAGGCTGGTCGACGAAGCGACCGTGCAGGAGGCGCTCGACATACTGAAAGCCGCGCTGCGAAGCGAGGATGTCGAGCGGCGGGAGCGGGCTGCAATCGCGATATTGCAAGCAGCAAGGATGGGACGGGAGAAGGACAGTTGAGACCGCAGAGGAGGCAAAGGCGATGAAATTTCGAACGATTGTCGAGCTTGGCGGCAAGACCGCAACCGGCTTCGAGGTGCCGAGCGAAGTTGTAGCGTCACTTGGGACAAGCAAGAAACCTGCCGTTAAAGTGAAGATTGGCTCTTATCTGTACCGCAGTACAGTTGCGACAATGGGCGGACGCTTCATGCTCCCCCTCAGCGCGGAGAATCGCCAAGGTGCCGGTGTAGCTGCAGGTGAAGCGATCGAAGTAGAGCTTGAGCTGGATTCGGAGCCTCGGGAGCTAGAGGTGCCTGAAGATTTCTCGGCTGCACTTAGCGGTGCAGCGGCATCCCGCTCGTTCTTCGACAGCTTGTCTTACAGCAATAAGCGCAGAATTGTGCTTTCCATTGACGGCGCGAAGACGGCCGAGACCAGGCAGCGGCGCATCGAGAAAGCCGTGCAGGCATTAAGCGAGAGCCGCATTCCATAACTAAAACATAAGAAGAGCTGCCGAGGCGTGACCTCAGCAGCTCTTCTTGTTTGGATTATAATCGCTAATTCGGGTAAGCTTCTCGGGATTGGAAACCATGTAAACAGCCCGGATGGCGCTGAAATCTGCGTTCGGCTCGAATACGAGCGCAAGCGGGGGGCGACCCTCGCGCTGAAGAAGCAGTCCTTGCTGGCCGCTGATTGATACATGGAAGAGCTGGCCGGTAAGGGAGCCCTTGCCTGCAATACCGGCAAAGAAAGCAGCGATCCGATCGCGGCCCAGAATGGGATTGACGGCGGCGCGGACGATACCGCCGCCGTCGCTGAGCATGACCGCGTCTTCGGTGAGCAGATGGATGAAGCCCTCCAAGCGGCCGGTATGAATCGCTTGCGTGAACGACTGGACGAATCGTTCGATCGACGAGTCCATGGTCGATTCGTTGTCCGTGCGCGACAGGTGGCCGATCTTCGCGGAGGCGCGGCTAAAGATTTTGCGGCAGGCCGCTTCGGACTTCTCCAGCATGGACGCGATGTCAGCGTAATCGTAGCCGAATGATTCGCGGAGCACGAAGACGGCACGCTCCTGCGGCGTGCAGGTCTGCAAGAGAACGAGCAGGGCATAGCCGAGCTGCTCATGCTGAATGACTCGCTCCAGCGGCGTATCCACAGCAGGGCCGAGTTCGATAATAGGCTCCGGCAGCCAATGGCCGGTGTAGCTCTCGCGCTTGCGCGGGGCTGCTTTCATGACATTCAGCACGCGGTTGGTCACCATTTTGACAAGGTAGGCTCTCGGGTGCGTCATATCGGTCTTGCCCAGCTTACTTATCGTGACGAACACATCCTGGACGGCATCCTCGGCCTCGCCCATCGAGCCGAGCATCCGATAAGCTATGGACGTAAGCAGCGACTTATGTTCGCGGTATAACTGTTCCACTTCTAACGAGTGATGATCGATCGTCGTCAAGGCGTATCAACCTCCGATTCTAGATGCATTTTATCAAGATAAGAGTATGAAAGAAAGCCACCCGGGCGGGGTGGCTTGTCAGTTCGTTCCCTTATTTCGCATAACAGTCGGGAAACATGCCCGTCGCGATCGCGATTCGGTTCCAGCTGTTGATGGCATTGATGGCTAGCAGCAGGGCGACAAACTCGCTTTCATCAAAATACTTGCGGGCTTCGTCGTAAACGCTCTGCGGCACGCCGCCTTCGGAGATAAGCGTGACCGCTTCGGTCAGTGCGAGCGCAGCGCGTTCCTTCTCCGTAAATTGAGGAGATTCACGCCAAACGACGATCAGGTTCAGCCGGCGCTCGCTTTCACCCATGGCCCGCAAATCGGTGGTGTGCATATCCACGCAGAATGCGCAGCCGTTGATTTGGGAAGCGCGGATTTTGACGAGCTCATAGATCACTTTATCCGCATTTAATTCTTTTGCCGTCCCGTCGAATTTAAGCATGGCCTGGTAGGCTGCAGTGTTGGCTTGGGATGCGTTCATTCGTAAGTTCATATCGATTCCTCCAATGGATTGTAGTCTAATTTGTCGTTCCACCTACCTAGACAATTCAAGCTCTTATTCTGTGACATCCACTCACAAAGGCGACCGCTGGCGCTTCTTCAGAATCATTCGACCGCTTCGTTTTGGTTGCAACCTTTTTTCATTTAAACAACAAAAAGAAGCCATTCCTTGTTAAATGCTGATACCACCCCAGGGCTGTTGATTAGCTAAAATTTAGGTTACGCCGGGTCGGAAGGTACTCGCCCCTCAGTGATTGTTGCTTATTAGGCAACATTCGCTGGGCTTGTAGTTAGAAAGTCAGAAATGCTGCGAAAATTGCAACATTTCGGTTCAACTGGGACCTCCGCTGCTAATGGGGCAAGGCTGTTGTGAAGCGCAAAATGAAAATTGCAGAAGAAAGCGGCGATTGACCGAAGACGAGAAATAGCGCCACAGGTATGAAACCTGTGACGCCATTTTGTTATCTGAAAATTGCCTCTGAGGGCTTCAATACCTATCTGAAGCCCCTTTTTGAGACGGCCTCGGCGTCTTTAAGCTTGGCCGACATTTCTCCAGTTCGGAAGACGATCAAGGGTAATGCAGTTCGGGTGATGATAGACCTTCTTCAATTGCTCGTCCGTTGTTGATTTACCTTGAAGCACGAAACCTTCGCCCCATGTCATGTACCACAGCCAAGGCGTGCGGCTTGCGAGGAGCTGATCCGGATCCGGAATCGATCCGTTCTCGCCAAGCGCAATGAGCTTCTTGCCGCCGGCCAGCGCATCTACTTGCTCGAACGGTTTGCGAAGCGGGCCATAATTGGCGGAAGGCGCATAAATGTCGCAGCTGTCAATGTCGGTTTCGCCCTCGCCCGGATACCACTCTTCCACATGAGAATTCCATACCCAGATCAAGTTATGAAGCTGGTGCAGATTCGTTAAACGGTCATACAATAACCGCCATAGCTGTTTGCACGGTTCGGCACCGAATGCGCCCCACCAGAACCAAGCGCCGTCTGCTTCATGCAAAGGCCGCCATAACACCGGTACGTTTGCATCCTGCAGCTTCTTCAATTGCTCCGCAATGGCATCGATATCGGCCAGCAGCAGCTGATGTTCATGCGAATCCGGCTTTAAAGCGAGCGGAAGATTAAAGTCGGTGTTCTTCGTGTAGAATGTTTTGTCCGTGCCCCCGGTTGGCGCAAACCAGTGCCAGGTCAGGGTTACGATCCCATTATGGACGGTTGTCCACTCGATAGCGGATTCGATGGAGCCTTTGTTTTCGGCGATTTCGAGCAGCTTGTGCGGTGTTGGATCTGCTGTTTCGGTAGCATGCGTATAGCTGAGCAGGTCAAACCCGCGAATAGCGGGCTGTTTGCCGGTTACGTTCTCGATATAGGTGAATTCCTTTACAGGCGTAAACCCGGAAGCGGTATGCTGGCCCGTAAGGAGGCTGCGACCAAACTGACTGTTCAAGTAGTTCCACAGCGACACGGTCTCCGCCGTTGCCTTCGGATTGAGCAGAGGGCGCGGCGAACGATTAAGCTCAGGCGCGTCCACGGCGGATAACAGGAAGCTGTCGACTTCCACGCCGCTGTCCCAGGCTTTGAGCATGGCAAGGGTATGTGTGCCGGCCTTTAGAAACACGCTGCACTGACGCTCGGTTACAAATCCGTCTGTGGGACGTGATCTCACATAGCCGTAGCAATTGCCATCGATGAGGAGCGCGTTGGACCGATAGCCGTCCGGTACTGCATAACGGACGCTAAGCTCATAGAAGCCTTCCTCTTGAATCTGTACATCCACTTCAAGCCAATCTCCTTCGTTCTCCGTGCCATTTACATAACCTGTTCCGCTAAAACCCGGTGTCTCCTGCGCGACCGCGACACCTTGAAAACGGCCTTCTTCGGCCTGAACGATAATCGAGCTGCTTGTTTTCATCAGAACGTTCCCCCATATCCTTCGAATTGATCATTGTTTTCACTATATATGAATTTTCTAGTCGTTTGAATGTACATATATCAAATGGAGCGGGGTGCCGTGTAAGGCACCCCGAAGCCGCTTCGGACATAGACTAGGCTATAAACCAATGCTAGGTGCGAAAGGAATAACCGTTATGTATCTCGATATAAGGAATAGCGTAAGCGAGTGGATTCCCGGTTGGCAATATGTAATGGAGCAGAGAGCGAAAGAGCGGGAGCAGCCGCTCACCTTCGTCCTCGTCCATGGTTCATGGGCGGATGCCAGCTTCTGGAATGGGGTTGCGGTGATGCTGCGTAAGATGGGCCATCGCGTATATACCCCTGAATATCCAGGGCACGGAGGCGATCCGAATACCAATGTGACGCACGCCATGATTACGAAGGCGGTAGCGGATTTCATCACCAATCATAACTTGCGTGATATCATACTGGTCGGGCACAGCTTCGGCGGATCGGTCATTCAGAAAACAGCGGAGCTTGTTCCGGACCGGATCAAGCGGCTCGTCTTTATGGACGGATTCGTGCTGGGCGATGGTCAATCCGTAGTGGACCAGTTTCCGCTTCCAACCCAGCAGGCGTTTGAGCAGCTCAGACAGTCATCGCAGAATGATTCGCTCGTGCTGCCGTATCCGCTCTTCCGTGAATTGTTCGTCAATTTGGCGGATTCGCGGCTTGCGCAGCAGCTTTACAGCGAAGCCAGGCCGGAGCCCGCCAAGCCTGCTTTTGAGAAGCTGGACCTTAAGAAGTTCTACAGCCTGACGATCCCGCGAAGCTATCTCTATTTGACGGAAGATAATTTACTGCCTCAAGGCGAGGGCTTCGGCTGGCATCCGCATATGTCGAGCCGACTTGGCGTGTTCAGGCTGATTCGCTCGCATGGCGACCATATGACCTACTTCAGAACGCAGCCCGGACTTCTGGCGCAGAAGCTGTATGAGGCTTCGAGAGATTGAGCAGTATAGGAGAGCAGGGCGAGGCTGTCGCCGCTGCTCTTCTTGCTATAGCAGGGGGATGTATTTATGCGGCAGAATATGATACAATATGTATCTAAAATATGGAGGTGATGCGATGCCGGCTCGAGCGAAAGTGGCCATCAGGAGCTTGCGTCCGGGTAAAAGCACGTTGAAATGGCTCGTTGGTTTATCTTTTTTCGATGCATTTGCTACAGATATGGGCATTCGAATGCGTGCGATCAGTGAGGCAAACCCGTTTGCCGCTTACTTGTACGAAACGGATCCAACCGTCTTCTACGCGTACAAAATTATTTTGCCGCTTCTTCTGCTCTATTTGATACAAAATGTATCAGAAACTTCGTTTCTAAAGAAGTGGATTCTCATCGTGACCCTCATCTACGCTTTGCTGGCTATGTATCATCTCGTATGGATGCTTCTCGTCTTTGTGCTGTAACCTATCGTCCCGCGCGCCTGCCTGAGCTGACTGTCAGCTCAGGCGGGATACTGCTGCTTGTGCCATTCAACTCTCTACGCGCCGTAACTTCTCCACTATACCAGGGCATACTAATGCGATGAAATGAGACGTGGAGGTTACTAGGTATGCATAAAAGATTGGCATGGTGGCAGCTGTCGCTAATCGGTATAGGTTCGATTATTGGAGCGGGTTTTTTTCTTGGGAGCGGTCTCTCGATTGGCATGGCAGGTCCATCCGTGCTCATCGGGTACGTCATTGCAGGTCTCGCGACATTTATCGTATTCGCCTCGCTCGCTGAAATGACCGTAAACGACCCCCAGCCAGGCTCGTTTCGCACTTATGCCAGAATGGCCTTCGGCCGCTCGGCAGGCTTTATGTCCGGATGGATCTACTGGTTATCGGGCGTACTCATTATGTCCAGTGAAATCGTCGCGCTGTCTACCTTCACGCAATATTGGTTCCCCAACATTCCGCTTGGCATCTTCTCCGTGCTCTATGCTGTGCTTGGGTTCGGCATCAACTTCATGGGCATGCGCAACTTCGGCACCATTGAGTCCGTTTTCGCAGTCATAAAGCTAACCATCCTCATCTTGTTCATCGTGTTTGGCGCGTTATTCTTGTGCGGCTTACTATCTACTTCGCCTAAAGTGCCGATTCAACCTATTGGTATGCATGACTGGTTCCCGCACGGCTTTAGCGGGCTGTGGTCTGCTATGATTTTCGTCTTCTTCTCGTTCGGAGGCATTGAGGTCGTCGGGGTCACGGCTTCGGAATTGAAGCGCGGGGAAGAGATTGCAAAAGCGGGGCTGACGCTCCTTCTGGTGCTGGTTCTTGTCTATGTGCTGGCTTTGTTCGGCGTGCTCAAAATGACGGAGGCTTCTGCAATCAGCGACGCCACCAGTCCCTTTGTAACGGCGCTTTCCGGATTTCACATCCCATATCTCGGCACCTTGTTTAATCTCATTATCATCAGCGCCGCATTCTCAACCATGGTTGGGGCGTTGTTCGGCGTGAGTCGAATTATGGTCTCGCTCGCGGAGGATGGCGATGCCCCGCGTTCGCTGAAGCAGTTGAACAGCCGCGGCGTCGCTTCCAAATCACTGTGGATTACAGCGGCTGCACTGACCGGTTCCATTGTTTGCTCGTATCTGCTGCCTCATACGATGTACGAATATGTGAGTACGGCAGCCGGGTCGATGCTGATCCTGAACTGGATTCTCATTCTTGCCTCATCACTCAAATTACGCCGCCGCTATGAAGCGGGCAATGGCAAGTTTCGGGCTTTCGCACACCCCTATGGTGTCTATATCGGAATGGTGCTTATCCTCGTGGCCATCTCCGGCGCGCTGCTGCATCGGAATGAGCGTATCGGACTGGGGCTCAGCTTAGCGTTGATCCTGTTAGTATTTGTAGCATCCAGGATTGTGCCCCTCATCAGTCGGCGCCGCTGAAGCTGCCGGAGGATAGCAAAAAGCCGTAGGCTGACGTTTCAGCTTCACGGCTTTTTTGATAGGACCTACATCTTGTTCCAAATTCTCAGGCCCTATATCATAATTCAATAGAGGTATAGCAGTGGAATATAGGGGGATTTAAGAAGTGAAAAAGTACTTTATTATTACTCAGATTATCTATTTGCTCTTTTTATTGCCGTGGTTCGGGATATTTCTCATGTCCTTCATGTCCTTTGACAGTGGCTTCAGCACCTGGAATGTGGCGTTTGTCTCCAGCCTTGCGGCGTATCCGGTGGCTGCAATTGTTTGCTCGATCCTTGCTTGGGTATTTTATAAGCGTCGTAATGGTTTAGCGAAGGCGTTAAATGCCGTGCCACTGATCTGGGTAGCCGGTATTGTTGGATTGATGGTCTATGTTTTTGCATCCTAATCATTCGAAATATTGATTGATGTAATAGATAACATTCGTTATACAAATCAATCTGCCGAGCGTATCATTTCCCTATGCGGTGTGAGGTGTGCTGACAGACATCGTAATTTCGGGGCAAGGGTGTGTGGAGAAAGATGAGCCATGAAGTAGAAATAGAGAGAATTGCTTCGATTCACGATCGATTGGATGAGCTGTCGGAGCTGCTGTCCGCGGTTGTTCGTGATGGCGCTTCGCTTGGATTTCTTCCGCCGCTAAGCCATGCAGAAGCTGCAGATTATTGGGCGAATGTGCCGGCACCAGAGGTGCAGCTGTTTATCGCAACGAGGAACAACCGGATTGTCGGGAGCATCCAGGTGCATTTGTGTACGAAGCCAAACGGCAGTCACAGAGCTGAGATTGCCAAACTGATGACGCATCCCGAATATCGCCGAATGGGAATTGGACGAACGCTTATGAAGACAGCAGAAGAGAGTGCGAAGCGGGAGGACCGCTCCTTAATCGTGCTGGATACACGCGAAGGCGATCCGTCTAATCTTCTCTATATATCGATGGGCTATATCCAAGCAGGAAGAATTCCGGGCTATGCCAAGTCAGCGGATGGTGGGCTCGATGCAACGATTTTGTATTATAAGATGCAGCAGCCGAGCCGATAATTTGGAAATGTCTTCCAAGTAACAAATCAGGTTCCTCTGCGTCTATACAACTAGAATAGAGATACAGAGGTGTGGAACAGATGACGAAATGGAAATCAACCGCGATTGGTGCGGCTGCCGGAATTGTGTTTATGGTTTGGGCAGGGACAGCGGGAGCGGCTAATGCAGATGCAGCGGCAGCTCCAACAGTAGAGCGATTTACAGATTTAAAGGGAGCCCGGTGGGCGGCAGATAGTATTACATATATGGCGAAGCGGGGAACGGTAGCCGGCTACGGCAATGGCTTGTTCAAGCCTGATAGAGGGGTCACTCGTGCACAGGCGGTCACCTTTATGGTGCGAGAGCTGTACCCGCAGCAGTTGGCTGACGGTGAACAGACCTATAAGGACGTACCGCAAAACCTCCCATTCTACAAAGAGATTGCGGTAGCAGCAAGGATGGGCCTAGCCGGCGGTTTCCCTGATGGTACCTTTCATCCCGATGCCCCAATCAGCCGTGCGGAAACAGCCGCTTTTCTTACTCGTGCTTATGCCCTTGAATCCGGGAAGCGCTCAGTGAGTCTGTCTGATACGTCAACGCACTGGGCTGCTGCGCCTATTGGGGTTATGAGCTCGAATGGACTGATCGGCGGGTATGCGGACGGCACCTACCGACCGGATAAATCCGTGACGCGCGCAGAGTTTGCGGTGTTTATGACAAGAGTCATTCGGTTCGAAAGGGAGAACGCCATTCAGGCGCAGGACTGGGATAAGCTCATGTCGTACATGACCGTGAGCGAGCAGATAGGGCAAATGCTTATGCCGGATATTCGGCAGTGGAATGGGCAGCCCACGACGACGGTAAATGAAGGCATCAAAGAGACGATTCATAGCGAGGATTTGGGCGGCCTTATTCTATTTGAGAAAAATATCGTGGATGCCAAGCAGGTCACGACACTCACGCAGGGGCTGCAAGCGGAAGCAGGCGATATTCCGCTGTTTCTTGGAATCGACCAAGAGGGCGGCGTAATTAAGCGGATTCCCGGCGGCACGAATCTACCTGGGCAGATGGCGCTTGGAGCTACGCGTGATGCAGCGCTTGCTGAAGCTGCGGGGAAGCTGACCGGCGAGGAGCTGAAGGCGCTCGGTATGCAGCTGGATTTTGCTCCGGTGCTCGATATTAACAGTAATCCGGACAATCCGATTATCGGGATGCGCTCCTTCTCCTCGGACCCGGATTTGGTCACGCGACTTGGGCTGGCAGAGATCAAGGGACTGCAATCTTCGGGCGTCATCCCGGCGGTGAAGCATTTTCCGGGGCATGGCGACACGACGGTGGATTCCCATCTGGGGCTCCCCGTGCTGACGCATGATCGCGCGCGATTGGACGCGGTCGAGCTGAAGCCTTTCCGCGCTGCCATTGAGAGCGGCGTGGAAATGATCATGAGCGCGCATATCGCGTTCCCGGCCGTAGATAATGAGCGGGTCATCTCTCGCAAAGATGGCACCAGCGTACCCGTACCGGCGACCCTGTCGAAGAAGGTGCTGTCCGGATTGCTGCGGCAAGAGCTGGGCTTCAGAGGGGTTATTATATCCGACGCGTTTACGATGAACGGGATCGCGGAGCATTTTGGCGAGGAACAGGCTGTCGTGCGCGCGGTATCCGCAGGCATTGACATTATTCTGATGCCGCAGGATTCGGCCATTGCGCATCAGGCGCTGGTGAAGGCCGTCAATAACGGAACGCTCTCTTCAGATGCGATTCATGCTTCGGTGAAACGGATATTGCAGCTGAAAGCAAAATATGGCTTGTTTAGCGGCAGAGGAGAAAGCCTCGCTTCCAAACTTGCTGCATTGCCGGCGGTTATCGGCACTGCGCCGCACCGCGAGGTCGAGCAGGAAATAGCCGAACGCGCGGTCACGCTGCTGGCCGGGCGAGATGGAAAATATCCCGATCGCATCGGCCAAGGCGACCGTGTTGTCATTGCCGCTGCCGACGAAGAGATCGGGAAGCAGCTGGAGAAACAGTTACGCCAAGCTGGAGCCTCGGAGCGTCTTAGTACAGAGGTTGTAATCATCGGGCCGGGGAAGACGGGGGCTGCGCTGCCTAAGCTGAAAGGCGCTGATTACGTGATGGTAGCCTCCTACCAGTTCCGCAACGTAGCCAGCCAGTTTGGGTGGTCGGATTACCAGATGGTTATTGATGAGTTGAATAAATTAGGCGAGCGATACTCCCTTGTATCGCTGGGCAACCCCTATGAGCTGCTTTACTTGCGCGACGTGAAATCAGCTGTGGCGCTCTATGGGAAGCAAGAGCCAAACATCCGAGCGGGTATGAACGCGCTGCTCGGGCAGGCGGAGCTGCCGGGCATCTTGCCGGTTCAAAAGTGAGAAGGGAATCACCTGACCAAAAATACACTGCGTTCACGTTGAGAGTTCCGAAATCCTACTCTCAGCATTCAAACGAATCAATCTAATCCCCCGACTGGAGCTGAGAGTCGTAAAACCGAACTCTCACCACCAAAAACAAGCCGAAATGACGCTGAGAGTTCCAAAACACGACTCTCAGCATTCAAACCAACCAATCGAGCCCCACGACTGGAGCTGAGAGTCGCAAAACCGAACTCTCAGCTCCAAAAACACACTGCAATCTAGCCGAGAGTTCCAAAACACGACTCTCAGCATTCAATCTAACCAATCGGGCCGCACGACTGGAGCTGAGAGTCGCAAAACCGAACTCTCAGCTCCAAAAACACACTGCAATCTCGCCGAGAGTTCCAAAACACGACTCTCAACATTCAAACTAACCAATCTAACCCCACGACTGGAGCTGAGAGTCGCAAAATTGAACTCTCAGCAACAAAAACAAGCCGAAATGACGCTGAGAGTTCCAAAATGAAACTCTCAATACACAGCAGCAGCCGGGGGGCGCGGCGACACCTCTATGAAATGCGATAATGTACAACCTTCGCCATTGCAGCTGGAGTGCTGGTAATCGCGGCGGTTTTAAGTGGTTGGTTCGAAGAGCAAAGGGTCCAAGCTGTATCTAAATTAGATACAAGGGACCCTTTTTTCTTGTTGTAAATTAACTGTGTACATAATATACTGATTACACAATACACAATTAATGAGGAGGACGATTATATGGCAAAGCTGGCTATAGAAGCTGCTGGGCTGCGAAAGAGCTTCGGCAGTCAAACGGTGCTGGAAGGCATAGACTTGGCGGTCGAGAAAGGGACGATCTTCGCATTGCTTGGCCCAAACGGCGCCGGCAAAACGACACTTATTCATATTTTATCTACCTTAATTGAACCCGATGACGGCAGCGCGAGGATTGAAGGCTATGACATTGTGGCGAGTAAGAAAGAGGTGCGACAGTCGATCGGCTTAACCGGTCAATTCGCCGCAGTCGATGAAGTGTTGACCGGGGCTGAGAATGTGAACATGATGTGCAGGCTGTCTGGTCTGACTGCTGCAGAAAGCCGTTCCCGCACGGCGGAGCTGCTGAGAAGCTTCGATCTGGAGGCAGCCGCCGGCAAACGCGTGAAGACCTATTCCGGCGGGATGCGCCGGAAGCTGGATCTTGCCGTCAGTCTCGTCGTGCACCGGCCGGTGCTGTTCTTGGATGAGCCGACAACGGGGCTCGACACGGCGAGCCGCCGCGCATTATGGGCGAATATTCAGCAATTGAAGGAGCAGGGGATTACGATCTTCCTGACGACGCAGTATTTGGAGGAAGCGGATCAATTAGCCGACATGATCGCGGTCATAAACCATGGGCGAGTGGTCGCATCGGGGACGGCCGCCGAGCTGAAGACGCGTGTGGGCGGCGAAGTAATCGAGCTGCGAAGCAAAGACAATGAGCTGCTTCGAACGATTCCAACGAGCGGAACTATAGTTGATGTGTGGCAAACGCTTGGGAGCGTCGTTCATTCCTTCCCGGAAGGTACGCATTTCAGTATTCGCAAGCCGAGTATGGACGATGTGTTCTTAGCGTTAACGACCACCAAGAAGGAGGCGTCACTGGCATGAGAACGTTACAGCAACGGGCACCGAAGCCCGCATCCTTCGACGTAACAAACCTAGTCTTCATCGTACGCAGTCTCCGTCATAGTATGCGCAATGTCGAGTCGCTCGTGATGGCGATTATGCTCCCCGTGATGCTCATGCTTTTATTCACGTATGTGTTCGGTGGGGCTATCGATCCCTCTGGCGATTATGTCGATTACGTTGTACCGGGGATTATCCTGCTGTGCGCGGGCTTCGGTTCCTCAAGCACCGCGGTCGATGTCGCGACAGATATGACAAACGGCATCATTGATCGGTTCCGTACGATGCCGATTCGTTCATTAAGCGTCGTCGTTGGGCATGTGGTCGCGAGTCTGGTCCGTAATTTGCTTGCGACCTGTATCGTCATCGGCGTCGCGCTCGCCGTGGGCTTCCGCTCGGACGCCGGCGTATTAGAGTGGGCGGGAGCGCTCGGCGTGATCATCTTGTTCATCCTGACGTTCACGTGGTTATTCGCCGCGATCGGCCTGGTGACCGGCAGCCCGTCGGCCGCGAGCGGCTACGGCTTCGCGCTGCTCTTCCTTCCGTATCTGTCGAGCGCCTTCGTGCCGACCAGCACGATGCCTTCGTGGCTTCAAGGATTAGCCAATCATCAGCCGATCACGCCGATCATCGAGACCATTCGCGGGCTGCTTTCCGGCACGCCAATCGGAGACAACGGCTGGTGGGCGATCGGCTGGTGCACAGCCATCCTGATTCTGGCTTTAGTATGGTGCACGCTAGCGTTCCGTAAGAAAGCCGGCCAACGATAAAATAAAAAAAGCAGCGATTCGAGCCCATTAGCTCTGAATCGCTGCTTTTTTTAAATGTTAATTTGGCGCCTTACTTCCAGATACTGCTCGATGCCATCAAGGATACGTTCAAGTCCGAAAGCCAAATCGTCTCCGATCGGACTCTCTACCTCGCCTGTATAGGCGCCCGACATGACAATCGCATGCAGATCCGGGAAACTGCTCTCTGTAATGAGCTGCTTCAATGCGGCTGTGTAGCTCAATCCGGTGAAGGTCGAGACGCTTTCGCCTGCTTTGATGACTAAATCCATATCCCGGGCGATCATGCCGCAAGCCCTCGCGTAGCTGCTAATCAGGAGAACGAATGACATTTTCTCGAAATCATTGACAGGGAACTCGCGCATAATGCGAAGCATCCAATCAATAATACGAAGATTGCCGGGCATCATAGGGACGCTTCGGATGGGAATATCGGCGAACCAGGGATGCTCCACAAAAACACGGATGCAGAATTGCACATAGTCCTGCATTTCCTCGCGCCAATGCTTCTTTGACTCCCCCGACTTCAGCTCCTCTTCCGGTGGAAGCGGGCAGACGCGATCCTGCATAAGCAGCAGCAAATCCTCTTTGCTTGTTATGTAGCGGTAAAGGGACATCGTCGTGAAACCGAGTGCTCCGGCAACGCGGCTCATCGATACGGCGGACAGACCATCTTGATCGGCGATCGCAATGGCGGTGTCCACGATTTTGGGAATGCTAAGCTCGCCCTTAGGCCCTCTTCGTGACGGTTTAATAATTCCCCAGCTCAGTTTTACGCTCTCCGGTAAGCCCTGTATCGCTTCATCATCATAGTGATTTTTGGTATCGGACATGCCATTATTCCTCCGTCAGCTAACTGCTTCCATAAGTGTATACGTAGTAGACAGTATATCATAATTCGCTGTCGCGGAGATGATGTAGAGCCTTACTAGGGTGTGGCAGCGTCTCTCATGCGAGAGACGCCTTTTTTTGCTTACAAGAGACTCGAATTCTTCTTCGGTTTGTATTTCATGACGCTCGCAGCCATATATATGGCTGTCACAGCAATGATGACGATAAGCCAGCCGTTAGGAAGCTTATCGAACCAGTCGAAAGCAGACGTTTTGACAAAAGCAAAGAACAACACATTAAACATGCATCCGATGAGGATGACCGCCCATATGGATCGGAGTCGGATATACATATAGCCATACAGGAAACCAAGCGGGATGCCAAGCAGCTGCATAGCGATTCCCCCCGGCTGAAGAGCGGCGATTATAAGGGATACGACGAGTACCGCCCAGAAGACCGCCACATTGCGGCGCGCTTCATTGAAGAGGATGCCCATGAACAAGATAATCTCCAGCGCGGTGTTCATGACGGCGGAGATGATCAGGTAGCTGGCCGGAACATCTGCGTATTGATCCGTGAAGGTTGCGAGCTCGCTTACCCCTTGATGGAGAAGGAGTTTAAGCGCAGCGGTGAAGAAGAAGGCAAACCCGATGCCGACGGTGGCCATATGTACGGCCCGCAAGGTTGAGATCGGCAGGTACTGCTGCATCCGTATAAAGCCGGGCGGCGTCTGCGAATCCATCAGCTTGTATTTGACCGTATAGGCCAGATAACACAACAAGGAGGAGAGCACCAGCACGATAAAAGCTTGCGCAGGCAATTGTTCGCCTTCCCCGAAGGTTCCCCACCCGACCAGCGGGTTTACGGCCTCGTTATAGATCACAATCGCGGCAATAATCATGGCCGCATACAGCACTACATTCGCAAGCATACCAAGGTATCGTCTCATCATTCCGGCTCGCCCCTTTAAATGGGTTCCTTACATCGGAGGTACAAGACAACATATTCGTGAGATGGAGTGTCTATGCCAGCCATGCATCTGTGTAAGGAGTCATCTTCAAAGCAGCCAGCTCAAGGCCGATATTCTCCTTCGACGGAGCGAATCGGCCTTTCTTCTTGCAGTACACGACATAGTGGTAGATCAAGTGCTGGTCCACTAAGGTTTAGGTAAAATCTACTATCTATAAATCTAGTAAATAGCATTGTCAGCGTTCTTAATTTTACTATATTCTATAGTGGTGGTAATTTTTTGAATTTAATTTCCTAGGGGGATAATCAGTGCTGTCTCGTCGTTTCAAGTCCATCTGTTTAAGCATGCTTACGGGCATACTCGTTCTATCCGTCGCCATTCAACCGGCGATGGCGTCAGGATTAAACGTCCCTTTGACGCCGGGTATCGGCAACGTGCTGGAGGGCTCGCAGGAACAAGCTCCACGTATGCTGCAAGGTAAACTTTCCGGTGAATTACGTACCGATGCGGACGTTATTCAATACTTCACAACGAATCAACAAACACTTAGACAGTCCCAGGCTCAGACTGGCTTGGCGATTGTGAAGAAAACAGGCGACGAGCAAGGCAGGCAGCACTATTTGCTGCAACAGCAATACCATGGACTTCCGGTTTACGGTAAATACATAACGGCACACGTCGGCACGGATAAGCGGATGTACGCCATTACGAACGATGCTTCTACGGAACTTGAAGGAATCAATTTAGATATACAGCCCACTATGGATGAGAACCAAGCAGCTGCCACGTTCCAATCGGACGTGGAAGAAGCAGTCGGTTACACCATTACGCTGGGCGGACAACTGGCTTCTCGGGAGCTGGGCAAACCTAAAGCCCAATTGATGGTATATCCGTCGGACGGAACTTACAGTTTGGCTTATAAAGTAGATATGGAGTACATGCAGCCCAAATTGGGACGCTGGATTGGTTTCATCGATGCGCATACAGGCACTGTACTTAAGAAGTTCAGTCGATTAGAGCAGTCAGCTCCGAACGACAGCACGAGCGGCTGGGGCAGAGGCTACTATGGGGATACAAGGGCACTTAATTTGGCACTGCAAGGCAGCGACTACTACCTCTCTGACAAAACCAAACCGATGTATCACTTGGAAAATGGGATCGAAACAGGTGTAATTGAAACCTACGATGCCGAGAATCCGTTTTTTCCTGTTAACTCACCATCACCGTCGTTTGATGACCCCGAAGCGGTAGATGCGCACTATTTTGCAGGTCAAGTGTATGACTTCTATGCGAGCCGGTTCAATCGGAACAGTTTGGACGGCAATGGAATGTCCATTATCTCTGTCGTGAATGCGGGAGCGATCGATAATGCCTATTGGGATGGGTATGAGATCGTCTATGGCGATGGGGACGAATTATTCGAATGCTTAACTTGCGCGAATGACATCATTGCCCATGAGCTGACACATGCAGTAACTGAACATACTGCGAACTTGGAATATACGGGACAGTCCGGGGCGCTTAATGAATCCATCTCCGACATTATGGCTGTCTTATATGACGATCAAGATTGGTCCATTGCCGAGAATGCCGGCGTTGCAGGCGGAAGCGGCGTGCTGCGCGATTTGGAGCATCCGGAGCGCGGTGTGCCGCCGCAGCCTTCGACTATGACGGGATACGAGAATCTGCCTGAGGATAACGATCACGATAACGGCGGCGTTCATACGAATAGCGGTATTCCCAATCATGCTGCGTATTTAATCGCGACCGGCATTGATGCTTTGCCTGCCTTGAAAGGTCAAGGACGAGCACTCTTAGGTGATATCACCTATAAGGCACTGACTTCCTATTTGACGCCTACTTCAGGTTTTATTGAAGCGCGGGACTCCTTTGTCCTTGCAGCTAATGATCTTACACTTCCGGAAGAGCAGAAGAATGCTGTTATCGAGGTTGTGAAGGCGGCATGGGCTACAGTGGGCCTTCCTTATACGAATAATGAGAACGGTATTGTCTCCTTCAGTGCTTCCGGCATGGTCGGAAATCCGGAGATCAACGCGTTAGCGCATACCGTTACCTTCTCGACCGCATATGGGACTAACTTGACTGCACTTGCTCCACAGATTGGTATTTCACCGGGTGCCAGCATTACGCCTGATATTCATGTCGCGCAGAACTTCACGAATCCGGTCGCTTACACCGTAACTTCCCAGAATGGGCAGTCACAGACTTGGATGATTCAAGGATCTGTCGCTGATCCGCAGGCTGAACGCAATATTGTCGGATTCAACTCCGATGTATTGACAGGACCGGCCATTATCGATCCTATTCAGCACACGGTTACGTTATATGTGGAATCAAGCGATGACGTATCAAGCCTTAAGCCAACGGTTGAGGTCTCAGCCGGTGCAAAGGTTTCACCTGTGAGCGGCAGTGCAGTGAACCTAAATCGGCCGGTCACGTATACCGTTACAGCCGAGAATAAAGCCGTTCAAACATGGACGGTCACGGCAATCAAAGATTCCGATAGCCCGAAGGTTGTTGGCGGGTATGCTGAGAACAACACAACGGTAGCGGTTGTATTTGATAAAGCGATGAGCCTTTCCGGACTTGGCAATATAGCCAATTACAAGCTGGAATCGTTGATTTCCGGTTATTCCAATCCCCAAATTACAAAAGCGGAAGTGGATTGCGATTATGTCAATGTCGTCTATTTGACGACTTCGGCGCTTGTGTCCAAGAACGGCTATAAGATTACGGTATCAGGCTTGAAAGGAACCAATGGCCGCAGCGTGCGCCCCGATTCGACGAACGGGTATTTCCTGGCGGATGATACGGCGCAGCCCGTATTAAGCACGGCCCGAATTAATGGGAATCAATTAACGTTGACCTATAATGAACCTTTGAAGAACGCATATGGCGCTGTTAGGGACACGTTTCATGTAGAAGTCAATAAAAAGTCAGTTGTGCTTTACGATATAGCCTCTGTTGGACGAAAGATCATATTGACCTTGGATGATAAAGTAAACGCAACAGATCAGGTGAAGATTTCGTACACGCCACTCTCAACCGTGGCACGGGTAACCGACTTCAGCGGGAATAATATCCCTGCTTTCAATATGCTGGAGGTTACAAACCGTACCGGGATAACAGGGGTGAGTGCCGGAGCAGGCTGGGCTCATTTGAATGGAAGCTTGAAACAAATGATAAAGCATCCGACCGAGCCGGTTATCTATAGCATCTTTAACGCAAGTAATACCGTATCTTCGATTAATCTTGAAACAGGCGACATCCACACTATGACACTTGATCGTCAACCTGAGCGGTTGTATGTATCGGGAGGGAAGCTTTATGTAGCTTTAGTGGATCAGCCTCATAGCTCCTATTGGTGGGAGGAGAATCAAACGGGCGGTATTGCGATATTGAAGGCTGACACGCTCGAGAAGTTAGACCAGTATAGTATTACGATAGATCCCTATGATCTCGTTGTAGATGATAACGGTTATATCTATGTTTCGTCGGGTTCGGGGCAGTGGACGTATTTTAGGTCCTATTCGCCTACTAACGAGCTCATTGAAGAAGCTAATATTCGGCAGGCATCCTATCTTCAGTATAGTCCGAATCATTTGTATTCCATTGATACCGATAGTTCACCTAGGGACATCCGTGCATTCAACATTAATGATACCGGGCATTTTATGGAGCCGTTGTACCCGGGTGGCTATGACTCCCCTTATCATGGGGATTATGGGATGTCGACGTACTTTCAGATTTCACCGGATTATAAATACCTGTTCAATGGAGCCGGTACGATATTTACGAGCTCAACTACAAAGGCAAATGATATGCGGTATGTCAGAACGATTGAGCCGTTTAGCAGAGTAGTCTTCTCTAAAGACCTGACAACGTTCTATGCGTTAAACGGACATACTATTAATGTGTACGACTATGCGACTTTCCAGCTTAAGCAGCAACTTGCAATGCCGACCACGATCGTAGATATTTTGCCGGGCGATAAACAGGACGAGCTGCTTATCGCGTACAGTGAGGGAGGCCAGACGACGCTATCGCCGTACTCACTCGTACCAACCGCGCTTCCTGGCTTGAGCAAGCCGTCGATCACAGGGCAATCTGTCGCACAAGCTGCAAGCTCGCTGGTAAACGGTTGTCCAATTCCGCCAAATTCACCGGACCCTTCGGAGAATAACGGAAGCGGTAACAGTGGAGGCGGCTTTGGAGGTGGGTTCTTCGGCGGATTCTTCCCTGCAGAGCCGGTAGATCCCTCTGTGAAACTAGGTCCGGATGATATGAGGACGACTACTGATGGTTCAGGCATGCACTTTGAATTGGAGGCAGCTGATCTCCGTGCAGCACTGGTTAAGGCGAATGAGCAGGCTGATAAACAGGAGAATCAAGAGGGCAAGCCTGTTGTTCCGAAGGTTGTCATTAACCTTCAACAGCTTGAAGTGAATCTATCGGTGGCTTTGCCATCAAGTGAACTAGTGGAGGCAAGTAAGAAATATTCGGATATGTTGCTTGTCGTTCAAACACATAATGTCACTTATGAGCTACCTGTCAAAGCATTTTTGAATACAGGCAGTACTGTGATTACGGATGATATGAAAGTAGAGATTAGCATCGTCAAATCAAGCAACTTGATACGCAACAAGATTACGAAGCAATTGGCTCAAGAAGGATTTGAGCCACAGTCGGATTCCATGGGATTTACCGTAATGCTGGAAAAGGACGGTAAGAGCACGGAGTGGAATGATTTCAATGGTACTTATATTACCCGCTCGTTTACGATCAAAGGCAACGTGGATATGAATCACATTACAGCTCTTGTTTATAATCCGGAAACAGGAACTTCCGGGTTTGTGCCTGCTTTCGCACGCAAGCTGGGGGATCATACAGTTCTGGATGTAAAGGTGCCTCATAACAGTACGTATACCGTGGCCAGCGCCTCGAAGACTTTCACGGATATTGAGGGACACTGGGCCCAAAAAGATATCGAGATCATGGCCTCGAAACGTGTGGTTCTTGGTGCGACAGCTACAACGTTCAACCCGGATCAGCAGGTAACGCGTGCGGAATTTGCTGCGCTGCTTGTACGAGCGCTCGGTCTGGCTACGCCGCAAACAAGCTCCTTGCGGTTCACCGATGTTCAGCCGAACGCTTGGTATGCACGTGTAGCGAGTGTTGCAGATCAAACGGGTTTGATTAAAGGGGATACAAATGGCAGATTCTCCCCGAATGGCATTATTACGAAACAAGAAATGGCGGTCATGATCGGCAGAGCCATGAAGTACGTGGCAGTCAAGCCTGGGACAGGTTCGGCCAATACTGCAATCAGCGTTGATAAGCTGCCGGATGCTGCTTCGATTGTTGCATGGGCTGCCGAGGATATCAATGAACTGCTGAAATCCGGCATTCTGGAAGTCGAACTTAAAGGCAAATTCGAACCGGCACTACCCGTTACAAGAGCCAATGCCGTTGTAGCATTGAAGCGCATGCTGCAGCAGCTAGCTTTTATTAACCCGTAGAAGGCAATAAATAAGACCGAGAGCATCTGCCTGGCAGAGAGCGCTCGGTCTTATTTATAACGGTCAGGTTATTGAAAACATTCTATAAAATGCTGAGCCCGTTTGGACAGCAGCTGATCCTTCAGCCACAGGATACCCACCTCGGATTGGAAATCGGCATCGCGAATAGGGAGCGTAATCACGTCCCCGGAGGGAAACGAGGAAATAACCGATTTCGGAAATACAGTAGCGCCGATTCCTGCGGCAATTAGGGACATAATAATGGCGACGCTGGAGCATTCGCAGATGATGTTCGGTTCGAAGCCATGACGACGGAATTCGCTCACGACCTGTTCATGCATTTTGATCGTTTTATCGGTCTTTAACGTTAGCAGCGGATATTGGGCGAGCTCCTCGATGCTGATATCGTTCCTTCCGCCAGAGGAAGCCCAAGCGGCAGGCATCAGGGCAACATAGGGGTCCGAAGGAAGCGGGAGCATATCCAGCTTGTTGGGAAGCAGATGGGCCTCAAACGGCAATCGGGATATGACGAGTTCAATCGACCGTCTCTCCAGCATTTCACCGAGCAGATAATGATCGCCCTCGGCAATCTTGAACGTGACCTGCGGATACTTCTCTCGTAATTGCTGAATCGGCCCGGGGAGAATGGAGACGCAGGAAACAACAGCACCTAGCGAGAGCGTGCCGCGTACGCCAAGCTCAAGCTCTTTCACTTCTTTCATCGTTTCATCTAATTGCAGCAGCAACGACTCCGCCCGGTCCTTGAGCAATCGCCCTGCAGCGGTCAATGTCAGCTGGGTTCGGCTCCGCTCGAACAGCTGGGCGCCAAGCTCTTCTTCCATGAGCATCAGCTGCCGGCTAAGGGGCGGCTGTTCCATATGAAGCAGCTTTGCTGCTCGTGTAATCTGCTTCTCATGCGCAATGGCCAAGAAGTATTTTAACTGTCGAAAGTCCATGTAAGCATCCCCAACATTAATTCCCCTTCCATACCTTAAAGGTATGGATAGTGAACAGAATAGATATTTTATATATACCTCAACGAGTGGTAGTATGCAATCACCAATTATGAATGCAAGGGAGTAGTGAATAACCCATGACAACAGCCAATAACGCCATTTCGATTGAACGCAGTCAGAGCAAGAAGACGAAGCCAGCGCAGGATCAGCTTGGTTTCGGCATTTATTTTACCGATCACATGTTTGTGATGGATTATAGCGTCGAGCAAGAGTGGCATAACCCGCGTATCACACCGTACCAGCCGATCGTACTTGATCCGGCCGCGAAGGTGTTCCATTATGGACAAACGATCTTCGAAGGCTTGAAAGCCTACAAGACCGAAGACGGCGGTATTCAATTATTCCGTCCTCGTGATAATTTTGCCCGTATGAACCGTTCCAACGATCGCATGAGTGTACCTGAGCTCGATATTGATGTGGCGATTGCAGCGCTTGAGCAACTAATCGCAGTCGATCAAGACTGGATTCCGGATGTTCCGGGTACATCGCTGTATATTCGTCCATTCGTCATTGCTACGCAAGCGACGCTTGGTGTATCTCCATCCGAGAATTACCAATTCATCATTATCATGTCGCCTGTCGGTGCCTACTATCCGGAAGGGATCAATCCGGTCAAAATCCACGTGGAATCTCATTATGTTCGTGCAGTTGTAGGCGGCGTAGGTGAAGCCAAGACAGCCGGCAACTATGCGGCGGCCTTGAAGTCGCAGCAAGCTGCTAAGGAAGAAGGCTACACGCAGGTTCTATGGCTCGATGGCACGCAGCATAAATATATTGAAGAAGTCGGCAGCATGAATGTGTTCTTCAAGATTAACGGCACGGTTGTTACGCCTGCGCTGAACGGCAGTATCCTTGCAGGTATTACACGCAACTCGGTTATTCTACTCCTTAAGCATTGGGGCATTCCTGTTGAAGAGAGAGTGCTTTCTATTGAGGAGCTTTATGAAGCAGGCCGTAACGGTACACTGGAAGAAGCTTTCGGAACCGGAACAGCTGCTGTCATCTCGCCTATCGGGGAAATGAACTGGAACGGAGAGAAGCTCCTAATCAGCGAAGGCGTGACAGGGCAGCTATCGAAGTCGATCTATGACACGCTAACGGGTATCCAAACCGGGGCCGTTGCAGATCCTTTCGGTTGGGTGAAGAAAGTAGAAGTTAGCGAAGGTTAATACAACAGTGGTGGGGCTGTAGGCAGAATGTGTGTATGCTGCAGCCTCACCATTTTTTATAGGGGGGAAACCTATGAGTCTAAGTTCAAGTTCCGTTAATCCGATTCTGCTGTCGATCCCGGAGAGCTTTGAGACGAAGCGGCTGCTTATACGCGCACCGCTTTGGGACGATGGGGAAATGGTAAATGAATCCATCCTTGAAAGCTTCGAGGAGCTGCGGCCTTGGATGCCGTGGGCGCAACAGCGTCCTACAGTCGAAGAATCGGAGATTATATCGAAGCAAGGCAGGATTCATTATTTGGAGCGCTCCGACCTTAGGCTGTATCTGATCTGCAAGGAGACGGGACGGTTCATTGGCAGCAGCGGTCTTCATCGCATTAATTGGGAGTCGCGGAAGTTCGAGATCGGCTATTGGGTCCATACGGCGTTCAGTGGGCAAGGATATGTGACAGAGGCTGTCGAGGGAATTACGCAATTCGCCATTGATGTCCTGCAGGCGAACCGAATCGAGATTCGCGTTGATGCAAGGAACCTGCGAAGTGCCCGCGTTGCCGAACGGCTGGCCTTCATGAAGGAGGGGATACTGCGCAACGATAAGCTCGATGCGGAAGGACGTTTGCAGGATACGGTGATCTATGCGAAGGTCCGGGGCGTAGAGTTTTAATGTTGAAGCGAGGTACAACCTAGTTATGCAGAAATCAAAAATCCTTTATCGGTGCATGGTGGCAATCGCGATAAGCTTTATTGTTTATGTGATCAGCATGAATTTCTTTGTCGATCCGCAGGCAGCGCATTTTCTCAGCCATAAAATCAACCTGAAGCATCCGCTAAACAAGCCGGTTTGGCTAAATGTCATGTATGTTCATGTGGCGTGTGCGTGCATCGCGATGGTGGCGGGAGCGGTTAATTTCATAACGGTGGTACAGAACCATTATAGGCGGGCGCACAGAGCGATTGGCTATGTATATTTTGGCGCGCTCCTTGTCGTTGTGCTCACTTCCGGCTACATGGCTCCTTATGCAACCGGCGGCAAGCTGAACAGCGTTCCGCTAAACCTCCTGAGCATTCTGTGGACGGCCATGACGGTAATTGCGATTGCGAAAATAAGAAGGAAACAGCGCATCGCCCATCGTAATTGGATGGTGAGGAGCTACGCATTCTGTTACACGAATCTGTGTATTCACGCGATTACCTATGTGGTTCACCAAGGATTCGGCTTATCGTATACGCACAGCTACACCATTGGCGTTTATGGGGCGATCCTCTTCCTGCTGCTTGCAGCCGAGTTTGTCATTCGAGTGGTTTATGGACCACGGGGCAAGGGAAGGCCGACACTGCAATAAAGTGGGAGGAACTACTGACTCTCTAGCGGAGAAGGCGTTACTTAACGATTGTATTATCGGAATATTCCAACTAAAATAAAGCTAGTATTCGATGTGTGTGACTGGCGTAAACGTGGATTACCACGGGGGAGCACATATTTCATATGCCGTACGCCTGGGCGAAGTGCTTGGTCAGTGGACTGAGTACTTTTTATTATTTCATGGGAGATGATGAGATGGAGCAGGTGCGGCAGGCAAGAAATGTAGCGATTCTGATCTTTGATCGGGTGGAAGTGTTGGATTTCGCAGGGCCGTTCGAGGCATTCTTATCTGGCAGTAACTATGGTCAGGATCTCAATGTGTTCACTGTTGCAGAACACGACGGTCCGGTTCATGCGCTGGGCAATCTGAGCATTAACCCGGCTTACAGCTTTCAGAATTGTCCGAAGCCGGACATTCTCGTCATTCCCGGAGGACCGGGCACCAGAACCGAAATGCACAATGCGGTCATGACGGATTGGATCAACAAGACTGCCAGTGAGGCTGAACTGCTGCTGTCCGTGTGCACAGGCGCTCTTCTGGTAGTGAAAGCACAGCTGGCAGAGGGCCTGAAGCTGGCTACGAACCGCCTTGCGATGCATGAGCTGCGGGCAATTGCTCCGGAATCTGCTGAGGTTCATGAAGAAACGCGTTATGTAGACAATGGAAAGATTATTTTATCCGCTGGGGTTTCGGCCGGAATCGATGCGTCATTATATGTGATCGGTAAGCTGCTTGGCGAGGAGCGGGCACTCCGGGCGGCCAAATTGATGGAATATGACTGGGTAAGGGTATAATGACCGACATCATGAGGTTTCGTTCATGAATAAACGGAGCTGGTCCACAGCATTGAGCCAGCTCTAAATTTATTCTTTACTGATCGTTCCCAATATGGTATGATCAGCTCGTAAGCAAGCGGGAAGCAATTGTGTAGTGAGGATGCATTCCTTTTTTATTCGTAATAGTAGAACGATCGTTCTCATTTAGTTCTGCAGTCAAGTCGGCGGCCAAGCATAGTTTGCAGCAATTTTATTTTTTTACTCTTTTGAGAATGAACATTCTCAATAAATGCAGCATAATAAACAGATGACAAGGGAGCGATATGAAATGGGTAAATTAGACGGTAAAGTAGCATTCATCACAGGCGGTAACAGCGGGATCGGCTTTGCAACTGCGAAATTGTTTGTAGCGGAAGGTGCTAAAGTTGTCATCACGGGTCGCAATCAAGCTACTCTGGACAAAGCAGTGGAGGAGCTTGGCACGGCGGTTAGCTACGGTATTCAAGCAGAAACAACCGATCCGCAAAGTTTGGAGAAGGCAACGGCTGCGGCAGTTGCGATATTTGGCCGACTGGACGTCGTATTCGCCAATGCCGGCATTGGCGGTCATACTCCGCTCGGCGGTACGGAGCTGGCCGCATTCCAGGAAGTCTTGAACGTGAACGTGACAGGCGTCTTCTTCACCGTGCAAGCTGCATTGCCTTATTTGAAGGAAGGCGCTTCGGTAATCCTGAACGGCTCGGTACTTGCTAATGCCGGAAGCCCGGGATGGGCGGCCTATGCAGCGAGCAAAGCGGCCGTTACGAGCATGGCGAAAGTGTTTGTTTCCGAATTGTCGCCGCGCGGCATTCGCGTAAATACAGTCGTTCCCGGCCCTACTCGCACACCGATCTGGGGGCAGCCGGAAGGGCTGGCGCAAATGGAATCCCAACTGACACGATCGGTTCCGCTAAACCGTTTGGGTGAACCGGAAGAAATCGCCAACGTTGCGTTGTTCCTGGCTTCGGATGATGCTTCGTACGTGCAAGGTGCCGAAATCAGTGTTGACGGAGGCGGCGGTTCATCCCCGTTCGGTGCACCGGTATATCGTTAAGCCTAAGAGTGGCGGAGTATTGGACGCCTTGTCAGGGGATTCTTTACCGATTGTTCTCAATATGGTAAAATCGACTGGAAAGGGGCATGCTTATGGCTAGAGCTAAAGAATTCGAAGAAGATGTCGTGCTGCTGAAGGCAATGAAGCTGTTCTGGGAGCAGGGCTACGAGAAAACGTCAATTAATGATCTTGTCGAGCGTATGGGCATTCACCGCAGGAGTCTGTATGATACGTTCGGCGATAAACATATGCTATATCTTAGGGCCTTTGATCGGTATAAAACGCTGACCAACAATCGGCTTGGTTCGCTCATTCCGAACTCTACGCCCGGACAGGCGATCGATTTCATATTCGATTACACGATCCAAGGCACAAGCGAGGATAATCCTGCGGGCTGCATGATGGTGAACATGGCGGTGGAGCTCGCCTCGAGCGATCCCGAAGCAAGAGCCAAAGTGAGCGAGAGCTTCGCTTATTGGGAGCAATTGCTTGCAGATGTTATCAGCAGGGGACAGAAGAACGGCGATTTTACCTCGAAGCGCAGCGCGGAGGAGCTCGCCGAAAGCCTGCACAACAATTTACTGGGCTTGCGAGTGCTAACGCGATCACTAACGAACAAAGACAAGCTTTATCGTATAGCCGATATGGCTAAGGGTATCTTGTACCAATAAAATGAAAAGCCGCAATCCCTTTCTGCATAAGGGGATTGCGGTTTTTTTATCCAGATTGTTCTTCATAAACTGAACCTCCATACCCGCACATTGGCTCGCAAGGCCAATTAGCGGCAGGGACGTACATGTAGTCGTAAAAGGCAAGACTGTGGTGAATTTCAATGTGCCGGACTAAATCCGGGTTCTCCTACGTAGTATAGTTTGAAGCCAAACGATACTAGTCTGGGGGGAAACTGATACATGCTTAGTCGTTCTGAGATTCGCGCTCAAGCAAGGCAAAGCTTATCGGGCAACTGGAAGGCAGCTGTTCTGCACTTCTTGTTGTACATGGTGGTTTCAGGCCTCATAAGTGCTGTCACGAACAAAATAAGTTTCATCGGGTGGATCATCAATATTCTGCTTAGCGCTCCTCTGGCTTATGGGATTTACAATCATTATTTGGATTTCGCCCGGGGGAAAGTGCCGGAGGCGACGGAAGTTTTTCGCGGATTCCAGCGGTACAAGGAGTCGCTCGTGGTTTACGTTGTCATGGCCATCTTTACGATGCTGTGGGCGCTCCTGCTGATTGTTCCGGGTATTATCGCGGCACTCCGGTACTCGCAATCCTATTACATATTGCGGGATAATCCGGGCATAGCGCCTCTTGAAGCAATCGACCGCAGCAAGGCGATGATGGCGGGGCACAAGTGGCGCTTGTTCACGCTCTACCTGTCCTTCATCGGATGGGCGATACTGTGCATCCCGACGCTCGGTATCGGATACCTTTGGCTAGGACCATACGTCAGCACGGCGGCGGGCCATTTCTATGAGGATCTTGCAGGTTCGCAAGGGCGTACGGCATGAAGTGAACATAATAGGTGAAGGAAGGCCGGGAACTCCGCGTAAGTGGAGGTTCTCGGCCTTTTTGTGTAGGTTGAAGGTTGCTTCCTTCATCCTAGTCTGCGGTCTAGGAAGACTCTGGCCTACAGGCTATAGAATATGGGGGGATTTTCCGTTACGCTAAGAGGGCTGCATCACCTGCGCGGCGATAATGAACCCATTTTTCATTGGAGGTTGGAACGATGTCCGATGTGGTGCTATCGGTACAAGGATTAACGAAGCAGATCGGCGGAAAGACCCTGGTAGACGGTATTTCCTTCGATGTGCGTAAAGGCGAAATATTCGGCCTGCTCGGCCCGAACGGGGCAGGTAAAACGACAACGATTCGGATGCTCGTCGGTCTAGCCAAGCCGACCAGCGGCACAGTCACATTAAGCGGCTATGATATTGCGAGGGATCGCAGACAAGCGATGGAACGGATCGGTACGATCGTGGAGAATCCCGAGCTCTATCCCTATCTAACCGGCTACGAGAATTTGCGTCAATTCGCCAGGCTGTCAGGGGAGATCGATGAGAAGAAACTGTCCGAGACCATCCGTCTGGTCGGCCTGGAGGATCGCATCCATGATAAAGTCCGCCGTTACTCGCTTGGCATGAGACAGCGTCTCGGTCTTGCTCAGGCACTGCTCCATAGCCCCGCGCTGCTCATTCTCGATGAGCCGACGAACGGTCTGGACCCGAGCGGGATCCGCGAGTTCAGGGAGCTCCTCCTTGAATTGGTGAAGCAGGGCACAAGTATTCTCATCTCCAGCCATTTGCTAGCTGAGCTTGAGATGATCTGCAGCCGCGTCGGCGTTATTGATCACGGCAAATGGATTCGAACAGCGATGCTGTCGGAGCTCCGGGAGATGTCGGAGCAGCATCGCTTATCCATTGAAGTCGATAAGCCGCATGAGGCGCTGGAGCTTCTTCAAGCCACGCATGCGGAGCTGCAATTCGAGCTTGCGGGGAGTCATACGAATACGATCGACATTCACGGCAGGGTGGAGATACTCAATTCGCTGCTAAGTACGCTGATTCAGCATGATGTGCAGATCTTGAACATCGAGCGAACGCAACAAACACTCGAAGAAATCTTCTTAAGCATGACAGGAGGGACGCAGGTATGACCGAGCTATGGCGTATTTATCAGAATGAGTGGATCAAGCTGATCCGGCGCAGACGGTTTCTTGTCGTCCTGATTTTCGCAATCGCACTTGTTGGACTGTTTGTATCCGGAGCCTATGATAACTCCGAGCAAATAAAGCATGACGCCGATCCAGCGGTACAAGCACATCTGATGCAAGAGCAGATGGACCAGATGCAGATCGCGCTAGACACCGGTTCGGACTTATCGAAGGCGGAGAAGATTAGGCTTACTGAAGGCATTGACTCATTGAAGGCAGGCTTGGAGGAACTGAAGAAGCCGCAGCCGGACCGAACGGTATTTAACGCTGAAGAAACGGGGCAGTCAATTGACGCGCTGAAGAAACAGATTACTTTGTTGACGCCTGACAAGAAGGTCGAACTGGGTGAGCTTCAGTTGAGGATAGGGGAGCTGGAATATACGCTGGAGCATCAGCTTCCGATGAATGGTCCGGTTGGGATGACGACATGGAGTGCAATCGGCGACCAGCTCGACGTAGGAAGTCAGCTGTTCTTTCCGCTGCTGTGCGTGCTGCTTGTTGCTGATATGGTGTCAGGTGAACAGACCGGCGGCACGATCAAGCTCCTGCTGACTAGACCGGCTTCACGGGGGAAGATTCTTTTTGCAAAGTACTTGGTTGCAGTAAGTGCCTCCATCGTCGTTATCACGATTATGTTTGCCGTCTTGACGGGGCTGCTGATCGCGATGTTCGGAACCGGAGGCATGGATCAACCGGTCTCGGTAGGCGTTCGTTATATGGAAGTCACGCAGATGATGGGCGGCGAAATGAGAAATACGGTAGCCGCCGATCCGTCGACGCAAACCATTGTTTCCGCCATGGCGTTCAGCATTTATGCGATGTTATTGACGATCCTGGCGAGTGTGGCGATGTGTACGCTTGGATTCTTCTGTTCCGTGCTCGTTCGCTCGGCAACGGTGAGTACGGGCATTGCATTGGCCGCCACCATTATTGGCCCCATCGGTGTTCATGCTGTTAGCGGGGTCAAGTGGATGCAGTATTTTATCACCTCATGCTTTGGACTGCCTTACGCATGGTCGGGATCGCTGTCGATGCAATATGGATTCCCGGTCACGCTCAATAGCAACTTGCTTTCCCTTCTTGCATGGACCGTTGCATTGTATGCCATCGGCCATTATATCTTTACGAAGCGGGATGTTCTCGAATAATAACAACGTGAGGGCAGAGCCGGATGGACTCCAAGTGGAGGACGTCCGGTTTTTGTTTTTAGTCTTTTTTTAGAAATCCTTTACGGTTTCCATAGAATGAACAGGTACAATGAAAAGAAAACGTGGGTGGCGTGGTAGTTGTGAGGACGAAGAGGCTATGGTGGATTGTGCTTGTTGTTTCGCTTGGGGTGATGATTCCGTTCATGCTCCCTTATTTGACCTTTGATCCGGATAGCAGCCGTATAACCGTCTCCTCCGTGAACATTCAGTATCCGGCGCTTGTTGCGCATATCTCCTTTGCGTTTATCGCCCTGCTGACGGGATGGATTCAATTCGTAGGACGTATACGCAATCGGTATCCTCGCGTGCACCGTCTATTGGGACGTGTGTACGTCGGCTGTGTCTTTCTAAGCGGGAGTTTATCGCTGGTGGTTACTCTGTATGTAGAGAATTTTACAGTAGCGGTTTCCTTCCTCATGCTGATCTTCCTCTGGCTGTTTACGAGCTGGAAAGGGTACCGTACGGCAGTACTTCGGAGGTTTGACGAGCATCGCAAATGGATGATTCGCAGTTACGGGGTCACATTGGTGGCCGTGTGCGCGCGCTTGGTGGTTCCGATTTTGCTCCTAACCTATGGTGTGCTGAACGGGTTTTCTCTACCGGCGGGCAGGGAAGGGATGATTGAGGCGGTATTGAGTGTGAATATTTGGACGGCAATCATCATCGATCTGATTATTGTTGAATGGGTAATGGTAGCCAAACAATGGAAATAAAGTGGTTGTGAAGTCCCGGCTCGGCAAGGTAAGATAGGATTGCAAGCCACTATTGGATATCAGGGGGAAATTCCGCGCATGCTCACTCGTCCTCAAATTCGTGCCAGAGCAAGACAAAGCTTATCAGGGAACTGGAAACCGGCTGTTCTGCATTTCTTAATGTTCGTGATTATTTCGATTATCGTTAGTACGGTCACCAATAAAATTAATTATATTGGATGGATAATCAGTATCCTAATGGAAGCTCCGTTAACGTATGGAATCTATAACCACTACTTGGATTATGCTCGGGGGAATGTGCCTGAAGCTGCCGGTGTTCTTAGAGGATTTGAGCGGTATAGAGATTCGCTTGTGCTTTATGTCGTCATGTCGATCTTTACCTTGCTTTGGACGCTGCTGTTCATCGTACCGGGTATCATCGCGGCGATCCGCTACTCGCAGTCCTATTATATTTTGCGCGATAATCCGGGCATGGCGCCTACGGAAGCGATTAACCGCAGTAAGGCCATGATGGCGGGGAACAAATGGAGATTGTTTGTGCTCTACTTATCCTTCTTCGGTTGGTTTCTGTTGTGCATTCCAACGCTTGGTGTTGGCTTCCTCTGGTTAGGACCGTATTTCAGCACATCGATGGCTCATTTCTATGAGGATCTGCGTTTCGGCAGGCAAGAAGACCATATCGTCGCCTAATAGGGCAATAAAGAAGGCCGGGATCTCCGTAAGCGGAGAATTCCCGGCCTTTTGTATTATTCCACATCAGCAAAATCAGTGAAGTCCGTGCGTGCGGGTGCAGGCTCTTCATGCGGCTTCACCTTGCGGATGAAGAACGCCAGTACGAGCGCGGCCACCGTTAGCCAAGTAGCAACGACGAAGGAGTGGTTAATACCGTAGATCATGGCGGTTTGCGTGATTTCCGCCATTTTGGTCTGGTCGGTCGTATCGACTTTACCCGCTATGATCAGTTCCTTGGCGTGAGAAGCTGTCTTGTTCGTCATAAGCGTGACCAGAATCGCGGTGCCGAGTGCACCGGAGACGTTACGAAGCGTCTGCGACATGGCTGAACCATGTGCGTTCAGACGGCGCGGCAGCTGATTCATACCGGCGGTCTGGATCGGCATCATGAGCATCGACATCCCGAACATCCGCAGCGTATAGATCAGCATCATATGATTATAAGTGGAGTCTGCCGTCAAATGGCTGAATTCATACGTGGTGATCGTCGTAATGATGAGACCGACTACAGCCAGCCAGCGAGCGCCGACTTTATCGAAGATCATCCCCGTAATCGGGGACATAATCCCCATTAGAATGGCTCCCGGCAGCAGCAGCAGCCCGGAGTCCAGCGGTGAGAAGCCGCGGATGTTCTGCAGGAAGATCGGAAGCAGAATCATACCGGAGAACATCGCCATCGTGATAATGGCGTTGATCAGTGTCGTCAAAGAGAACATCGGATATTTGAATACGTTCAGATCAAGCAATGGCTTCTCGGCCGTGAGCGACCGGATAATGAAGAGCAATAAGGATAACCCGCCGAGTGCAAGGCAGACGATTACGGTTGTGCTGCTCCAGCCGGCAGAGCCGGCGTCACTAAAGCCGTACAAGAGTCCGCCGAAACCGATGGTGGAAAGGATAACCCCAAGGATATCGAGCTTTGGAAGACTGGTTTTGATAACATCCTTCATGAAGATAGCGCCGATAATAACGGCCAAGATGGCAAGAGGCATGATGATGTAGAACAGGACATGCCAGTCGTAATGCTCGACGACCCAACCGGACATCGTTGGACCAATAGCCGGCGCGAAAATCATGGCGATCCCCATCATACCCATCGCTTTGCCGCGTTCTTCTACAGGGAAGATCGTAAGAATGACAACAGACATGAGCGGCATTAGGATACCGGCACCGACAGCTTGCACAAGGCGCCCGGAGAGCAGAATGCCAAAGTCGCCGGAGAAGGCGCAAATGATCGTCCCGATGGCGAACAGGGATGAAGCCACCAGGAACAGCTTTCGCGTGGAGAAACGGTTGAACAAGAAGGCGCTGATCGGTACGAGAACGCCGTTTACGAGCATATAGCCGTTGGACAGCCACTGAATGGTGCTCTCGTTGACGTCGAGATCCGCCATCATTTTGGGCAAGGCGACATTCAATACGGTTTGGCTAAGCAACGCTACGAATGCCGCAAGGAGCAGGGAGGCCATAATCGGGCCTTTGCGTAGAGTTGAACTTATCATGCTGGTCATATAGCACCATCCTCTTTCACTTTTCTTAAGATGCCTAAAATTTCGGTTTGAATACGAAGGAGCTGCCGCTGGTCATCATCGGACAAACCAAGAAGAGGCTGGAACATCATTGTGCGCGTATCGTTCGATTCTTCCCATAACGCATTTCCTTTATCGGTAAGCGTCAGCGTCATGGCCCGGCGATCCGACTCCGTCCGTTCGCGGCACACGAGTTCATCTCGCACCATCCGATCGATAATACCGCTGGTCGTGCTGCTGCCAAGGCTTAACTTCTCGGCCAGCTCCGACAGTTTGATCTCCGGGTACTCCCTCAAGATGCGGATGACGATGAGCTGCAGCGGTGTAAGCTGATGCTGCTGCGCCACTTTCTTCATCACCTGGAAGAAGGCCTGATTCACTTCGCGATAGCTATGGAAAATTTCAAGTATTCGCTGTTGTTCGTTCAAGTGGGCTACCTCCTAAGCGGATTGCAGCATTCCGCAAATTACTTCGTATACGAAATTTCGCATACGAAGTATTATGCTCCGATTTTTCGTATATGTCAATTTTGATATATGAAATAGAAAAAGGTACCTGATTAGGGTACCCTGTTTTAAGAAATAGGGCTCAAAAAAAAGACCCGCAAGAGGTCACTTGAAAACAAGTGTCCGTCCTGCGGGCCTTATGTTCTAACAATGCTTATTTTGCTGCGCTTGTCATAAGCAGATCAATAACTTTAGCTGCTTCCGCGCGCGTCGATGTAGCCTTTGGAACAAAGGTATTGTTGCCGCGGCCATTCATAATGCCTTTGCCGGTTACTGCATCGATGCTGGCTTTCGCCCAAGGGCTGATCATGCCGCTGTCTGTGAACTCAACGGCAGCCGCAGTTGCAGCTTCCGCTGCTTGAAGATCCAGCGCGTTCTTAGCCATCACAGCCATTTGCTCACGTGTGATGCTTGCCGTTGGAGCAAACAGATCGCTGCTGATGCCTTTAACCAAGCCGTTGCCGTAAGCTGCTGCTACTGCGTCAGCGTACCAGCTGCCAGCCGGAACGTCTTTGAACGTTGCTGTAGTAGCAGTCGGTTTAAGACCCAGTGCTTTTACAAGCATGCTCGCAAACTCAGCGCGCGTCACTTGTGCGTTCGGATCAAAGTCAGTCTCGTTCTTGCCTTGTACGATTTGTTTAGCCGCCAGACGCTGAATCGATGGGTAAGCCCAGTGCGAAGCAGGCACGTCACGGAACGACTTGTTCAAGTTGATCGAGAAGATACCGAAGCCTTTGTCATCTGTTTTGTCCAAGTAACGGATGTTGCTCGTTGCTTTCGCATAACCTTCAGCCTTCGGAGACGAAGCGAACGTTACATTCACATCGCCGAAGATTGGCGCGATGGACCAGTTATTGTCGATCGATGGGTTAATCTCTTTATTTTCCGTGATGTAATCCATCAGAATTTGACGGTTCTCTTCGGTGGAATCAATGATGTACTTGCTTCCTTTAACGCCTGGGAAGTTACCGCCGCCGCTTGCGCGGTAGTTGTTCGTTACTACGATAAAGTCTTGGTTCGGATCAATTGCCTTACCTTTGTATTTCAGGTTGATGATACGGCTGGAATCCTCATTGCTGATCGTTCCGTCTACTTTATACTTAGCCGGTTTCGTAACATCGACTTGATACGTTACACCGTCAATGACGTCAAAGTTGTACACCGGGAATCCCGCGTTGAGCAAAGCTTGCTCTTCTTTGACAGTCGGATCGATCTGATTGAACTTGCCTGCCGACATTTCAAGCCATTCTTTCACAACAGAGCCTTTAACCAGAATCGCCTTCATCGTGTTGTCATAAAGATAGAGGTCACCCGCGCTCTTAATCGCAAGAGGACCGGTTTTGATTTCGGTATATTCCTCTACGCCATTGCGGCCTGCTTTAAACGGAGCGCCAACCGACAGAATCGGCGTATCTTTGTATTGCGGCAAATTGTCTTTTACGTATTTCTCGACATACCATTTTTGCGCGTTCGTTACAATTTGAACAGATGGATCATCTTGAACGAGGGCAAAATAGCTGTGAATCGGCGAAGTCGTTGTCCCGATTGGGTTGTTCGCATATTGAATAGTCGCATCATGATCAGCTTTAACAGCTGCTACAATGGCAGGATCTTCTTCGACAAGCGATTTCTTCGCTACTTTGTCATAGATGAATTTCGTGGAGGACTGGGATGCCGCCACTTTCCACTTGCCGTCTTGCTTCTCGAGCGTAAGGTCGATTACGCCCAGGTCGCTGCCGCCGTAACCGGCTTGAACCGCAGGTACGCCGTTGATTGTGCCTTTCGCGTTGTCTATGCCAGGCAATACTTTGCCCGAAGCATCTTTGAACAGCGCATCAAGGGACTTCTCGTCAACTGCCGGGAATACTTTATGCGTGTGCGAGAACGTGATCGCATCAATGCCAGGCACTTTGCTTAGCGGCAATACGGCATCTTCAGCTTTCACATGGGCTTGAGCGCTGCCGTTAAAGCCTGTATGCGCCATGGCGATAATGATATCCGCGCCTTCGGCTTTCATAACGGGAATGAATTTCTCAGCGGTTTCCACAATATCTTTCGTGATGACATTGCCTTCAAGCGAAGCTTTGTCCCAGTCCATAATTTGCGGCGGTACAAAACCGATGACGCCGATCTTGAGCGTTTGCTCTTGTCCGGATTCGTCTTTGTACTTTTTCTCAATGATCTTGTACGGCTCGAATTTGTTTACATCATTGTCAGGGTTATTATCCTTATCATCTACATAGACGTTAGCGGAGATGTAAGGGAAGTTAGCGCCTTTGATCGCTTGGTTCAGATAATCAAGGCCGTAGTTGAACTCATGGTTGCCAAGCGTGGCTACATCGTAGCCCATGAGATTCATCGCTTTGTAAACGGGGTGAATCTCGCCTGCTTTCAGTGGAGCCACTTTCGCTTTGTACGTGCCGAGCGGCGTGCCTTGAATCAGGTCTCCGTTATCGACCAAAAACGTATTCGGGGATTGTTCACGAACTTGTTTGACGAGGTTCGCCGTTCTGGCTAAACCTACGGTTGGAGCTGCAGCATCCTTGTAGTAATCATAGGACATCAGATTCGTATGAATGTCCGTTGTCTCCATAATGCTAAGCTTCAATGTCGAGCTGCCATCAGCCTCTGCGGAAACAATTCCGCTCATTGGCACTGCAAGCAATCCTACTGCTAATGTAGTTGCAACCCATTTGCGAGCTCGTTTATTTTCTCTGTTTCTCATGCTGCTCCACTCCCCAAATAAAAGTTTGTTCAAAAAAAATTGAACGAATTTTGAACCTCTCTTATCTTAGTTGAAGTAACTTTAAAAGGCCAGCGTTAAAAAATGTATCCGATTGATGCTGAGGACATGAAAAATGGCTGAACCCCGCAGGGGTTCAGCCATTTTATTTACGTAGAAGCGAGAATTGCGCGTTCGAAGGTACTCACAAGCTCGGCACTGAACGTTTCCATGTCCACTTGCGCAATAAGACTTCCATTGGCCAGATACTCGCTGATAGCGCCTTGAATGGTGCTCGCCATGATGAGGATGTTGAACGCGCAGAATTCACCTGCTGCTTGGCCATCGTGCAAAATCTGCTTGAGCTGAGCAAGGATGGGATCATCCTCATCGTCGCCAAGCTTGTAGTACGGCACATTATCGGGTGTCCGAGCGTGGAAGACGATTTCAATCAGCGCCGTATTATGTTTGGGCCGAGTGCCTTGATAGGCGATGCTGGCGTTAATATGGGCACGAAGCTTCTCGGTGGCCGTAGCTGCGGTAGCGGTTCTCTCCAGCACATAGGAGGAGGATTCCTGAACAAGCATGAGCAGCGTATGGTCCATCAGATCATTCTTATCTTTAAAATGGTACGAAATGAGCGCCGTGCTGATGCCGGCTCTCTTAGCGATTTGGGCGAGGCTTGCGTTCACATAACCGATCTCATCGAGTGTTGTGATGGCCGCATTCATGATCTGCGACCGTCTGGCTTCGGTTATAAACGATTGCTTCTCGCCCTCTTTACGATCAGTCATCTTTGTTCTCCTTCGGGGGTTGAGGTTTGGTTTTAGCATGGGTACGAATGATGATAAGTGTGATGATGACCAAGATAAGCGCAAGATTAAGGAGTAATTTACCGGATGAAATTTCCAGGTCCGTGAAAAAATCAACAATCGATCCATCCAGCAATCTGCGAGCGACCGTGCCGATGAACACAACGATGACAATCAACAAGCGCAGCGCGAGTGTAATAGGAAGGACCGCAATCGCAAGCTCCAGCACATCGCGGCCGGCGGCTTTGCGTCTGAACAGCATCACTGCTGCAAGCCAGCTCAATGCGCCTCCCAGCAGAAATGCTATCGGGGTGATCCACTGATACCAATCGAAGTCCGGGGAACCCCAAGAATTGCGGAAAAGCAGCCAAGTGGCCAGCGGAAAAGCAATTCCGGCCAACACGCCGAGCCAACCAAGCGTGGTTAAGGGGAGTGATCTCCAGCCGGTAACGGATGAGGTTTCGTTGACAGGATCGTTCATGGACATTCTCCTTTAATTATACGGTTTTATAATAATTTGATCATTTAGTCGAAAAATTGATTAATTAATCAAATTTTAAAAGAAACCCGTTTAAATGTCAATTAGATCCATGGAAATAGAAAAAGCCGGGCTGCCTCTCTTCACGAGAAGCGCCCGGCTTTCTTGTTTATGAACGATCTGCCAGCGTGGCTCCCCACGCAGTAGGATCCACGTCTTGGACATGCTGCGAGAATTGCCATAAGTGATTTTCGTTATCCACCACCGAATAATGCCGCTCCCCATACTCCGTTTCGAAGAGCTCCTCAACGATCTGTGCCCCAGCCGATTTGGAGTGGTTATAGTGGGCCTCGACGTCACTCACGAAGATCATTAACGACTGTGTCGTTGCACTGAGCTTGGCAGGACTAGCCGTTAGCTGGCCAAGGCTCTTCAGCATTACCCACACTTCGCCGAGGTAGATCATCGCGCCATGGAGCTGCCCATCCGGGAGCTCGAAGCGGTAGTGCTCATGGAAACCAAAGGTTTGGCTTAACCATGTCAGCGCTTCTGCAACATTCTCGTAGTAAAGGTGAGGCAATACGTGATTAACGGGAACGGAACGATTACGGATCATAAACGGTTTTCCTCCTTAAAGGTGTTGATTTGCGGGCGCAAAAATAACTGCATGATTCAAGGAAGCGATGGAAATAATGTGCGAGAAAATCGTAAGCGAGAGGGGCAAGGTGATTGGATTCGGATGTTATTGTCCATTATGTAGCGCCTGATGCGGGCGAATATATCGCTTTGCGATTGGCTGCCGGGTTGAGTCCGAAGGACGAGCAGCAGCAAGTATTGCGCTGAAAAATTCGATTTATGTGAGCTTGCTCGCCGATGTACCGGCAGACAGATTATACCAGAAATTCGGTTTTGCATATACGGCTCCTAAATCAGTGGTATGTTTAAGAAATTTCCGCTCTAAACATCGCTACGGAGCCGGCAAACCTTTACTGCGAAGAAGCATAATGGAAAATAGGTATTGGGTATAGTAAGGGCTGTGGCAAATCATGCTCACTACATCCAAAAGGAAGGTGTCTTGTTACATGGAGGCAAATAAACGTTCTCATGGATCTAAAGGTAAATCCTTGAGATCGGCTGCTAAGTATCTTGGATCATTTTTGTTGGTGTTAACCCTTCTTATTGGTGCGCCAAATGTCGGCTCGGCGATTGGTAAAGGGGCACGGGGGCCGGATGTTTACGTTATTCAAGGGATGCTGAAATCGTTAGGCAGCTACTCCGGGCCGATCGATGGACGTTACAATGCGCTGACGGTTCGCGGTGTCAAATATTATCAGAAGTCGCACGGCTTGCCGATGACCGGCAACGTAGATAAACGTACGCTGAAGTCGATGGTTTACGCTTACGACGCTAAGAAGTCAGGCGTGAAGATGAAGGCGAAGAGCAGAGGCATGGGCAAAGGTATCGGTAAAGGCGCTAAACGTATTCGTGGCGGCGGCGGTGCAGGCGGTGGCGCAGGCGGCGGTGTAGGCGGTGGCGCAGGCGGCGGTGTAGGTGGTGGCGCAGGCGGCGGTGTAGGTGGTGGCGCAGGCGGCGGTGTAGGTGGTGGCGCAGGCGGTGGCGCAGGCGGCGGTGCAGGCGGCGGCACAGGCGGCGGTCAAGGCGGCGGCATGGGCGAAGGCCAAGGCGGCGGCATGGGCGGTGACCAAGGCGGCGGTGTAGAGCAAAAACAAGAGCAAGGCACCGAGCAAGGACAAGAAAAAGGCCAAGTAGAAGAGAAGTCGCAGCAAGAAGGTCCTGAGAAACAAGGCAAGGATAACGGTGGTTCGCAAGGTGGAAGCCAAGGCGGCAACCAAAGCAATCAAGACAACCAAAACAATCAAGGCAGCAAAGATAATCAAGACAGCAAAGATAATCAAGACAATACAGATAACAAGAGCAAGGATCACTAAGCTCGGCTGAACAAGATAAAGGCAGGGCCTCATTTACGAGGTCCTGCCTTCTTTAATGTATTACTGCGCTGACGATGGTTGCGGTGCATGTTTACGGATAAGCCCGATTTGTCCCGCGTGCAGACCCGTATGATAGATGGCACGGCCGAGCGCTTCGCGCGGCGAGGACGGTCCGATCTTCGATTCGACGATCGAATCCCAAGCATCATCGCTAAGCTGTTTCATCGCTTCCGTTAGAAAAGCGTCTGCTGCAGCAGAGAATGCAACAAGCTCTTGCAGCGTTAGGGCATGCTCATTCTGAGCGCCGCCTTGACCGCTCGCTATGTATTCCGTTCCTTCTGGCACAGTTGCGCCGAAGAACCACTCCGCGAACATATATTCCACCTCGGCGTTATGCCGAATCATATGACCAATAGAAGAGGATTCTGAAGTCATTGCCAGACGAAGCTCTTCTTCTTTCAATCCTTGCGCCATTTTCTGAAACCGATCACGGACAACGCGCCAAATTGGACCAACCGCTTCATAACTCATGTTTGCACCGTCCTCATTTTTATTTATCTTTGCGATCCACGAGAACATGCTCGAAACGGTCTCCGGCCAGATCGACATCGAACGCTTGTCCGAAGCCAACGACATAACGGCCTGCCGATGGTGTCAGCTCGAACAGGGAGAAGTCGAGGCCGCGCAGCATAGTCATCATTTTGTCGCCAAACTTTTCGTCGAATGCGGCGAAGATCGCTTCATACCCTTCGTTGCCGAGGTTTTGCGATTCGCATACCCAGCGAGCGCGCTCACGCGCAAAGGCATTCGGCGTAGCCGACTCATCATGGATCAACATCACGTGAATTCGCTCGTTATTCTCTACAAAACGGTAGTGATCGGAGATACGGCTGATGTAGATGTACAGCTTGCCGTCTACTTTAACGAATGGCGCATAGCTGATGAAAGGCGTGCCTTCGGCATCTAGCGTGCTGAGAATAAGCGATTTGCGGCTTTCAATAAAGTCGATGTACTTCGCGCGTGATTCTTCGATGTTGGGCTGTTTCATAGAAGTGCCTCCCTGTAATGGATAGTAGTCGATGGCTATGAAGCAGTTTAAATTGCTGTTCATCTGCGTACATGGGAACAATGCGTCCACTGTATTAATTGGTAGTGATAATCATTATCAATAGAGTTTATATTATAACAGCTTATGTCAATATTCAATAGATTCGCTGAAAATGATAGCGATTATCATCTAGAAAAATATTATTTTGACCCCGTATCTGCGCGCCTTCCGACCACGTTATGATAGGTGTAGTGAATTTCCAATTGGGAGGGAGCCTCATGCGACGAAGTGTAAGTAGGATTAGCGGTATCTTTATTCCTGTAACGGATATGCAGCGCTCCACGGACTGGTACATAAGGATGTTTGATCTGGAGACGATTGATCTATCGGACTGCTGCACAGGGCTCGCTTTTCCGGGTGAGGCTACGTTTATTAATCTCTGGAAAGTAGAACAGCCTGTGCCTACGCAGTTCGATGCGGGAGGAGGCGTGCGGATTCCGTATTACAATTTGGAGTCCTTTGATATTGAGTACACCCACGCTTCCCTTCGCGAGAAAGGGGCCGAAGTGCTGCCGATTGAGCATGATGCGAGCGGGACGCGCTTCTTCGATTGTCTGGATCCGGACGGCAACCTTATCGGCATTGTAGAAGATTTGCCGATTTCGGCTTACTATTCGCACAAACAGAAGTACAACAACGGATGACCGGACCATGAAAGCCTACAACGACGAAACGTTCGAGAAGCAGACGACGCCCTATCAATCGGAGCTGCTCGGCTATTGCTGCAAATTAGCCGGGTCGGCCTGGGATGGCGAGGATTTGTACCAAGAGGTGATGCTCAAAGCCTATCGCAGATTCAGCCGCTGGCCGGAGCGCGAGCTGAGCAAGCCATATCTGTACCGCATCGCCGCGAATGCGTGGTTTGATAGCTGCCGCCGCCGCAAAATCGCCTTCATGCCGGAGCTGCTAACCGACTATAACAACTTGGCTTATACCGAATGGAACCGACATGACGTACGAGAGTCGCTTGAATATTTAATGGACGCGCTGGAGCCGAGGCAGGTCGTTCTGATTCTGCTGACGGATGTGTTCGGCTTCTCCCCGACAGAAACCAGCCAGGCGCTGGCGCAGCCGGTAACCGCGATCAAGGCTGTGCTTCACCGAGCGCGTGCGAGGCTGAAGAAAGCGGCCGAGCGGCAGCTTCACTGGCTGGAGGAAGCTGATTCTCCGAAGGAGAAGACGATGCGTCGGCAGTCCGGCAAGGAGCTGTTCGAATCCTTCGTGAACGCGTTTCGCGAAGCGGATATGGCAGCGATGTTCCGCAGCTACCGAGAGCTGTCCGGGTCTGGTATCACGATCGACCGGGTCTCGGTGGTCCGCGGGCAGGCTTGGTTTTATTTTAAAGATCCCGATGGGAATGTCCTGATGGTGTCGACGCCTTTCAGATCCAATCAACCCAATCCATCCGAGCAGGAGGAATCAAGAGATGAGTAAACCGTCTTTATTTGGCGTAGGTATTTTTGTCCCGGTAAGCGATTTGGAGCGTTCTACCAAGTGGTATTCGGAGGTGCTGGGCTTCGAGATTACAGGCAGAGACGAACCCAAGGCAACCGTTATGATGATGAATGACTATCGCATCATGTTCTGTCTCGTGAAGTCGCATAACATCGTGCAGCATGCGTTTCCGCAGAACGATTATGAGGTGGAGCAATATTTTAATTTTCACACGGACGATGTGGAAGAGGCCTACCGAAACTTGAAGGACAAGGGAGCTAACATCGGCGAGATCATCCATTATGATGACGGCATTACCGGCTTCCCGCTGTACGATCCGGACGGCAATAAATACGGGGTTGTCAAATAATCAGGCGAGGTGGATGAAGCAGATGAAGCCATTGATTAAGCATGATATTATCGGGGTCATGCACTATGTACGGGACTTGGAGTGTGCGGCAAAATGGTACTGCGACACGCTCGGATTTACAATAACGGCCCATGACTACCGTTCGTTCGTTGAGCTTGCAATTGATGGTCGTTACGTCATGCATTTGCTACAATCAGAAGGTGAAGCCGGGCCGGTATCACAGGCGCCATTCACGTTTGATACGGATGATATTAAACTGGCGCATCAACGGTTAGCCGAGCTTGGCGTGAGTCCGGAGCCTATTCGGGAATACAGCGACCATGTTTGTTTTACCTTCAAGGATTGCGAAGGCAATGCGCTGATGATCTGCCGATTCGATCGCCGTTAAGGAACGCGTGGAGTGAGGAGTAGACAGGATGCAAGCTAGTCAGACGAAGTCGGAATTATCGCAGAGCCCTTATGTGCTCATGCCGATTTTGCTGCTGCTCTGGGGTTCGGTTGCGGCAGTGAGCAAGCTGGTGCTGGGCCAATTGGACAGCTACCAGGTGTTATTTTATATGAATGGAATCGGAGTTGTCGTGTTCGCGGGCATCGTCTTGTATAAAGTGCGATGGAGAACGCTGCATATATGGTCATGGCGTCAAACGGCGCTTATTGTATCCTGCGGGTTGTTCGCGTTCTTGTATGATGCGCTTTACCTGCAGGCGCTTGATCGCATTCCGGCGGTCGAAGCTTCCATGCTGAATTATCTGTTCCCCATCTTTATTGTCATCTTCGCAATCCCCATCCATAAGGAGAAAATGAATCGTTACAAGCTGCTCTCCGTCGTAATGGGCTTTGCGGGGACGCTGCTGCTCATGACAAAAGGGGATATGGCATCGCTAAAGCTGACTAATTTGACCGGCGATGCGCTGGCGATTCTGGCAGCGGTCAGCTGGGGACTGTTCACCAATCTGGTGAAGAGAAACAAGAAGGATATGCTGATCAGCACCTTCTTGATCACGGTTGTAGCATTCGTGCTGTCTGCAGGCGGTTTGCTGGTGTATTCGAGCCTAACGCTGCCGCGGCTTGTAGATTTCGGCGGTGTGTTCTGGTTAAGCATGTGCAACATCGTGCTCGGCTTCTTCCTCTATTTTCGGGCGCTGCGCTATTCGCCGGCCTCGCTCATTGCTAGCTTTACCTTCTTCACTCCGTTCGTGACGCTGCTGTTTATCGTGCTGCTGCTCGACGAGCGGCTGACGTTGATGGACGGTCTGGCTGCGCTGCTTATTCTGTCCAGTGTTCCGGTGCAGAAGCTGGGGAGCGTGCTTGGGGCAGGGGAGAAGAAAGTAGGCTCGATGTAGCTCCCATGGGGATCTTCTTAGGCAAATGCCTACGGATTTGGGACCTGTTACTAGCATGAAAGAAGCCTCCTAATCGCGTTGCTGCGGTTAAGAGGCTTCTATTGCGTGCTGGGTTAGAGAGGGCGGCTCTGGAGGCCGGTCATGGAGAAATAATGCTCGAAAAATCGCTCGCGCTCGACGGTTGCCGCCATTTCATGGATTCCTTCGGTGCTGCCTGCTTGGAAGGCCATTTGGCCGAACGTGTCCGTGTGGGTATAGTCTACTTCAACGGAGCCGCGTTGGTATGTGCATAGTTGGGGTTCGAATAAACAGGCTGCGGCTAGCGGATCATGAAAGGTCATCGCATGCTGCTCCAGCCAGGGGGAGCCGAAGTCCTCTACGGCCCGCATGACCGGCGCCGCGAATAAGTCCGCTTTCTCGTTCCGCCCAAGGACAAGCTGCGATGTCACATTCAATCCGAACGTGCGATGTATCGCCACCCGCGTATTATACACGATGGCGCAGGCATGCGGGTCCATCCAGGAATTCCAATTGGCCATTGGCATATCCGGCCCGGCCTCGAGCTCCTCGGAGAATACGCCGCTCATGATGTAAAGCCCCTTCAGCAGCTTCGGGATCTCGGGGTCGAGCAGAAAAAGCAGCGCGATATTGGTCAGGTGGCCTACGGCTAACAGCATGATTTCATGGGGATGCTCGTGGATGGCGGCGCGCATGGCGTCAACGGCTTGGCTTGCTTTGAAATGTGTTTCATGCGGCCAATTGGGCAGCTTCGATGCACCGTCCGGTGTGGGATAGACGCTGCTCGGCATGATTGGATTGTCCGCACCGGCGTACACGGGGATGCTTCGATCGGCTGCTTTGCAGATGGCATCCGCAACCATGGCTCGTTTCTCGACCTCGCCGCCTACCGTTGAAATGCCAACAAGCTCACAATTCGGTTGGCCCAGCAGATACGCTAAACAAAGCGCATCGTCGATGTCGCCGCCAATGTCGGTGTCGAGCCAAACTTTAAGGGTAGTCATCGTCATTCCTCCTTGGGTATGATGGAACCAGTGATAGGAGAAGAGCGGGGGATGCAGGGATGAACAACGTGTACAAGCGTCAAGCCATTGTAATTGGAGCCGGTATTGGCGGATTATGTTCAGCTCTGGCGCTGCAGCAGCGCGGGTGGCAGGTGACGGTGTATGACAAAGCTGTCGCCCTCCGGGAAGCGGGAGCGGGCATCGTGCTTGCAGCCAATGCGATGAAGGCGCTGGATCTGTTAGGTGTTGGCGTGCGTGTTAGAGAAGCAGGCGCCCCGGTCATTCAAGCGGACATTCGGACATGGGACGGCAAGCTGATTACGAGCCTACCTGCTGCGAAGCAAGCGGCGAAATATGGCACGCACAGCTATGTCATTCATAGAGCGGAGCTGCAATCCATTCTCCTGCAAGCAGTTATGGCGAAATCCAAGGTGTACACCGGGAAGCAGTGGATTCGCGGCGAACAGACGGACGATGGCGTTACGGCTGTGTTTGACGATGGGACTTGCGAGAAGGCTGAGCTTGTTATCGGAGCTGACGGCATTCATTCTGCGATTCGAGAGCAATTATTCGGCGCAAGTCCCCTCCGGTATTCCGGCTATACTGCGCTTAGAGGTGTATGTACATTGGCAGATGTACCGATCGGCGCGGCGGATGGCGGCGGATTTGAGGCATTGGGCCAGGGCCGAAGGTTCGGATTCTCCAGTCTGGGCAACGGCCGCGTGTTCTGGTTTGCGGCGATTAATGCGCCGGAAGGAACCGTGCTGCCGACGACGGAGCGACAATCCGCGCTGCTGGACTTGTTTCGCGGCTGGTACAAGCCGGTTGTCGATGCCATTGAGGCGACAGATCCCGCGACGATTCTGGCCCATGACATCGTAGATCGAGCTCCGCTGGCTCGGTGGAGCTCCGGCCGCGTGACGCTGCTCGGCGATGCAGCGCATCCGATGCTGCCTAATCTGGGGCAGGGCGGCGCGCAGGCTATCGAAGATGCCATAGTGCTGGCGCGGTGCTTGGAGCAGGCGGCTGGGACGGCGTCAGTGCGTGTGGATGTGCCTGCTGCACTGCGGGCTTACGAGAAGGAGCGCATGGCGCGAGCCTATAGAATCGTTCGCATGTCACACTCCATGGGGAGAATGGTGCAGCTGGAGAATCCGCTGCTTATCCGCTGTCGGAATACGATTACGGCCGCGATGTCCGGAGCTGCTTATATGAAGCGGTTTGATTCTATCGTTGGTTATGTCGTGCGCTGAGCGGTGATTGCGTCAGATAAGGATAAAGTAATATTAGGCCGACTATATAGAGCAATAAGGCGAAGAAAGCAGGCGACAAGTGAACGAAGTCCGTGTAGCCAATATGCCAATGAACGGAGAAGGCAGCGAAGAATGCCGGAGTTCCGCCAATTAGAAATGTCCACCACAGCCAGCGTTCTCCTTGCTGTATTCCCCATAATGCCATCGTGAGCAGCGCCAGTGCATCAGAGAAGAGTGCTCCGCCGAACCCGGCACGGTCATGGGCGATGAGCGGAATGAGCCGCGGATTCATGGCCGCAATTTGCTCGGATGTGAGCCCCATGTAGGCTAGATCCTGCGGCACGAACACGCGAGTTACTCCGAATCCGGAGATGGTGATACTGCCGATTACGAGCGCGAAACCAAGCACCACCATGCAGAATTGCCCCCACATGGCTCGCTTCCACACCCGGTCGCTGCGTAAGTTGACGGGATTGCGAAACGGTTGGACGGGGTTAGCGCGCATACTCAGCAGAAACATAGGGAGAAGAATGAGTGCGACGACCGCATGCAGCGGATCGAAGTAGCCGTAGCCCAGATAGAGAAAGAAGCTGGCGAAACCGGTAATACCGGATACGAGCAATGCGGTTCTTGCCCAGTGCATCCCGTGCCGCAGTCCGTGTCTGCCAAGCTGATAATAGAGTACGCCGATGGAAATCATCGTACCGGCAAGCGTAATGCGGTCATGCGACATGAAGTGAAGCAGGCGGTGATTCAAATGATGCAGCATGTCACGATTGATACCGAGGTACGCTTTGTCATAAGGAAGCAGCACCGTTGTGGTTGCTATTATCCAGGCAAGCAGGCCGCCGATGATCATCCCGATGCCGAGCAAGCACATCCAGCCCCAGTGGCGCCAGAAAGATTCGGGCTTAGGCTCAGGAAGCTGCCGGACGCGCTCATACAGGATCGCTTCGTTGACCCGTTTGGGCAATCCGGGTCCGGTATCGATGAGCCCGCCATGCAGCAGGATGTAGTCGGCGCCAGCGGCCATGAAGTCCAAGGCATCCTTCGGGTCATAGACGCCGCAGGATGCTTTGAGCACGAAGTGCTGCGGGCCCAACCGGCGAAGCAGGGTAAGCTTCGCGGTGCAAGACTGCTTATCTGCAGGCTTGACCGTGAACCCGCCGTCACTTGCAAGGGCTTCGCCCACAACGGCGCCGCTCCACGCTGCGAAATCAATGGAATCGAGCACGAGTTGAATCGTGTCATCTGCTGCGTCATGCGGGATATAAAGGAACAAGCGGTTGTCCGCAGCCGCTTCGGATGCCGCGATCAGTTGGAGCAGAGAGATCATGCGTTCAATTGATGCCGGCTGCTGCAGAATATCAAGATAAAAGCCTGCCGCGCCGGCCTTTCGCAGCTGCCCGATCATGGTCAGCAGCTGATCGAGCGACTGCTCCGGCGTACTCCCCGGCAGCGGCAGCAGTCTTGCAAACTGCGGCAGCTTGTGGCCGGGTTTCGCAATCCGCGATGCTGCTTGGGCTGCGCCGTCATTGTCTGCATAGGACGGATAGGTAATGCTTCGCTCCTCTTGATTGAGCTGAATGGGCGCTGCGGTTGCAGCATGAAGGGGTACGGTCGTAATCGGTCCGATCTCCATAAATCCCAGCCCGAACTGCGCCACAGCCCGATGGGCGGTGCCCGAAGGATCAACCGTGCCTGACAGTCCGACAGGCGTGGTGAAATCGACGCCGCTTGTATGGCTGCGGAGTAGAGGAGCGGGTTCCATATGCCCCAGCGTGCGAATGACGAAGGAACCCAGCGGCAGGCGGCTCAAGGTGCCGATAGCGCCAAGAGTGACGGAGCGAGCAAGCCGATTCGGAAGCCGCCGCAGCAGAGGACGAAATAACGTTTGATACGACCAATCCGGCATACGCTCACTCCCCTATAATTGTAATGATAAAAGGTACCTGCTACCGCACATATGCGCCGCGCGCCAAGCTAAAACCCGGAACTACCGGCCTTCTACCTCAAGCTCGTCACCCGGTGCCATAACGCGGCCTTTGAGTCCGTTTTCCTCAAGCTGCTGCACGAACTTCTCCGCGTCCTGCTTGATAGGCGGGAATGTGCTGTGGTGGATCGGCACGGTCAGCTTCGCGTTATACCATTTTGCGGCTTGAAGCGCATCTTCCGGGCCCATTGTATAGTGGTCACCGATCGGCACGAAAGCGACGTCGATGTCATAGCGGTCTCCGATCAGCTTCATATCGCCGAATAGCGATGTGTCTCCCGCATGCAGAATGGTGAGGCCTTCCGCGAATACGAGGAATCCGGCAGGCATACCCGCGTACATGATTTGTTTCGTTTCCATATCGACGATGCCGGAGCTGTGAAATGCCTGAATCATTTTCGCTTGCGCGAATCCGAGATCGACCGTTCCGCCCATATTCATTCCGATTGTTTTTGCGCCTTGCCAGGACATATAGGTAGCAAGCTCGACAATGGATACAATCGGTGCATCGTTGGCAATCGCGACCGGAGCGGCATCCAGAATGTGATCTTGATGGGCATGAGTCAGCAGCACAGCGTCGGTTTTCAGCGCTTCCGGTTTCATGACAGCAACAGGGTTGCCGCTAAGGAATGGATCAATAACAAGGGATTTATCGCCGGTGCTGATTTGGAGGCAAGCATGGCCATGGAAATGGATTTTCATCTAATAGATCGCTCCTTCGATTCAATAATTGGTACATCTTCCATAGTGCCAGATTATGGAGCTGGAAGCAATTTGAAGGCAGGGGAGTGCGGCCGCTTTTACAAGAAGCTAATAAATACAGAGAGCGGCTCAGCCGCAATAATAAAAGCCCTGCCTCAATGGAGGCAGGGCATCTGATTTGGTTAAACCGTCACTCGCTGCTCCAGCAATGAGATAATCTCGGCAGAGTTGGTTTTCGATGCGGTTTGCAGGTACTCGATTGCATTTAGCGAGGCTTGATGCGCTTCGGGACTGGACCCTCTGACGCAGTCATGGAGCACGCGAACATAATAATCATGCTGATGCGCGTCGGCGCAGGTGTAATGCACGCAAACATCCGTTAGGAAGCCGGTAACAAGCAGCGTCTCCACCTTCAGTCCCTTCAGCAGAATATTGAGATCGGTGGAGAAGAAACAACTGTAGCGGCGCTTGCCGATGGAATACTCGCCCTTGGCAGGCTTCAAATAATCAAGAAATTCAACATCCTCAGACCCTTCCAAACAGTGGATATCCTCAACGCCCTCCAGCTCTCTGCCGAAATCAATCAGATCGACGCGATGCAGCTCTTGGAAGAAAATAACCGGAATGCCAGCCTGCCGCGCTGTTTCCAGTACCTTTCCGATATTGTCGACGGCCGTCTGCGCATCGAAGATCGGAATAGGCGTTTTCTCAGGCGGAAGCAAGGAACCCTTGGTCACATCAATAATTAATAGCGCGGCTTTTCCGACGATGGTATCGATTTTCTTCTTCATGGGCAATCACTCCTACTGATTATTTGAATAAAAAGGAATCCAGAATGTCGTCCGCTTTGACTTCCTTGTCGATCAGCTTGCGTTCGAAGAAGAAGGAGGAGTACTCTTCGGTCCGGGCTTTAAGCGTGCTGTCTTTGCCCGTCAACATCGCTTTGACTTCATCTTGCTTCAGCAGTTTGACGCCGCCCATCATGGCAATGACTTCATCTTTGGTCGTTTCCAGCTTCTTGGCCGCAATGTCGGCAGCCTCGTCGGTGTTGGAATAATAGAAAGCCGTGCCTTTATCGATCGCGGCAACCAGGTTGCGAAGTGCCTGTTCATGATTGTCGATCATCGCTTGAGGAGTCATGACACCATCGACAATAAGATCAGGTGCATCCTTAGTGGAGTAGAGCAGGTTACCGCCTCCTGTTAAGGCTTCGGAGAGATAGGGCTCCCAGGTTACGGCTGCGTCGACTTGCCCGGCGATAAACAGCGGTCCGGTTTGTTCAGGAGAGACGTTGGATAATTTCACATCCTTCTCACTTAACCCGGCAAGCTGCAGCGCATGATTGAGCAGAAAATGGTTCACCGTTCCGATCGTTGCCGCCACGGTCTTCCCTTTGAGGTCCGCGATCGTTTTAATATCCTTCGAAGCGACGATGCCGTCTGCCCCCATGGATAGATCCGTAAAGCTGAATACCTTCAAATTCTGGTCCTTCAGCTCATTGGTCTTCACCATCACGGCCGTATCTAGCGTTGTGAGAGCCACATCCACGTTGCCGCTGATTAAGGCTTGCGTTGCTTCGGTAGGGCTTGGGAATTGAATAAGTTCAACCTTCAAGCCGGCTTCCCCGAAGAAACCTTTGCTTTCGGCGACAAACAGTCCCGCACTTCCGACCCAGAGGTTGTAAGCGACCCGCAGCGTAATATCATCTTTCTCCGAACCGGATGTGGATGTGCTGCAAGCGGAAAGCGTTAGGGCAGACGTCAGCATGATCATGAGCAGCAGAAGCGGTAATTTCGTTCTCATCTCAAACCCTCCTCTAAACTAAATAAAACCCGGGAGAATAGATGGTATCTACTCTCCCGGGTTTTTATCCCTCCGTGTAGCTGATGCAGCATCAGCCGCTTTCTCTCGGACCTGGCCCAATCCAATTGTTAGGTTATATGACGTTATACCTGAACATTTAGCATGGCGGAACCCTAGAAAGCTGTTGCTATGTAGTTGTTAGTTTGAATTGTAGCCTACGGACGATTTATGTGTCAATAAAGATTACATATAATTCACGAATTATTAAATTTACTGACATAAGTAACACGAATCTAACATAAACACTCCGGTCGAAGTGACAACAACAGACAACTCCACTACAATATAGACAAAATAAGCCTATAAGGAGGCGCAACGTTCATGTTCGTTCATATGTCGATCCACCATCCAAAGCCGGGTAAAAGTGAGGATCTAATTGCTTCCATGCACCGTTTCGGAAGCGCGCTTGAAGGAGCAGTCGGTTTAAGAGAGGTGCACACGCTGCAGGACAGCCGTACCGGCAAGCTAATCGGTTTGGCGATTTGGGAGTCCGAGGAAGCGTTCCGGACAGGGGTGAGTGCTGCGCGTTCGGCCGTTGAGAAAGATCCGTTCGAGGATTGGGAGGACGCGTCGGAAGGGTTTTGGCTCAGCAAGGTATAGCTTGGGGAATAGAAATGGCGGCGCCGGACTCGAGGCACCGCCATTTCTGCATGTCGGATTAATCCTGCGGACGCGTACCCGGCTCTAAACCTGTCGAAGCAGCGGTTTTGAGCGGATTCACGGTGAGATCGCCATGCACCCGAATTTGGCAGGAGAGGCGGACATTCGGTTCTGTGATCCCTTTTGCCTGACGAACGGCCGCTTCGGCTTCGCCCATTTCCCCGGCATCCCCGGCTAATACCTCCACGCTGCAGGTGGTGCACTTCGCATTGCCGCCGCAGCGGTGCAGAATATCAATCCCATTGTCTTCGAGCACGAGGACAAGCTTTTTGCCTTCCTCTGCTTCGAATGTACCTCTTCCTTGAACTTGAACAGTTGGCATCGTAATCCCTCCTTCCTTCATCGTTGCCATATTGCCGCCTGTTATACGGAGGAGTGAGCGCATAAGCATTTGCTTATTTTTGCAGAACGTATAACATAGTTACACGCGGACAGCTATACTAGTCGTATTGGATTCCAAGCAGTCTACCCCGTAAGGAGATGTCGTTATGCCTTTAGAAATTGAACGCAAGTTTTTGTTGACCGAATTCCCGGAGAGGCTTATTGGCACCGGCGAGTTGCTGAGGGTGTCGGAGCATCGGATCGAGCAGACTTATCTGGCACTTGATGGCCCGCAGGAGCTGAGAGTCCGCAGAATTGTTGATCTCGCTACGGATGAGGTGAGCTACACGCATACCTTCAAATCCGGCCATGGTTTGGCGCGTGAAGAGGTCGAATACAGCATCTCGCAAGGGATTTACGAACAGGTTATCCAAGCCTTCGGGGCTGTTCCCCTGACGAAGAACCGCATCACCGCACATTGGGGCGATAGAGTGGTGGAGATTGATATCTATGATCAAATCCAGCTGATGGTGCTCGAGGTAGAGTTTGATTCCGAAGAGGCAGCTGTCGCGTTTGAACCTCCGGCGTGGTTCGGCAAGGATATCAGCACAGAGAAGCAGTACAGCAATAAGAAGGTTTGGCGCGAGCTGCAAGAACGCAGCAACTAATAACGAAGTCGTGAAAAAAGGTGGTTGTGAACATGCAGCGCCAACTTGGCGAGAAGCAGCACGTAATTGAAGAAGCGGAACGGTTCGCACGAGCTGAGCTGGAGCATGATGCCACCGGCCATGATTGGTGGCATGTGCACCGCGTCGTGCAGATGGCAGAGCGGCTCGCCCTTCGGGAAGGTGCGGATGCGGAGATCTGCATTATTGCCGCGCTGCTGCACGATGTGGCAGACGAGAAGCTCAACGAGTCTAAGGAAAGCGGACTGCGTAAGGTGAGCAGCTGGCTGGCGAGCCAGACGCTGACAGAGGCGGAGCAGGCGCACATCATGGAGATCATCGCCACGATGTCGTTTAATGGCGGTGCGAACCCGCCGATGCGGACGCTGGAGGGACAAGTGGTGCAGGATGCGGATCGGCTCGATGCGATCGGCGCCATTGCGATTGCACGATGTTTTCTCTATGCGGGCTGGAAGGGAGATCCCATCTATGACCCGAAGCTGCAGCCGCGCGATGAGATGAGTCCCGGTGAATATCGCAGTGGGAAAAGCACGGCGATCAATCATTTTCACGAGAAGCTCCTGAAGCTGAAGGACAGAATCAACACGGTCTCGGCCAAAGAAATTGCCGAGGAACGTCATCAGTACATGGCGGAATATGTGGAACGGTTCATGCAGGAGTGGAATGGGAAGTAGTGTGCCGCTGCAAAACGTGTTACTACAAAGAAAGCCGAGCATACTCCATGTTGGAGAATGCTCGGCTTTTTCGATTATTCCGCTGTTGCTGCTGCCTCTGCTTCTGCTGTAACGCTGCTTAGTTCGCCTGTTGTCAGCACAACCGGGCAATGGTCGCTGCCCATGATGTGGCAGTCGATTTGCGCATTGGTCAGTGCTGGCGCAAGTCTGGAGGAAACTAGGAAATAGTCAATCCGCCACCCCACGTTCCGCTCTCTGACCTTCGGCATGTAGGACCACCATGAGTACACATCAGCGAGGTCCGGATAGAAATAGCGGAAGGAGTCGGTAAAGCCGGACGCGAGCAGGTCGGTCATTTTGCCGCGTTCTTCGAGTGTGAAGCCTGAGTTGCCCATATTGGGCTTCGGATGCTTCAAGTCGATCTCTTCATGGGCGACATTCAGGTCGCCGCAGACGATGACCGGCTTCTTCGCATCGAGCTCCAGCAGATAGTTCCGGAACCGATCCTCCCACTCCATTCTGTAATCGAGCCGTGCCAGATCGCGTTTGGCATTCGGCGTGTACACCGTGACAAGATAGAAATCATCCAATTCCAGCGTAATAAGGCGGCCTTCGGGCTCATAATCCTCTTCCATACCATAGCGCACGGATAGCGGTTTGATTTTCGTAAAAACAGCCGTACCGGAATAGCCCTTCTTCTCCGCATAGTTCCAGTAGCTCTCGTACTCGTCACCAAGCTCAAGCTCGATTTGGCCCGCCTGCAGCTTCGTCTCCTGCAAGCAGAAAATATCCGCATTCATCTCCGTAAAATAATCCATAAACCCTTTGTTCACACAGGCGCGCAGCCCGTTTACATTCCATGAGACCAATTTCATCGGTTCGTTCTTCTCCTTGCTGCTTATCGAATGAATTACTACCAGTTTAGCACAGATGGCTGCGCTCATGGTGGCTGGGTACCGCTTTGCACTATAATGGGAATCATAAGGATGAATTGGACAACAGAAGGGGCATGATCGCAGATGGCTTCCATCCGGCAAAACAATAAATTCGTCAACGCCATAGAAACGAAGATGGACATGAGCTTCAAGGCGATCGTCAGCATGCTTCGGGATCAGTTCAAAGGCAACCCGAACCGTCAGCCGGCGCAGGCGATTCCGTATAAAAAGCTGTCGCTGCCGGCTCAGCCTCAGGCAGAGGGCATTCAGGTGACGTGGTTTGGGCATTCTGCGTTTCTGCTCGAGATCGAAGGAAAACGGCTGCTTTTTGATCCGATGTTTGCGGATTCGCCTTCTCCGGTAGCGCTGTTCGGAGGCAAGCGCTATAGCGGCGGCCTTCCGCTGCAGGCGGAGGACTTTCCGGCTATCGATGCGGTCATTCAGTCGCATGATCATTATGATCATTTGCATGAGGGCACGATTCGGAAGCTGAAGGACAAGGTGGGCCGTTTTATCGTCCCGCTCGGAGTAGCGAAACGGCTTCGCAAGTGGGGCGTAAATCCTGCGAAGATCTCGGAGCATGATTGGGGCGATGAGCTGCAGCTGGCAGGGCTTATGCTCGCGTGTATGCCGGCGCGGCACTTTTCAGGCAGAGGGCTGTTCGATCGGAACCGTACGCTGTGGTGCTCGTGGGTGATCGCAGGGAAGCGCAACCGGGTCTTTTATAGCGGGGACAGCGGCTACGGGCCGCATTTCAAAGAGATCGGCACGACGTACGGCCCATTCGATCTGACGCTCATGGAGTGCGGTCAATACGATGAGCGCTGGGCGGCGATACATATGATGCCGGAGGAAACGGTAAAGGCGCATAGCGACGTACGGGGGAAGCTGTTGATTCCCGTTCATTGGGGTGCTTTTACGCTGGCGTACCACGATTGGACGGACCCGGTTGAGCGTGCCGTGAAAGCGGCTCATGCACAGGGCATTGAAGTGGCAACACCGCAGATCGGAGAAACCGTTACCGTAGGCAGTGCGCATTATCCAACTGCCGCTTGGTGGCGGGGATAGTGTCCTTGGAGGGGGAGAGCGTGATGAAAGGGAAGTATCTCGTCATCAATTGCGATGATTTTGGCCAAAGCGCGCCGATGAACGAAGCCATTATGCATTTGCTGGAGGAGCGGAGGGTATCGTCGGCAACGATCATGGCGCCGGCGCCCGGCTTCGAGGAAGCGGCGGCTTGGTGCAAGAAACGCGGGCAGTCCAATATCGGACTGCACCTGACGCTGACCAGCGAATTCGATGCGCTTCGATGGGGAAGTTTGACGGGCCATCCATCGCTGCATGATGCGAACGGGCATATGTATCAGACTGTTGAGGCGTTCGAGCGAGGTGCGAATACAGCGGCGGTCGTGCAGGAGATGGATGCTCAGTATGAGCGGGTGCGCCAAGCGGGCATTGCCATTACGCATGCAGACAACCACATGGGCAGTCTGTACGGCATAGCGACCGGCCGCAGCCACATTCCGCAAGTTCTGATGAAATGCGCCAAGTGGAAAGTGCCGTTTCGACTGTTCCGCCACGTTCATCCGGAGGATATGATGGCCGCTGTTCCCGGCGTGGAGCGTGCCGTGGGTAAGGCTTCAGCGCTCGCGGGTACGCTCGGCGTAGCGATACCGGACTATCTCTTGTCGCATCCTTTCGAGGTTGAAGAAGGAGAAACTTACGAGTCCTTCAAACAATCCATCATCGCCAAAATGTACCGCCTACCCGAGGGCATCAGCGAAACGTATATCCATCCCGCTGTAGAGGATGCCGCCATGCAGGCGACGATCCCCCACTGGGAGAAGCGGGTGTGGGAATACCGGCTCATGCTCGATGACGATATGCACGCTGCATTGAAGGACGCGGGCGTCACGCTGACGGACTACACTTTCATCCATCGGCACGGCCGCGCATCGCGACTTCGCTCCGTCTGGGCGCTCGGCGCGGAGCTGCTGCGCAAGTAGCCGGTCGCCGGTGGGCGACGCTAGTGCTGGCGAGCGGGAGTCCGCTAGGCTCGTAGTGTTACCAGGCGGAGAAGTTCGCTAGTCGCGAGTAGCTGCTGAGGCGCCGGCACGAGGGTGAAGGGAAGAGTGGCTCGTAGAGCAACACATTGGCGGGAACCGAGCGGACATGGTGGAAGAGTAGCTCGTAGGGCGACACATTGGTGGAAAAAGAGTGGAAATGGCGGAAGAGTAGCTCGTAGGGCGACACATTGGTGGGAACTGAGTGGAAATGGCGGATAAGTAGCTCGTAGGACAACACATTGGTGGGAACTAGCGGATGTGGTGAGGAATAGCCCGTCAGGAGATCTACACTGGAGCTAACTCGGCGAAATGCTTCCGAAGCGGGAAATAAATGGTTAGTTTGAAAGCCGAGAGTCCAATTTCTGTACTCTCAGTTTCTATTTCGGTTGGTTTTGATGCTGAGAGTTCGGTTTGGCGACTCTCAGCTGCCGAAGCGGTAAGTAAATGGTTAGTTTAGAAGCTGAGAGTTCGATATTCATACTCTCGGCTTCTTCTTCGATTGGTATTGGTGCTGAGTGTTCGATTCCGTACTCTCAGCTTCTTCTAGCTTGTTCGAGCTCAAGTAGCACATCGGAGAGAATCGGCGAAACGAGCACATGTAGCGCATCAGGGGATCTACATCAGATCGAATTCGGCGAAACGAGCACATGTAGCGCACCAGGAGATCTACATCAGATCGAATTCGGCGAAACGAGCACATGTAGCGCACCAGGGGATCTACATCAGCCCCAATTTGGCGAAACGAGCTAATGTAGCGCACCAGGGGATCTACATCGGAGCGAATTCGGCGAAACGAGCTCATGTAGCGCACCAGGGGATCTACATTGGAGCGAATTCGGCGAAACGAGCACATGTAGCGCACCAGGAGATCTACATCAGATCGAATTCGGCGAAACGAGCTCATGTAGCGCACCAGGAGAGCATTTCGACAATCCTCTATAGGCAACAATAAAGGCCGGGTTCCATTATGGAACCCGGCCTTGTCGCAATCGGCTCTGTTAAATGCGGAATCGCTTGACCATTGTGTTGAGCTGATACGCGAGCGAGCCGAGGGATTGGGAGGAGCTTGCCGTTTGCTGGGCGGCTGCGGCGGCTTCTTTGCTGATGGAAGCGATGGATTCGATCTGCTTCATGACTTCTTGGGATTGCGACGCTTGACTGACACTCGAGGATGCGATCTCCTTGGTCTGCTCAGTTACCTCGCCCACTCGAAGCACAATGCTGCCGAGCGCGTCACCGGCTTGCCTATAGAGCGTCTCGGTAGTCGACATTGCCTTCACGCTCTCATGCGTACTATGCTGCATCCCCTTGATAATATCGGCGATCTGCTTCGTGGCTTCGCCGCTGCGTTCAGCCAGCTTGCGCACTTCGTCTGCCACGACTGCGAAGCCGCGTCCTTGATCGCCGGCCCGCGCCGCTTCGATTGCGGCATTCAGCGCGAGCAAATTGGTTTGCTCGGCGATGTCGTCGATGACACCAATGATGTTGCCGATTTGATTCGAATCCTTCTCCAACTCATTCATTCGCTGCGACAATAGATTCATGCTGCTCAGTGATTCTTGCACGGTTTTGCCGCAAGCAATGGCATCTTTGTTGGTGTTGATGGTGAGCTGGGTCGCTTCCTTGGCACGCTGCGAAACGGTGCGCACGCCTTCCGAAAGCTTCGTAACGACCTCCGAAGCCGTCTGTGCCGACTCGGCTTGATACATGTTCCCTCTGGCTACTTCATCGGTTGTCGCGGAAATTTCCGAAGCGGCTACCGTCACGGCTTCGGCGGATGTCAGCACCTGGCTGATTAGATCCCGAAGTCCGTTTGCCATGCTATCAATGGATTGCGTGATGGTGCCAAGCTCGTCCTTATAATGCTGGTCTAGACCATCGCTATGAAGATTACCTTCGGAAACCTGCTTCACGCGATGCAAAATATGATCGACAGACTTCGTAATTCGCCGAATGATGCCAAAACCGGTCACCGCAATAATTAACACACAAAGGGCGATGATGATATAGATAAACACATGCATGCTCTCGTTGGTCTTCTGAATCAGCTTTGCTTGCGTAATGGCGGTCGTATCGAGAAACTCGCCCAGCTCGTTCAGGCTCTCTCTGGCCGTGTCGAAATCAGCGATGTCGCTCGTACCTGCAGCGGTCTTATCGGACCATGCGGCGAAATGAGTATTGAACCGATCGAGATTTTGCTGAACGGTTAATTTGGATTGCTCATGCGTTTCCGCCAAAAGCCCGTTCTCGGCCAGGATGGTACCGGCATTGCCGACCCGTTCCGCGATTTGCCCGATATTTTCGCTCAAATCTTGCTGCTGCTTCTGCAGTTCATCATCGGCCAAATGACCGTTTTCAATGGTTTGATAAGCCACCAGTGCTTGGTACATGTCGCGGTCAGCGTTAAGAATCAGCGAAGTGGTTTGCGCACTGACGTCGTACATCATTGTTTTCATGTGACTCAAATCGGCATTATTTCTCTGAATCAAGTACAAGCAAACAACAACAAAGAGCACTAACGGAATGGCAAGCAGGCCACTCAATTTTTTCTTTAACGAAATATTATTCAGCATCCGGACAACCCCTTTTGTTCTTGGTCCAAGCCAGCTTTGGCAGCTTTAGAGCCCATTATAGAGTCGAGGTGTTTAGGAAGTTTGACAGTAAATGTTTAAATTGTGTTTGATTTTGAGCAGGTCGCTCATAAACAGTCGTATATTTGAGCTTCGCTACAGAGAAAATAGTACAACTATGAACAAGAACGCGAGTTCATCCTGGGCAGCGTATCTATGAATCACCCGGGCGCAGGCGCAAAATTAGAAAGGGTCCCTTCTAAGCAGCAGCTACTTGGAAGAGACCCTTTTGGCTATTCGGCATGAAGGACGGGCTGAGCGGCTTCCTTGACCCAATCATGGGCGTGCGCCCAGCTGTTCCAAACGGCGTGAACCCATTGGTGAATCATCGCATCTCGAGGTTCACCGGCTTCCGCTTGGAGCACTTCTTGAATTGTAATGGCTGCACTCGTTTGCGGCGGGGCGAGCTCGGGCCATGCGATCTTTTTACGGCCTAACTCCATATGTGCTTGCTGCACCTGTTTACCTGTAAACCCATGCTCTACGACCAGATAGAGACCAATCAGCGAGAAGGCTGTCGTAATGGGACGAGTGATTCCGCCGGAATGCTGCGCGCCATAGGAGTCCAGTGCTAATTGATGAATGAATTCGGGCTGTCCATGTGACGTCGTGTAATAAGATAATTGATTGAACAGCTCCATACATTCACCGGTAGCGTGAAAGCGCGAGGGCTCTGCAAAATACTGATTGGGCAGCATCAGACCGCACCCGGGGCATTTGACGATGGATTGTTTCATGGACATTCCGCCTCCTCTAATCGATAAACTGCGTCCGCTGCATAATCAAGCTTCGGCAAAATGAATCCCATTCATCTACATAATCGGCCATACGACGGACAACACACCACGATGCGCATAGAGAGGAGAGCACGGTATGAAGAAGAACAAGAAAGGCTACACCCTTCACAGCACCGTTTCCAAGGATGGAACTGTCATCGGCTACAGACAGTCGGGTCATGGCCCTGGGCTTGTCGTCATTCATGGCGCTTTCGTATCCGGTCATGAGTACGAGAAGCTGGCGCAGGAGCTCTCCGACACGTTTACCGTCTTTGTCGTTGATCGGCGCGGTCGCCTATACAGCGGGCCGCAGGGGATGCAGTACAGCATTGAGAAGGAATGCGAGGATGCCTTGGCCGTTCTTCAAGCAACGGGGGCTCCCTATGTGTTTGGCCACAGCTTTGGCGGATTGATCGCACTGGAGCTTGCTCGATCAGCCCAGCCCATGATGGCGAAACTAGCCGTGTATGAACCGGCTGTTTCGGTTGACGACGAGTTTCCTTCCGATTGGATGACCGACTATAAGCGGCAAATGGAGAAGGGCAAAGACTTGGATGCCTTCATTACCTTCCTCAAAGGAATCGGAACGACGGAGCAGATGGTTAAACTGCCGCGCTGGCTCATCAAGCTGATGCTGCTTCCTTCTTTACTATTCCAGGAAGGGCGTAAGCTTCGCGATAAATTGCCGACGCTCATTAAAGAGATGGATGAGGTGTTTCGCCTCGACTCCACTTTCCAAAACTACAGCGCCATTCGGATCGACACCCTCATTCTGGCCGGCAGCACCAGTCCTGCATTTCTGCTCAAAGGCGCAAGCGCGGCCGCGGCCGTCATTCCAAACGCATCGTACTCCGTGATGGAGGGACTTGGTCATAATGCGCCGGACTTGTTCAACCAGAAGGAGATTGCCGAGCGATTGAAGCGGTATTTTGGCGGAGAAGGGCTGCCAATGAACAAAAGAACCTCGGGCAGCTCGCTGTAAAAGGCGCAGCGGGTGGCAGAGGTTCTTCCGGGTAACCCGGTTGAACCCGGGTGTTATGGCAAATTCGAGCATGGCGGCGGCACAGCCAGACCACCGGTAAAAAGAGGCGTAGCAGCATGACGCGCCATCATGTTAACCGTACGAAACAGGGGCAAGATGGATCGCTTCATTCTGCTCACTCCTTTAGGTAACCGTAGTCAGACTTACCTAAATTATAGCGGATTGAAGCAAGGCGTCCATCGCTATTTTTGACGGAATTTAGCGAAACTGCTTCTGCAGAAAAAGAATCCGTTCCCGATTGTGGTACTCCCCGATTTCATGGCCGCTAAACGGGTAATCGAAGATGACTTTCTCCGATGGAATCCGGTTGTAAACCGCATAGATCGTCTCCGGCAGACAAACGCCATCCTTCCAACCAACAGACATCAAGACAGGGACCTTGATGCGTGAAGCGAGATTGAGCATGTCATAGTGAGCCAGCGTGTGCAGAACAGGCTCCAATTGCTCCGGATAACGTTTGAGATGCTGAGCAATTTCAGATAAGGAGCTGCCGGAGTTAAGCACGCCGTGATCCATATTGCACATGTTCGGAATGTCGGCGATGACGGCCGTTACTTTGCTGTTCAGCGCTGCCGAGATTAGTGCGAGTCCGCCGCCTTGGCTGCCGCCGACCGAAGCGAGTCTGGTCGGATCAACCTCCGGCTGAGCAGCAGCGGCATCAATGGCACGCACGACATCGAGCGTAAGGGCGTGGTAGTACGAGCCTTCCGGCTCAAGCAGATTGCTGGAAACCCAGCCTTTCACCGAGCCGGCTTGCTCCGGCATGTAATTGCCGGTTTCGCCGCCTTGGCCTCTCACATCAACGGCGAATACGGCATAGCCGAGAAGCAGCCAGCTTGCGTAGCGTTCCGGATATCCGCGATCATCGGTATAGCCCGGGAAGGTTACGATACAAGGGAGCTGCTCGTCTGCCTTTGTTTGAGGAGGGACGATAAACCAGCCGTGAATCGGCGTATCGTCGTAGCCTTTATAGGTAATTTTATCGACGGTAACGCCCGGGAAAGGGGAGTCTGCGTGCACGCGCCGGAGCTCCAGCGGAATATCGTCATATTTTTGCAAAACGCGGTCCCAAAAGGAAGCAAGCTGATCCGGATCAATCGTCAGCTCAGCAGAACAATTCATAAGCTCGCGCTTGCGGCGAGAAATCGCGTCGTTCATAGGGATACGCCTCCAAGTCGGAATTGAGTATTATTTGTGCATCGTCATGAGTACAGAAGCGGTCGTTGCAGCAGATCGACGGGATGACAGAGAAGCCCAGAGAATAACAAGCAGCATCAATGCCGCCGTACCTGCGAAAAGCCAGCGGACCGCATCCGGGCCATGCTGGTCGAGGAACCAGCCGGTTCCTTTAGGCAGCAGCGCGCCGCCAATGCCCCCGCAAGCCATGAGCAGACTGGTCGTCCGTTCGGTCCTGCCGGGCGTTGCCCGGTTGGCAAACACGAGCGCGATCGCGAACATGCCCGACATCGTCAATCCGACGGCAAAAGCGAGCACGAATGCCGGTAATGCGGCGGTGAACAAGGTCATGAGGATGAATAGAACAGCAGTGATGATACAAGTACCGATCAGGTAGACCGAACCGCCCACCCGGTCGGCGATTTGCCCGGCAACCAAACGGCCGATGACCATCGCACCCCAGAAGAGGCTAAGCGCCAACGTAGCTGATGACTCCACGAGACCGTTCGTTTGAACAAGCAGGGAAGGCAGGTAGTGAATATAGCTCATCTCAAGACCTACATAAACGATGAAGAATACCGCGCATGCTACCAGAATTATGAGGGAGCGGGTTGTGAGCTTCGGTACTGCTCCCGCATGGGCTTCATGCCCGCTATGGCCGGCAACGCCTACCGATGAAGCAGGCTGATTCAGAACGGATGGCCACCAGATCGACCACAATAAGAAGGTGACAGCACCGAGAACACCGACAATGCCAAACGATAGCTTCCAATATCCAGCCTCAATCAATGCTGCGCCCGCGAACGGGATTAGCAAAGCGCCGACGCCGAAAAAGGTTTCCACGCGGCTCATCGCCGTGTTGGCTTTTTCCCCGGATGCCCCGATAATAAAGGATCCTACAACCGCTTCCGTCATGCCAAGGCCAACCCCGGCAAAAGGCGCAATCGTGAGCATCACCCACCATGGCGGCAGCAGTGTGTATAGGAATTCAGCTACTGTCATGAAGCCGATGGCGGACAGCAGCACCGCTTTTTTGCCAATCTTCCCGATGAGCCAAGGTGCGCACAGAATACCCACCATACCCCCGAGAAACTGATGCATGACGAGCTGACCGCCGTCACCGTACTGTACGCCATAAGCGTGAACCATCGGTTCCATTATAGCGCCGATGACCAATTGACCGAGCCCGACAACCAGATAAGCGAAACAACCCAGATAGACTAACCGAGACATTCTCGTGCTCCTCACGTGATAGATTAATTCCACCATAACATATCTGGGAGAGAGGAACGATATGAAAATATAACGGTTTTCCATAACAAAATAACCTCCCTGCCCGCAGCATAGGTCTGCGGTAAGAGAGGTTGTTTGCGTTTAGCGAAGGTTGCTTGGTTGGGATAGAGAGCTGCTAGTGCTAGCGCAGGTTGCTTGACTGCAGAAAGAGAGCTGCTAGTGCTAGCGAAGGTTGCTTGGCCATAGCACTAGTGAGCGGTTGTCGCGCTCGGCGCCCATGGCTCGCAGTATTTCTTGGGCAGCCGCCGATTCGGTTATCGGCTCCCCGTTCCAGCGCTCGATCTTGATCTTGCTGAGTCCGTGCTGGCGGAGCAGCATCCGGAAAATTTCTTTGAGCACCGCCGTGCCAAGGGTATCGCTGCTGCTTGGTAGGGCGGCATCGGGCGAAGACGATAAAGTAGATAGGTCGACGATGTGGCGTCCGTTATTTTCGAGCCAGAAGCGCCATTGCCCGTGCTGCAGCACGAGGTAATTGCCGCTCTTGCGAGCGAATCCGGTGCCGCGTACGCTTGGCCAGTCGGCAGCCAGGCCGAATGGATTGGCCGGGTCCGTCGCGGCGAGGACGGTGACGGCGGCATTGTCTTGGCCGGGCAGCGGCTGGCGGACCGAAGCGATCTGCTCGCGGCGCGCGAACTGCAAGGTTTGCACGCCCTGCACCAGCAGGCCGCGGGTCACAACGCCCCATTGCTCCAGCTGCTTGAGCATGGGCAGCAGCTCCTCCCAGCTGAATGGCGAGAGCTGGGCGACAAGATCCTTGGATACGATGCCGTAGCTGTCCAGCAAATGCTGCGTCCAGTGTAACGCCGATTCCGACAGTTCGGAGGATACGGATCGCAGTTGGGCGGCGTCGATCGGAGCGGCTAAGGCGCTGGCCGCAAGGTCGGGCCGCCCGGGATCAGCGTGCGGTTGGGCGTGCTGGCCGAGCTGAACGGGCTGAGCGGGCACTGCAGGCGGAACGGGCAAGGCTGGTCGGGCGGGCTGCTCGCTGAGCGGGCCCGTCCAGTACCAGCGCCCGAGGCCGGAGCCGGTGCGGGCGAGCTGCTTGCCCTTGGTTTGCAGCTGCAGACGCAGCGGCGCGAACTGATCGTTCGAGACCGTGCCCTCCCAGATCAGATCGAGCAGATCGATCAGCAGCTCGGACGGTACTTTGCCATAGTCACGGCTTAGCTTCGTCAGGAAGCTGGCCCCGCCTTCCTGCAGCAGTGCAAGCAGGCGAGGATGTTTGGTGTTGTCGGCAGCTTGGACGGCTCGTGCGATGACAGGCGCATAGAGCGGCTTGGATTCCGAGAGGAAGAAGGCAATTTTACCTTCCTTTTCGCTCTCTTCCTTGCGGCCGATCCAGATGATTTCGCCGGAGGCGCAGAGCAAATCCAGATCGTCCTTGCGATAGCCGATTACCCGTGAAGGGAACACAACGGACTCCCAGTGCGAAGCGGGCAAGAAGAAACCCTGCAGCCGCTCGATAACCATGCGCAGACCGTCAATGCCGCTTAGCTGCGAGCCCGCAAGAGCATGCTGAAGCATGGACATATGCGTGCACCAGCGAATGGGATCGATTGGCTCGGCTTGTTTTCGTGCTTGCTCCATTGTCAGGCGGATCAGGCGCTTGGCTACTTGCCGGCTCGTCCATATCCGCTCTTCATCGCCTTCGGCGAAAGGAGCGGGTTCGATCCGATCCAGCTGCAGCAGCACCTCAGGAATATGTGCCGTATCGGCTGACGAAAGCTGAGGATAGCGCTCGCGCAGCTCCTCCTCGGTAAAAGACAGCCGGTGGTCTGCAAAGCGACCGGCAATAAAGGCAATGGCGCTGTCGCTCTTCGGAAAAGCAGCGTACATGTCCTGCTCCTCCGCGCATATCCAGCGACTCTGCCCGCGGCTGATCGTTTGTTCTGCGATTCGACCGGCTTGGTGAAGGGCTTGCAGCCATCCAAGCACACCTACGCCGGCAATGGCGGTAAGCTCATCGGTGGATAGATCGCCGCGCTTTTTGAGCAACATATATAGCTCTTCGGCGTTTGAAGGGACTTGTCGGCCGCCCGTCTCGAGACGCTCCTGCTCCTTCTGTGCGATGCCGGGATCGACCGCTCGCCGAATGGCTTCCTCACCGAAGAGCTGGCCAGCCAGCGATTTGCTTATACTGAGCAATTGGAGCTGGGTCGCTTCACTCAAGCCATCGCCTTCGTAGAGCATCATATTGGCGTAGTCGGAGAGGAATTGAACGGCAAAAGGCGATGGCGCATGCGATTCCTTAACAAGCACCTCGATCTGACCTGCGGTAATGGCTTCGAGCAGCTGCTTCAGCCCGTTCGTATCGAGGTAGTCATGCAGACATTCCCGCAAGGCCTCCTCAAGATAAGGGAACTGCTCGGCATAAGGGAGCGATTGCTTCAGCAGCTCTTCGCAGCGCAGACGCTTCTGCCACATTGGTGTACGCGTGAAGCTGCGGGAGAGAAGAAGCGACGTCTCTGCAATACGACGGAAAGACAGGCCGAGAAACGGTGAGCCTGTAATCGCCTCTGTGAGGAGGGACTCCGCGCTGTCGGCTGTAATTTGCCACAGCGTCTGCAGCCAGGAGGCATCCCAATCGGGCACTACAAGCTCGATGCCGTTGTCTTTGGCGTTGCCGTACATCGAGTAGGGCAGCAGCCGCTGAAATTGCCGCTCGATTGCGAGCAGCCACGTTCGGTTAATGCGTCTGCCGAACGGATTATGGATAATGATGCGCGTCTGGTTCATCAGATCGCGATAATGCTCGATAATGATCCGCCGCTCGGTCGGCAGCCCGAGTGCATGATGCTGGGATTGGATGAGCCCGATCAGCTCAGAAGCAGCATAATGATCGAGTCCATATTCCGCGTCGAGCCAAGCAATGGTGACGCCTTCCCGTGTTTTTTCCAGTTCGGAGCCGCTTTTATGAGTGGGGTCATCCAGTGCCAGCCTAGTGGATAGCTGCTCCAGAAAATGGCCGAGCTGAATGCCGACCTCGACACTTCTGCTGGCATTCTCCGCCTGCCAGAACGGGATCTCGCTGAAGCGGTTCGGAGCTTCTTGGACATATACGCGGTCGTTCTCAATGCTGCTAATCATCCAAGAGCTCGTGCCCAGCTGAAACACATCCCCTACACGGCTCTCAGCGATATAGGTTTCATCAAGCTCGCCTAAGTGAGTGCGGCTGTCAGCATGATGAACAGGATAGGCGGAGCTCTGTGGAATAGTGCCCGCGCCGGTGATAGCTGCCATAGATGTATTGGCCCGCTTGCGTAGCATATCAGTGCTGCGATCCCATTCCATTAAAGGCCGTGCAAATGGGTAAAATCCCGACAGCACCTTGAGCGCTGCTTCCAGCCGCTCTCGTGGGAAGTTGCGGAAACATTCACTTTGTATGACGAGTCTGTACAACGCAGTAACCGAGAGATCTTCCGCCGCCACGATGGATGTCATATGCTGCGACAAGACATCGAGCGGCTCTCGCGGCAGGGTGATCGCTTCGATGTCGCGCCGCCCGATGTTGCGGCAGAGCACAGCCGCCTCCGGCAGCTCGCTGCGTGAACGCGCTATGATAAAGCCGCGGCTCACGTCGCCAACGGCGTGGCCGGCGCGGCCGATTCGCTGGATGCCCGCGGCTGCCGCTTTAGGCGAGTCGACCTGAATCACGAGGTCGACATGGCCCACGTCAATGCCGAGCTCGAGCGAGGAAGTGGTGACGAGGCAGCGCAGCTCGCCGGCCTTGAGCATGCGTTCGACCTCAAGCCGCCGCTCGCGCGAGAGGCTGCCGTGATGCGCGCGCGCCAGCTCGTAACCGGCGTGCTCGTTGAGCCGCAGCACGAGCCGCTCGCACATGCGGCGGCTATTCACGAACAGCAGCACGGAGCGTGCGCCTTCCATCAGCGCCATCATCCGCTCGATGATGGGCTGCCACACGCCATCGCGCGTGCGGGCAGGGCGGCTGAGGTCCGGCATCGTAACCCGGACCTCTATGGATTTGGTCATCGTACTCTCGACGATGACCACGGGGCGCTGCGCGTAGCCGAGCGGATGCACCTGCTCTGGCTCGGCTTGCTGCCCGGAGGCGAAGGCGCCAATAGCCTCGCCGCCATCTCGCGATGCATCTCCGATATCGGCAGCGTCCGCACCAAAACCTCCGTGCTCATCGCCCGCACCGGGCCCGACACCGCTCTCTGGATAGCCATCGCCCGCACCGAGCCCGCCACTGCGCCTCGCGCTGTCTCGTCCTACATTTTCTCCAGCGCGTGCACCTGCGCCAAACTCCGCGCCGGCCGCCGGCTCCCAGCCGCCAAGAAACCGCGCGACCCGCGACAGCGGCTTCTGCGTCGCAGACACGCCGATCCGCTGCACGGGCCGCGCCGCGAGCGCGGACAGCCGCTCCAGCGAGAGCGACAAATGCGCGCCGCGCTTGTCACCGGCAAGACTATGGATCTCGTCGACGATAACGGTCTCGACCGTATCGAGCATGCTGCGACCTTTGTCCGACGTGAGCAGCAAGTAGAGGGACTCCGGCGTCGTCACGAGCACGTCGGGAGGGCGCCGAGCCATGCGAGCCCGCTCGCTTGAAGGCGTATCGCCGGTCCGCACCGCTGAGCGGATACCCGGCCATGCCTCAGCCGCGTCACCGCTTTCGCCACTTTCAAACCGCTCAATGTCCTCCATAAACCCGACCAAATGGTGCTGAATGTCATTGTTGAGCGCTTTTAGCGGCGTGATATACAGCACGCGCACGCCTGGCGAGAGGGCTTTGCCCCGTGCGGCAGCAGCCAGCTTGCGCTGAGCAAGCCGATTCAAACAGGGCAGCAGCGCCGCCAGTGTTTTGCCTGAGCCGGTTGGCGCGGCAATCAGCGTATGACGGCCTTCCGCAATGGCGGCCCATGCTTCCAGCTGGACAGGCGTAGGCTCGCCGAACGTATGCCCAAACCAACCGGCCAGCGTCTTATGAAATCCCGCGAGTGCGGGAGAAAAGAGTGACATAGCGAAACCTCCTTTTCTATGAGAACTCAGAACGTATAATTCCATCTCCAGAGGACTTCGACAGCCGTAATATTCGCTGTAACGCAGTCCGTAGTTCTTATCTTATTTCATTAAAGTAACTCGATTTGAAATTTCAACGCACCTCAGAGCCCTTGATCAATATAACTCGAGCCGAAATTCTAACGAACCCCACAGGTCTTATTTCAGCAAATTAGCTCCATTTGAAATTCTAACGAATCCTACGGGCCTTATTTGGCCAGAAATATCCCTTTTCCATCCGAATTCACCTAAATAAGGCCACTAGGATTCGTTAGAATCGAAAAGTGGCGATTTTCCTTAAAATAAGGCCTCCATGGTTCGTTAGCGTGCAGTCACAGCAAAACGGACAGCGCCAGCCGCTTCCCACGTCCCGGAACGCCATCTCAGCGCACAGCCGCTCCACCGCAATGAAAACGCCCTACTCGGCACTAGTCGTCGCACCAACGCCTTCTGGGCACTAGCCGTCTCACCCTCGCACTACTCCTTCTCTATCATCCTACTATTCATCATGAGTCAATCGATTCCTCTTTAGACAGTCCTCGTCGGTTTCGGCTGCAAAAATCGGTCATTTGTTCAGCTTCGTTACATAAACTTAAAAAAAAGAACCCATACAGGAGGAATCCGGCATGGCAGGATGGCGGGACAGCTTAGAGAATCGGCGAGCAGAGTGGAAGAAGCTAGAGGTGGGGTTAACCGATACGTTGGCGGGACGGCGTGTGCTGCGGGTGACCGGTCCGAGAACGCCGCGTCTGACAACGCCGGTGACGAAGGCGGTTCGTCAAGAGGAGCTCAAGGCAGTGGCCGATACGTTCGATGCGGGGCTTGCTTGCTTCTGCCTCGGTGAGCTGCCGGCAGGTGAGCGTCAAAATTTCCTCGAAGCCTGGCATGAGCGGCTTGCCTCAGGCGCGATCGTCGTCATGGCCGACCGCCGGAGCGAAGGCTGCGCGACGCCAATCGAGCTGCATGATCTGTTTGCGCCGCTTGGCAGCAAGCTCGATGTTCAGGTTGGCCGAACGTTCTGGTGGGTGCGCTACTTAAGGCGGTAATCCCGAATATGCCCCATAGCGAAACAAAAGAAGCCGCAGATGCTTGTCCCGAAGGACGAACAGCTGCGGCTTCTTTTGTGCTCACACAGGCACCTAGGCAGGTGCAATCAAACTTACTCGTCGTCGCCGCCATCTGCTTCGTCAGAAGGCTCGTTCGCGTATTTCTCATACGTTTCCGGGCTCATCACGCGACGTGCTGTAACGTACCGTTTGGAATAGTAGGAATCACTTAGTGCGCTGATGGTCACACCTTTGCTGCTGGAGGAATGTGCAAACTTGCCTTCTCCAACATAGACGCCAACATGCGAGATTCCTTTGCCTGTCGTATTAAAAAATACGAGGTCGCCGGCAATCAAATCCGCTTTCGCGATTTTCTTGCCCAGCTGTGCTTGCGAACGGGATGCATGCGGGATATCCACGCCGAGTTTATTAAACACGTACATGGTGAATCCGGAGCAGTCAAACCCTTTCGTTGTCGTGCCGGTGTACACATAAGGTGTACCGATCAGATCTGAGATGACCCCATCCATTTTGGATTGCGCGAAAACGCTTCCTGTTTGAAAAAGTAGAAGCATCGCCAGTCCGATCAAAAGTGCAGAAATCTTTTTCAAAACGGGAAACTCCTTCCAGTGCCTACGAGGTTAGCTGTGGGGTTCGGTTGAAGGCTCCCTATGATCACCTCTGGCATTCCGCGGCTTGCTTTGCGGATGTCGGGATCAATTCACCCAAGATGGTTCCCCCGTTTCCCGTGATGGGAATTCGGCAAAATTTTCATTTCTAGGCATAATTATTCGATCATTTTCTTCCTTCTCCTTCCTAGTTCACAACTTGTTCACAAATTAAAATTATTAGAATGCAACCTTTTACCTCTCACTTTCGTATAGCGGGCGCTGGTTTGAGCCGTTTTGGGTCTCGCTCACCACCGCGCTCACGCGCAGCCCATCCCTGCAAAGCATGTCTCATCTTGAATAAAGACGCATGTCAAAAAAACCCGCTCTGTCGAGGGGTTTGTCTTTTATATGCCAGTTATTAGTTGAAAAAGAGACCGTCCCACTGCCATTAACATGACATGGTGGGCGGCCTCTGCGCACGGATTAGACTTGTTTCGACTGCCAGGCGTCGTACTGGGCGGCTACCGTCCACACCTTCATGATGGTTCGGATTAACTGGTAGCCTTGATGCAGGATAAGTGCCAGCAAACCTGCCCAAAGCAGCGAGACGGAGGCAATGGTCATGCTAAGTACGGCTCCGATAGCCCACATGAGAAGGGAAATGCCGGCGAAAGGCAGGAAGTTCGCGATACATGTCCATAAGGACCGGAGGGTGCCGGTTCCGGCGACCGCTCCGAACTGCATGGAGAGGAAGAGCAGGTGGATCAGAACCGCCCATGCGAGCCAGGCACCCGCCCACGGACCTGCATGCTGCGCAAACTCCAGCAGTGAATTGCTTGCCAGTAGTTTTGTTAAAGCCCGAGGCAGCAGCCAGATGGCCGGGAGGAGCGTGAGCGTCGTCTCCACCAAGTAGAGCAGCGCTACCGGTTTCCAAGCCGCTCGAATGCCTTTTAGAAATTTTGTTCCGTTCGCGTCCGTCACATGATGGAGAGAGTGGAACAGCCCTGCATTCAGGAAAGGGGTGATCACAATGCGCCCAGCCAGCAGCCCGCAGAAGAGCCAGATGTATGGGCGGATCAGATCGGTCTTGATGAGCTGGAACTGCGCTTCCGTCATGAAGAGCTGAACGGCCGTTCCGCTGCTGCCGATGCTGTCCGGGAATCTTTTTAGAAGCGGCACGGTAATGCCTTCGATGGTTCGATAGAGGAAGAAGCCCCATATCAGCTCATATAGAAACAACATAATGATAATGTAGAAGTGCTTAACGGTCAGTCGCCAGCCTTGCTTCATGTGCGTTCTCATTTATCATCACCTCCCAGAAAATTTGTACGAGGCTCGTCACCATGCAATGGATGCAAATATACTTTCAATTAGCTTGGAGACGCCGACACTCCAGCGCGTGCGTGATTTCTCAGCTAGCTCGGCTTTCATAAAGTTGTTGATATGTTTGTTGTCGAGCACGTTGTCGTTGTGCGGATCGACGGCGGCCCATAGCAGCTTGGAGGAATGGACGATTTTATATTGAATGTGGGATTCTCGGCCATCCCACACTTTAGGCATCAGCGTTCCGTCGGCAAAATGGAACACCACCGACACCGGTCCGGAGCTGCCGCCTGTCTTCTTAATGAGCACAACCGATTCATACTGTGTCTCATTGCCTTGTTTCACCGGACGTACATGAATGGAAGCGACCGAGTAGTCGGACATTTCATCGCCGTACACGAAATGACTGAAGTAGTCGTTCCACTTCGTCTTCGTTACGGATTCTACGACGCGCTGGAAGTCGGCGGTGGAAGGATGCTTGAATTTATATTTTTGGAAATAAGTCCGCATGATCTTACGCATTGTTTGCGCGCCGACTTGTTTCTCAATGCCGAAGAGCACAAGCTTCGCGCGCATGTACACATTTTCCGCGTAGTGATTGTTGCTGTGATACGACCAGGACAGCTGCTTCAGCGGGGCCGGGTTCGTCATGTAGCTTGCTTCCACCGGCAAATTCGGCTCCACGCCATATTCGCTTTCCATCACTTTGTCCTCGGCATAGGAGGTGAAGCCTTCGTCGAGCCATGCCTCTTCGAATTCATTGGAGGCGACCATGCCGTACCAATATTGATGGCCGATCTCGTGGACGACCGTTCGCTCCAGATCGTAGCCCGGGTTATCATTGTCTGCGGCGAATGCGGTAATCAGTGTCGGATATTCCATTCCGCCCGCACCGTTGCCGCCTTTAGGCGGAACTACGACAGAGAGCGTGGTATATGGGTAAGCGCCGTACCACTGGGCATATTTGGCGAGCGCGGATTTGGCTGCATGCATATAACGGTCCTTGAATTTCGCGTGCAGGGGATCCAAGTAGAGCTTGATCCGAACGCCCGGAACGCCGTCCGTGGAGAATGGTTCCTCCGCATAGACGAAATCCGGGGAGGCCGACCAGCCGAAATCATGCACATCATCGGCGTAGTATTGGTAGGTTTTGCGCCCATTCGCTACGACGGAAGGTTTGGTTTGGAAGCCCGTTGCCGCTACTTTATAGCTGTCAGGGACGTTAATCTTCACGCTGTAGATACCAAAGTCGCTGTAGAACTCCGAGTTTCCATGATACTGATGAATGTTCCAGCCCTCGGCTGCTCGGCCGCGTGTGCCTGCTGTTTCGTAAACGCACAGCTTCGGAAACCATTGGCCGGCCATGATGAAGTTGCCGGAATAGCCCATCCGCGCGAACACCTCAGGGAGCTTGACCTCAAATTTCATGCGAAGCGTAACGCTCTTGCCCGGTGCGACAGCGTTGGGCAGCCGCAGCTTGGCCAGCGTTAAGTCATTGGGATTGTTGTCGTCTGGCTGCACATAATGCAGGCGCGGGAGAAGGCTGTAGCCTTCGGTCGTCTCCAATGAGAGCAGGTTCATATAACCGATGCTGTCCGCAGTCGCTTTATCATTTCGGAGCTGACCGCCGGACTCTTTCATGAAGGTGGTGTCTTTGGAGCGAAACGCGTTCGGATAGAGATGAAAATACATCTCGGACACCTGCTGCCTACCGGGGTTTGTCCATGTGACGGACTGCTCCCCGATCAACATATGCGTATCCTCCTGGAGTTTCACATCGATGTGGTACTCCGTCACCCGTTTGCTGAGCGCAACCGGCTTTGGCTGCATCACAATATCGGGCTCCGGCGCGGTGGACGGAGCAGCAGGCTTCGGCGCCGTGTCTTTCTTGGCAGGAGCGGAGGCGTATGTATATTGCGAAATCCAGGCATCTCCGAACCCTTGCCTTGCCGTTAAGCCGAGAATCACGGCGACGAGGGCAAAGAGTAGAAAACGTTTGGCGTGACGTGGATTCATTGAAAGATTCCCTCCCGTTGACAAGCATCTAAAGCATGTATATGTTTGCTTTTCCGAGATTATTAGCTAAAATGGAATTAATGTGCGGACAGGCGCTAAAACCGCGCCGGACGTGGAATCGCAGCGTTTTTGAAATCTCAGGAAGGATAGTATATCGATATCCTTCTCTGAGATTTCTTCGGAATGAAACGAGCCGCGCCACCAGACGGACGGCGACAGCCGGTTCACCTTGGAGATGGGAGTTGAAGCGTAAGATGAGTGAACAAGAGAAAGATCAACAGCCTGTGGAGAAGAAAGAGAAGAAGTCTCTCTCTTTGAACGTGGTGAGCAATAAGGAACATAAGGGCTTTGGTGCAGGGACGATCGACCTGAGCAGCGTATCCTGCGTTATGATCGATAACGGCGAGGCTTACATTGACGTAGGTGCGATGCATGCGAAGAGCAAGATCGAGAAGGGGATCAAATTCAGCACGAACAAAGAGGATGTGCCTAACGGCCGTCTGTGCTGGATCGTCTGGGTTGCCGTTGACCGCAATGAAGAAGGTTCGTTCTATGCAGGGGCTACTGCTTGCCCAATGCTGGTGGACACGGAAGCGCGCAGAGGTTGGAAAATCCTTGCGCAGCACGTAAACAACTTGGATTACGCGATCAAACGCCGTTTCGTGCTTGATGAGCTTGGAACGGAAGAGAAAGCGGCGCTTAAGAAGCTGCTCGTCACCAACAATCAGGAGTGGTGGGACCGCTCGCCGGATAAGTTGAAGGAAGCGTTGAACGTTTAAGGTAAATTGCGTAACGTATACAAGCACTTTTGCTGCCGAATAGGCCGTTTTGCCGTCTCTCTTATGTGGAGAAAGGTGAAGCGGCTTTTTATTATTCTGTTGTTTCGAAGAGCATCCTAATTATGGTATAGTCGAATGACAGAACATTTGTTCTAAAATTAGGGGGAACTGGAATGAATTTACCGCGCGAATCGCGCAATCATTATTCGGAGCTGCTCCGGCGCTATCTGCTCCCGCAGAAGCGGACATTAATCGGCCTTGCCGCACTGCTTTTCCTATCGATTGGCTTACAGCTGATCAACCCGCAAATCATTCGTTTCTTTATTGATACCGCGCAATCAGAAGGCAGCATGAAGCCGCTTCTCATCGCAGCCTGCCTGTTCATTGGCTTTTCTCTCGCTCAAGGGGTGGTGTCGGTCGCGGCTACCTATTTCAGTGAGAACGTAGGCTGGAAAACAACGAATGTGCTGCGCGGCGATTTGGCGGCGCATTGCCTGTCGCTTGATATGCCGTTCCATAAGACGCATACATCCGGCGCTATTATTGAACGGGTAGACGGTGATGTGAATGCGCTGGCGAATTTCTTCTCCAGCATGATCATTAATTTGGTCGGCAACTTCCTGTTGATGGTGGGCATCTTGGTTCTGCTGTTTCGGGAGAGCTGGTTGATCGGCACAGGCATGACGGTGTTTGTGATTCTGGCGATTCTGGTCATTCAGCGTATACGGAAGATGGCTGCGCCGCTGTGGAAGGACTGGCGGCAAGCGAATGCCGATATGTACGGCTTTATCGGCGAGCAGCTGGAAGGAACCGAGGATATTCGGGCCAATGGGGCATCCGGTTTCGTTATGAATCGCTTCTACGGCATGCTGCAGCGGATGCTGCCGCTTCGCGTGAAGGCTTTTCTTGGCTTTGGCGCGATGTGGAGCACGACCATCGTGGTTTTTGCTTTAGGCAATGCAATGGCTTTCGCAATAAGCGCGTATCTATGGAAGGCGGGCTCGATTTCGATCGGTACGGTGTATTTGATTTTCTACTACACGGAGCTGCTTGCAAAGCCGATTGAGAAGATTCGTACACAGATGGAGGATTTGCAGAAAGCGGACGCCAGCATATCGCGTATTCGGGCTTTGTTCGAAACACGCTCAGCTCTTGTGGACGGACCGGGTGCTACGCTCCCCGCGGGCGCGCTTGGCGTAAAGTTTGATGAAGTTACCTTTAGCTACGAGGATGGTACGGGCGAGCCAACGCTTGATCGGTTGGTATTGGATTTGAAGCCCGGCGAGGTGCTCGGCCTGCTTGGCCGGACGGGGAGCGGGAAGTCGACGCTGGCCCGGCTGCTGCTTCGGTTTTATGATCCGCAGGAAGGCAGCGTCTCCTTAAGCGGGACGGATATCCGCCAGCTGAAGCTAAGTCAGCTTCGCAACCGTGTAGCCATGGTTACGCAGACAATTGAAATTATGGAGGGCACGATCCGGGATAATCTGACCTTCTATGAAGAGGCTATACCGGATGAGCAAATCATTGCCGTTTTGCATCAGCTTGGGTTAACGAACTGGTATGAGGCGATGCCGGAGGGGCTGGACACCAGGCTTGCTTCCGGCGGCGGAAGTCTCTCTGCAGGAGAGGCGCAGCTGCTCGCTTTTGCCCGCGTGTTTCTGACGAATCCGGGTCTTGTGATTATGGATGAAGCCTCATCGCGGCTTGATCCGATGACGGAGCAGCGCATTGAGCAGGCCATCAGCACGCTGCTTGCGAACCGCTCTTGTATTATCATTGCGCATCGATTGGCTACCGTACAGCGGGCTGACAGTATCCTGATTCTCGAGAATGGCAGAGTCATCGAAGCAGGCAGCAGAACGGAACTTGCGGCCGATCCGTCATCGCGTTTCAGTGCCATGCTGGCAACCGGTCTTGAGGAGGTGCTCGTATGACGACTTTCCGATTTCTGATGGGGCTCATTACATACCGGACATGGCGTTACGTCATTAATGCAACCGCTTGGACGGTCATTTACATGGTGCCGATTATACCGGGGCTTATTACGAAAGAGTTCTTCGATTCGCTCACAGGTGACGCATCCCTGAAGATGGGTACTTGGGGCATTATCGCGCTGCTTCTCGCTGCGGCGCTCGCGCGTGTCGTTCTAATCATTGTCGGGTTTATAACCGACGTCAATTTTCGATTCCGCATGGGGATGATGCTGCGACGCAACATGCTGAAGCATGTGCTGAAACAGCCCGGTGCGCGCGCGATTCCCTGCTCGCCGGGGGAAGCGATCAGCTATTTCCGAGATGACGTGGAACAGTCCGAGGAAGCGGCCAGCTGGTCGGTCGATGTGTTCGGAATGACCTGCTTCGCGTTCGTCTCCAGTTACATTCTGATTGGGATCGACGCGCAAATGACTTTGCTTGTTTTTGTGCCGCTCGTTATCGTGATTGCGGTTGCGCAGCTCGCGACCTCTAGATTGCAGAAGTACCGTGCGGCAAGCCGCGAAGCGACCTCCAGGGTGACGGGCGCGATTAGCGAGATGTTCGGCAATGTGCAAGCCATTCAGATTGCCGGTGCGGAAGAACGTGTCATTGAACGGTTTCGGAAGTTTAATGATACGAGGCGCCAAACGATGCTGAAGGATAAGCTGATGGGCGAGGTGCTGGATTCCATCTTTACGAATTCCGTGAACCTTGGCATCGGACTCATTCTCTTGCTGGCTGGTCAGAAGCTGCGCGGAGGCACGTTCACCGTCGGTGATTTCTCGTTGTTTGTCTATTACTTGACGTTCGTTACCTCGATCATTACGAATGTGGGCAAGTTCATTACGTATTTCAAGCAGATGGGCGTGGCGCTGGATCGGCTTAAGGGGCTGCTTCAGGGCGCGCCTGCCGGTGTGCTGATCCTGAAGGAAGGGCTGCGGCTTCGTAAAGGCAGCGCCTTGAAGGAGAATTTATCGGCGGGTACTGCGGCAACCGATAAGGCGGTGGTAGAACCGCTGCGTTCCTTGGAAGTCGAAGGGTTGACCTATCGGTTTCCGGAGACGGGCAGAGGAATCGAGGATATTCGGCTTCAGCTGAAGGGCGGCTCGTTCACCGTTGTGACCGGCGCGATTGGCTCTGGGAAAACGACGCTTGTCCGCACGCTGCTTGGGTTGCTGCCTATGGATGAAGGGACGATTGCGTGGAATGGAAAGCCGGTTCGCGATCCGGGTACCTTCTTCACACCGGCAAACAGTGCGTACTCGGCACAAATTCCCCGTATGTACAGCGATACGCTGCGCAACAATATATTGCTCGGTCAGCAGGAGCAGGGGAATGACTTGCAGCAGGCGATCCATACTGCCGTGATGGAATATGACCTCGACCATTTGCAGAACGGATTGGAGACGCTGATCGGCCCGCGCGGCGTGAAGCTCTCCGGCGGTCAGATGCAGCGGACGGCAGCCGCGCGCATGCTCGTGCGCGACGCGCAGCTTTATGTGTTCGACGACGTATCGAGCGCGCTCGACGTCGAGACCGAGCAGAAGCTGTGGGAGCGGCTGTTCCAGAGCAGAGGCGATGCCACTTGCCTGGTCGTTTCGCACCGCAGAGCGGCATTGACGCATGCCGATCATATTATCGTCATGAAGGACGGCCGCATCGAAGCGGAAGGGACGGCCGAAGAACTGCTGCGCACAAGCGCGACCTTCCAGGAGCTGTGGAGCGGCGATGAACGGACGGCGGACGCCGTCTTGCCCGCTGATGCGACGGAAGGGTTAGCGCTTCAGCCCAAAACCTAAGAAAAGCCTCTGCAGGTACGGCGTGTTGCCGTAGCTGCAGAGGCTTTTTTTGTGTGGTGAATATAGGTGGGCCGTGTAACTAGACTGCCACGACGCCGATCCGGCTAGATCGGCATTTCCTTGCCGGTGTAATCCACGAATTGGAACCGGAGTTCTTCCGGGACAATGCGGCGCTCCAATAGGGCGACGATGCCGCGGGCGCTTGCATTCGGGTCAGTCGGGGCGTTCTCGCCGCCCATATCCGTCTTCATCCAGCCCGGGTGAATGCTAAGCACCTGAATATGGCGTTCTTTCACATAGCGGTGAAGCTGCTCCGAGAACATATTGAGCGCCGTCTTCGAGATGCTGTAGGGATAGTCGCCGGGACAGGCGTTCGTAATGCTGCCTGCTTCGGACGAGATATTCAGGAGTGCGCCATTCTCCTCTGTAAGGAGGGGCAGAAAATGCTTCACGACCCGCATCGGCCCGTACAAATTAACCTCGAATGCTTGCGCGACATCGTTCATATCGAGCTCTTCGATTTGCGTATTACGTGCATTGAGTATGGCTGCGTTGTTGATGATCGCGCCAAGTGTTCGGCCTTCGCGCTTCAAGGCAGAGGCGAGCCCAGCAACGCTCTCTTCGCTGGCAACATCGAGTTCGGCTATAATGAGCCGGTCCCCATACGTCGCGCTAAGTGTCGCCAGCTTATCGCCGCTCACATCGCGAACCCCGGCAATTACGTTATGTCCACGCTCAAGTGCCTCGGCGGCAATCGCTAAGCCAAGTCCGCGGCTTGCGCCGGTTAGTAGTATATTCATGTGCCCTGATCACTCCTATTTATCGTTCTCGAGCAGCTCCACGAGTACCTTCAGTGCTGGGATGGTATCGATATAAGCATATCGCCCACCTGTATATTCGCCTTTCTGCTGAAGCGGGAAACCTTTGCCCTCCAGCAGCATGACTTTCTCCTTCATACCTTCAATTTCAAAAGCGATATGATGAGGCCCTTCGCCATGCTCGTCCAAATAATTTCGCCACGTGCTCGGATGTTCGTCCGGTTCGATCAGTTCAAGCTGCAAGGAGCCCATATCAATAAAAGCAAGCTTAGCGCGCGCAACGGTAGGTGCACCGTTAAACTCCGTTTGCGCCTTATCCAGCGTGTCGGTAATGATTGCTTGCGGCTTCTCAATCCCAAAAAAATCCGCATAAGCCTGACTCACTTTGTCGATATCGTTGACGAGTATGCCGATTTGCGTAATGACTTTATTGCCGAGTAGTCCTGACAACAGCGAACACATCCTCTCCATGGTTGGGAAGCTAGACATAAACCCTTACACAATTTTCCACAACACTTACACAGCTATCTTATCCAATCGGGAAAATAAGTGTCAATTCCCATTATGCCTCACAGTCTTGCTTAGTCTATTGAGGAAACCAAGGAATAGTAAAAGAGTAGCCCCCAGAGTCATACATCGGTGGAAAAGCGAAGAAAGTAGCATAAGAGTAGCTTCCAGGGCCACTCATTGGTTGGAAAGTGACGAAGGTACTCAAGAGTAGCTCCTAGGGCCATACACCTGTGGGAAAGCGCAGAAAGAAGCATGAGAGTAGCTTCCAGAGCCACACATTGATTGGAAAGTAACGTAAGTAGCACAAGAGTAGTTCTCGGTGCAACACATCGGTGGGAAGCGCAGAAAGTAGCATAAGAGTAGCTCCCAGAGCCACACGTTCTACTGACGGGTGACATCCCATTGTGCGGTAACAGTTACCGTACAATGGATAAAACACGGCCATTTAGCTCGAAGAGAGGAACGGGTTACCGAACATTGCGTGGAAATGGGCGTGTTTGGCTCATGAGAGGTATAGGTTACCGCTCATCGTTTGGGGTAGTTGGGTATGAAGCGTGCGTAGAGGTCTACATGCGAGTGAAATGCGAGTTTTCGTGCAATGAAGCTCATGAGGAGATCTACATAGGGGGAAATTGAGATTTTTTATCCAAAGAAGCACACGTGGAGAGCTACATCACCTTCCAACACAGGAAAAGGGTTGCCTCGCATCATCCAAGAACGTGGATGATGAGGCAACCCTTTTTCAATTAAACCTGGTTCAATCACGCCTAGCCCGAGACAGCTGCGCCGCTAATTCGACCACCAGCGCTTGAGCTGCTTCCACCAGTGTCGCGTTTGCTCGGCTTGCGCGCCGCCGTCCGGCGAAGCGGAGGCATCGCCTTCGCCGTGCACGCCGCATACTTCCACCGGCTCAGTGCCGCTGACGAACGATTCGAGCCGCCGGTCCGGGCAGGACTTCCCGGCGAGCTTGCCGCTCTGCGGGTCGATGTAGACGGATACGACGCCATCCGGCAGCGGGAAGATCTTCGGCGGAATGGCGGACAGCGCCGCTTCCGTATACGAGGCGAAGATCGGCGCGGCGCGGCGCGCTTCCACGGGCGTCAGCTTACGGCCTTTGTCGTAGCCGACCCATACCGCCGTTGCCAGCTCCGGCGTATAGCCGACCAGCCAAGCGTCCGTCGCGGTAGTACCGGTTTTGCCTGCGACGGGGCGCTTGATCATCGCCGACACGCGGTTGCCGGTTCCGCCGGTTTCGAATACGCTCTCCATCAAGCTGGTGAGCACATAAGCATGCGCGGCATCTACAACGGTGGAGGAAGTAGGCTGTGCTTCATATAGCACTTCGCCTTTCGCGTCCTCGATCCGCAAGATCGCCGTTGGCTCCATGCGAATACCCCCATTAGCGAACGCGCTGAATGCGGATGCCATCTCGAAGGGGCTGACCGGGAACGTGCCAAGCGCTAAGGAAGGCACCGGCTTCATCGGGCTCTCTATGCCAAGCTTTCGGGCCATAGCAATGACCTTCTCCGGTCCGACGGTCATGATGGAATTGACCGCGTAGATGTTATCGGAGCTCGCGATAGCCTGACGCATATTAATGAAATCGCCCACGTACTTGCTGTTATAGTTGCTAGGTGAATACGTCTTGCGGCCTTCATCGTAGGTGAAAATCGTCGGCGTGCTTTTGAACTGCGAAACAGGCGTTAGCACGCCTTCCTGCAAGGCAGTTAGATACAAGATAGGCTTAAAAGACGAACCCGGCTGCCGCGTCTTCGCGAAGACTCGATTATACTGGTTGGTCTTATAGTCGCGACCGCCAACCATCGCCTTAATATAACCGGTACGCGGATCGACGGAGACGAGCGCAGCCTGCTGCTCGGAATCCGCCGGGATACCGGCCGCGACCGCCTCTTCCGCCGCGCGCTGCGCATCGGGATCCAGCGTCGTATAGATGCGAATGCCGCCCTCGCTCATGGTCCGCTCATCAATGCCAAGCTTATCGACCGCCATATACCGCACGTAGTCGCGGAAGTAAGGCGCGGTCCCGGCCTGCTTGCTCGTTCCAAGCGGCACGAACCGCAGCAGCTCAGCGCCAGCCGCTTCCGCATCCGGCTGCAGCAAAATCCCTTGGTCCACCATCGTTTGCAGGATGGTGCGCTGCCGGTCCTTTGCATTTTTCATATCCATATAGGGGGAGTAGTATTTGGGGCCTTTCGGAATGCCCGCCAGCATCGCACTCTCAGCTAAAGTGAGCTCCGATGCGTGTTTCCCATAATACAATTCCGCTGCAGCCTCAGCGCCATAGGCGCCGTGGCCGTAGTAGATTTGGTTCAAATACATCGCCAAAATCTCATCCTTGGAGTAATGCATCTCCAGTTGAATCGTATACATCGCTTCCTTCAGCTTGCGCGACCAGGTACGCTCATGCGTCAAATACAGGTTGCGGGCGAGCTGCTGGGTCAGCGTGCTTGCTCCTTGCTTGCGAGACATGTTTTCAACGTTAACGACCGCCGCACGGGCCATCCCTTTCATGTCGAAGCCGAGATGATCGTAGAAACGCTGATCCTCGATGGCGAGCGTCGCCTCTACAAGATAGGGCGAAATTTGCTTCAACGGCACCGATTGGCGATTCTCGCCGGCATGAAACGTGTCGATGATATGGCCCTGCGCGTCGAGCATTTGCGACGTTTGGCTGATCTCCGAAGCGGGGAGTGCCTGTTCCCGCAAATAAAAAAGGAAGCCGAAGGCACAGATGAACAACAACAGTAACGCAGCACCTGAGTAAATCAGCCACCTTTTGACATGCTTCAGAAGCGGCATCCATTTTTCCAATTGAATAGAAACAGGCAGTCGGCGCTTCATAACGCCGCCCTGCCTGAATATAGGTTTCAACCATCTTTTCATCTGCAAGTCTCCTAACCGAAAGAAAGTCCGCTTTATCCAACTAGTATGGAAAACAATGGGACACCCTATTCAGAAAGAGGGTTTGCGTAATATGAAATTTTTGTGCGGAGCTGGCAAAAGGTTGCTTTTTCCCCCCGTTAACTTATAATACAGATTGAAACATTGGACCATATGATCAATAGCACCACTACATAAACGAAAGTAGGGATTTAGCAATGGAATTGTGGTACACGGAGAAACAGACCCCGACTTATGGGATTACGATGAAAGTCAAAGAAACCTATGTCAGCGAGCAAACGGAATTCCAACAGCTCGATATGATCGAGACGGAAGAATTCGGTACGATGCTTGTTCTGGACGGCATGGTTATGACAACGGATAAAGACGAGTGGGTTTATCATGAAATGGTTGCTCACCCTGTTCTATACACACACCCGAATCCGCGCAAAGTGCTTGTTGTTGGCGGCGGCGACGGCGGCGTAATCCGTGAAATCCTGAAACACCCGAACGTGGAGAAAGCTGTTCTTGTTGATATCGATGGCAAGGTTATCGAGTACTCCAAGAAGTACCTTCCGCAAATCGCATGCGGTCTGGACGATCCTCGCGTTGAAGTAATCGTGAACGATGGCTTCATGCACATCCATGATCACAAGAACGAGTACGACGTTGTTATGGTTGACTCCACGGAGCCGGTTGGCCCTGCGGTAAACCTGTTTACGCGCGGCTTCTACCAAGGGATCTACGATGCACTGAAGGAAGACGGTATTTTCGTAGCGCAAACGGACAACCCTTGGTTTACGCCTGAGCTCATCTCGAACGTAAACCGCGATGTGAAAGAAGTGTTCCCGATCGTTCGCGTATTCTGGGCAAACGTGCCAACGTACCCAAGCGGCCTGTGGACATTCACAATGGGAAGCAAGAAATACGATCCGCTTGAAGTGGACGAGTCCAGCATCCCGGAAATCGATACCAAATATTACTCCCCGCGTCTGCACAAAGCGGCTTTCGTTCTGCCGAAATTTGTGGAAGACCTGGTGAAGTAAGAGGAGACCAACACAACCTATGAAACTCGATCAAAAATATTCCGGCAATGTGTTTATCCTTAGCTCGGATGACTATAACACGTCCAAAGCCGTTATTTACGGTATGCCGATGGACTTTACCGTATCGTTCCGCCCAGGCTCCCGTTTCGGCCCACAGCGTATTCGCGAAGTGTCGATCGGTCTGGAAGAGTACAGCCCGTACTTGGATCGCAGCCTGGAAGATATCGAATATTTCGACGCAGGCGATTTGCTGCTGCCTTTCGGCAACGCGGCTCGCTCGCTGGAAGTGATCGGTGAATTCGTTCGCGGCGTATTGGACGACGGCAAAATGCCCGTAGGACTTGGCGGCGAGCATCTCGTATCGTGGCCGATTTTCCAAGAGGTGTACAAGAAGTATCCGGACATGGCGATCATTCACTTTGATGCCCATGCGGATCTGCGGGAGTCGTACGAAGGCGAACCGCTTTCGCACTCCACGCCGCTTCGCAAAGCAGCCGGCCTAATCGGCGGCAAGAACGTTTACCAATTCGGTATCCGTTCTGGTTCCCGCGAAGAGTGGCAGTTTGCGCGCGAGAACATCAATTTCTTCCCGTTTGAAGTGCTCGAGCCTTTGAAGAAAGTACTGCCTGAGCTTGAAGGCCGTCCTGTCTATCTGACGATCGACATCGACGTGCTGGATCCATCGGCAGCACCGGGAACGGGTACGGCGGAAGCCGGCGGCATCACGTCGAAGGAATTGATCGATGCGGTACACGCGATTGCGCGTTCCGGCGTGAACATTGTGGGCTGTGACCTTGTTGAGGTTGCACCGGCCTACGACCCTACAGAACAAACACAGATCGTCGCGGCGAAAGTCATTCGCGAAATGCTGCTTGGCTTTATTAAATAATAACGAAGGACGGGAGCAGCGCTCCCGTCCTTTTTTGTTGACCAGATAAATGAGCGGCTTAGCGTAGGGGGGACGAGTTGCGGAATACGTGCCGTCTTGTTCTTCAAACAGCGGAACCCGCTCTATTCCCCATACTAAATCAGGCTTCTTCTATTTCGGCGGTCAAGTTTCCGAGTGTCGGAATCAGCTATAAAATAACATGAAAGCACCTTCGTTTAGAGTACTACCGTATGCCCGCCGGCTTAGGGCTTCATTTTTTGGTCATAATGAATAGTAGTATTCTAACAATTGAGGGGGCGAGCAAGTTATGAGCTTATTGCCAATTCACGAGCGGCTCGCGGAGCTGTGGACGGTTCGAAGCAAGAGGCCGCTCTCAGCGGAGGAGCTGGCGGACTTTGAGCATTGCTTGGCGGTGAATGCGATGATTTGCCGGCAAGTTGCTAATTTGTACAATCTCTCGCTGCTGGCTTCGATGACAGGCGATACGGAGTGGCAGCACGACATATGTCGCAAAATCGAACGATTGACCGGAACACCGCCTGCATCGCCCCAGCTCTAGATGGGGCTTGATTAAAATGTCTCTTTCTGGTTTCCTATGGAGAAGAGGGGAGGGACTGCGTGATGAGAGTACATTCATTTCCGCCGGAGATCGGCGCTCGTGCGCGGGTGCTTGTCCTTGGCAGCATGCCGGGAACGGCTTCTCTGGCGAAGCATCAATATTACGCACATCCGCGCAACCATCTATGGCCGGTGGTGTATGGCTTGTTCGGCCTAACGCCCGCTGAGGATTACGAGGAACGGCTCGCTTTTGCCAAGGCTCGTGGCATTGCGCTCTGGGATGTGATTGCCTCCTGCCAGCGGGAGGGCAGTCTCGACGTGAACATTCGCGAGGAGCTGCCTAACGATATTCCGGGTTTGCTTGCGGAATATCCGGAGATTAACAGCATTGTTTGTAACGGGAGCAAGTCGTATGACACGTTCCTGAAGTATTTTAAGAGCTTGCCCGAGCTCAGCGCAATCACGCTGCTCAAGCTGCCCTCGACCAGTCCGATCCCGACGGCTGCCATGCGCACGACCGCAGATCGGATCGAAGCTTGGCGCATTTTGCTGCCGCATTTAATTCCGCTCGAACAGACGTAGGCAAACCTTCATAAGAGGCTTGCTTTTTTCGCGAGGTTGCATATAATAGGGAAAATACAGTCAGTTATAACAGCTACATACGATGAACGGGACAGTACCTTGCAGATCGGTGCTAGCAGCGAGCCGGGTTGGATGAATCGGTGGGTGCGGCCTATTGGCCTCACAACTTATCATCCTTGGTGAAAGCCGGTGCAGCGGCGTAAGGGAAGCGGACCCGGGAGTAGATCCATTGAACATGCAGGCAGGGCAGCTTGATCAAGCGAGTGTGCCTCTGTAAGTAGATGAATCCGGTCACCCCGTTATCGTGCTTGAGAGGTTTTCGGCATGGCCGCCGCTATTCGTTGTTTGTGCAGCCATATTGGAAACCAGAAGAGTGGTACCGCGGAAATCAACCTCCGTCTCTTTATTAGAGACGGGGGTTTTATTTGTCTCTAGAGGGTTGTGACCACATTTCGGGGAGGATGAACATGATGAACCTGTTATTGCAGTGGGCAGCCTCACAGCTGCAGCCGCATATACCATCGCTGGCCTATGAAGACATCGTGGCGCTGCTGGAGCTCCCGCCAAACCCGGAGCTTGGCGATGTCGCATTTCCTTGCTTTGCCCTGTCGCGTGAACTGAAACGTGCGCCTGCGGCAATAGCTGCAGAGCTCGCGGAGCAAATCGGAGCCGGAGCCGATTCCGGCACGTCACCGACTATTCGCGGCGAAGCCAAAGGCCCATACCTTAATCTCTTCCTCGTACGGGAAGCGTGGGCACCGAAGCTGCTCGCACCTCTGCTGCTTGCGGATTTCGGGCAATCGCAGGTCGGGACGGGACAGCGCGTCATCATCGATATGTCCTCTCCGAATATCGCCAAGCCTTTTGGCGTCGGCCATCTGCGTTCTACGATGATCGGCAACTCGCTCGCTCAAATGTACCGCAGTTCCGGCTACGAGGCTGTAACCGTCAACCACATTGGCGACTGGGGCACGCAATTCGGCAAGCTGATGGAAGCGTACATGCGCTGGGGAGACGAAGCCAAACTCAAGGAAGAACCGATTCGCGAGAGCTTGCGTTTGTACGTCCGGTTCCATGAAGAAGCGGAGCAGGACCCAACCTTGGAAGACAAGGCGCGCCACTGGTTCTGGAAGCTGGAGAACGGCGATGAGGAAGCGCATCGGTTGTGGCGTTATTTTGTATCCTTCAGCATGGAGGAATTTGACCGTGTGTATGCGCGTCTTGGCGTGCAGTTCGACTATACGCTCGGCGAGAGCTTCTATAACGATAAAATGGCTGCCGTCGTATCACGCCTGCAAGAGCTGCAGCTGCTTGAGGAAAGTAACGGTGCACAGGTTGTTCGTTTAGAGGAGGAAGGATTGCCGCCGTGTCTTATCCTCAAGTCGGATGGCACGACGATTTATCCTACCCGTGATCTGGCTACGGCGCTCTATCGGAAGAAGGAGATGGGCGGGGATTTGCTGCTGTATGTGGTAGGCGCGGAACAGAAGCTGCATTTTCAGCAGGTGTTCTCCGTCTTGAAGCGCATGGGGGAAGAAGTGGCAGACCAGTGCCGCCATCTGGCATTTGGGCTGATGAAATTCGAAGGCCGCAAAATGTCCACGCGCAGAGGGCAGGTCATCTTCCTGGATGAGGTGCTGGACGAAGCCGTATCCAAGGCGGCGGCCATTATCGCAGAGAAGAATCCTGATCTGGAGGATGCGAAGGATACCGCGGAGGCAGTGGGGATTGGCGCGATCGTATTCGGGGATTTGCTTCACCACCGGATGCTGGAGGTGGATTTCTCGCTGGATGAGGCGCTTCGCTTCGAGGGAGAGACCGGCCCTTACGTGCAATATACGGCGGCAAGAGCGTTCAAGCTGCTGGCCAAAGGGGGGCTGACGCTGGCGGAAACCGAGTCGCGCAGCTTATCCGGTGCCGTTACCGGCAGTGAGCTGGGGAGCTATCTCTCAGGGGCGGCGGCATGGGAGTGCATGAAGCTGCTGGCTGCCTATCCCGAGGCAATTGCCGGCGCACTGCGCCAGAATGAGCCGGCGGTTGTGGCGCGTTTCCTGCTGGATGCGGCCAAACGCTTCAATCGATTCTATCATCAGGAGCGCATTCTAACGGAGAATCTAGCGGAAACGGAAGCGAAGCTGCTGTTAACTGCGGCGGTTGCGGGCGTGCTTCGTTCGGGGCTGGCCTTGCTCGGACTGCGGACACCGGCACAGATCTAGAAGCGCGTCGATACGCGCAGGCATTGAAATTAGGGGTGCTCCTGTATATAGTGAGGACATAAGCATTTCAGGCGACGGGAGACCGTGATCATGACAGACAGAGCGAATGTAACGATATCGCTGCGAAGCGACATCGATGGGGAAGTGGAACAGAATACGTTTAACGGTGAGTGGTTTCGGAAAGGCTCATCCGTATTTGTCCGCTATGAGGAAACCAGCGAAGGTGAAGGCGACAGCGTCGTGCGGACGATCATTCGCTATCGCGACGGCGAGCTGAGTGTGACGCGCCGCGGCGATGTGGAGTCGCTGCAGACGTTTGTCGCAGGCACCAAGCGAACCGGCCATTATGAATCGGCGCATGCCGCCTTTCATTTGGAGACGGAGACGAAGCTGCTTTGGGTTCAGTTTGGCGATTTGACCAAGCCCGGACCGGGCGATGGCCAGTTGAAGCCGAATTTGCCTATGCTGCTCGAATGGCATTATACGCTGCTTGTTAACGATGAACCGACAGGGGAGTTCCGGCTTCGGCTGCAGGCGCAGGAGCAGGAGCCGTTGACCTAGGACCTACCTATATCGATAATGCTTTACCTTACAGATTGATAAGCGAACCAGGGGGATTGAAGAATTACATGGAAACGAATGTGATAGTAAAGCTGCATGAGCAGGTGAAAGAAGCGATCGCGGATGCGGTCGTAGCGGCAGGGCTGGCAGCCCGCGAAGAGCTTCCGGTATTTGTACTGGAAGTGCCGAAGGATAAGGCGCATGGCGATCTCGCAACGAATGCGGCGATGCAGCTGACGAAGCTTGCGAAGAAGAACCCGCGCCAAATCGCAGAAGCGATTATCGCGAACCTCGACACGAAGAAAGCTTCCATTCAAGGCGCAGAGATTGCCGGTCCCGGCTTTATCAACTTCCGGATGGACCGCAGCTACTTGTATCCGGTAGTGGGTCAAGTGCTTGCGCAAGGTGCCGACTACGGACGGATTGATACCGGAGCGGGTGAAACCGTGCAAGTGGAGTTCGTGAGCGCGAATCCGACGGGCAGCCTGCATTTGGGTCATGCTCGCGGTGCGGCAGTTGGCGACGCACTATGTAATGTGCTTGATTTTGCAGGGTACAAGGTTACTAGAGAATATTACATTAATGATGCGGGCAACCAGGTTGCTAACTTGGCGCTTTCCATTGAGGCACGCTACAAGCAAGCGCTTGGCCAAGATGCGGCAATGCCGGAAGACGGCTACCACGGCGAAGATATTATCGGTTTCGCGAAGGAACTGGCAGCTTCCGAAGGCGACCGTCTGCTATCGTTATCCGACGAAGAACGTTTCACCTTCTTCCGTGACTACGGCTTGGAGCGTGAACTGAATAAGATCAAACGCGACCTCGGCGACTTCCGCGTGGAATTCGACGTATGGTTCAGCGAAACTTCGCTGTATCAATCCGGTCAAGTCGAGCAGGCGCTGGCGGCGCTTCGCGAGCGTGGCCAAGTGTTCGAAGAAGGCGGCGCAACGTGGCTGAACACGATGGCGTACGGAGACGACAAGAATCGCGTGCTTGTGAAAAATGACGGCTCGTACACCTATTTGACGCCGGACATCGCTTACCACCGCGACAAATTCGGCCGCGGCTTCGACAAAATGATTAACATCTGGGGCGCTGACCACCACGGCTACATTCCGCGCGTGAAAGCGGCGATGGAAGCGCTGGGCAACGATCCGCAGAAGCTGGTCGTCCTCATCGCACAGATGGTGAGCTTGTTCCAGAACGGCGAGAAGGTCAAGATGTCCAAGCGGACAGGTAAAGCCGTTACGATGGAGGATCTGCGCGAGGAAGTGGGTATCGACGCGATCCGTTACTTCTTCACCATGCGTTCTATGGACTCCCATCTTGATTTTGATATGGATCTCGCGATCTCGACTTCCAACGAGAATCCGGTATTCTATGTGCAATACGCGCATGCGCGGATCTGCAGCATTTTCCGTCAGGCTGAGGAGCAAGGCATCGCGATCTTGCCGCTTGCGGAAGTGGATCTGAGCCAGCTGACAACGGAACATGAATTTGATCTTCTTCGCAAAATCGGCGAGCTGCCGCAGGAAATCGCGGAAGCCGCATCGCAATACGCGCCGCATCGCTTGATTCGCTACGTTTACGAGCTGGCGTCGCTGTTCCACAGCTACTACCGCGCAGATCGCGTTATTACCGAAGACGCTGCTCAAACCCAAGCGCGTTTCGCCCTGCTTGGTGCGACTCGCACAGCGATCGCGAACGTTCTGCGTTTGGTCGGTGTTTCCGCGCCGGAGCGCATGTAGTCCGCCTTACAAACAATCAAGGCCGCGAACCTTATCGGTCCCCGGCCTGAAGCATTCGCATTACATCGAGCTCTCCGGTGATCCGGGGAGCTTTTGTGCCCCTTAAAGGCAGCATGGAGCGTTTGACGACAGCTTTAATGTCGCTTGGCGACAATCCGGGCCGATGCGCGAGAAGCAAGGCGATGGCGCCGCTCACATGTGAAGTGGCCATCGAGGTGCCGCTCATTTCGTTGTATTTGCCCCGCAGCCAAGAGGAGAGAATCTTGTCGCCCGGCGCGTACACGTCGATATACAATCCGCGGTTGCTGAACGGGGCGATTCGCCGCATCCGGTTTGTTGCGCCGACGGCAATCGTTTGCGGATACCGCGCCGGATAGTCGATCGACTTTCGTTTGCCGTCGTTTCCGGAGGAAGCGACGATAATGACGCCTGCGTTGTAAGCGTTGGTTACTGCGGTCAGCAGCGACTTGCTCTTTGTTTTCATGCCGAAGCTCATATTCACGATGTCCATATTATTGCGCACGCACCAGTCAATGCCGAGTACGATATCAGAGACAAAGGCGCTTCCATTCTGATCGAACGCTTTCACGGGGTAGACCGTCGCACGCGGAGCGACGCCAATCATGCCATGTACCTGATTGGCTGCGGCGATCGTGCCGGCAATATGGGTGCCATGTCCGTTGTCGTCATGGGGAAGCGACCCGCGATTGAGCAGGTTGATGCCCCGGCCAAGTGATTGCTTCAAATCCGGATGGCTGAAATCAACGCCGGTATCTATGACGCCGACTTTCACGCGGTGGCCGGTGGTTGTGCTCCAAGCCAGCGGTGCTTTAATTTCCTGCACGCCCCAAGGAATGCCTTTCTCACGGATCACCGGTTTATATATGGAGGAGGAATGCACGGATAAGAGCGGGTCATTCTCGATCCAAATTCCGTCATGGGTTAGAGAGCGAAGCACATCATTGGGCACGCGCAAAGAGAAGCCTTGGATGAATGGCAAATGGCGGATGGCATCGGCTGCGCTCGACGCCGTTTTGTCGACATTCGACCATTCTTGAAGGAAGCGCTCATAGTCGCTCTTTTGCCGGAAGCGGACGATTCGTCGCTTGGCGGCCGATGTGGTAAGAGTTAATGCGCTGTGCAGCAGGCGGAGAACTGCGGATCTGTCCAAGTTGGCTTCCCCTCCATGGCGAATCATGCTGCAGTATTGTATGAACGAGCGCAACAAGCTGTATGAGCAACTTGCCTTTTTTCACATAATTAGGCTGCAAACCGTGTCATTCGCCGTACGGGCACATAGTATAGACCAAGAGTCATTAACGGGCTCTTATAACCGGAAACAGCGGCAACGCCTCATCCGGAAGGATACAGTCAAAGCGAAGGCGCCTCCTTCGCTTTTTCTTTTTGCTCTCGTAAGCAGGTACGCTTGCTTTTTCCAAAGAAATAGGTTTTACTATAATTTGATAATGGATTGCTAACGCACAAAACGATTTCACCTGCTTAGGACAGCGAAGTCGGTTTTCTAGCGTTCAAGCAGTTTGACATGAGAGGAAGTGTCCGAAATGAGCAGCGAGATTGTCTTGAAAATCGATCCTGAGCGCATCAAGGAAATGCCGATGGTTGATTTGGCATTTGAATTGCTGAAAGCGGCCAATACGCCGTTTTACTATCGCGACCTAATGATGGAGATTGCAAAAGTTCGGGGCTTTTCCCAAGATCAAATCAACCAAGTGATTGCGCAAGTATATACAGAAATTAATATCGACGGACGTTTCGCGTGCGTTGGCAGCAATATGTGGGGATTGAAACGCTGGTATCCGGTAGAGAAGAATGAGGATCCGGTCGGCAATGCGAAGCGTTCGCGTATCATCAATGATGAAGAGGACGACGACGATCTCTATCCGGACGAGGAAGAAGAAACCTACGCCGCGGAAGAGGATGACTTCGATTCTTATGATGAGGATCAAGAACTCTTCGACGAAGCCGAAGAAGAAGCGGAAGTTGACGAGGAAGTTGTCATCGACGACGAAGAGCTTGAAGAGGACGGCATTGACGACGTTGAGGGCGCAGACGGCGCGGCTGACGAAGAAGATGCTGAGGAAGACTTCGACGATGAGGAAGACGAAGAAGAGAAATAGGTTCGATTCTGCGGGACCCCAGAGTCTCTTGACATGGGGTATCCGCGCAGAGTAAACTATTGCATGGGCTTCAAGTTCGGACATGCACGCAATAAGCGAAAACAGAAAGTGCCCCGTTTATACGGGTGTCACTTTTTTCTTTTTTATGACCATTTTTCTTCGGAAATTGGAGAACCTATACTTAACATACAGGCGTGGAGGGTATCATCAGTGACTAAGTACATTTTTGTAACAGGCGGTGTCGTATCATCGCTGGGCAAAGGGATCACAGCCGCATCGCTTGGGCGTTTGCTCAAGAATCGCGGTCTTAAAGTGACGATCCAGAAGTTCGACCCGTACATCAACGTGGACCCGGGAACGATGAGTCCATACCAGCACGGTGAAGTATTCGTAACGGACGATGGTGCCGAGACGGATTTGGATTTGGGTCACTATGAGCGTTTCATAGACATCAATTTGTCGAAGAACAGCAACGTGACAACGGGCAAAATCTACTCCACCGTTATTTCGAAAGAACGTCGCGGTGAATATTTGGGCGGAACGGTTCAAGTTATTCCCCACATCACGAACGAGATCAAGGATCGCGTATTCCGTGCAGGCAAAGAAACAGGCGCGGATGTTGTTATTACGGAGATCGGCGGTACAGTTGGCGATATCGAGAGCCTTCCGTTCCTGGAAGCGATTCGTCAAATTAAGAGCGATATCGGCCGTGATAACGTGATGTACATCCACGTTACGCTGATTCCGTTCATTAAAGCGGCAGGCGAAGTAAAGACAAAGCCGACACAGCATAGCGTGAAGGAACTGAGAAGCATCGGAATTCAGCCGAATGTGATCGTTTGTCGTACGGAGCATGAGCTGGCAGACGATTTGAAACGCAAAATCGCGCTGTTCTGCGATATTGATGCCAATGCCGTCGTGGAATGCCGCGATGCATCGACGCTTTACGAAGTGCCGCTGAATCTGCGCGAGCAAGGCCTCGACGATATCGTTGTTAATCATTTGAAGCTGACCACTACTCCTCCGGATATGACGGAGTGGGAAGCACTGGTTCGCCGCGTGAAGCAGCTTAGCCGTACAACCGAAATTGCGATTGTCGGCAAGTACGTTGCGCTTCATGATGCATACTTGAGTATTGTGGAATCGCTTAGCCACGCAGGCTTCGACGCGGATGCGGATGTGAAGGTGCGCTGGGTAAATGCAGAAGAATTAACGGATCAGAACGTTGCTGATAAATTGCACGGTGTGCACGGCGTCCTGGTACCGGGCGGCTTCGGCGATCGCGGTATTGAAGGTAAAATCATTGCGATTCGTTATGCGCGCGAGAATGCAGTGCCGTTCTTCGGTATTTGCTTGGGCATGCAAGTAGCGGTCATTGAATATGCGCGAAATGTTTCGGGATTGAAGGATGCGAACAGCTCCGAAATCAACCCGCTTACGCAATATCCGGTTATTGACCTGCTGCCGGAGCAGAAGGACATTGAAGACATGGGCGGCACGATGCGCCTTGGACTATATCCTTGTAAGCTGACGCCGGGCTCTTTGTCCGCACGCGAGTACGATGATGAGCTTGTTTACGAGCGTCACCGTCACCGTTACGAGTTCAACAATGAGTACCGCGAAACGATCGAATCCGCAGGTTTGCGCATTACGGGTACATCCCCGGATGGCCGCCTGGTTGAGATGGTCGAGCTTCCGGGGCACCCGTGGTTCCTAGCGGTTCAGTTCCATCCGGAGTTTACTTCCCGTCCGAACAGACCGCAGCCTTTGTTCCGCGGTTTCGTAAGAGCGGCGCTTGAGAGAGCGGAGAAATAATCATTTGAAGTTTTTTTCCAGCAAAAGCAGGAATATGGATGACACGGCTCGAAATCATTAACGAATATGGAATTCCAATCCAATCGTGACGATGGTTGTCGTACATTCATAGGAGGGTTTCAAGTTGGAAAACAAGAAAGTCTTAATTGTCGATGATCAGAATGGTATTCGCATTTTGCTGATGGAAGTGTTCAGCAGCGAGGGCTATACTACTTTCCAAGCGCCTAACGGCAAGCTGGCACTGGAGATCGTGAGAAACGAAGCACCGGATCTTGTTTTGCTTGATATGAAAATTCCGGGTATGGACGGATTGGAAATATTGAAGCATGTCAAAGCGATCAACAAAGACATTAAAGTCATCATGATGACGGCCTATGGCGAGCTTGACATGATTAAAGAAGCGACTGATCACGGCGCGCTTATGCATTTCACCAAACCGTTCGATATCGATGAGATGCGAATGGCGGTTAACTTACAGCTGCGCAGCGAAGAAGCGGGCGGCTGGTATGCAGTAGGATCCTAAGCACAAGGATCCTGCTGTTTTTTTTGTCGAATAACAGGTGAACAAGGCTTCGATTTCCAAGACTTGTACCAAACGATTCATGATTGTGTTATAATCATTTGGTGCGATATTTGAAGCGTGTTTTCGTTATATAAGCGCATGTCTTCAATGCCGGTTGTCAGCATCCGTGCTGAGGCGGTTTTGCGAAGCGTCGCATATCAAAGACAAATTTATGAAGCGGTAAGCTTCATAAAACACTAGGAGGAGTAGAGAACCATGCCACTCGTTTCGATGAATGAATTCCTGCCAAAGGCAAAAGCAAACAAATTCGCGGTCGGCCAGTTCAACATGAACAACCTGGAGTTCGCGCAAGCGATCACAGAAGCCGCTATGGAAGAGAACTCGCCATTTATTTTTGGTGTATCCGAAGGTGCCCTTAAATATATGGGTATTGAGTACACAGTTGCTATTGCTGAAGCAGCAGCGAAGAAATCCGGTTTGCCAATCGCACTTCACCTGGATCACGGCAGCAGCTTTGAAGTTGCGATGAAATGTATCCGTGCAGGATTCTCTTCCGTTATGTTTGACGGTTCCCACTACGGACTAGAAGAAAATATCGAATTGACTAAACAAGTTGTTAAAGCGGCTCGCGCTATGGGCGTATCCGTTGAAGGCGAGCTTGGCACAATCGGCGGCGTTGAGGATGATATCAGCGTTGACGAAGAAGATGCATCGCTTGCTAAGCCGGCTGAAGCAATCCGTTTCTACGAAGAAACTGGTGTTGACTGCTTGGCGATTGCTGTTGGTACAGCACACGGTATGTACAAAGGCGAACCGAAAATTCATTATGATATCATTCAAAAAGTATCGGATGCCATTCCGGTACCGGTTGTATTGCACGGCGGTTCCGGCGTACCGGACGAAGCAATTCGTTTGTCCATCGCTGCAGGCGTAGGCAAAATCAACGTAAATACAGAGAACCAAGTAGCTTGCACGAACGCGATCCGCGAAGTGCTTGGCGCAAGTGCATCGGTTTACGATCCGCGTAAATACTTGGTACCAGCTCGTTCCGCAATGAAAGCAGTCGTTCAAGAGAAAATCCGGTTGTTCGGCAGCAGCAACCAGGCTTAACTTCCGAAAGCTATAGAATCGAACAGCCGCGTTTAGCGCGAATCAGAAGCAGGCGCTCCCGTCCGTCAAGAAATCTCTTGATAGAAGGAGCGCTTGCTTTGTGGCATATAGGGTTTAAGTTTATGTTATGCGCCGGATAGCGGCTGCTCGTTTCGTTGCTCTCTTCCGGATGGGAGGATAATAAGAACTGATGGATAAATTAATGATCCGCGGCGGACGTCCGCTGCGCGGCACCGTGCAAATCAGCGGGGCGAAGAATAGCGCAGTTGCCTTACTACCTGCCGCCATATTGGCAGAATCAACGGTCACGCTTGATAATTTGCCTCACCTTAGCGATGTGGCCGTATACAGTGAAATACTAGAAGAGCTTGGCGGACATGTACATTGGAGCGGGGACTCCATCGTTATTGATCCTTCTGCTATGCAATCCATTCCGATGCCCAACGGAAAAGTAAAGCTGCTTCGTGCATCGTATTACTTGATGGGTGCGCTGCTTGGCCGATTTGGCGAAGCGACAATCGGTTTGCCGGGCGGCTGTAATTTCGAGCCTCGCCCAATCGATCAACATATTAAAGGCTTTGAAGCGCTGGGTGCGCAAGTAACCAATGACCACGGCTCCGTACGGATTGTGGCGAAGGAATTGCGCGGTGCGAAGATTTACCTCGATGTCGTAAGTGTCGGGGCGACGATTAATATCATGCTTGCGGCCTCCCGGGCCAAGGGCTCAACCATTATCGAAAACGCGGCAAAAGAGCCTGAAATCATAGATGTAGCTACGCTTCTTAGCGCGATGGGTGCCAAGATCAAAGGCGCCGGAACAGAAACGATTCGTATTGAAGGCGTGGAGCGGCTTCATGGCTGCAGACACTCCATCATACCTGACCGAATTCAAGCAGGCACGTACATGATTGCTGCAGCGGCAACGCGCGGCGACGTATTAATTGATAATGTCATTCCGAAGCATATGGAAGCGGTAACGGCTAAGCTGCAAGAGATGGGCGTTCATGTGTATGAAATGGACGAGTCCATTCGTATTGTCGGACAGCCGAAGTATGAAGCAATTGATGTGAAAGCCCTTGTGTACCCCGGCTTTGCCACGGATTTGCAATCCCCCATGACCAGCCTGCTGACACAGACGACAGGAGTAAGCATCCTAAGTGACTATGTCTATAGCAATCGATTCAAGCATGTCCCGGAATTAACGCGTATGGGCGCTAATATTCGGGTAGAAGGCCGTTCGGCGATTGTCGAAGGCGGTGCGCTGAATGCGGCGAAAGTGCGTGCAGCGGATTTGCGTGCAGGCGCGGCGCTTGTGGTGGCGGCATTAACGGTGAGTGAAGGCGTTACGGAGATCACGGGTGTGGAATATATTGACCGAGGATATGACAATTTGGTCGAGAATTTACGGATGCTCGGCGCAGACGTTTGGCGCGAGTAGTAGAGTAGGCGGATAGCTGGAAGCTAATCCGCTATAGGAATCGGCCTCTGGAATAGAGTAGGCCGATTCCGGCAATGATGGATGAGGCTTGGAATTATTTTGTGAACGATAATAAGAGAGTATAAGTTTCACTTTATACTAAGCTTATGTTTCTGCGGAGTGAAGCGCGCTGCACCGCCATAAGGACGATGAATGCCGTTTCACCTTGAACCTTGATAAAAGTGGTGATACTATGTCTGAACTTCAGATCGCGGATCTTGAAGTAATGAAGCTCACAGAGCTTTATAAACTGGCCAAACAGCATCAAATACAGGGCTATGGCCAGCTGAAGAAGAGAGAATTGATTTTTGCTATCCTGCGCGCGCAAGCAGAGCAGAGCGGACTCATGTTTATGCAGGGTGTTCTCGAGATTTTACCGGAAGGTTTCGGATTTCTACGACCGATTAACTACTTGCCAAGTCCAGAGGACATCTACATCTCAGCCTCGCAAATCCGCAAGTTTGACCTCCGCACAGGCGATTTAGTTTCAGGCAAATGCCGAGCTCCCAAAGAAAACGAACGCTTTTTTGGATTACTTCAAGTAAATGCCGTTAATGGAGAAAGCCCCGAACACGCTGCTGAACGCCTTCATTTTCCAGCCCTTACTCCTCTCTATCCCGAAAAGAAACTAGTTCTCGAAACCGCCCAGCCTAAATTATCTACTCGGATTATGGATTTGCTTGCACCGGTCGGCCTTGGCCAACGCGGACTTATCGTAGCGCCTCCTAAAGCGGGGAAAACATTGCTGCTTAAAGAAATTGCCAACAGCATTTCCACCAATAATCCGGAAATTGAATTATTTGTACTGCTTATCGATGAGCGTCCGGAGGAAGTAACGGATATGTCTCGTTCGGTAAAAGGAGAGGTCGTTGCTTCAACGTTCGATGAATTACCTGAAAACCACATTAAAGTAGCGGAATTGGTGCTCGAGCGTGCTTTGCGGCTTGTAGAGCATAAGAAGGATGTCGTTATTTTGCTCGATAGTATTACGCGTCTTGCTCGTGCATATAACTTGGTTGTTCCTGCATCGGGACGTACGCTAAGCGGCGGTATCGACCCGGCGGCATTTCATCGTCCGAAAAGGTTTTTCGGTTCGGCGCGTAATGTGGAGGAAGGCGGCAGCTTGACGATTCTGGCAACTGCGCTTATCGAGACGGGCTCGCGTATGGATGATATTATTTATGAAGAATTTAAAGGTACGGGTAATATGGAGCTTCATCTGGACCGCAAGCTTGCGGAACGCCGTATTTTCCCTGCACTCGATATTCGGCGCTCGGGCACACGCCGCGAAGAGATGCTTTTAACCAAAGAGCAGCTGGATAAAGTATGGGCGATCCGTAAGAACATGAACGATTCCATGGAGTTTGTGGATGGCTTCCTGAAGAAGCTCGCGGATACGAAGGATAACGAGGAGTTCTTGGCCTCGCTCGATACTTCTGCCGTAACGCCTCCACCGGCGCCAAGAAACAGACCCGGTACAAGCGGGGGCAGCAGCAGACCGAGCTCAGGCTCGAGCAGCAGTGCAACAAGTGCTTCGAGAAGACCGTCAACACGTACGACACCTGTAACATAGATTGGAAGTCGTTTTGCTCACGCGGCATTTCATCATACATGCTTGAAGCAAAACTTTTAGGAGGTACACCATGAATCTCGTTTACGCAGACGAACACGGTAATTTGTTCGATCATCCCGATTGGACGGGTCTTGGCCGCAGCGGCGACATGATCGTCGAGCTGATGGAGGATGAACTCATTCCTCTTCCTGAGGGCGCAACGATGGTTGGTTTGCCGCATACGCGGCCGATCGGCATTCATAATGCGTCTGGTGAGATGCGTCCGCTGCCGGGCAACGTGCAGGCGGTTGGCGCACTTTTGCCGCAGGGCTATACTCGTCTTTGCATCCCGGGTTATATGAAGAGTGACAAGACCCATAAGCTGCCGCTCTTCGGTTATTCTGCTGTTGTTTGGAAGGAAGACGGCTTCTATGTAACTGCGCAGAAAAGCGATGATCCGGAACGCTGGAATCCACTCAATTGCGACACGACTGAACTGAATGTCGGTGTCGAGCGACTGCTTGCCAAATATCCGGAGAACCGGCTTTACAAGCATCTGTCGAATTGCGCGCTTGGCTATGAATGCTTAACCGCATCCAATACGTTTCTTCAGCGCTGGGAAGGTGCAGTGCCAGTTTCCTTCTCCTGCAATGCCGGCTGCTATGGCTGCATCTCGGAGCAACCGGACGATAGCGGCTTTGTGGCTCCGCAAACTCGCATGAACTTTAAGCCAACGGTTGAAGAAATCGTTGACGTGATGATGGAGCATCTCATTACACCGGAGTCCATTATCAGCTTCGGACAAGGCTGTGAAGGCGAACCGTCGACACAAGCCAGAATTATTATTGATGCGATGCGCGAAGTCCGCAAACGGACCTCGATGGGCTATATCAATATCAACACCAATGCGGGGCTGACGGATCACATCCGCGGTATCGTGGATGCCGGCCTTAATCTGATGCGTGTCAGTACCATTAGTGCGCTCGATGATCACTATAATGCGTACTACAAGCCGCGCGGCTACAATTTGGCGAATGTCGAGAAATCGCTTCGCTATGCAACAGATAAAGGTGTTTACACGTCCATTAACTATCTTATTTTCCCTGGCGTTACGGATCGTGAGGAAGAAATCGAAGCGATGCTCGGTTTCGTCAAACGTACGGGCCTCAAGCTCATCCAAATGCGGAATTTGAATATTGATCCGGAAAGCTATCTGGAGCTTATTCCGAAGCCGCAAGGAGAGATCTATGGCATGAAGCAAATGTTGGAAATCTTCGCGGATGAACTGCCTGATGTTGTGGTCGGATCCTACACCCACGTGCCTCCGGCGCCTGCGAAGCAGCCATTATAGAGCTTCCTTGGTAAGCATATGGTCGCCCACAAAAGCATTGCTTTCGTTAGATCGTCCATGCTATACTCTTCTTATGTATGCAATACACTCTGGATCCACATGTTGATTCAGGGCAGAAAGAGGTGAACGAGATGAAACAAGGTATTCATCCGACATACCACGTCACGACGGTAACTTGCGCTTGCGGCAATAGCTTCGAGTCTGGTTCGATCAAACAGAACCTGCGCGTAGAGATTTGCTCCAACTGTCACCCATTCTTCACGGGTAAGCAGAAGTTCCTGGATGCCGGCGGTCGCGTCGACAAATTCAAAAAGAAATACGGTATCTAAGCCTTATTGGCCGGGATTTCCGGAAATTAACAGAATACAAGAACCTCCCGCAGCCATCCTAATGGTTAAAGGGAGGTTTTTTTATGTGGAAGAAGCATGTCCTGCTTAGCGCATTAACACTCATAACTGCGATTTCGTTATCCGCATGCGGAGGAAATAAAGACGCCACCAATAATTATAATTCGAACTCCTATGGCCATGATGGTTACTTGGGGCTTTCCAACAGCAACCCGCATTTGCCCAACCGCAACGGTCAATTCCTGAATTATGATAGCGACGGGGATTTTGCGCAGCGGCAGCTGAAGAAGGTCGATGGCGTTGAAAGTGCCAACATTATGTTTCAAGGACCTGAAATGTACGTAAACGTCAAGGCTAAACCTGGCGTAGACAAAGAGAAGCTGCGGGTAAAAGCACTTGCGGTATTACGGGACAATTTCCCGCGGTATAAGGTACATGTCCGAATGGCGGGGTAGCAGTAGAATAGCCCACATGACAACCCAGTGACAACTTCCAGCCAATAGGCGGTTGCACTTTGAGATAGAACAAGCTATACTTATTTTTGCCGTGCTAGACGGGGAGGTAGCGGTGCCCTGTAGCTCGCAATCCGCTGTAGCGAGGTTGAATCCCTTTTCTGAGGTTATGCTGATGTGGGGCTGGTGTTCATGAACAGTGTTGACGGTTGGGTCCTCCGCAATGGGCGCTTGTGAACGGGTCAGGTCCGGAAGGAAGCAGCCATAAGCAGGTTAGCTCATGTGCCGGAGGAGTGCTTGACCAGAGCTGGGAGTGAAAGTGCCGTCCATGTCACATCAATCGAAGTTAGGTGCACGGTCCTAACAACAACAAACGACATCCTTGTTTGACTCGTTAAGAGTCGATAAGGATGTTTTTTTACTTTCTGGCAGGATTATCAACTTTTGTGGACGAAAGGAATAGAGACGGATTGGATCTACGTAAAGGGGATAACGCATGTACGATATACCTTCTGCTTCTATTGTTCACTTAAGTCTGCAGGCGCTTGAGAATTATTGTGCGCAGTTCGCTGGTACAATGATTGTTGTGTTGGACGAGTTCGCCCGCATGGTCCACGTAAATACGCAGTTCCTGAAAGAAACGGGCTATACGGAATCGGATCTGCTCCATACAGCTTTCCGCAGCGTTGCGGAGAGCAAGCTCTTTCGTTCTGAACCTGAACAATCAATAGAAGCGATTGTGAACCATCTGCTTCTTCCTACTCGAGAATCCATTTCGATACATATACGAAAAGCCGGCGGGGTTGTGATGCACGCAACGACCGTGCCCATTATTGCACAAACAGAGCAGGGAATTCATTGTTTGCTCTTGTTATATAATCAAGAAGTGGGGCAGGGTGCCAGCCTCATTGAACGGTTCGGGGAAACCATGCTGCAAGACGAGCATATCGGCGTAATCTTGCTTCATCCGGAGACGCTGCAAATTTTCGACATTAGTCCCCTTGCTTGCCAATTGCTTGGCGTTGCGAAGTCAGCTCTAGTAAATGAACAGCTGTCGTCATTTTTCGCAAGCGCAGAGAAGGAATATGCACTTATTTGTCAGGCGCTGGAGAGTGGGGAACCGGTTCGGAACTACCCGATCACCTGGATCCACGACGAGAAGCGAAGCGACCTGCTCATGGATGTTGGATTGCTTCGCAGCTGTGGGGAAGGTCGGGAAGGTGCCTACATCATATTTAAGGATGTCACGAATTTGCGTTCGCTCGAGACGCAAGTGCAGCGTAGCGACCGACTCGCCATGATCGGTCAAATCGCAGCGGGGGCTGCGCACGAGATTCGCAATCCGCTAACAGCGATTCGGGGCTTCCTGCAAATGTTCCGCAAAACGATGATCGAACGTGAAATGAATAAGGAAAAGGAATACACGGACATTATGTTGAACGAGCTGGACCGGATCAATCATCTTGTGGGGGAGTTTCTTTTGCTGAGTAAGCCGAAAGAAGTCATGACTAGCTCCATACAAGTGGGATCGGTGCTGCGCGACATTATGCCTGTCGTAGCAAGTGAGGCGCTGCTTTATAATGTAAACGTGATTTGGGATGAGGAGCTTGAGCTTCCTCGGGTGCTGGCAGACGCCGAGATGCTGAAGCAGGTGTTTCTGAACTTATGCAAGAACGGCATAGAAGCGATGTCTGCCGGCGGTACGCTCACCGTAAAGGGCTCCGTTGTAAGGGCAGGAAGGAAGTCGCAGCTGCTTATTGAAATTGAAGATACAGGACCGGGCATACCCGCTGATCTGATTGATAAAATATTCGATCCGTTCGTGACGACGAAACAGAACGGAACCGGTCTTGGCCTCTCGGTTTGCCAGCGAATTTTGCATGACTTCGGCGGAAGCGTCACAGCGGCGGCCAGACAGTCAGGGGCACTTCTGCAGGTCGTGCTCCCTTGTTAAACCTCGATTTGTACGTTTTCTGTTAAGGGGAAGGAAGAAACGTGCAGGGGAACGGTTTTTTTGGCTGGCGGCATCGTGTATAATAGAAGAACCGGGCGTTATTGCCCCGCGAACGAAAGCAGCCGAAAGGAACGGAACGTATGTCACATATCGCCTTATATCGTGCCTGGCGTCCGCAGACGTTCCAGGACATGGTCGGCCAGCAGCATATCATTCAAACTTTGCAGAATGCGATACGCGAAGATCGTGTATCCCATGCCTATTTATTTAACGGTCCCAGAGGAACGGGAAAAACAACCGCGGCTAAAGTCTTGGCCAAAGCCATCAATTGTGAACGTGGACCGACCACCGAACCGTGCAACGTCTGCGATGCGTGCCGGGGAATTACAGCCGGAACGATTATGGATGTTGTGGAGATCGATGCGGCATCTAACCGCGGTATAGACGAAATCAGGGATATTCGGGACAAGGTTCGCTATGCGCCTTCTGAAGTGCGCTTCAAAGTGTATATCATCGATGAAGTGCACATGCTGACGACCGAAGCATTCAACGCCCTGCTCAAGACACTCGAAGAGCCGCCGGCTCATGTGATCTTCATCTTGGCAACGACGGAACCTCATAAGCTGCCGGCTACGATTATTTCGCGCTGTCAGCGCTTTGATTTCCGTCAAGTCTCTTTGCCGGAGCAGACAGAACGTCTCCGTCAAATTTGCACGGAAGAAGGCATTCATGCTGAAGATGATGCGCTCGCTTATATTGCGAGACTGTCGGATGGCGGGATGCGGGACGCGATCAGCTTACTCGAGCAGGTGTCGGCCTACAGCGGCGAACGCATTACGCTGAACGACGCCGTGGATGTAACCGGTGGACTAGCTGCCGAGCAGTTCGAACAACTGGCGGATGCAATCAGAGCCCGTGATGCCGGGGCAGTAATGCCTCTGGTAGAAGGGCTGATGCAGGCCGGCAAGAGTGCAGATAAGTGTCTGGAGAATTTAATATACTATTTCAGGGACCTGCTTGTGTTGAAGCTCGCTCCGCAAGGGAAAGCCGCGACAGAGCGGATCGTTGATCAGGCCAAATACCGTGAGGTAGCCGAAGCGTTTAGCGCAGAGCTGCTGTTTCGTATGATAGACGTACTTAACGGCTATCAGCTTGAGATCAAGCATGCTGCACTGCCCCAAACGATATTTGAGATCGCACTTATGAAAATCTGCACCATGCAAGAGGCCGGCGGTGCACAGGCTGCCTCTTCGGCGTCTGTTGCCACAGGAGACTCCGCGGCGGGCGGCGCTTCTTCCGGAGAGGTACAGCGTCTGCAGCAGCGTATCGATGCACTGGAGCGCAAGATTGAACAGCTTGTCGCCAGCGGCGTGCGCGCGGATGCCGGCGCAGCGCCAAGCGGCGATCAGGCCGGAGGGGCGCAGCGCGGTTCGCGAGGTTCTTCGAACTTCGGTGCGAAGAGCGGCGCAGCCGGCGGGGGCACAAGCTCGATAGCCCGCGTTAAGCTGGATCCATTCCTTGCCGCGGCGGAGAGCCAGGCGACAGGGCAGGTACGCATGAGATGGAGCGACATTTTGCAGCGTGTGAAAGGGAATAATATTTCGACACATGCGTGGTTCGTGAATGGCGATCCCGTCTCGGCTGCTGATAATACAATCCTTGTTGCGTTCAAGAACTCCATTCACCGGGAAACGACAGAGAAGCCTGCCAATCGTGAGGTTATCGAACGGGCGCTGCATGAAGCGTTCAATCGGCCGATTCGTCTGGCTACCGTCATGCTGAAAGAATGGCAAACGGCAACCGAGAACGGACCTGCACCCGCAGGAGAGCTGCTCATGCTTCAGCAAGATGAAGCGGGTGCGGCGCCTTCGGAACCGGAGTGGGTTGAAGAGGCTGTTAAGCTGTTTGGCGAAGATCTTGTCGTTATTGAAGACAAGTGATGTCATGCAATGCGATTACGAATCTAACTATAATTGAGGAGTGACTTTCACGATGAACAACATGAACCAGATGATGAAGCAAGTTAAGAAAATGCAAGAGCAAATGCTTAAGGCACAAGAGGAGCTTGGAACAAAGCTAATCGAAGGTTCTGCAGGCGGCGGTGTCGTTACTGTACAAGTAAACGGCCATAAGAATGTCCAAAGCATCATTATCAAACCGGAAGCTGTTGATCCGGATGATATCGAAATGCTGCAAGACCTTGTCCTGACGGCGGTTAACGATGCACTGACTAAAGCAGATGAACTGGCAAACAAAGATATGGGCAAATTTACGGGCGGCATGAAGATCCCGGGCCTATTCTAAATTCTAAGAATCTATAGGTTCACATGTATAAATGAGCTTAGAATTCTCCGGATTGAAACGCGCTGCGTCACCAAGGCGACAGCCGTTTCACCTTGAAACGTTCCAAACGAGTAGAGGAGCTGCGCCTTGTATTATCCCGAACCGATAGCCAAACTTATTGATGCCTTCAGCCGATTGCCGGGCATCGGTCCGAAGACGGCGGCCAGACTGGCTTTTCACGTGTTGAAAATGAAGGAAGACGACGTTATAGATTTCGCGAAGTCGCTTGTTAGCGTCAAGCGTAACCTGCATTATTGCTCCGTATGCTGCAACATTACCGATACCGATCCTTGCCGGATTTGCCAGGACAAGAGCAGAGACAATTCCGTTATCTGCGTCGTTCAGGAGTCGCGGGATTTGGTTGCGATGGAGCGCACCAAGGAGTTTCAGGGACAATACCATGTCCTCCAAGGAGCGATATCGCCGATGGAGGGAATTGGCCCTGACGAGATTCGCATTGCTGAATTATTGAGACGACTGAGCGACGAACGTGTACAAGAGATGATTCTCGCAACGAATCCCAATATTGAAGGCGAAGCAACGGCGATGTACTTATCGCGGCTCGTCAAACCGTTTGGTATCAAAGTAACCCGTATTGCGCATGGGCTCCCAGTCGGGGGCGATTTGGAATATGCCGATGAGGTTACCTTGTCCAAGGCGCTTGAAGGCCGCAGAGAATTAGGATAATCATAATTGAAGACAAGCCCCGTGAGAGATTCCTCTCGCGGGGCTTTTTGTTGAAAATAAGCTTGGTATAAGTTTGATCTTCTACTAAGCTTATTTGTTCCGGAATGAAACGCGCTGCGACGCTAAAAGGAAGGCGTTAGTCGATTCACCTTGTTTGAGCCGAATGGTGTACTAAGGAAAGCTTGTTCTAATTCTCTTTCTCTCTCATACATTTCAACTATATGCCGTGCCAATTGCGAGCTGTAAGCGAAACAAAAATGAGCGAGGAGTGAATGCAATGTGGACGAAGTGGCTGCGTACGAAGAAACAGGCTGCTGCACTTAAGCATAAGAAGAGCGAGCAGGATGAACAGGTGGAGCTTTACGCGGAGATTAAGACAGCGAAACAAGAGTGGGATAATGCGTATCGGTATTTCGACAATGCGCTCGGCAAAGATCAAATTGACTACGCCATATTTGCAATAGGCGCTGCGGAGAAACGTTATGAAATGCTAATAAGAAAAGCGAAGCGGTTGCCTGTAGAATGGTCCAGTCTAAAGGGAGGTGTAAGTGGATGAAAATCATTTGGCTGGTTAGTCTAATTGTATCTTCCTTGCTCTTACTTATAGTTATGCTGAGGCATCGATTGCCACTGCAGTGGGTAAGGCGATTTTCTTTACATCTGATTGCGGCAGCTTTGACCCTGTATGTCCTCAATTATTCGGGACTGATCTCAGGAATGGAAGTGCCGTTGAATCCGATGACGATCGGGACCACCGTATTGCTCGGTATCCCGGGGATTGCATTAATCTTGGGTCTGCAAATGACCTTGTTATAGGTGGATAACATTAGTAAGCCTGAAATGTTAAAGAGCACTTGACCAAGGAGTCGCGGATATGTTAAATTAGATCTCGCGTCACACGACGGAACATGAGTTGCAAAAACAAATTAAAAAAAGTGCTTGCAATTAAACGACCGAATGTGATATATTAATCAAGTCGCCGCTGAGACATGGGCGCACAAAACACGAATTATTTGTTCCTTGAAAACTGAACAATGAGCGACCAGTCAAATGGTCATAAATCGCGAAATGAACATTTCGCAAAGCTAGTTTTTTGAATGAGCTAACAAGCGAATTCTTAAAAATGGCCAAGCCTTCGGGCTTACCACTTTTATGGAGAGTTTGATCCTGGCTCAGGACGAACGCT
>NZ_JCAALT010000008.1:0-372917 GCF_059686995.1 Paenibacillus rhizoryzae | reverse complement strand
AGCTCCAGGTGTACCCGGATCACCAGTGGCGCCAGTGGCGCCAGTCGCCCCGGCAGCTCCAGGTGTACCCGGATCACCAGTGGCGCCAGTGGCGCCAGTCGCCCCGGCAGCTCCAGGTGTACCCGGATCACCAGTGGCGCCAGTGGCGCCAGTCGCCCCGGCAGCACCAGGCGTACCAGGATCGCCAGTGGCACCAGTGGCACCAGGTGTACCTGGATCGCCAGTCGCCCCGGTTGGCCCTGTAGGACCGCCGGGCTCACCAGGTGTACCAGTGGCACCAGTCGCACCAGGCGTACCCGGATCACCAGTAGCACCGGTAGCACCAGTAGCACCAGTAGCACCAGTAGCACCAGTAGCACCAGGCGTACCCGGATTACCGGTAGCGCCAGTAGCGCCAGCAGCACCAGGCGTACCCGGATTACCGGTAGCACCAGTCGCACCGGCAGGGCCAGGCGTACCCGGTGCTCCAGTGGCGCCAGCAGCACCAGCGGCGCCAGGCGTACCGGTGGCACCGGTAGCACCAGTCGCGCCGATAATGCCAACGGCATCGGTCATTAATTCACTTGTAACGATCCGATGGGAGGCAACCAGATCCCCTTCGGGATCTTTACCCCACACAGAAATTTGAGCCGACGATGCTCCGGCACCTGAGGCATTAAAGATAAATTCAAATGCATCTAAATCGGCGAAATAGGTTTTGGTAATGACCTGATTGGCAAAGACGACAAACAATTCTTCGATATATAGCGATCTTAAAGTACCTACATAATAGCCGGTGAGATAAAGGATATACGAGTCCGTAGAATGGCTGTTATCGATTTTGACCGTTACGGTTTGCGTAGGTCTTGTCCCGGTTTCGATCACCATACTATTTTCAATCGGTCCAGTTGAGAAAATAGGCAATTTATGAATTCCTCCTTATTGATTTAATTAGATTCCGCCGCGGTAAGGCGCTGGGTTTCAACTAATCGGCCAGTGCCTGTTTTACCCCAAGCAGATACCTCGGTTAGATTGGCTCCAGCACCTCCGATGGTAAATTGATACTCATAAGCGTCAAAGTCGGCATAATACACTTTTAAAAACGTTTGGTTGGGTAATAAGCTAATCAGTTCGTTGACATACATGGTGCGTACCCCGTTCAAGTAAAAACCTTGAATTTGGACGGTGGACGTATTAAGCGAATCCCGGTTAACCATCCGCAGCGCCAATTGCTGAACACGGTCGATTGCGCCGACAGCATGATTAGCAACGGGGCCGGTTGACAGGAAGGGCATTTCTTCTCCCCCCTCTCGAATTAGAGTAGTAAAACGTAAACTAGTTCATATAAGAAGGGAATGCTAGACGAGGAACCTGTAGCAATGACTACCTTTTTGGCTCTATTAATAGTAGTATTCAATAGAACTTCAACCGTGTGGATAAATTCGGTTAAATAAACCAAAATATGTAAATTTAGGCATATGAAGACCCGTATAAGAAGGAACAGAACCAGTAAATTGACCGTTGACGCAGCATCCAACATTATCCTATAATTAATAAATCCAATGGAATAATTATATAGCCATCTTTGTGATACTAGCTGCTTCACTAATTCGTTAGGGGGGTTACTTATGTCCAAGATTTTCAGGCAACGAAAGCCGGCTATTCTCCTCATCCTCATTTCGCTTCTCGCTACTCTTTTTCCCACCATCAGCTTTGCCGCAACCAATCTCGCACTGAACAAAACAACCATCACATCATCCGTCTGGGCAACCGGGTACGGAGGGGCCAAAGCCGTAGACGGCAATGGCACTGCCACCAGCTGGGCAAGCGCGGAATCCGAAGCGGCCTCATGGATTTACGTCAACTTGGGCTCCCTGCAAACGATTGACAGCGTTGTGGTCAAATGGCCGCAATACACGTATGCGACGGCTTTCAAGATCCAAACCTCGACAGATGCTTCAAACTGGGTCGATAAATACGCGACAACAAGCGGAGCAGGGGGAACGACGACTGCGAATTTCACAGCATCCAGCGCGCAGTATGTTCGGGTGTATATGACGGGCAAAGCGGATATCTACTATGAAATTTTCGAACTGGAAGTGTACAACAACGGCGGTGGCGGCGGCGGGGATACAACTGCTCCGACTGCACCTACAGGACTGACCTCTCCATCCCAAACAGCGACAAGTGTAAATCTCTCCTGGACAGCATCGACCGATAACGTGGCGGTAACAAGCTACGATGTGTACAAGAACGGAGCGAATCCGGTTAACGTAACAGGCACAACTGCTGTCATCGGCGGGTTAACCGCAAGTACGTCATACACGTTTACGGTGAAAGCGAAGGATGCCGCGGGCAACACATCAGCTGCCAGTACGCCGCTATCTGTTTCGACAGACACATCAGGCGGTGGAGGATGTTCCTTGAATTGTCACGTGAATAACACGACATTCCTAAATTCGGCTTGGTTCGCTACGGCGCAGAGCGCAGCCAACATCGCGGCCTACGTCAATGAGCTTGCGGCCAAGAAGATTAAGTACCAATTTGCCGATATCGGCGTACTTGTCGATTCCGCAACATCAACCAACGGCACATTGCCTGCGGCAGGGTACGCAGGCCTAGCCACTTGGATTAAGAACTCCAGACTGACGGATCCGAACCAATTGATTATTATCGACCTCAACTACGGCAGCCGGTTTACGAGGGTTAGCGGTACGAAGGTAGGTAATCCAAACTTCGGCAATGCGACGTTTAATACGAATGTGAACGCCATTATCGATACACTCGTTAATGTTGGTGTCCAAGTCGGCGGAACAGGTCCGTTCTACAAGGCGGACGGCGTTCATTTGGATATTGAAGGCTTCATGACGAATGACACCACACTGCTGAACACGCTGCAGTATTTACGCAACAACGCACTGGCTTCGAACAACTATTTCTCCATCTCGACGCCTGCGGATCCGCCTTATAGCGGCGTAAGCAGCTATCAGTGGAGCAACGCGTACATCGGTCAAGTCGCAGCCATCGTCAACATGATGAATCCAATGATCTATGATTCGATGGGCTGGGGCTCGGACATTACGACCGCCAATTCGTTTAAGACGCTGTGGACAAACGAAATTACAAGATACAGCAATGCAATCGGCAATACCGGGCCGGGCGGCGTTCGCAGCCAGCTGGTACCGACCTTGCCTTCCTATGAGCTGAAATCAGCAGATGGCACGGTGTACCATGATCCTGCCGTAGAGAGCTTGCAGAAAGCAGCCGAAGGTTTAAATGCGGCAATTGCAGGCGGGGCGAATGTGTACGGAGCCGGCATTTTCTGGTGGAGCAACTTTATTGGCCGCAATACCGCGGTGTATGGCTCCTCGTTCTTCACACCGGATCAAACGAACTGGATGAACCTGTGGGTCAATCATTCCTAAAGGCAAGGGGAGCTCAGTCCCGATCCATGTCTGACGTGGGTCGGGACTTTTCTATACAACCACGAGGGGGCAGATCCAAATGATCGTATTCAATGAGGAGAAAGTGCAAACGATGCTGGAGAAACTCAGTTTGAAGCAGAAGGTCGCTCTGATGTGCGTAACAGGTGTGCCAGGACAACAAGTAACGGCGCGGGATCGAGGAAGAATCGGCGAAACCGAGGTGGGCGGGCTTGGCCTGTTCCCGCACAATATCAGCTCTGAGCCGCAGCTTAAGCAGCTTGTAACGGATATTCAAGCCGCATCAGCGAAGAACGGCCTGCCGTATCCGGCATTGCTGTCGATCGACGAAGAGGGCGGGAGCCTGTCCAACCTGACCGATTTCTACGTTTCGGTGCCGGGTAATCGGGCGATTGGATTAGCGGAGGATGCGGGTCTTGCTTATCTGACCGGTAAAGTAATTGGCAGTCAGCTGTTCCACCTCGGCATTGGCATGGACTGGGCTCCGGTTCTTGATGTAAACGCGAACCCGCTTAATCCGGTCATTGGCGTCCGATCCTTCCATGAGAATGCCGCAATTGCAGCAGCTTATGGACAGGCCTTTATCTTGGGGATGCACCGCTCGGGCGTAGCTGCTACGGCCAAACATTTTCCCGGGCATGGTGATGTTGCGGTCGATTCCCATAAAGCGCTACCTACATGCGGCCTCACACTGGAGCAGCTGCACCGCGAGGCGCTTGTTCCATTCAAGGCAGCGATTGAGGCGGATGTAGATGCGATTATGGTGGCGCATGTAGTTTTTGATCAAATAGCGGAGGCGGGCGGGCTGCCGGCTTCGCTGTCGCGATATTTTGTCACGGAGCTGCTTCGAGGCGAGCTTGGTTATCAGGGCGTCATTTGCACAGACGACATTGAAATGCATGCCATCGGACTGTACTTTAGCCCAGAGCAAGCAGGCGTGCTTGCCGTGCAAGCCGGCAACGATCAAATTTTGATGTGCCATACCCCTGCATTTCAAGATCGCGTAATGGCGGGCATTATTGCGGCGGTAGAACAGGGCGAGATACCGATGCGTCAAATTGACGCTTCCGTAAGCCGAATTCTCGCGCTTAAGCTGCGAATCGCATCTTACAAGCGCCATGCGGCTCCGCTTACCTTGCAGGAAGCCGAAATGACTGCCCTGCATATCGCAACGGCCTCCATCGTCACAACGAGAGATCCCGCAGGACTACTCCCGCTGTCGCTCAAGCCTACTTATCTGCTCATCATGCCAAGGCAGCGGAAACTGACGCAAGCGGACAGCACCGAGGGCAAGGAGATAGCACTGGCAAGCGGCTTGGCGGAACAAGGCTACAACATGGTCACGGCCTATATTTCACAGCAGCCAACAGCGGACGAACTAGCCGGCATCCTGGAATTACTGCCCACCGTGGATGTCGTCGTCCAATGCACCATTAACGCCCATATGTTTAAGGAACAGTTGAAGCTGGCTGAGCTTTGTGCGGAATCGAAGCCGCATTTGTGTCTCATTCTAAGAAACCCTTACGATGTAAGCGAGCTTCCGGCAAGCAGCAGCGTCGTGTCGATTTGCTCGACTTCGGATATCAGCATGCGGGCATTTGTCGAGCTCCATACGCAGAAAACATTTATTAGTCCACTGGATTAATGAAATATAAAAAGGCGTTGAATCGCAGACTCTTTTCGTTGATGAAGGGAGTATTTCGCGGCATCGAATCACTTTATCATGAAGATATAAGAGAAACGAGATAGAAGGTGATTCCGGTGCAGCGTAATTCGTCGACAGAGAATCCGAATATCAGCCGCTTCGCCGCACAACCGAGTGTACGCGCAGAGCGGCCGCGCAAGAGCAAGCTGGTCCTGTTTGGCCGCCAGTGGGATTTGCAGATCATGGTCATCCCGGGACTGCTGTTCCTATTCGTATTCAGCTACATTCCGCTCTATGGCTTGTTAACGGCTTTCCAGGATTACGACATGTTCAAAGGTTTCTTCGCCAGTCCGTGGGTTGGCTTCAAGCACTTCCGCATCTTCTTCGAATCCCCTGAGTTCGGCGAGGTGCTCTCCAACACGATCTGGATTAGCGTGCTGAAGCTGCTCTTCTGCTTCCCGGCACCGATCATATTGGCGCTCATGCTGAATGAAGTGAAGAATATGTACTTCAAACGAATCGTGCAAACGATCAGCTACCTGCCGCATTTCTTCTCATGGGTTATCGTAGCGGGCTTCGTCAGCTCCATGCTTGCCGTCGATAACGGAAGCTTGAATATGGCGCTTGAGAAGCTGAACCTGATCGACGAGCCAATCAATTTCCTCTCGCTGCCGGAATACTTCTGGACCATCTTAATTAGCGCCAATGTGTGGAAAGAAATCGGGTTTGCTTCCATCGTTTACTTGGCCGCAATTGCCGGCGTAGATCCGACACTCTATGAAGCAGCCGCTATGGACGGCGCAAGCCGGTTCAAGCAAGTGTTTCTGGTCACGCTGCCGAGCATTCGGCCCATCATCATTATTTTCATGATCTTGGCGGTCGGGAACATCCTCAATGCCGGCTTTGAAGATATATTGCTGCTAGCCATTAGTCCTACATTGGCAGAAGTAGCGAATGTCGTCGATACTTACGTGTACCGCGTCGGGTTCAAGAACTCCAGATACTCTTACGCTACGGCGGTCGGCTTGCTCAAGTCCGTCATCAACCTTGGCTTGCTCATCGCGGCCAACGCAATTGCCAGAAGGAAGGGCTCAAGCCTATGGTAATCATCACGCTACCGAGAGGAGGCAGCAGGCTATGAAACGCAGTACCGGAGATAAAGTCTTTCACGCACTCGTCTATACCCTGTTGATCGTCCTGGCTTTTGTCTGCTTCTATCCCTTCTGGAACTCCATTGTCATCTCGTTTAATCTGGGCTCCGACACGGAGCTTGGAGGCATCACCTTCTGGCCGCGCAGCTTCACCCTGCAGAACTACTCGATCGTCTTCCAAGACGGCCGCCTGCTGGATGCCTTCTACATTTCCGTGATGCGGACGTTGGTAGGTACCTTTGTCGCCATTCTGTGCACGGCCATCTTCTCCTTCGGAATGTCGCGTAAGAACCTGATTGGGCGCAAAGCATACATGCTCTTCTGTGTATTCACGATGTACTTCAGTGGCGGACTGATTCCAACGTACATGCTGATCCGCAACATGCACTTGCTGGATTCCTTCTGGGTGCTCGTTATCCCAGGCATTATAAATGTTTGGAATATGATCGTCTTTATTTCCTTCTTCAAAGATTTGCCGGATGGGTTAGAGGAATCGGCCCGTATCGACGGGTGCAGCAACTTCGGCGTGTTATTCCGAATTGTACTCCCATTATCCGGTCCCATCATCGCTACGCTCTCCTTGTTTACGGCCGTCTCGCTCTGGAACGACTGGTTCTATGCCGGTCTGTACATCACGAAGACCGAGCTGCTGCCCATACAGGCGCTGCTCCAGCAAATTCTCAACTCCAACATCATGACGACGGAGCTGCTCAACTTGAATTCAGCTGCACAAGACCGCATTACGGCGATGCAGTCGATTACAACGAAGTCGTTATCCATGGCCACCATGATTGTAGCGGTATTGCCGATCATGTTTACGTATCCGTTCGTGCAGAAGTATTTTGTCAAAGGCGTGCTTGTCGGTTCGTTGAAAGGATAACCAGCGGCGGCTAGCCCGGTTAGGCAGCGGGGAAAAGTGAGATTTGTTACAGCGGTTTTATGCAAAATAGCTTAATATAACAAGTACATGGAGGGTTATCGATGAAGAGAAAAAGAATCGCCGCATCGCTTGGAGTTATGCTGCTTAGTACATCCATGTTAATGGCAGGATGCGCATCAAAGTCAGAAACGAACAACAACAACGATTCTGCAGCTGCAACAACAAGCACGAATAATCAGGCAGAAGCTACGACGAACACACCTGAAGCCGCACCTGCATTTGAGTTTGGCGTAACCCCTGTATCCTTCAGCTTCTATGGCAATTATGACTGGTACACGCAGAACCCGTGGGGAGCCGATCCCGGCACGAAGTGGATTCAAGATAATAAGAAAGTAACGGTAACGGCCGTGCAAGCAGGCAGCTCGCCGGAAGTAAAGCTTAACGCCATGATCGCATCCGACGAACTGCCGGACGTCATCTGGGGTGAGCGCGACGCGAATGTCGAGAAACTCAGGGCGGCAGGCAAACTGGTTGCGCTGGATCAATACGTAGATAAATACCCGAACCTGAAGAAATGGGCGGGCGATGCCACGCTGAACATGCTGAAGGCGGAAGACGGCCACCTGTATGTATTCCCGAACTGGTATGCCAATTCCGCACGCGGTAACGGCGGATACATCGTAAATACTAAGATCTACACGGAGCTGGGATCGCCAAAGCTTGAAACATTCGATGATCTGTATGCTTATTTGAAGCTTGTGAAAGAGAAGTATCCGAAGGTGATTCCATTTGAAACGAGTATCGGCGCACAAGGCATCTACGAGCTGTACTCCGGGTTCGCGGAAGACCACCCGGTGCAATTCGTCAGCCAAATGGCAGTGCCGAACGGCGACAAGCTGGAATCGATCTTCACCGATCCAACCTTTAAAGAAACGCTGCAATACGCAAGCAAGCTCTTCCGCGAGAAGCTTGTGACCCAAGATGCTTTAACACAGAAAATCGAGCAAGTACGCGAGAAAGTGACGACCGGCAAAGTAGCCGTAGCCGCTGCTTACAACGTAACTGACCTGGGTGCAAGAGGTACGGTTGCCCTGAAGGCTGCCGACCCAAGCGCTGGATACACGATGATTTGGCCGCTGCAGAAGGGCGGCTTGGATAAGAATAAGATTTTCGCAACCCAATATGATTCGCTTGGCTGGAACGTCAACATGATCACCACATCGGCTAAAGATCCGGAAGGCATCTTCGCTTACCTGGATTGGCTGACAGGTCCCGAAGGACAACGCGTGGGCTTCTGGGGTCCTCCCGGTCTGTACTGGGATGGCGCCGATGACACGGATGCTCCGAAATTTACGGATAAATATGCAACGGATAAAGAAGGCTTGAGCAAGATGATGTCCACGATGGATTCCTTCAACTGGGCAGGGAACACAACGTTCATCGATCAAGCGAAGTCGAAGCATGAATTGTCGCTGCCGGCTGATCAGCAAGAGTGGGCAACGATCGCGCAAAATGCGGTAGCTTGGAAAACAGCCTACAACATCACGCAATTTGCCAACATGGATCCGGCTCCAACTTCGGAAGAAGGCGTTATTGCACAGCGAATCAGCGATATCTTCACGCGGGTATTTGCCAAAGCGATCTTCGCGAAGGATGATGCGGAAGTGGAAGCGATGCTGAATACGGCGAGCGAAGAAGCGAATTCCGCGGGTTATGACAAGCTGCTTACCTTCAAAACAGCGAAGTGGCAGGACAACCTGAAACGGATTAATGCACAATAATTAATCATAGGTATCTATGCCAAGAGAAGGTATACTAAGTATACCTTTTCTTGGCATTATTTGGAGGTGATGACATGTACAGTGTTCTGGTTGTAGATGATGAAACGATGGATTTGATCGGACTGCAGCAGCATATCGACTGGGACAAGCTTGGTATGAATGTCGTCGCCGCTATCAATAACAGCTTTAGCGCGCTTGATTATATGAAGAACAACAAGGTAGATATTCTTGTAACCGATATCAACATGCCCATTATGTCGGGGCTCGAAATGGTTAGGCAGATCATGGAGCAAAGGCCGCAGCTTCGCGTCGTCTTTGTGAGCGGCTATTCCGAATTCCATTATGCGAAGCAGGCAATCTCGCTTAGCGCGGCCGGCTATGTGCTGAAGCCGGTCAATGACGATGAATTGTTCGAGGTGCTGCAAGGGGTCAAAGCCGAGCTCGACAGCGAGACGACCCGTTCCGAGTGGCAGAAGAGCGAGGCGGTTAATCAGCTGCTCAGCGGACAATATGCGCGTACCGGGCTAACGCCGTCAGCCGGCTTGTCCATCGGCATCATTGAGATGGACGATATGCACTGGAAGCTGCGGGCGGCAGGCGTGGAGAAGCAAAGCACCGCTTTCGATAAGCAGCTGCAGCAGCTTGCGGAGCTGCTCCTGGCGGAGAGTCTGCCTTATTTCTGCAAGACCGATGAGAAACGAATGGTCGTCATCTTGGAAGGCACGCAGCCGCTGGAGAAGCTGAAGCATGTCGTGCATGCAGTCAGCTCGAAGCTGGCCTGGTCGGTGACGGCAGGTCTCGGCACGCTGGTAAACGAGCTCCATCAGCTTCCGGAATCGTATCAGTGCGCGAAGGACGCGATCGCGAACAAAATGTTTTATGGCAAAGGCAAGGTCATTCCATTCTCCGACATTAAACCCCAGACCGGCTTAAAGGCGAAGCAGCTCAGCGAAGTGCTGGACTCGCTCTTTACCGCCTTAATTCAATACCAGCTGGTGCGAATTGACGAATGCGTCGAGGATCTGTGCGCCTTGGTCAAGACTTTCGACGATAAGCATGCGGTATACGTGTATTTGCTCCATGTTATTTCCCAGCTTGATTTTCGACTGCGCACCGTCAATGAGGACTTGTATCAGATTCTCGGTCTTAGCTTCGATAAGCTCGATATCGTCTTTCAATTCGAGACGGTGGAGGATATCCAGTGGTGGCTCAGAAGCCGGCTGTTCCAGCTCTCCGAGAGTCTCTATCAGCGCAAACAGAAGAAGAACCGCAAGCTGATCGAGGAAGTAGAAAAGTACATCATGGACCATGTCGAGGAAGAGCTGACCCTTAAGGATGTCGCGAACTATTTCTCTTTCTCGCCGAATTACTTGGGGTATATGTTCAAAGAGGAAGCGGGCCTGAATTTCAGCGATTTCGTCATTGCGAAGCGGATGGAGCGGGCAAGCGTGCTGCTTCAAGTGCCGAGCACGAAGGTATACGAGGTGGCTAACCGCCTGGGCTATAAGAAGCTGAGCAGCTTTAACCGCCAGTTTAAGGATCAATTCGGATTGACGCCAAGCGATTATCGAAAACAAGGATGAGTGACTCACATGGGGCCAGCCGCGCATCATTCGAAATACCTATCCGTCGGAAAGAAGCTGTTTCTCTCTTATTTAATTCTGCTGCTCACGCCTGTTCTGGCGATCGGCTACTATGCGTATACGTCTTCCGTTCATTCAGGCGAGGAGCAGACCAGCGCGGCCGTTAGCGGCACGCTGAGCCAAATTCATGACAATATCGCCTATCGGATGGAAGATATCAAGCATATCTCGGACGAGCTGTATCTGGACCAGACGATGCAAAATAATCTGAGTAAGTACGAGGAAGGCTACTATAGCTATGAAAATATGTCACGCTACTTGCAGCCGAAGCTGACGAATATGCTCAGCTCGATGGTCGGCAATGTGTGGCTCGATATTTATACCGATAATCCGACCGTGCCCGAGGTTTTCTTCGCTAGAGGCAGCGAGGTTGATCCGCTGTCTGCAGGGCGCGATTTTGAAATTATGCATATGGATCGTTTGAGAATACAGGAATGGTATAAACAGCTCGACTTCCCGCAAGAGATCTATGGACAAACCTTCGTCTGGCGGCAAGTAGATAACGATGCGCGTTTTGGCAACATCTCGCTTATGCGCCGATTGATTAATTTCGATGATGGCAGCAAGCAGTTCGGGTTCATGCGGATTGTTACGAAGATCAGCGATCTGCTTCAGGCTGTCGATTATCGCAAAATTACGGATAAGAGCGTCCTGGTCGTAAGCGATTGGGATGGGAATAAGCTATTTACCTCCGCGCCGTCCCCGCTTGGCGCAAATTGGGATGGCGAGGCGGCCGGAAGCGATTATTTCGTTATGACGAAGCCGATTGCCGGACTGAACTGGAAACTGTCCGCCTATATTCCGCGCAGTTATCTGAAGGAGAATGCGGTCTCCGTCCGGAATGTGTATATTATGATGTGCATTATGGTGGTGGCCGTTCTTATCCTCATCAGTGCGCTGTTCTCGCGCTATTTTATCCGCAAAATGACCAAAATTATCGCGGCCATCGACTCATTCCGCGAAGGGGATTTCTCCAAGCGCATTCATTTCAGAAGCCGCGACGAATTCGCCCAGATCGGCGATGCGTTTAACAATATGGGCCGCAATATGGAAGAGATGATTCAGAACCTGTACGTTGCCAATCTGCAGAAGAAGGAAGCGGAGCTGGAGTTTCTCCAGACCCAAATCAATCCGCATTTCTTATATAACACGCTCTCATCTATTAGCCGCCTGGCTAAATTCGGGCAGAACGATAAGCTGCAGAAGACGGTGTTCGGACTTGCAAAGTTTTATCGTTTGTCGCTGAACGATGGGCGCATTCTTACCTCCATTGCGAATGAGGTCGAGCACTGCAAGGTGTATACCGAGCTGCAGCAGGCCAAATACGAGAATCGACTGCGTGTCTATTACGAGATTGACCCTGAGATATTGGCGTATACGACCGTTAAGCTGGTTCTGCAGCCTTTTATCGAGAACACGCTGAAGCATGCCTGGTATGGCGATCAAATTAACATTCGGATTACGGCGCAGAAGGAAGAGCAGCATATTGCGTTTCGGATCATTGACGATGGCGTCGGCATCCGGCGGGACCTGCTGGAGCAGATCATGAACCCGCGCGGCGTGCAGGTTGGTTATGGCATCCGCAATGTCGATTCGCGAATTAAGCTGCAATTCGGCGATGCGTACGGCGTTTCGCTCTACAGCCGTCCGGGGATTGGAACCTCGGTCACGATTCGCATCCCTTTATATCAGGATCCGGCAATTATGCTGGGCGCTTAAGATTATGACAAGGAAAGAAGGAGCAGCCGTCATGAAGCCGATCAAAGGAGACCTCCAGACGATGAAGGAGATGAATCGCGCCGCGATTCTGCGTTTATTTCATCGGAAAGGGACGTTAACCCGCGTGGAGATCGCGAAGCTGGCCCACTTGACACCGACAACCGTATCTTCGCAGGTCGATGAATTGATCAGAGAAGGATTCATTGACGAGCTGGGGAAAACGGATACGACCGCCGTCGGACGCAAAGCGGTGCAGCTTGAAATTACGCGAAGCAAAGGATATGTCATCGTGATCGGCCTTGGCAGTCAGGCATTTACATGCGCGCTGGTGAATTTTCACGGCGAGATCGTTCATGTTGACGTGGTGCCCGGCGTCCAAGGTAATGATGCTGTGGGGCATTATCTGAGCGAGGCGATTCCGCGCATGATGAAGCAAGCCGGCATCGCCGAGCTGGCACGGATTAAGGGCATCAGCATTGTGTCACCCGGTATTATAGACGAGCAGAGCGGCACCATTAAGCTTTCGCGCGGCTTGCAGCTAAGCGAGTTTGCGGTGAAAGCCCATCTGGCTGCTGCTTATGATTGTGTCATTGAAGTGGTCAATGATATGAACGCATCGGTCTTCGCGGAATATTATTACGGTCTGAATGCCGCGTATCGTAATGTCATCTACGTGTCGGTGGAGGAAGGCCTGGGTGCCGGCATTATCATTAATGAGCAGATTTATGCCGGGTCCAATGGTGCCGCGGGCGAAATCGGCCATACGATCGTGGATGCAGGCAACGGTATGCTGTGCCAATGCGGCAATCGGGGGTGCATTGAAACCGTGCTGACCGTGCCTTATATGCTGCAGCGTGCTCAGATTGCGGCGAGGGAAGCAGCGGGTACAGGTTCCAATGCCGTCGGTGCCGATGTCCCGCAGCATTTCGAGGATGTACTCGCGCTGTACGAGCAAGGCGCGGAGTGGCTGCAGCCGATGATGCAGCAAGCCGCGCAGGTCATGAGCCAGCTAATGGCGACGATTTATAATTTCATGAGTCCGGAAATGCTAATTATCGGCGGCTGGCCGAGCCGTTCGGACGCCTTCATGCAGGAAGTGAAGCGGCGCCTCGACGTGTTCCCGTTCCCAACGGAGACAGGGAGCTCGCGTTTCGTATTCAAGAGCGTCGAGCAGCATCAAATCCTCGCCGGTGCGGCGACATGGCTGCTCCAGGATCTGTTCGGCGGCGTTCATTTCTCGCAGCGGTATAGTTAATCATAACGAAAAGCCCCTAAGAGCATGCATTGATTTAAACACTTACGTGTTTACTCAAATGTCCGCTATAGGGGCTTTTATTTATTAACGGAGCTCTCTACACCCGCACTTCATGGGTTTCGTTCGCTTTAGCGGTCTTTGCCGCCGTCTTCATTTCCTTTAAGGTCTTCAGCACCGTGTTCTCGCCTCGGCCGAAATAATCGTGAAGCGTCTCGTACTCCCGATACAGCCGCTCGTAAGACGCCGTATTGGCCGGAATCGGCACGAACGTTTCCTCCCGGATATGGGACATGTGATCGGCCGCATCCACGATGCTGTCGTAGCCGCCTGCCGAGCGGCCCGCTGCTACACTTGCGAACATCGCCGCGCCGAGTGCTGCCGTTTGGGTGGATGCTGCGATCTTGATCTCCCTGCCGGTAACATCGGCATAGATTTGCATGAGCAGCCGGTTGCGCTGTGGCAAGCCGCCGCATGCGTAAAGCTCATCGACGTGAATGCCTTGTTGGACGAACGAGTCGATAATCTTCCGGGTACCGAAAGCAGTAGCCTCCAGCAAAGTCCGATAGATCTCCTCCGGCTTGGTGAGCAGCGTCAAACCGAGAATCACTCCCGACAAGTCCGCATCCACGAGCACCGAACGGTTCCCGTTCCACCAATCCAAGGCGAGCAAGCCTGTCTCGCCGGGCTCATATGCCGCCGCTCTCTGTTCGAGCCACGTATGAACGTTCACGCCTTCGGTCTTTGCAGCTTGTACCACGTATTCCGGTACCGCTTCATCGATGTACCAAGCGAAAATGTCGCCGACTGCCGACTGTCCGGCCTCGTAGCCGTAATAGCCCGGGACGATTCCGTCTGCAACGACTCCGCACATGCCTTCGACGATCATTTCTTGATCGCTTAGCAGCAGATGGCACGTTGAGGTGCCCATCGCCATGACGAGCTTGCCAGGCGTAACAGCGCCAACAGCAGGTACGGCCGCATGCGCGTCCACGTTACCTACGGCGACTGCCGTGCCAGGATGCAAGCCCATCATCGCTGCCATCTCCTCGGATAAACCTCCCGCTCTCGAGCCGAGCGGGAGGATCTCACCGCGAAGCTTCGTCTCGGTCAGCCCGCTCAAGCGAGGATCCAACGCCGTGAAGAATGCATCGGAAGGATAGCCTGCCTCTTTGTGCCAGATTGCTTTGTATCCTGCCGTGCAGCTATTCCGTACAGGGTTACCCGTCATCTGCATGACAATCCAATCGGCCGCCTCCATGAACAGGTCTGTGGCTTCGTAGATTTCGCTCGACTCATTCACAACTTGCCAAATCTTCGCAATCATCCATTCGGACGACTGTTTGCCCCCATAACGAGCCGGGAAGCTTTCTCCCCGCTGCTTTGCGAGCCCGTTAATGCGATCTGCCTCCTCCTGCGCCGCATGATGCTTCCATAGCTTTACCCATGCATGCGGATTGGCTGACCACTCCGGTGTCATGCATAGAGGGGTTCCTTCCGCATTCAACGGCATCATTGTACAGGCTGTAAAGTCGATCCCGATCCCGATAACGTCCTCGGCATTCACGCCGGAGAGGCGCAGTACCTCAGGCACGGATTTTCTAAGCACGTCCACGTAATCACCGGGATGCTGCAGCGCCCAGTCTGGCTCCAGCTTTCGTCCGCTTCCCGGAAGTATTTCGTCAATAACTCCGTGGCCATATGGGGTTACGTGCGAGGCGACCTCTCGGCCGTTGCTTATGTCAACGAGAAGCGCTCTGCCCGATTCTGTGCCGTAATCGACTCCGATTGCATACTTCCTCGTCATCTGGCATCTCTCCCTTTTACTTATATAGAGGTCCTAGCGTTTGGCAAGCCCGATAATCCGCGCCTACCGGGTCCATGCCGCCGAATGAAGTCCATGCTGAAGGCCGGAACGTCCGCTCATCCGGAACATTGTGCATGCTGACCGGAATGCGCAGCATGGAAGCGAGCGTGATTAAATCGCCGCCAATATGGCCATAGCTGACTGCCGCATGGTTGGAGCCCCAATTGTTCATGACCGTATATACATCCTTGAACAGGCCTTCTCCCGTCGTATTCGGCACGAACCAAGTGGTCGGCCATGTGCTGTTGCTCCGTTGGTCCAGCTTGTCGTGCACTTCATCCGGAAGTTCGACCGTATAGCCCTCGGCTAGTTGAAGCACGGGTCCGACGCCGTCGATGATATTGATACGGGCCATGGTTACCGGCATGCCTTCACGTGTCGTGAAGTCGGTTGAATAGCCGCCTCCGCGGAAGAAGTCAACCGCAGGGCACCAGCGTGTTGCTTTCAGGCAATTGTCGACATCTTCCTGCGTGATGTCCCAGAACGGTTTCATTGCGGGTTTGCCGTTCGCCTCCATTTGGCCGTTCGCGTCAAGTGCCGCGGGGCCGGAATTGATGAGATGGATCACGCCATCCTTGGCTGCTCCGCTTAACTCATAGCCCGTTACGCGCTGAACCGCGGCAGGGCTCCAATAGGTCCGAACGTCCGCGAAGATTTGCGCCGCGTTCGTGAGCAGGTGACCGAACAACATCGTCACGCCGTTCAACGTATCGTTCTCCGTTGCCAGCATGAATGGTTCGCGAATGCCATTCCAGTCGAACGAAGAGGTAAGAATCGCTTCCATGAAGTCACCGTTCGGATAGAAGTCCGTCCATGCGCGCTGACCTTGGAAGCCTGCCGCGATCGCGTTGCGTCCGAGCGCTTCTTCACCGAATCCGATAGCTGCCAGCTTTGGATTGCCAACCATCATGTCGCGCGCAATAAGCGTCATCTTGACGACTGTTTCCCAATCGCCTTGCTTCTGCTCGGCAGTCCGCTGCAGATGCGGAGGATTCACTTCGTTGCCTTCAATGCAGTTAATGCGGGTCCATTCCAGTGCTTTCTCATATTCTTCCCGATCATAGATGCCGAGCTCCATCCGTCTGACGAACTCCGTCATGTCTACGTATTCGTTGCGAATACCGAGGTACTTCTGGAAGAAGGACTCGTCCGCGATACAACCCGCGATGCCCATCGAGACGTTGCCCATCGACAAATACGATTTACCTTGCATGGTGGCGACCGCAAGACCCGCTCTGGCGAATTGGAGCAGCTTCTCTTGTACATCAGGTGTAATCGTCGTATCTCCAATATCCTGAACGTCGCGGCCGTAAATGCTAAAGGCCGGCAATCCCTTCTGGTTATGCGCGGACAGGGCTGCAGCCAAATATACCGCGCCGGGACGCTCGGTGCCGTTGAAGCCCCAAATCGCTTTGGGACGAGTAGGGTGCGTATCGATGGTCTCCGTTGGATAACACCAGGAAGGTGTGACGGAGATCGTCAGCCCGACGCCCGCACGAGCAAACTTTTCTTCTGCCTGCGCGGCTTCCACGACGCCGCCAATGCAAGTATCGGCAATGACGCATTCTACCGGCAATCCGTTGCTATGTCTTAAATGTTCGCTTAGGAATTGAGCCGTAGTTCGGGCCATTTCCATCGTTACTTCTTCCAGCGATTCGCGGATACCTCCGCGGCGTCCATCTACGATCGGACGAATGCCAATCAGGGGCATGCTTCCTTGCAGTCGATTCGTTCCCTTGCTCGTTGTGCTCATAATGGTTTCACTCCTGAATTTTAATAGTCGCTTGCGATGGGGGAAGAGATGGCGGCAAGTGAACGCTCGAACTCTGCCAGAGACGAGGCAGCTGCCCCACAGCCCCAATCGAAGATGGTAAACTCGCCGAGACCGTCTACGGGAGTGCCGTCATGATGGTTGAAGTTCTCCATATGGAAGCCGTAGTCATTCTCGTCGAAGTGCGGATGAACGCGTTCATAAATGGCTTTAACCGCAGGATTAAGCGGGCAGTACATCATATAGAAGGACGATTTCATCGCCCAGAGCGCGCGTGCCCGATAGCTCGCGTTGCCGGTGAGGCGATAATAATCGAGATAAGTCAAAGCGAACAGGCTTTGTCTGGCGTCGTTCCATTCGTCATCGCTGTTCATGACACCGAAGCCGCCGACGGTTGGGACCGGGAAGTAGGCAGGCTGCCAGATTTGCTGATAGAGGGACGCTTCAGCCAACACTTGCTCGCCTGCGTCCAGCCATTCCGCCTTGCTGGTCGCCCGGTAGAGATCCTTGAAAGCTTCTGCTGTCCAATACATACCGAAGTTGCATTGATTGTAGAGGCCGCTTCGTGGATCGAGCAGACCGTATTGCTTGTCTTCCCACTGCTTGGAGCAAGACCAATACGTTTCAAAATCCTCCCAGCGCCCAGTCTGCACGACTTTCTCGGCGACCATGCGAGCCGAGAGCTCGGCTGACGTGACGTAACGGGCATCCGGCTCGATTTCGTTCAGCAAGCACAGCAGCATGACATGCATCGAGGCTTCCGGGCTTTCCAACAAATATGGCGAAATTTGAGAAGTGACCGGCTGAACCCAAGCGGGGAATCCTCCGTTCTTGAGCTGAAGGCTTAACAAGCGATTCACGTAGCTGCGAACAAAGGGAAGGATTCGCACATCGGCGCGTACGTCCCTGTGCCACTTTAAAAGCCAGTAGCAAGTCCAGGAAGAATCGAGCAAATGCACGTAATCTTCGTGTCCGGCGGGACGTCTCGGACCGGACATATACCAGCGCCCGGATTCCCAGCGGTTATCGTCGCCTGCTTGATAATAGCCAGGGAATAAACCGTCTATTTGCGGTGCGCTTAAGGCGAAATTAAGCGCCAGCTCGGATTTACTCACCCAATCCAGGCGTCCTTGTCGCTTGCCCCATTGCGCATAGCCGTAAGCAGTACGCAAGCCGCAGAACCAAGCTTGGTTCCAAAGGCTCTTGGGCTCGCGCCATTCTTGCTCTTGGCCGTGTCCCGGCTTTTGCCTGGCACAGACGATAAACACCACGCCGCCGACCTCTTCACCGTTTAGCGAGAATTGCTGCCAGGTGACGTCCTGCCAGCGGTCGAGCGCCCAGCCATATGCGTATTCCGCGTACGGCGTTAATGCTGCAACAACCGGCGCTTCTTCTTCAAGAGGCATGCGATCGGCAGCGAATTGCTCCCAAAGGAACCGCTCAATGCCCCGGTAATCTTTGTCACGTTGGCCCGATGGCTTCGTCAACTCAAGCAAATAGAATCGGTAGGATACGGACTGGGAGAAATCCTGGGAAGACGGGATCAAACGATGGTAGACATGACCCGTCTCCTCGTAGGCGCTCAATCCGTACATCACGCTATGATTCGCCTGAACGTAATCCATGATGTGGGGAATCGTACGCTCGCGCTCGATGTGCGCCAAGTCGGGAACGAGAGCCGTCATGCGATTTGCGTCCTCGAAGACAATCGCTGGCGAACGGAACATTTTGTCCCCAACGACCATATCCTCTTTCGGAGATAAATGCGGCTTCCAGATGCACGTAAGATCGTTTTCTACCGACATGACGAGCTGAACGCCGCTTATTGTAAGACCTGCGTTGACGGGGCTAATTGTGACTTCAGCCTCGAATACTTGTCTTTCTCCTTCACTCAAACCCCGATTATTTCGAATGTTAAGCTGTACTCTCGCATCCGGCAATTCAGCAGAATAGCAGGCTGCTGCATCCGCCGAATCGTTGAGGGATGCAGCGGCCATTGCGTTAAGTTCGTAACTATGCCATTCGTTCTGAGCAAACCATTTGATGATCATACCTTCTTGAAGCCAAGCCGCCATGAGAACACTCATCCTTTCACTCCGGACATCGTAATGCCTTGGACATAATATTTTTGCAGTAGGAGGAATACGCCTAGAATCGGCACGGAACTGATGGTCGTTGCCGCCAGCACTTTCCCCCACGATATATTCCTTAGGGATTGGAAAGAGGAGATCGCTACTTGAATGACCTGCTTCTTCTCTTCGTTGATGATGACTAACGGCCATAAGAAGGAGTCCCACTGGTTCAGGAATGTCATTAAGCCTAATGTAATAAGAGCTGGAACCGCGGTCGGCAGAACGATTTTGTAATAAATCCGCGTCCAGGCGGCACCATCCATTCGGGCGGCATCGAGAATGTCGCGCGGAATGTCGGCAAAAAACTGAATGAGCATGAATATTCCGAACACCCATACAATCTGGGGAACGATCAACGCTTTGTATGAATTCATCCAATGCATTTCGCTAATCAGCAAATACTGAGGGATCATGATGACTTCGTAAGGAATAACAAGCGAAGACAGGAAGATGACGAGCAAGATTTTTTTGAACGGAAAACGCAGCTTGGCGAACGCGAAAGCAGCTAACGAGTTCACGAGCAAGCCGGCTGCCGTTACAATTACCGCAACGAACAACGTGTTCGCCATGTACCTCCCGAAGGGCTTGGAGGCGTCCATGAAGATGTCCCTATAGTTAGTAAAAGTCCAATGGACCGGGAAGAATAGATGCCATCCGAGCTTGCTGTACCTGAAAATCTCTTCATGGGTTCGGAATGAGCTCATGATCATCCAATAGACGGGGAAGATGACGAGAATGGCGATAATGCTCATGATAATGGTTCGAATGACGACGATGCCGGTCCGGCTCTTGTCCATGTGAAAGCCTCCTTAGGTACGAAATCGGACTAATACTCGACATCTGTCCGGAATACTCGCAATTGAATAATAGAGATAACAAGCACGATCGCGAATAAAATGAAGGCCGCCGCGGAAGCGTAACCCATGTTCATTTGCTTAAATGCCGTTTCGTAAATGTAGTGAACGACGGTACTCGTAGATTGCGCCGGTCCGCCGCTTGTTGTGATGTAGACGGGAACGAAGATTTTGAGCGCGTCCATTGTCGTGATCACGACTACAAAGCCCATTGTACGCTTCAGAAGAGGCAGCGTTACCGTTACGAATTGCTGGAACGGTCCTGCTCCGTCCATGTGCGCCGCCTCGTAGAGCGAATCCGGAATGTTGTTCAATCCGGCGAGAAATACGATCATGAAGAAGCCCATTGCCTTCCAAATACATAAAATAATGATGCCGATCATGGAAATATCGGGATTGGATAGAAAATCCAGCGTCGGAAGTCCGATCCCTTTCAGGATGATATTGAGCATTCCGTAGTCCTTGTTATAGATCAGCCTGAAGATTGTGGATGCGATGGCGAAGGATACGACCACCGGCAAGAAATAGATCGTACGGAAGACCCCGACCCCGCGGAACGACTTTCTAACCAGCAAGGCGAGTCCTAGCGCGATGACCGTCTGAAGCGGAATCACGACGGCAGCGAAGTAGAAAGAATGACCTAGGCTGGCCAAGAAGGTGCTGTCGCTTAACAAACCCTTATAATTATCCAGCCCCGCCGGAGTGGAGTGGGCGGAAATCAGATTGTAATTCTCGAAGCTAATCAGAAGCGCCCGCGTCATCGGATAGAAGATGAACAATAAGAGCAGCGCCAGTGCGGGTAGGATGAACAAGAATGCGGCTCTCGTCTCCTGCTTGTCATACAGGCCCGATTTATATCCTTTCACGGTCGATTCCTCCTGACTTTCATTGTTCTTAGGTAACACAAAGGGAGAGGAGCGTAGTACTCTCTCTCCCTTTGCCGTTACTATCGTGGTTTACTTCACTTGCGCGATTCCGCTGTCGATTTTGTCAACCGCTTTTTTGAGCGCGTCGTCCACATTCATGCCGCCGAGGCCTACGTCTTCAAACAGAAGGCGAACCGCTTCGCTGACTGCAGGATAAGCCGGAGTTACCGGACGAGGATGCGCGTACTTTGCGGATTGCTGAACAAAGATGTTCATCGGATACTCTTTAAGTTCTTGGAACGCTTCCGCAGTCGACAAGCGAGCCGGCAGGTTCTTCGTGTCCTGGTACCATTGCTTGGAGCCCTCTACGCCGGTTACCCAGTTCAAGAATGCCCATGCTTCTGCAGGATGCTTCGTTTTGGCGGTAATCGCCATGTTCCAGCTGCCGTTAGGCGTCACTTGCTTCGCGTCTTTCCAGAGAGGAGCTACGTCGTAATCGACGCCGAGCTTGAAGTTCGGGAAGTTCGCTTCAAGAGCGCCGAATGCCCAAGGGCCATCGATGTTGATTGCCACTTTGCCGTTTGCGAACGCATCTTGCGGAAGCTCTTTAGGAGCAACTTTATCGGTGTTGTATAAGGAACCCCAGAACTCAAGCGCCTTCTTGTTCTCCGGGGAATCCAGGAAGCCCTTCGCTGTCGTCATCTCCGGGTTCAGGATTTCACCGCCAGACTGCCAGAGGAACACCATCTCGGAGAACGGAGCGCCTTCATGGCCGGCGAAGCCCCATGGCGTCGGGTTCCAGCCGTATACGCCGTTTGCTGGATCGTTCAACTTTTTAGCCGCATCGAGCATTTGATCCCAAGTCCAAGCCTCGTCCGGATTTTTCGAAGGAAGCGGAATTCCTTTAGCTTCGAACATCTTCTTGTTATAGAACATGGCCAAGCTGGCATCGTTGTTCGGAGCCGCGTAGATCTTGCCGTCGTAAGTCAAGCTCTCCAGAACCGGTTTGGCGATATCGTCTTTGTTGCCGTCTTTGTTCATGTAATCGTCTAGAGGGAGCAGTGCGCCTTGGTGGGCGTAGGAGGCGAGCGTCGGGCCGTCTAGCGCCATGATGTCCGGTGGATTACCGCCCGCGAGTGCCGTACGGATTTTGGTCTCGTACTGGTCGTTCGGAATCAATTCCATTTTGACGGTGATGTTCGGGTATTTCTCTTCGAACGTTTTAATCATTTTGTTCAAGGAATCGGCTTCTGGAGCGAAGTCATGGCGCCAGAACGTCAACTCGACCGGCTCAGCTGCAGCGTTGCTTGCGTTATCGCTAGCGACGTTTGCCGGCTCGCTGGAATTTGCGTTGTTGGTCTTGTCATTGGAGCCGCAACCCACCAAGCTGACCGTCAGTGCCGAAGTTAATAGCAGGCCTGCAATTTTCTTATTCATATGACCCTACCTTTCAATGGTTGGCTGATGTATTTACAAGTTCATGTTACCATCGCGGCAAGTTGCCTTGAATCCAATCGTATAGGTTTGTAGCATGCAAAATTATCGGATTTGCTCTTCGCCTCGCTGCGTACGATACTCGTTAGGGCTTACTCCGTACATCTTTTTGAACACGCTGCTTAAATAGCTGGCGTTAGCGAATCCGACCAGCTCTGCGATGTCCGCTAGTCGCAGATTCGGATCGGCCAACAACTCCGAGGCTTTGCGTATGCGGGCTTGTACGAGATACTCGCTAAAGGTTGAACCGAATTGCTTCTTAAACAGCTCGGAGAGATAGGTCGTATTGATATGGAACCGATCCGCCAGCATGGATAAGCTGATCTCGTTCATGTAGTACGCGTCTATATATTGGCGCACCGCTTCGGCTACAGCCGTACCGCCGCTTGCTCTCGAACGCTTGATTCCTTCCGTTACAATCATGGCAAGCTCCTTTAAATAAGTGATTGCGGACTGATGGGTCGTAAAGCTCCACTGGGTGATCGGAAAAATCCAATCCTGTGTCTGCCCGACAGCAAGACCGTTTTTGGTGACCGCTTGATCTAGGAGTAGCACGACGCGGAGCATGAAGGAATAAATGTCCTGCAGCGATACCTTTCGCGACTGAAGCATATTCTCTATCGTATGGACGAACCGATCCAGCTCCGCATCCTCCAGCAGAATAAGCAGTCTTTTCTCCACTTCGGGCAGCAGCTTTTCTGCGGGATAAGTTACTTTATCTGCATAAATCGTCTGCGTGATCGCACCCGCCTGGCTTCTGCTCCAAGCCGTCAGCGCCGACAAGAAAGCTTGCCGCACGGAAGAAAGTCCTTCATGCAGCTCGCCCACCGCGATCACCGTTTCCACCTTGAGATGAAGCTTTAACGTGTCGTGCACCAGCTTTGTCAATTGAAGCATTCGTTGTTCACCTTGCTCTACGGTATCCGAGGAAATCAGGTAGTTCATGATGTTCGGATAGCTCGGATGGGGGAAGGCAAACACCGATTGCTCGAGCCTGCTGTTCTCCACGATCTCCCGACTGAGCATCTGGAAGGCTAATCGGAACAAACCGCTCTGTCCTTCTCCTGTTTCGAATCGGTTGGCTGTAGACCGGATCTCGACGCACAGGAAACGGATGAGAGCCTCTTCGTTCAAGAGCGGCGCGAGCTGCAGCATCGCGATATCGCTCCGAAGCGGTAGCAGATGCTCTTCGCCTTCGTCGCTAATCAAAGCCAGCATAAGCTGTTCCCGAACGGCGGGCAGTGATTGGCTTAGTCTCCATTGCGTATCGCTTTGCTCGGTTTGTTTCTTGCGGTCTTCGTCGATTTCGTCACGAACCTTCAAGATAATTTCCTTCATCTCGCTCCGAACGACGGGTTTGAGCATGTAGTCCCTAGCTCCGCACTGAAGTGCCGCTTTGACGAAGTGGAAGTCGTCAAAGCCAGACAGAACGATGACCTTTAAGAACGGATACTTCATCGAGCATCGCTTCAGCAGCTCAAGTCCGCTCATGACGGGCATCTTAATATCCGTAATCATAAAATCATAGGCAGTCTCTTCCAACTTATCCAGCGCTTCCTGGCCGTCTTTGGCTTCGCCGGCAACGAAGAAGCCCATTCCTGCCCAATCTATCTTCAGCTTTAATCCCGTGCGGATTTCTTGTTCGTCGTCGACGATCAATACGTTATACATAACTTAAACCTCGTTTCTTGGAAGACCGATCGTAATCAGCGTTCCTTGTTCGGATGAAGATTGTATGTTTATGCTAAGTCCTGGACCGTAATAGAGCTGGCAGCGAGCCAGGACGTTCCGAAGACCGATTCTTCGTCCCGACGCTCCTAGCACGTCCGATATTTTACCGTTGGTGACTTGTTCGTACAGCTCTTCGATAAGCTCCGGAGACATCCCGACCCCGTTATCCTCAATTCGAATGACCATCCGGTTTCCTTCTTGGCGGACGGATACCCGGACAATGGCCGTATGCGAATTTTCAAGACTGAACTTGACGGCATTCTCGACCAATGGCTGAAAAATAAATTTGACGATAGAGAGATGCTCAAGCGCGGGGTCCACGTTAAGATCGATATCCAGACGGCTGCCGAACCGGATTCGCAAAATAGAAATATAATGCCGAATGTATCTCATTTCTTCCTGAAGCTTGACGAGATCCGTATCCGTCTTGAGGGAGAAGCGCAGCATCTGCCCGAGTGATTCCGTCACGTCCACGACTTCCTCCGACCTGCCTTGCGCGGACAGGCTTCCGATAGCCTCCAGCGTATTGTAAAGAAAATGCGGATTGATTTGCATGAGCAGCGCTTTATATTCCGCATCCTTTCGTCTCATATTCGCTTGGAATTCAGTCTCGATTAGGAATCGCAGCCGCCGGGCCATCGTTTGGAACACTTGGGTTGCATAGCCAACCTCGGTTCTCCCCCGTGGGGCGTTATCCGATGCATGCCGTTCGGCCTCGGATAGTTCCCCGCGCTCCGCCAGTTTCATCGCTTTCACGAGATTGGAGAGCGGCCGGGCGATACTGCCTGACAAGCCGAACACGGCGCCGATCGTAAGCACGAGCAGTACGCCGGCAGCCCCAAGCATCGTCTGCTGCACCCTAGACATTTTCTCAAAGAGCTCCGACTCCGGAACTTCGCCTATGACCGTCCAGTCCGAGCCTTTAAGTTTCCGAAACAGTACGAGGTGCTGCTTCCCCTGGGAGTTCACCGTTATTTTACCTCCGGAATGGTTGTCCTTCAGTATGCTTGGCCATACATGTTTGTAACCGGACATTTCCTCGGGTACTTGCTGGTCGAGCACCGGCAGACCTTCCATATCCAGCAAATAGACCCGGCCCGTTTCGCCAAACTTGATTTTCTCGATCGGTTTCTGAATTTCCTTTGACAGCACGTTGACCTTCAACACCCCGATATTCTGAAAGGTGCTTAAGTGAACTAAATTAAATAGCAGACTATTGGTGCTTTCCTTCTGCAGATAGTTCGGTTGATATTTGTCTAGGTGGGCCGGTGCCCATCGCCGTTCCTCGGATTTAAAAGCGGAGTACCACTCGCTCTTTAGGTACGAGTCGTCGTGGAACGCTTGGTCGTTAATGCCTACGGCCATTCCTTTCTGATCGAACACCGTAATAGAGGAGATGTAAGTATGATTAAGGGAGATCGAAGATAAAAATTTCCGCAGCTCCGCATCGAGAAGTACCTTGCGGTCTTCGCGAAGATTAGGATTCATTTGCCCGCCGATCCATTGCTGGGTCACCTCGTTGCTGAGCACCTGATTCGCGACGTCTTCCACTTGATTAGTCAGCGTGTTGACGAAGGAAGCGTACTGATCCATCGTCTGAGAGGTGGATTCCTCGATGGAATGACCGATCTCCGAGTTCGACATTCCGGTCAAGATGACGACCATGGTCACGAAAGGAATAATTAACAGCACGATGAAGGTGACGGTAAGACGCCCCCGCAATGAATACATCAACGTAGATCCCCTCCGAAATGCGCACGACTCCCTCCAGATCGAGTCTGAAGGGAGTAGGCGCGTAGTCTATGAATTTGATTGGTTATTGGTCTAACAGTTTGAAAAGATTGTAGACAGCCTGCATCGTTTCCGCGCGGACCGCATTGGATTTCGGAGCGAAGGTACCGTCTCCGCTGCCTTTCATCAAGCCTAAGCTTGCGGCCTGTTTCACGAACTCGGAGGACCAATCGGACAGCTTCGCCTGGTCTTTGAAATCGCCAGTCGGACTCGCTCCCGATAGAGCAGTGTCTTTATCCTTGTTCTTGTAATGGAATGCACGAACAATCATGACGGCGATCTCTTCGCGGGTGATCGTCGCGTTGGGATTGAAATGGCTGCCGTCACCGAGAACAAGGCCGGCTTCGCTTGCCGCCGCTACGCTTTGCGCGTACCATGCGTCTTGTTCCACGTCCGTGAATGCGGACTGAGCGGTTGCTTCAATGCCGAGCAGTCGAACGAGCATGGCCGCGAACTCCGCGCGCGTTGTCTTCGCATTTGGCGAGAATTGCGTTTCGGATGTTCCGTTCACGAGGTGCTGAGCCGACATCACCTTCAGGGCTTCATGCGCCCAGTTCGTGTTTGCGACATCGTCAAACGATCTGTCGTACGCCATCAGCGCAATGTTGTTCAAGTTGGTGCCGCTTACGACGGCTTGGTCCTTATGCCTATCGATCGCGCCAGGCAGGTACTCCCAAACGCCGGTCATTTCATTTAGTCGGTATGCGCCGAGCAGCAGCTCATTATCCGAACTTCCTTCATAGTGAAGGGTCAGTTGTCCCGGCAGCTGAGTTCCGTCCAGGTCAACCAGGTTGCCTTTACTGTCGATCGCCGAGAACTGCAAGCTCGCGATGCCGCCTTCCAGCTGCATCCGAACTCCAGGAGGCGATGGTACTTGCGATAGGACTTGAGCCTGCTCACCGGTTAAGGAGCGGATTCCGACGACGAGCTGTGCGCCTGGACCGGCTGTGCTAGCCAGCAGCTTCTCAGCCGCTTGCAGCGTTGCTGCGTTAAGCGTAATCGTGCTCGTTCCGTCTTCAATAATAAGCGAGCTGTTTCCTAATTTGCTTGCAGCGCCCTCGGGAAGCAGGACCTGATCTTTGCCTTGCGGCAAACGCAAGTGAATGCCGTCCTTCGGAGGAGATTGCCATTGCTCCGCTGGAATAATGGCTACCGTGTTAGGCACGGAAGGCGTAGGTGGAACGGGAATCGAGATATAAGGAATATCCAGCGTTCTTGCGCTAGCGGACAAGCCGTCGTTCCAGTTCCCTGCCGCATCCGCTGCTTTAACCTTGAAGTCGTATACCGTGCCGCTAGTTAAGCCCGTTACCGTATAACTTTGGACGGAATCCAACACCGTTGCGAGCAGGACATTGTTCTGATAGACCCGATATTGCGTAACTCCTACCTCGTCGCTAGCCGGGCTCCAAGCTAATTGCAGGGCGGTTTGAGAAATGTTGGTCGCTTCGAAAGTTGCTCCTTCGCTCCATACCGGTGCGAGAATGTCGGAATTACCCGGTTCTTCATCTTCGTTCAGCGTCGCAGCAGTTGCCGATGGGCCGTCGGAACTCCAGTTGCCTGCCGCGTCCGCCGCTTCTACCTTGAACTGATATTCCGTGCCGCTCGACAACCCATCTACCGTATATTCGTTTATCGAACCGGCTACCGTCGCGATTGACGTTCCGTCTTGATAGATTTGGTAGTGCGTAACTCCTGTATCATCGCTTGCAGTGCTCCAAGCTAATTGCAGCCCGGTCTTAGTGATGTTAGCTGCACTCAAGGAAGATTCCGGCGTCCATACCGGCGCCAAGACATCCGGTTCGCCAGGTGTATTTTCGCTTAGCGTGCTTGCTGTCACCGATGGTCCGTCCGTGCTCCAATTTTCCACCGCATCGACGGCTTCGACCTTGAAGCTGTATTCAGTTTCAGGTGTTAATCCTTCTACCGAATAACTTTGAACGTTCCCTGCAACGGTTGCTATAGGAAGGCCATTCTGATACACGCGGTACTGTGTAACGCCTGTGGTATCAACTGCGCTGTTCCAATTCAATGTCATACCAGTGCTTGTCGCGTTCGAAGCGGTTAGGCTTGCACCTGTCCAAGCCGGAGCATCGACATCCCAGACATGGACTTGAAGATTATCGTACTCGGCAGTTCCCTGGAATGCGAACAATCCGAATTTACCGGAAGCATACGTCGAATCGTTCTTGTCAATGGCAAGTACGCCGTCTAGATAGACTTTGATGTTGGAACCCTTGACGACGACCTTCAGGTGATAGGTCTGATTTAACGCTTTGGTAAAGGAGGTATACCGAATAATCTCCGAATAAGGTCTCTTCGCCAGCTTAAGTCCGTCATATACGCTAAGGATGACATCATAGCCCTGCGTTCCATTAACGTTCGTTCTGAAGCTAATGCCCGTGGAGTTGCCGTTAATCAGCTTCACGTCCGCACTATAGACGAAATCCTGTCCTTGCTTGTCGAAAATATTCCAAGCGTCGAACCAGCTGTTGGCCGTCAAATAGTCGACCCTCATACGATCGCCTGTATTGCTCCATACTCCGCCATTCGGAGCCCAGCCGGACGTGTCCCCATCATCGAAGTTCTCCGTGAATGTCTCTGTTCCGGTTACCGTGATCGCTACGGAATTCGAGACTTTCGTGACACCGTTAAGCTTCACGGTCACCGTAAGGTTCGCCGTTCCGAAGCCCTTCGCGGTTACAGTACCGTCGGCCGCTGCCGTCGCTACCGCTGCATTATCGCTTGCATAGGTAATTGTTGCGCCATTGAGATCCGCTACGGTCCCGTTCGTCATCGTTCCGCTTACCGCAACTGTCGTTATTGCGGCGATATTCATCTGCGGAGTGGAGACCGAAGCCGAAACGCTGTCTAATAGAGCGACAGTATCGTCAATGGTGATGACAAGATCCGCGCTAGTTGAGCGCACGGTTGTACCGTTAAGCGTAATATCCGCGTAGATCGTTGCGGTACCTGCGCCAATTGCCGTTACTTCACCGTTAGCATCCACGGTCGCGACCGATTCGTCGCTGCTTGCGTAGACATAAGTTGCCGCCGACAAGTCAGCTTCTTCTTCAGTATTCAGCTTGCCTGTTGTTAGAAGCTGCGTCGACTGGCCGACAAGCAGGGAGGAATCCGCAAGCGTTGCCGTTGCTTGATCCAACTTAAACGTTGTTTCTGCCTTCAGGTTATCGAACGAAGCTTCGCTCTGGAACGAGAACATGCCGAATTTGCCGAATGTATAGCCGTATACGGTTTCGTTATAATCCATTTTCAAAGCGCCGTTTAAGTACACTTTAATGTTGTCATCCTTAGCTACAATCTTGACATGGTACGTCTGATTGTCCGCGAAAGGAGTTTGTACGGTCTTGAAGGCACGATAGGGTCGGCCCGCAAGCTTCAAGCCTTCGTTCTTGTCCAAGATGAGATCGTAGCCGGTCGATCCCGTATCGTTCGTTCGGAAGCTGAGGCCGGCCGCTTGGCCATTCTTGAACGTAACGTCTCCGCTGTATACGAAGTCCTTGCCTTGGGCATTCATAATATTCCAGGAATCCCAGCCCGTTGGCTGCGGATTGCTCACCTTGGCCTGGCCGTCCTGAACACTCCAGGCACCAGGACCGCTCTTTGCCCAACCGACAAGATCTCCATCGTCGAAGTTATCCGCGAAGCCCGTGAATTGACTCGGATCGATAACGGTAATGCTGATGGAATTCGGAGAAGTTACGGTTATCCCGTTAACTGTGACTTCCATCGTTATCGTTGCCGTTCCCGCTCCGTTAGCCTTCAGCATGCTGCGGCTTTCCGGATCGGCATTGGCCGGATCATGGGTTACGGTGGCTACGCCAGGATTCGAGCTGATGTAATGAATTTTCGTGCTTGCCGGCATATAGCCGAGGAACCACCATATGCCATCCTTCAGCTTCGCCCACGGCCATACTTGTACCGTCTCGTTCACCATGAGGTTCATGCTTTCTTTATCGTCTTTGTAATAGATTTCCGCGTAGCTTAGATCTTCGACTTTCATGGCCAGCGAATTGGATTGCTTGGTAACGCCGTTAATCGTTACCGAAGCGGACACGTTCGCCGTGCCAACTTTCGTTGCCTTCAATAACTCATCATTCTCCATAAGCACCGTCGGATCGCTAATGACGTATCGGCGCAGCGCCGGGACATGGGTGACATCCAGCGTTTCGCCGTTATCGAACGTCGCAATGACCGGAATTTCTTTCTCCTGCGTCATGAGCATCGTATTCGTCTTGTAGCTGGAAATACTGACGCTGACTAGTGAAGGAATGGCCACTGAGCTGGCGCTGTCGTTAGCCAATGTGTTATCGAAACTCACTCGCCCTTGCGCATACAAGCCCGCATGGCCTTCCCCGTAGGTGGAATCAACAATGTGGAATACTTTCGTGCCATCCAGATAACCCATGAGAATCGGACCAGCCGCAATGACCTTTAACGTATAGGTTCTGTTCATGTTTACGTTCATCGGCTGGGAGTAAAGCACCTGACCTTGGCGGGTGGCCAACTTCAGTTCGCCTTCGTTGCCTGCTTTGGAATCCAGTATGAAGTCGTAGCCATCCTCGCCGGTCTCATTCGTCCGGAAGCTTAGTCCCGCTGCGCCTTCCTCATTCAGCTTGATGTCCGTGCTATAGATCAGATCTTCCTGCGTGGAATCGTTAAGCAAGAGATCGCCGTCCGCGCTTTGGGCTTCAAGTTTGCCGCTGCCTGCTGTCCATGAATCGCTGTTTAGCGAGCTCCAGTCGGACAGATTAGCGGAATCGAAGTTATTCTCGAAGCTCAGATGCGGGATGTCCATTTGAACCGCGTAAGTGGAGCTGGTCGTACCAATGCTGCCGTTCACCCACACCCACTTGGAATCGCCGGAAATTTCCTCGCTGTACTCGCTCGGATTAAGCGCGCTTCCATTCTTGGTAACCGCCGTGACAGCAGCATCCTTGGCGAACGGACCGAAGCGGAACTGAGATCCTTCTACCGCATTCGCGGCAGATACTCGAAGAGTAGCTTGCTCCGGTTGAATAGAATAGTCGTAGGAAATGTCGGTCTGGCCGATGTTCCCGGAGCCGTCGCGATAATGTGCCAACCAGTCGTTGACTTTAACGCCGTCCCAGCTGCTAGGAATGCGCGGCACGATGTTCAAGTTAGAGTTGCCTTCCAGCGCGTCGTCGAGGCCTGCCATCACGCGCACGTTCTTCAATGCGACGATATACTCAACCAAGTTCATGTCTTCATTGGCGCCGCCGTTGCCGATTTCGTTCTGCTCGGCAATCCCGTGGTCCGACTTGTTCACTTCGCGAACGAGCAGCCAAGGAGAAGTCTCCTGAACGCCTTCATTATCGTGAGCGAAGTTCAAATCCGTGCTGTTCCATATCACGTGCTGCAAATTCTTCTTTGCCATATCCATTCGATCGCCCATCAGCATGGATAGGAGAGGCCAGCCTCCGCGTTCGGACAGCACCCCGTAATCGGTACCGAAGCCGCGATTATGACCGTATAGCTTCCAATCCGCCCAGAAGTTTTCCGAGTGGTAATCCAATGTGTTGTTTGTAATTTGACGCCAATCTTCGACCGCGCTGTTGCGCGTATCCGTTGGCGATTTGTAGCCATAGTACAATTCCTCTTGACTGCCGACTCCGAACCAGCCTGCATTGATCCAAGGAGCATCGCTGCCGTCGGTTTTGGTGCCATCCAACGAATAGCGCCAAGTATCTTTCTTAATCGTATGGCCAAGCCATGTAAGATCCGTATGCGCAACCAGATTATCGCTGATTCCCTGAGCGAGAAGATCAGCGGAAGCTAACCAGGCCGCCGCTTCGTTGGCATGACCTGTTTTGCTGGCAACCTCAGCACCGGCTAACAACGCGAAGTAAGCAATGGAGTTATTGTAGATACCGTAGCCTTTGTTGGTCGTTTCGAGGCCGGTACCTTTGATTAGATGATAGCTATTATTGCTGATTTGATCCTTGTAATAATCCAGTCCATCCTTCATCACCGGCCAAGCTTTATTCACGTAATCGCCGACATAGTTGTCGCCTTTGATCAAATAAGCAATGGTCGAGAATACGAGTCCGGCAGCTCCGTTATCCCCGGTGTAATGATTCGAGGCGCTGCGGAATAATGAGGCCTGCTTTGCTTCGTCGACATATCCCCATCTCGCCATCTCAAGCATTGCCGGAGCCGAGTCGGCTACCCAATACAAGAGAGGGAAGATCCCGTTAGGCAGCGAGGAATCGATGAAGCCAGTGCTTTTCTCCGTCATCATGTCCATATGGAAGTACATGGTGTTGTTGACGAGACGGGTCCAATCCTCGGCCATCTCGTTGCCCTTAAACACGACCTTCAGCGAGTCGTCGGAGGTTGCGCCTTCCGTCACTTCCACGAGGCTCACGAAATCAATGGTGGACCCGGTTGCCGTAGCTATTCTTACGGAATTCGCTCCACCCGTGATATACGAGGTAACGTCCATATCCGTAATCCGTTCTTTGCTCGCTTCTCTCGTGGCTTCGATCGAACCGTTTGCGCCGAAGTCGAAGGTATGGTTACCCGTACCGCCGATTAGTCCCGCCAGTAAGTAGTATTTCTTACCGGGAGCCGGGGCCGGTTGATTCCAGTTCAGAACGACCGTTCCCGATTGGCTCAGTGCGGAAATAGCCGTCCCGGAAGCCGGCAGGGAGAGATTCGTAGAGCTCCCTTTAAACTCGCTGCTTGTCCCCTCATAGTAACCTGCTTGCCACAAGACTTTGGAGGTGTCCCATACGATGTGGCTGATGCGGTCACGCCAAACGGAGGATGGCCCGAGCTCGAGCCAGTGAAGATTGACGCCTTCTCCGTCCGTCGGATCGGCATCCTCGAATTTCAATTCCACGTAACCATCGGCCCAGAGGGATGGATCCGATAGCGTGAATTCCCATGGCGTCTGAACGCCGAGCCCGCTGTTCCCCGTGTTGAGCAGCGTCTGTCCTTCGGCTGTCAGCTTGATTTCGCCGATCCCTTCCATCGCCAGATAGAGAGGAGCCGTCTGCGATGGATCTACGGGAATCTTATAGGAGAAATAAGCGCTTCCATTTGCAACCCGTTTTGTCACCTTCTTATGCCAGCCGTAACGAGCGAAATCCGCCACTCCGTTGCCTTGGCTCTCGATCTTGGCTTCCGAGCCGCTATTCTGTTCCAAGTACAGTTCCTTTACGACTGAGCCGACCATCCGACTGCCCGATGTATCGGAATTACCCGCATCCGCTCCCGCGTAGATCCGGATTTGTCCCGGCTGCGGCGAATCCGAGAACGAGCCGGGCGTTACTTCGGTTGTGGGTACGCTGGCATGGGCAATACCCGCGCCAGTACCCGGAAATGCCGATCCGGATACGATTAATACGGCAAAACAGCCAAGCAATGTTTTCTTCAATCTACTGTTCATGCACCCTCACCCCACTGAAGTCTATTTAATGATGGATTTACCTTATCACGAACATGAAAGCGCTTTGAATTTCATATGATCGGAATCTAGAGTACAAATTTATCGGTTTCCCTGTTAGAGATGAAAATAGACGTCCTCGTACAAGCTTCGACCATTATTTCATATCCTTCAAAACACCTGCAATCGGGAAAATACTGGAAAGTTTCACTCTCGTGTGACAGAATGCCAAAGGTCAATAATAAATCTGCAAGATCGCCTTCTCGATGCAGGCTTGGATCCTTCCTAGCACAATAAAAGGTCAGCCAGTTGTTACTGGCTGACCTTTTATTGTGGCTAGTTGCGATGGAACGGCCATGTTTGAATTGGTGGAGGCAGATATCGTCTAGCCAGCAGCATAAGCGCCAATAGGCGCTGTCAAATAGGCGGCCAGCTTGTCCGCGCTTTGGACGACTTCTTCATCGGTCAGGCGCGGCGCGTGAAACACCATAAACGGCGGTACATACTTCATCTCGGTCAGCAGGACCGTGGCTTGCAAAGGCAGCAGAAGCTGCTCCATCGTGTAGAGGCTCTCGCCATCCGGGCGATAGGATTCTTCGGCGCGGCCAACGGAGATAGCCAGCACGTACTCCTTGCCCTTTAGCTGATTGCCTGTCCCATAGCCGAAGCCATAGGTGTATACTTGGTCCTGCCATTTCTTAAGCAGGGAAGGCGTGCTGTACCAGTGAAACGGGAATTGGAACACGACTCGGTCATGCTGCAGCAGAAGCTGCTGTTCCTTCTCGACATCGATCATTTCATTCGGATACGTTTGATATAAGTCATGTACGGTAATACCGGCTTCTTGCTCCAGACGTTCTTTCCACATCCGGTTGACGCGGGATTCTTGCATATTAGGGTGTGCGACAATCACAAGTGTGCTCATGGTGACGTAACTCCTCTATTATGAAAATGATATAGGAATTATAGCATAGATCCCAACCGAAAAAACAAAGAGCCGCCGCAGCAGCTCCTGAATGTCAACCCTATGAGAAGCAGCCGTTATACCGAACCGAAATAAATGTCCGTTCTATATTGGAAGCCGACGATGCCATCCTGTTGATGCTTGCCGAACAATAGTTCCAGCGCTTCCATATAAGGCTCGTAGCTAGGCGAACCCGCAAGCGGGACATAAGAGGAGGAGAGGGTCCGCCCTTTAAGAGCTTCGAAATCAAACAGCTGCTCATTCGCAAACTCCGCTTTCTTATAGCTGCCATTTCGGAAGAATGAGGCAAAGTCCTCGTGATGAAGACGTCTATGGTTCACATCTTTGTAATCCGGTGCGTAGTGTAAGAGAAGTTGATCATATTCAGCTCCAAAAGGATCATCGGTCAGGCGCGTGTTCCAGATCAGTGCCACGTTGCCGTCAGCGCGCAGAATGCGGCGAAATTCAAGCCCAGTCGATTCCGGCTCGAACCAATGAAAGGCCTGCGCCGATACGATGCAATCCACCGAGCCATCGCTGAGCTTCGTCGCTTCCGCCGAACCGTCGACGGAACGATAGCGATCGTAACCGCCAAGCTGAGCCTCTGCCGCCAACCGCATCTCGGTATTGGGCTCCACTCCCACTACAGTGCTGCCCCGCTCAAGCAGAAGTCGGGTGAAAATCCCCGTACCTGCTCCAATGTCGGCGATTACGGAAGCCGGACTCAGAGCCGCCTCATGATAGATGAAATCTAAAGCCGCAGACGGATAGCTGGGTCGATACTTCACGTATTGCTCCACGCGATCTGAGAACCGTTTCGTATTATCCTTCATAGACGCAAACCTCTCCTCTACACGCATTTATTGCAGTTCAAATGATCCTCCACCGTCTCATTGAACCTTTGAAGCAGCTCTCCGAACAGGGTGGATTCTTCCTCTGTCCAATCTTTCAGCACATCGGTAAAGAAGGTCTGGCGCAGCTGTCTTACTTTAAGCAGCATCTCGCTGCCCGAGGAGGTGACTTGGAGCAGGCTGACCCGGGCATCCTTCGGATCCACGGTGCGCTCCACATACCCCTTCGCTTCAAGCGAGGCGGTTTGCCTGCTGGCTGTCGAAATATCTAATTGAAAAGTATCGGCAAGCGCCTTTATACCAAGCGGTCCATGGTCAAACAGCCGCCTTAGCAATAAATAAGTAGAGCGGTCAAGCCCGGTATTATTAAAATAAGCGATACGGGCAGCTTCGGCTCTGCGAATAAAGATAGCCATTTCATGCTCGATTCGATGCAGATTATCTAGATCTATGTTCATGTTGGGTTCACCGTTTCTTTGGTTTATGAATCGTATTTATTCCAGCATATCGCTTCAATTTATGCCGTGCAAGTGGAAGAGATAGACCGATTGACAGCTACTAAATACCTTGTATAATTACGAATAGACATAGTTGCATGATACAACTATACTACAGTACGTAATAAATTTCACATGCAAAAACGTGAAAGGAACGCTGCAATGATGGAAAATGAAACGCAATCGGAGTTTTTAGCGTTAAACCATAGAGGACATTCATTATCGCCCATGTTAACTGCAGAGGGTCTGTTGTCTATGCAGGATATGAAGGTTGGCGCACTGGTTCGGCTTAAGGTGTTTCAAGTTGCTGGCCGGCACAAGCAGCTGAAACAAGTGAACCATGCCATATCGGCGATGGAACGGGTATGGCAAGACGGAGCTGTACAGAGCGGCGCTGTTCTGCGAGGTACTCGGGGGAAACATGTGGTTTCACTTGCGCTTGTCGATGCACAAGCGGGGGAAGCTTCAGGTCCGAATCGGTATACGGTAGAATACAGCGATCATATTGCAGCTCCGCTTTCTTCTAAGGTGGAGGAAGGACAAGGGACAGAACGTTTGTATTTCCTGAATATCGTACAGCTCGCTCCCGGCAAACGCGAAGTGATGATTCGGAATTTCGAGCGCACGATGCCGTATGTACGCAAGCAGCCTGGTTATATCTCGACGAATTTATTGGTCAGCCGCGATAATCGACTGGCGATTCATGTCGGGCAATTCGAGAGCAGGCGTCATTTTCAAGCGATTTTCCGCAAGCAAGAGGTGCTTCGCGCCTTTGGGCGGGGGCTTGCGCCGGGCATGATGGCGACGGTTTGCGGCGTGCTTCCGAAGCCGCCTAGTTTGCATCTGTTCGAACTCGCGCATGTGGTCGGATTGGCGGAAAACCATTTGCTTAACTAGCAGGTATAACTACAAGGAACGTCCGGCGCGAGAGTAGTCGCTTGCTGCCGGGGAAGGAGTTGTTAAAAGTGTCTCTTCTAATGAGACTGCTTAATCGCAGATTTTTTTACTTTACTATTATTCTCTTGGTGAAGGGTATTCTGGCCTGGTCGGTTGTATTTGACGAAGGACCGTCCTGGATGACGCTCGTAACGGAAATTCCGTTCTTCTGGGTGGTGTTCTGTCTAATCGAATGGTTAGCGGGCAAACGGAAGATGCTGTACTATATGATCGTCAATTTATTGCTTACGCTGCTCTATTTTACCGTACTCATGTATTACAAATATTATGGCATTATCGTCACCTATCACGCGCTAGCCCAGGCCGATAAAGTAACGAAGGTTGGAGAAAGCACCTACTCGCTCCTTGATCCCTATTACTTGTTCATCTTCTTGGATATCGTTGTGCTGGCGTTCATCTTATGGAGACCGAAGCACAAACATATTCAGCATCGCGTCAGCATGAGACCCGTGAAGAAAACAGGCATCACCATTATGTTCATCGTGTCTTCGCTGCTCTGTTTGCTGAATATTTGGCCGAACCGTGCCAGTATGAATGAGAATAAGCAGGCCGAAGAGATGGGGCTGCTCAACTACGAGATCTATACGATTTTTGCTGATAGCCGTAAAGAGGACGAAATGGTGCCGATGGCGGACATTACGCAGAGCGCGATTGATGAGCTGAAAGGTACGGTGCAGCCGCAGCCACAGCCGCAATATTTTGGAGCGAATAAAGGAAAGAACCTTATTATCGTGCAGATGGAATCTTTCCAGGATTTCTTGATCGGACTCAAGATCGACGGTCAAGAAGTAACGCCGAACATCAACAAGCTTGCGCAGGAGAACATGCACTTTAATCATTTCTACACCATGGTTGGTCAAGGAACTACCTCGGATGCCGAGTATGTGGTGAATACATCGCTATATGTGCCTCAGCACGATGCGGCGACTGACCACAATGTGGATAAGGCGCTGCCGAGCTTGCCGAAGCTGCTTCACGCGAATGGGTACACGACCGCGACGTTCCATACGAACGATGTTTCGTTCTGGAACCGGACGGAGCTGTACAAAGCAATCGGCTGGGATCGTTACTATGACAAATCCTTCTTCGGCGACGAAGATCATATTGCATTTGGTTCATCGGATGAAGTGCTCTACAACAAGACGATTGATGAATTGGTGAAGCTGGATGAGAGCGAACAGCCTTTCTATGCGCAAGTGATCTCGATGAGCGCCCACCATCCGTTCAATCTTCCGGAATCCAAGTATAAAATGACGCTGCCGGAAGAGTTCGACGACACCATCGTCGGTAACTATATTCATGCCCAGAACTATGCCGATTACGCGCTCGGACAGTTCATCGACGATTTGAAGCGGCGCGGGCTATGGGATGACAGTGTCATTCTGTTCTACGGCGACCATCAAGGGTTGTCCTTGTACTCGCTTGACCGCAACGAGAAGAGCTTGGTGGCTGGCATGATCGGCCATGAGTATGGGTATACCGACATGTTCCGTATCCCGCTGATTCTACATGCTCCCGGCGTGACTGGGCCTTCCGTGCGGGAACAAACCGGCGGTCAGATCGATATTCTGCCGACGGCTGCGAATTTACTGGGCGTATCGCTTAGCAATCAGATTTATTTTGGCCAAGATTTGTTGAATCAGAGCTCCAATATGCTGCCGATGCGTCATTTCTTGCCATCAGGCTCCGTCATTACGGATGAGGATATGTACTTGCCGGGCATTGATTATGCCGATGGCACGAATTACTCGATTCGGGATGACGGGGAGCAAGAGCATGGCGAGGGTGCTACCGAGGATCAGTACAATCGTACGCTGAAGCTGCTGACGTTATCAGACAGCTACGTTAGTCAACTGCCGGATAAACACGAATAATGCACTTATAAAAAATAAAGCCGCAAGCATCCCGCTTGCGGCTTTTTATCGTTTAATAAGGGTCCACTTCGTGTCCCATTTGATTCGCTTGCTCGACCGCCTGCTCAGGCCGTGACTGTCCGCTTGCAATGTTGCGGCCATCGGATTGCTTCAGCCCTTCTGCGACGCGCTGCCCGTAGCTGGCATCCGCCTCGGTGAAATATCCGATCATCCGCGATCGGATATCTTCTTTGCATATCGATAGCGCACCGACCAGGTTGTCGATCAGCTCGTCCTGCTCCCAGCTCTCGAAGGCGCGGAACGTGTCGCCGGCTTGTTTGAAGTCGTTGGTCCGCTCGAGCTTCTGCCGAGTCAGCTTCGCATCGTAGTGCGGCTCATGGTCTTTGCCGCTGCGGGCTGCTTCCTGCAATCCGCCCATGGACGACGGCTCGTAGTTCACATGCGGGTTTTGCCCCGCGGAACGGTCGGGACGGTACTGCATTTGCCCGCCGCTCTGATTGGTCGCGACATGCGTCTGAGGTGCATTAACCGGCAGCTGTAAGTAGTTGGTTCCCACCCGGTGGCGCTGCGTATCGGAGTAGGAGAATGTTCGGCCCTGCAGCAGCTTGTCGTCGGAGAAGTCCAGACCGTCCACGAGCACGCCGGTACCGAATGCCGCTTGCTCCACTTCGGTGAAATAGTCCTCGGGGTTGCGGTTCAGCGTCATTTTGCCAACGGGCAGGAAAGGGAACTGCTCCGGCGGCCACAGCTTCGTCGGATCAAGCGGGTCGAAATCCAGCTCCGGATGCTCGTCATCCGTCATCAGCTGCATGCACAGCTCCCACTCGGGATAGTCCCCGGCCTCGATCGCTTGGTACAAATCAAGCGTGGCATGGTTGAAATTAAGCCCTTGGATCTCGTTGGCTTCCCGCTGCAGCAGGTTCTTGATCCCTTGCTTGATCGGCTCCCAGTGATATTTCACGAGCATCGCTTCGCCGTCTTGATTGACCCATTTGTATGTATTAACACCGGAGCCCTGCATTTGCCTATAGTTGGCGGGAATGCCCCAAGGAGAGAATAGGAACGTAATCATATGAGTCGTTTCCGGCGAGAGCGAGACAAAGTCGAAGAAGCGCTGCATATCCTGCACATTCGTGAGCGGATCCGGCTTGAATGCATGCACCATATCCGGGAATTTCAGCGGATCGCGGATGAAGAATATCTTCAGGTTGTTGCCGACCATGTCCCAATTGCCGTCCTCGGTGTAGAACTTGACTGCGAAGCCGCGAGGATCGCGAAGCGTCTCCGGTGAATGGCTGCCGTGAATGACGGTGGAGAATCGAACGAATACCGGTGTCTGCTTGCCGGCCTCTTGCAGCAGCTTGGCGCGCGTATACTTCGAGACCGGTTCATCGCCGGCTTTGCCGTAAGCCTCGAAGATGCCGTGAGCGCCGGCTCCGCGGGCATGAACGACGCGCTCGGGGATGCGTTCCCGGTCAAAGTGAGTGATTTTCTCGATAAAATGATAGTTCTCCAGGGTGCTCGGTCCACGGCTGCCAACCGTTCGTATATTTTGATTGTCCGTTACAGGATGGCCCTGACGGGTCGTGAGCGTTTGATCGGTATCCTTTTCCAAGTGCCAAGCTCCTTTCGCAGTAAAATGTGAACTCCAATGGTATTGTTACCCAGCGCGTGGTTCCTGATTCAGATTCACTTACAGGTGTACTCGCAAATTATGGAAGCGGAATTCCGCTTGATGTGCGTTGACAGGGATGGTAGAGTCGTCTAAAATACATACCCATAGGGGTATATTAGCGTGATCGCTAAGGGAGGAGATATGTGCAATGGGATTTCAAGCGGCGAAAGAAATGACACCGCAGGAGGTTGAGAAGCGCCTCGGTTCAGGTGAAAGTTTATATATGCTGGATGTCCGCGAGCCTGCGGAATGGGCGGCCGGTCATCTGGCGGGCGCCGTCCACATTCCGCTCGGACAGCTGATTGAACGATTGGACGAGCTGGATGGCGCGCGTGAGATCATCGTGATGTGCAAGGCCGGCGGTAGAAGCGGGCTGGCCTGCGAGCTGCTTGGCGAGAGAGGGTTCTCGGTCGTGAATATGTCAGGCGGTCTATTGGGCTGGACGGGCGAGCTGACAGGAGAATAAGAGCGGGGGTTAGCGAAGATGGATATCGCGCTGAATCTATTATTTGTTGTCGTTGTGGTTTGGTTTGGCTATTCGAGATTCGGCAAAGTAAAGGGACTCCGCACGCTGCAGGCAGCGGATTTCCGCCGGGAGCTTGAGACAGGCGCTGGGGATATGCTGCTAATTGATGTGCGTGAGGCAGGAGAATACAAGAGCGGCTACATTCCGGGAGCGCGGAATATTCCGCTGTCCCAGTTTGGATCCCGGCTTGGCGAGCTGCCTAAGGATAAGAAGCTTCTACTGTACTGCCGAAGCGGCATGCGCAGTAAAACAGCGGCAAGGCAGCTGACGCGAGGCGGCTACTCGCAAATTGCCCATTTGCAGGGCGGACTTGGCGCGTGGAGCGGGAAGCTTGCTCAATAATTGTAAAGGCTTGTTTGCAGCGACGGATTGATGCTGTGAACAGGCCTTTTTACATACGAAAGAAGAGATAACGTTATACTAACGGGAAGGAATTTGCATGATGACAAAATCTAACGTTGACGTTAACGTTATAGAAGGAGTAAGATGAAATCAAAGGAACCAATTGTTTTGACGAAAGGGAGGAGGAATACAGATGGGAGAGCGTTATAAGATTGATGATGTTGCCAAAGAGAGCGGCCTGACGAAACGTACGATACGGTATTACGAGGAGATCGGCGTGCTGCCGCCGCCAGAGCGGACGGAAGGCGGGACGCGTTTGTATGCGCGCATGCACATCGAACGGCTAAAGCAGATCATCAATGCAAGAGATGTACTCGGCTTCTCCCTGCAGGAAATTATTGATTTTGTCGCTTTGCGCGAGGAACTCGTCCAACACGGCGATGCTTACAGGAAAGCCGAGGAAGTGGAGCAGAAGCGCAATCAGCTTGAAGAAGCAGGACGGATGATCGATAAGCAGCTGCTGATGATCGATCACAAGCTGGAGAAAATGAAGGAATTCCGCAAGGAAATTGAAGCGCTCAAGAAACGCGTCAATGTCGCGCTTGATCAAATGACTACGTAGAAAGAAGGAGTAAAAGTGTCAACACCTAATACAGCACGTAAAGCCGCGCCGCAAGCCCCTTTGCAGCCGAGTGCGCCGAAGAGCAACTCCATGTTTAATCAGCCGATTGCCGTGTGGGCAATCGCTTTTGCAAGTATCATCGCTTTTATGGGATTGGGTCTGGTCGATCCGATTCTGCCGATGATGAAGGATCAGCTGCATGCCTCTGACAGCCAGTTGACCTTGCTGTTCACGAGCTATAACGCGGTTATGGCCGTCGCCATGCTGATTACGGGCGTCATCTCCTCCCGTCTTGGCATTAAGCGAATGCTGCTTGCCGGTATCGTACTAATCGCAGTGTTCTCTGCGCTTGCGGGTAGTGCAGGCGATGTAATGGAAATCGTATGGCTTCGCGCCGGATGGGGACTGGGGAATGCATTCTTCGTCGCCACTGCGTTGTCCGCCATCGTTTCTTTATCCCGCGTTGGTGTCGGGAAATCGATCATTTTGTTCGAGGTAGCGGTCGGATTGGGTATTTCCGTTGGCCCTCTGCTTGGCGGAGAGCTGGGCGCGATTTCGTGGCGGAGCCCTTTCTACGGCGTTGCCGGTTTAATGGTTCTGGCATTCTGTCTCATCCTGTTCATGATGCCGAAGGCTGCCAAGTCGTCTGCCGTTGTGACACCGATTAAGAAAAAAGCTTCCTTGCTGGATCCTTTCCGTGCGCTAAAGCATCGCGCGCTTCTGGTCTTTGGCATCTCGGCTGCCCTTTATAACTTCGGATTCTTCACCTTGCTTGTCTATGCGGCGCTTGTGCTTGGTCACCTGCATCACGTTGATGTACACGGCCTTGGCTACGTGTTCCTCGGATGGGGACTGCTGCTGGCGTTTACTTCCGTTGTTACGGCTCCAAAATTGCAGCAGCGTTACGGGACAGTGAAATCGATGTGCGTGCAATTGCTGCTGTTCGCGGCTACCTTGTTCGTGATGGGGTATTGGACCACGGATAAAACGGTCATTATTTGCATGGTTATCTTGGCCGGCGCCTTCCTGGGCAATAACAATACGCTTATTACAACTGCGGTAATGAACGCTGCTCCGGTTGAGCGTCCGACAGCATCGGCTGCTTACAGCTTCCTGCGTTTCATCGGCGGTGCGCTTGCACCTTACTATGCGGTTAAATTCGCGGAGTGGTTTGATTTCCACGCGCCATTCTACATTGGCGGCGGGTTCGTCGTGCTGGCGGTTATCGTCATCTGGCTGAACCGCAAACATTTGAAGCATGTGGATGAGGCAGAAGCTCATTAATCAAATGCTGATGGGACGTCCTTTTTTTGGCTCAAAATGTAACGTTAACGTTAGTGTTATATTATTGCGTGCAAGGAGCAATTGAGTAAACCCCGGTATCGGCTCCAATGAGTCGCCGCCGGGGTTTTTTGTTTTGTCTGGATGAATTCACACATGGAGCAGGAAGGTCGCTTATAATTTGGCTATATGAATTGAACTGGGTAGGAGGTGGCGCCAATGCCAAGACGTATATTGCTCGTAGATGATGATCCCTCGATCTTGAAGATCACGACACTCTACTTAACCAAGAACGGGTACGAGGTGGAGGAGGCTCACGATGGCCAGGAAGCGCTGGAGAAGATTGCAGCGTGCAGTTTTCAACTGATCGTGCTTGATCTTATGCTGCCTCGATTGGACGGATGGGCTGTCTGCAAACAGCTGCGGCAAGCGGGGGATTACACGCCTGTTATTATGTTAACGGCACGGAGTGAAGTTCATGATCGAGTTGAGGGTCTTCAAATCGGCGCAGATGATTATGTGGTAAAACCATTCGATCCCCATGAATTGCTTGCTCGTATAGATGCGCTTCTGCGAAGAGAGGAGCGGCATCAAAGTGGGCGGGATATAGAGGCAGACAGAGACCCGGAGCGGGATAGGGACGATAAAGAAGGGGGCAAATGGCTGTCTGTCGGCAACCTCAAGCTGCGGCTTGATGCTTTCACCGTTTCGATGGATAAGGAGGCGGTCAGCTTGACACGACGTGAATTTGACCTGCTGGCATGGCTTGCCGCTCATCCGGAGCGGGTGTATACCAGGGAGGACCTCATCGCTCAGATTTGGGGCTGGGATTATGAAGGTGAGGATCGTGTCGTCGATCTCTATATTCAGCGCATTCGGCGCAAGCTTGGAGCGGGACAAGGCTGGCAACTGACAACGGTGTGGGGAGTCGGCTATAAGTTTGAGGTGAGCCCATGAGGCTGAATTCGATATTTCGCAAATGGCTGGTCGCTTCTGTTTGCATCACCATTGCGATATTGCTGCTGCTGACTGTTGTGATCAGTTGGTTGGTCCAGCGAGATTTCTACCGACAAGGCTTGGATCGACTTCATGAACGGGCGACGACTGTAGAGGCAGCGTACCAGCAGCTGGAGCAGGGCGACATGACAGTTAGTGGCTTTCGCAAAGAGCTGAAACGGATCGAGCAGGAAAATAAAGTGCAGATCAGCATTGTCGGCCAGAGAGTGAAGTATCTGAAGCAGGGGCTGTACGAGGTTGGGGTGCGCCCGGACGTGAACAGCTGGATTGTGAGCGTCAGCGAAGGGAATCACGTCGAGAAAATTGCAAAGTTCCGCAAGCAGGATAACGAGAAAATGCTCATTATCGGCTTTCCGCTGCAGCGTGGCAGGCAAGTGATTGCGTCCGCTTTTCTTTACTCTTCTGTAGCCGATGCCAAGCAGCTTGCCGCGCCGATACGCAGAAGTATTTGGCTTGTGGTGCTTCTGTGCGCAGGGCCGCTAATCGTGTTGCTTTGGTATGCCGCGCGTAGATTTGTGCGGCCTATCCAGCGGATGAGCGAGGCCTCGGATAAAGTGGCCGGGGGTGATTTCTCCAGTCGGGTCGACATCCGAGGCGATGACGAACTGGCAAGGCTGGGTGTTTCTTTCAATATGATGGCCGAACGCATCGAACGTATCGAGGAGCAGCGAAGAAGACTCCTCATGGATATTGCGCATGAGCTTCGAACGCCGCTCACGAGTATTCGCGGGACGCTGCAGGCACTGTCCGATCGCATTTTGACTGAAAGTGAGCAGACGGAGTTTGTGAAGCTTTCCTTGGCGGAGCTGCTGCGGCTGAACCTGTTGATCGATACGCTGAGTGAGCTGTCTGCTTTCGAAGAACATCAGATCAAGTATGACATGAAGGCCTTCGATTTCACGGAGCTCTGTTTGCGGGCGGTACAGCAGTGTACGCTTAAGGCCAAGGAGATCGGGATGCGCTTGGAGGCGGATATCGACTCCTCTGCTTCTGTCATGCTGCAGGGAGATCCCGAGCGGCTGCGGCAAGTGATTCTGAATGTAATCGGCAATGCGCTCGATCATAACCCTGCCGGAACAACGGTTCATGTCCGGCTTCGTGCCGATGCTCGCGGTTTGGCTGTGTTATCGGTCGCGGACAATGGCCGCGGTATTGCTGCCGAGCATATGCCGCGTCTGTTTGAGCGGTTATATAAGGCGGAATCCAGCCGCACGTCCAGAGGTTCGGGGCTGGGGCTTACGATTTCCCGTTATATTGTGCAGGCACATGGCGGGACGATTACGGCGGCGTCCACGCTTGGTGAAGGAACCGTGATGAGAGTCGAGCTGCCTTTGCAACGGTCATGACAAACTTTTGATACATTTACGCGGTAGAGTTGAGCATGTAAGTCAAATCCATAGGCAATTGGAGGAGAATAAGATGAGAATGCTCAGCAAAAAGATAGCGGCAGTCGTTATTGGACTGGCGCTTACAGCGGGATCCGCACAGGCGGTATTCGCAGACAGCGGAAATGCAGGCAGCAGTGCTGCACCCGAAGGAAAAGGGCAGCATGCGGAGTGGAAAGCGCAGACGGCTGCAGGCAAGAGCCAGCTCATTGCTTTACGTACGGAACAGCAAGCGCTGGCGGCTCAAATCAAGTCGCTGCACGCCGTCAACAAGTCGACGGTGAAGGCCATGCCGAAGGAACAAAGAGCGAAACTGAAGTCGTCGTTGAAGCAGCTGGCGCAGCAGATCGAAACGCAGCATGCCTCGATTCGCGCGCTTCGGACGCAGAAGCAGGCGCTGTGGGCACAGGTTAAGGCAGCTAAGCAGGCTGGCAACATAAAAGCGGGTACAGCCGAGCTCACACAAATAATCGCGCTTAAGGAGCAGATTATTCAGGCGAAGCAGCAAGTACTGACCTTGCAGCAAAATCTACAATCGCTGCTGACATCGATTGGCGTGTAGAGTGCCAAAGGTTGCCTCCTCATCCGCGTTTACCGGATGGGCGAGGTAGCCTTTTTCACCCTCCTTTTGGGCACCGCACTTGCCGCGATCTGCCATAAAGAGGGTTTCCTGGGGAGGATGTCGAATGATGTCACCACAGATTTATTGTGGAGGTCGACATGAAGAAAACAGCATCGTCAGGCACGCTCGCCTATACGTTATTTACGTTAGAGTCCAACCCTTCACAGCGCCGATTTGCTTTTATCGTTGGTGCGATCATAGCGCTTGCCTCGCTTGCTTCCATACCGTTTGCGCATATCCTGGTACCCAATAATAACGCGTTCTTGTCCGCACTCTGTTCAACGGTTATCTGCTTTGAACTCATCACCGTGTTCGTCCTGTACAGCCAGTTCAAAGTCAGCCGTTCCCCATCCATTCTCATATTGGCAGGAGGGTACTTCTACTCGGCCTGCATGTCGATTCTTTATTTGTTTTCCTTTCCGGGTATCGTGCCTCCGAATGGTTTCGGTCCCGGCCCTAACGGTCCCGGTCCTCAGCCGGGAATGGGGCATGGCCCCGAGCCCCTGTTCCTATTCGGAGGCAACCAGTCTGCCGAATATATTTATGCCCTCTGGCATTTGGGCTTTCCCATCGCGATCCTGCTTCATATGGCTGTCGAGGTGAAGTACAAGCAGGTTCGCCTTCGCGATCAAACCGCGCGACTGATGACGATGCTGACCGGGGCAACTGTGCTAATTGCGGTAGCGGTGATTGGCTATGTGTCGCTGGCCCTGCACGACAAGCTGCCCGTTCTAATGGATCATGGCCGCATCACGCTGCTCGCCATGTACGGATTTGGCCTGTCTACGCTGTTGATCAGCTTGCTTGCGCTGGCCCTCTACTATTACATGACCAGAGGGAGCACCGTAACCTCCTCTTGGCTATGCGTCGCGCTCCTTGCAACCGTGCTGGATGTGGGCATCAATATGAGCGGCGGCAATCGATTCAGCGTAGGCTGGTACGTCTCCAAGCTGGACACCTTCATCTGCGCCAATATCGTATTAGCGGGTATGATCTATGAGTTTACCAAGATGTATTACAAAATGACCGAGCTCTACACGCAAGTAACGGACAGCGAGAGCCGCTACAAAACCCTCTTCGCGAAGAGCCGACTAGGTGAGCAAACCATCGCCGAGCAGAACAAAATCATCGAACGGATGCTGGAATCCAGCCACGAATCGATTGCGATGTGTGACAGCGATGGACGTGTCGTCTTCGTCAATCGCCGTTTCAAAACGATGTTCGGACGGGAACTCTCCGTCGGACAGTCGCTGGCGAGCTACTGCAAAGAGATGCGGGCCGATTACGGCAGCCTCGGCGATCAGATTAAGCAATATTTTGAACAGCGGCTGCAGCCGTTCCGGGAACGTGTTGCCTTCCATAAGGAAGGCGGCGAAATGCGGCATTACGAATGTTATGTCAGCCCGATCATTAGCAAGGATGGCGGTCTGCTGCATGGCCATCTCTTCACGTTCGGCGACCGAACGGATGAAGAGCGCAAAGCGCATTACGACGATCTGACCGGACTGCCGAATCGCAGATACATTGATGAGCGGCTTCGCATTGCCATGCGAAGAGCATCGGAGGCAGGGAGTTCGTTTGCCGTCTTCTTCATGGACCTCGATGGCTTCAAGCGGGTCAACGATACACTGGGGCATGAGATGGGCGACCGGCTGCTGCAGGAAGTAGCGATTATTTTGAAAAACGGCATGGGGGGCTACGGCACCTGCGCCCGCTGGGCAGGCGATGAGTTCATCGTCTTGGTGGATGAAGCAGTGGGCGACACGAAGCCGGAAGAGCTGGCTCTGGATCTCATCGGCGCGATCCGCCAGCTTGATATTGTGGATGGCAAACGAATTCAGGTATCGGCCAGCATCGGCATCGCGGTCTATCCGGAAGACACCATGGATGGGACAAAACTGCTCCAATGCGCGGACCAAGCGATGTATGAGGCCAAAACAAGGGGTAGGGGCACTTACTGCTTCTACACTGATCTGGCCGCGAGCAGCAACAAACTTCATCCCGAAGCGGGCACTAGCTAAACCCGCTGCTATGCTGCAAGCGAAAACTCCCTCAGGGAGTTTTTTTGCATCTATACCTGCTTGCCCGCGTCCGCGTGATCTCGGAATCGTCTAAATTTTATCCCTTTATGCTAAATCAATCGGCACCGGGATTAGCTATGATGATGAGAGGGAGATGGAAGATTCTATGGGAGCAGAGGTGGGCCTTATCTTGGACACTAATGAGCAGCAAGTCTACGAATGCAAGCAAATCAGCGGGACAAACGGTATGGATAGCGAATGGATTCTATTGCGCGATACGGTCGGCGGGGATGCGCCGACAGAATGGACAAAGGTTCGCTGCGGCTGGACGGCAGACGAGCTGCTGATTCAGTTTCACTGCGAGGATGCACATATCGTATCGGATTACAGCGAGCGCGATGAGCCGCTGTATAACCAAGACGTAGTTGAAGTGTTTATCGATGAGGATGGCAGAGGCACGCATTACATAGAGCTGGAGATCAGTCCCCGCAACGTTATCTTCGATGCGCGGATTACCAATGATGGCAGCGGCTCGGTCGGGATCGATACGGACTGGGACATTGAGGGGCTGCATACCGAGGTGAGCGAGGTTCAACCCGGGCAATGGCTGTATGACATCCGCATTCCGGCGAGCACGTTCAACAAGCCGCTTGAAGCCGGACTCCGCTGGCGGGTTAACTTCTACCGGATCGACGAACGGCCGGATGGCATCCGGGAATATCAAGCCTGGCAGCCGACAGGGCTGGTTAACTTTCATAAGCCGCAACGATTTGGCACGCTTGTACTCATTTAATTATTTTCCAAGGAGGAAATAACGATGAACCTGAACCATAATCAGCTGGAGACGCGGTGCGTTAGCTCACTCGTCAAAATTTTCGCCAAAGACGGCCAGCTCCAAGAGCCTGCATACCAGAAGGGCAGCGCCCTCCGGGGTGAAGTCTACTCCTTTCAAGTCGCCTACCGCAGTGCACAGATGCGCAAGAATATCAACCTGACCGTCACTTCCCAGCTGCAAAATAGTACGATCACCGTCCGCTCCGTCGGACTTGTCCCGTCGGAGATGCCGATGTATGCCGATCATGATGATCGGATCTACCAAGCGACGCCGGGGCTATTTCCCGATCCGCTTTATCCGATTACAACGGGGATAACAGCACTCCCGAATGTGTGGAGCTCCGTATGGGTGACCGTACAAGTAGACCGCGCCGAGCAAGGCGGAACATTCGGCATCGCTATAGCTTTTGAATCGTCGGAAGGGGAAGCGCTCGCTCAAGAGAGCTTCGCGCTCACGGTCATTCCGTGCGAGCTTCCCGAGCAGAAGCTGATTCACACCGAGTGGTTCCATACCGATTGTATCGCGACCCAATACAACGTACCGGTGTTCAGCGAAGAGCACTGGCGCTTGCTGGAAGCCTTTATCGGTACAGCAGTGAGACACGGCATCAACTTGCTGCTGACGCCGCTGTTCACGCCGCCGCTCGATACGGCTGTAGGCGGAGAGCGCCCTACCGTGCAGCTGGTGGATGTCGAGAAAACAGGCGGCCAGTATACATTCGGTTTCGACAAGCTGGACCGCTGGGCGGATTTGTGTCTGTCCGTTGGCGTTCGTTACTTCGAGTTCTCCCACTTGTACACCCAGTGGGGTGCGAAGCACGCGCCTAAGATCATGGCCCATGAGAATGGCGAGTACAAGCGGATTTTCGGCTGGGAAACGGAAGCTTCCGGCGAGGACTATCGCAGCTTCCTGGGACAGCTCATTCCGGAGCTGCTGAAATGGGTAGAGAGCCGCGGCCTTCAGAAGCAGGTCTACTTCCACATTTCCGATGAGCCAAGCATGAGCGCGCTTGAGGATTATCGCCAAGCGAGCGACTGGCTCAGACCGATGCTGCAAGGTTATCCGGTTATCGACGCTTTGTCCGATTATGAGTTCTATGAATCGGGCCTTGTTCCGCGGCCGATTCCGGCGACGAATCATATCGAGCCGTTCCTTGAAGCAGGCGTTCCGGATTTGTGGACGTATTACTGCTGCGGCCAATATAAGGAAGTGTCGAACCGGTTCTTCACGTTCCCGTCCGCTCGAAACCGGATTCTCGGCGTGCAGATGCACAAGTTCGGCATTACCGGCTTCCTGCACTGGGGCTTTAATTTCTGGTACAGCCAATATTCGATCAAGCCGATCAATCCTTATATCACAACCGACGCCGGCCATGCGTTCCCATCGGGAGATGCCTTCCTTGTTTACCCGGGAGAAGAGGGGCCAATTGAGTCCATCCGCATGGAAGTGTTCTATGAGGCGCTGCAAGATATGAGAGCTTTTGCCCTGCTGGAAGAGTTGGGCGGGAAGGATGAGCTGCAAGCACTTATTGGCAACATTACGTTCAGCAGCTACCCTGCAGAGAGTGAATGGCTGCTGAACCTGCGGGAAACGGTGAACAAGCGAATTGCCGAATTCATAGGCTAGAATGGCAGCCTCCGTGATCCGCCCTTGTGTTCGCCTCGGAATTTTGGGACAATACTAGTCAGAGAGTTCATGGGGACGAAATTCAAGGTGTTGAAAAGAGGATAACGGATATGCATAAACCATCCATATATGGCTTCACATTTGATCAGCTGACCAGCTGGCTTGGGGAGTATGGACATAAACCGTCGCGCGCGCGGCAAGTATGGGATTGGCTGTACCGGAAGCGGGTTACGACATTCGGGGCGATGACTGACGTGAACGGCGCTTGCCTGGAGCTGTTGGCTGAGCACTTCGACATTCAGACGCTCGGCGAACATACGAAACAAGAATCGGCCGACGGCACGATTAAGTTCCTGCTTAAGCTGCAGGATGGCAATCTGATCGAAACCGTGCTGATGCGGCATAAATTCGGGCTGTCCGTCTGCGTAACTACGCAGGTCGGCTGCAATATCGGCTGCAGCTTCTGTGCAAGCGGCCTTCTGGCCAAGAGCCGGGATCTGACAGCAGGCGAAATCGTCGGGCAGATTATGAAGGTGCAGCTGCATCTGGATGCCGCTCGGCAGGGTGAACTGGTAAGCCACATCGTGGTGATGGGCATCGGGGAGCCGTTCGATAACTTCGAGAACATGGTCGACTTTATCGAAACCGTCAAGGATCATAAGGGTCTTGCCATCGGGGCGAGACATATTACGGTTTCTACAAGCGGTCTGGCCGACAAAATCATAGCGTTCACCGATCGAAACCTAGGCGTTAACCTGGCCGTTTCCTTGCATGCGCCGAACAATGAGCTGCGCACGCGCATCATGAAGATCAATCGCGCCATTCCGATTGAGCCGCTGATGAAGGCGATCGATTACTACCTCAGCAAGAATAAGCGCCGTGTGACGCTGGAATATATTTTGCTCAAGGATGTCAATGACCAGAAGGAGCATGCCTTGCAGCTGGCAGAGCTTGTCGGCGACCGCCGTCAGCTTGTGAACGTGAACCTGATTCCCTATAATCCGGTCGACGAACACAGCCAGTATCAGCGCAGCGAGCAGGAATCGATTCGCATCTTCTACGATACATTGAAGAAGCAGTCCGTCAGCGTCAGTGTCCGTCTGGAGCACGGAACGGACATCGACGCCGCCTGCGGCCAACTGCGCAGTAAGCAAATCAAAGCTACCGTATAAACAACCAGATTAAGCAGGCGCATCCATGAATACTACGATGCTCGTTTTCAAGAAGGCCGCGCGGACTCGGAGCTCGATATCTATGTGCCATTATGTCCAGTCGACGATCCATCATCTGAATAGGATAGCGTAGGATTAACTACGCGATGAAGGATGGATGCGAGTGATGGCCAAAGCTAAAGGACATGCCAAGGTGGTCAAACGCGAGAATCAGGTTTACTCCAACCGGGTGGTCCGCTCGGAGTTTGGTAACTATTGGCGAACCTCTCTGACAAGAAGCGGGTATGTCGTGTATACGGCAACCCGAAATGATGCGAAGGTTACGGTGCTGCTGAGCACCGGCGCTTCCAAATTGCTTGTTTTCCCTAGTGGGGGCAAGGTTTTGGTAGGCGGCGGAGGCGTGAGCCATTACAGTAAACCGCATGTGGCGATCGATCTTTAACTAGAAAACACCTTAACAATTTTTACAAAGGTTCCCTCTTATAGGGAACCTTTTTTTTGTCAACAATTATTGGGGTGGGCATCGAGGCGACATATGGCCCCATATCAGGTAGAATAGAGGAATACCATGGAACGGGAGCTGTAACGATGTCTAACGAAGAAATGATTTTGACTAAAGAGGGCTTTGCTAAATTGCAGGAGGAACTTGATGACCTCAAGTACGTGAAACGCAAAGAGCTGGCCGCACGGATTAAGCTTGCCATTAGCTATGGGGATTTGAAAGAGAACAGCGAGTATCATTCTGCGAAGAATGACCAATCGTTCTTGGAAACACGCGTCATCATCTTAGAGAAAATGCTCAATACGGCTCGTATCGTGGAGACGGATCCGAACAATACGAGCTCGGTTCAAATCGGCTCGAGCGTCATCTTGAACGATGTGGAGTTCAACGAACGGATTGAATATCAAATCGTAGCTCCGGCGGAAGCGGATGTGCAGGATAATAAAATCTCCTACGAAAGCCCGCTTGGCAAGGAATTGCTGGGGAAAGCAGTAGGCAGCCGGATTCATGTAAATGCGCCGATGGGCGTTATCGTGTATGAGCTGCTTGAGGTCAAGACGCTCTAATTTGTCTATATAAAGTAAAGTCGCCAGCGATGCAGCAATGTCATTATGTTACTTCACTTAATGACATTGCTGCGATGCTGAGCGGCTTTTTTCGTGTCTTCATGAGGCTCCCCGGCATCTCTCCCTAGTGGAAACCCGCGTAAATGCGGAAGGCCATCGCCTTCCATGGCAAGCGTACAGGCCGCCTTGCTCGTCTGTGAATACAATGTGATGTATTCCATAACAAGGAAGGAGATAATACCTTGAAACGTAATTATCCACATATGGGCCAAGTTGCCGGTGCAAACATGGGACCAAACATGGGACCAAACATGGGGCCAAACAATATGGGACCAAACAATATGGGGCCAGGCAACGTGGGAGGCATGAACGACCAATTTTGTCCGGACTGCCCTACACAAACCATCTATGATCCTCCGGTAACGCAATACGAGAATGTCTTCCATCCGCAGCTTGTAAACGTTGTTCACGCCGTAGAAGTCGTCAAACAGCATCACTGCTGCCCGGTATACCAACACTGCTACACGTATTCCGAGAAAGATGTCATGGTTTCGAGCGTAAAACGCGGCAAACGCACAAAAACTTCCTCCAAAAAACGCACCAGAAAATAGTCTTTCTTAAAAACGATGACCCGCACAGGGACACTTTAAAACGAAGTGTTCCTGCCGCGGGTCATTTGTTTAGTAAGGCATTAGAGGATAGCTTGATCTTGAATGAGATAATGCCCCATTCGAAGTGCCGCTTCCGCATTTCCTGTTCTCGCGTAATAATGAAACAATTGCTGTTCGGACCGTCTGATCAGGTACACATAGCCGAATTTGCGAAAGACCGGCAGCGCCTCGTCGTTCATATACTGATAGTACTCCGCCTCTTTGCCATTGATCAGGAGGAGCAGCATCGTGAAGAGTAAGATGAAGACTTGATCCTTTAAGGCCTTAGCGCCCGTCAGGCCCGCCTGGGCCAGCCGCTCCAGCTCTTCCGCCTGCAGCAGACCGCCCATGAAACAGCTTCGAAGATAGCCTTCCAATGACAGCAAATAAGGAAGCGTTCGGGGATTCTTAAGCTCCATGGATTGTTTGTAGAAGCCGCTCGACTTCTTATATTCCTTACGACGCAAATACTCATAGGCTAAATTATGTACGACTTTGGCTTTTCGGTCCGGCGCGTTACACATATCGCAGCTCTGAATCAAATTCTCGAACCGTGCGATCACTTCTTTAAAATCATGCTGCGGATCATCCTGCACCTGAATGAGCATCAGCATCTCCGCATCGATGACACGGAGGAAGCAGTTGATCTCCTTGAAGAAATTCCGTGCCTTCTCGGCGTAGAAATAGGCCATGACCTCAGACTTCATCGTATGATAAGCCATAGCCAAATGGTGAAAATACTCCGGATTATTATATTCCTTATCGTTTATGGTCTTGAGAATTGCGACGGCTTCTACATGATTCTGTTTGGATAAATGATAGATGCCCTCTACATGCTTCAGGAGGTTGCTTTCGAAGTCGGGCAGCCGCTCCGCCGTTTTGCGAATGCGATTGATGATGCGCAGCGCCATCTCCACCTCATTCTTCAGCAGCAGGTACTTCGCTTGAAGCAGCAAATAAAGCGTTTCATACTCGGAGATTTGCAGAAGCGCTTCCTGCTCGAGCTCCGCCTTAATGCTTTCCATGTCCGCGGATAACTGCTTCACGATGGCATCATGCCAGTCGTACAGCCTTTTTTTGATGTTGCTGAACTTTGCCAGCTCGCAATCCATGCTGATGCCAAGCCGCACGCACAGCAGGTCCAGCACTTCTTGGGAGTAATCGGTAATGCCCCGTTCGATCTTGCTGATATGGGTGTCCGAGCAGATGCCAAGTCCCAATTGGTCTTGCGTTAATTCTGCTCTTTCGCGGTAAAATTTAATGATTTTCCCTTCATGCACTGGGATGACCTCCCTGGCTGTCACAATTTCGTGGTAAGACTATTGTACCAAAACAACGGCGTCGAGGTAAAATTAGGCTATACTAATAGCATCCCAATGATTCGGCGAAGGAGCAACCATGCAAGTTAACCCATTTCATACGTATCCATTAAGCGAGGAAATCGTTCGTGCACTAGATCATCTTGGTTATACGGAGCCGACACCGGTTCAGAGCAAAGTCATCCCGGAGGTGCTCGCGCACCGTGACCTTACCGTCCGATCCCAAACCGGAAGCGGCAAGACGGCCGCCTTCGGCATTCCCATCTGTGAGCTCGTGGAGTGGGAGGAGAACAGACCGCAGGCGCTCGTACTGACGCCAACGCGGGAGCTGGCGGGGCAGGTCAAAGAGGATCTGATCAATATCGGCAGATTCAAACGCATTAAAGCCGTTGCGATCTATGGCAAGCAGCCGTTCGCCCAGCAGAAGCTGGAGCTGCAGCAGAAGGTTCATATCGTCGCGGGTACGCCCGGACGTGTGCTGGATCATATCAAACGCGGGACGCTGGATGTCGATCGGCTGCGTTACCTGGTCATCGATGAGGCCGATGAGATGCTGAACCGCGGATTTATCGAGCAAGTGGAGTCCATTATTAAGGAGCTGCCCAAGGATCGGGTGACGCTGTTATTCTCCGCAACGCTGCCGCCGGATGTGGAACAGCTATGCCATCGGCATATGAAGAACCCCATTGATATTGAGATCGAAACCGCAGGCATTACGACGGATCGGATCGCGCATACGCTGTACATCGTGAAGGATGAGCGAAAGCCGGAGCTGCTCAAGGCCGTCACGACGATTCAAAACCCGGACAGCTGCATGATTTTCTGCCGCACGCAGGAAGCCGTTGACCAAGTGAGCCGTATGCTGCGACAAAGCGGATATCCCTGCGACAAAATTCACGGCGGTATGGAGCAAAATGATCGTTTCAGCGTCATGCATGCCTTCCGTAGGCGGGAGTTCCGCTACTTAGTGGCTACCGATCTGGCCGCACGCGGGATCGATATCGAGAATATTACGCATGTCATCAACTATGACCTGCCGATGGACAAAGAAAACTTCGTGCACCGTACAGGTCGAACTGGGCGGGCAGGACAGAGCGGTATCGCGATTACGTTCGCAACGCCAAGTGAGGGCAGATACCTCGACGATATTCAAGGCTACATCGGCTTTGAGCTGCCTCGCGCAGAGCCGCCAAGCGCAGCGCGGGTTGCTGAATCGAAGGAAGCCTTCGAAGAGAAGCTGAGCGCCATGGACGCGCCGCGTCTCGATAAACGCGAGCTGCTGAGCCAGGATATTACGAAGCTGTATTTTGGCGGGGGGAAGAAGAAGAAGCTGCGGGCGGTGGATTTCGTCGGGACGATCGCGAAGCTGGAAGGCATGACTGCAGCAGATATCGGCATTATTACGATTGAGGATAGCGCGACCTTCGTGGAGATTTTGAACGGTAAAGGTTCCCTGGTCCTGCGGGCGATGAAGAATACGACCGTGAAAGGGAAGGTACTCAAAGTACATATTGCGAACAAGTGATGCTCGATGGAGTATTGGAGCTTCGCTGATCCGGATATGTGGCTGCGGCTACGGCTGCGGCTGCTTCATCTTCAACAGTGTCTTATGAATCCAGATAGCAGCTTGTGCGCCTTCGCCCATTGCGATGGACACCTGCTCGGAATGTACGGCAACGTCCCCGGCTGCCCAAACACCGGAGATACTGGTCATTTTGCTGCGCGGATCGGTCCAGATATGGCTGTTCTCGTGCAGCTTGGCGCCAAGCTGACGGGCGAGCGCGGATCTCACCTCGTTGCCGCCATAAGCGAGAAAAGCGCGATCTGCCTCAATGACGGTGCCATCCTGCAAGGTGACGCTCTTCAGATTGCCGTCGCAATCGGCGTTGACGCGAAGTTGTTCTTCTCTTCGATAAGCGATCGAAGCGGCTGCGAGCTGCTCTTGTATTGGGGCGCTTACGGATTGCGACAGCGGTGCTTGGTCGATGTACAGCAGCTTGTCTGTCCACGTCCGCAGCGTGAGCGCCATGTGGGCACCGACATCGCCTGCACCGAGCACGAGAGTGCTGCGATTCCGCACTTCGTAGCCGTCACAATCCGGGCAGACGAATACGGTGAGCCCCAGACACGGCCGCAGCTCCGGATAATCCGGCAGCCGGTCCATGACTCCTGTGGCGATTAGCAGCGTCCGCGATCGGTAAGGCGCGTTTCCTTGCTTGCTGCCGCGGAGTTCAAACAAGTCGGCGGCAATGCCGCGAGCTTCGAGAATGGTATCCGTTATGACCTCGATCCCATAATTGGCTGCCTGTGCAAGACCTGCCTGCCGTAAGGTATCGCCGGACACGCCGCCAGGATATCCCAGCAGATTTCGATAGCTGCGGCAGATTTTGGAGCGCCCATCACCGGAATCGATGACAAGAACTTCGTGCATCGCATACCGTCCCAGCTGAATAGCCGCCTGCAGTCCGGCGATTCCGCCGCCGATGATGATGCAGTCATAAACCATCAAGGGCACCTCCTAAAGTTCGTCAGAATTAATGGAACGACTTGTGCCTATCTTTCGTAGTACCGTTATTGATACAATATAGATGAGAAAAGCAGCGTGGAGAGAGGACTAAACAACCTAATGATAGAAGCTGAGCAAGGCCATTGGCGTAAAGAAATTGCAGCATTTGAACGACCGAAGCTCAAGAACAGTATTTGGCAACTCATCAACACGATCGGACCTGTAGTGCTGCTATGGCTCGCGGCTTACCTCTGCTTATCAATCTCCCCTTGGTTGACAGTCGGTGTATCCATTATTGCGGGCGGATTTCTCGTTCGGACTTTTATTATTTTCCATGATTGCTGTCACAAGTCATTTTTCAAAAATCGCAAAGCCAATGATATCGTCGGCACTATTACCGGCATCATGACTTATGTACCCTATATGCAATGGAAGCACAGCCACACGGTCCATCATGCGACATGCGGCAACCTCGATCGTCGGGGAACAGGCGATATTTGGACGCTGACCGTAGACGAATATTTGAGCGCTTCACCTCTGCGTCGTCTCGTGTACCGGTTGTACCGCAATCCACTTATTATGTTTTCCATCGGACCGATTTACATCTTCTTGATCGATTACCGTTTCAATCGTAAACGTGCCAACACGAAAGAACGGATTAACACGCATATTACGAATGCCGGAATTGCAGCTGTAGCTGCCCTGCTGTGCTGGGCTGTCGGCTGGCAAGCATTTCTTCTGATCCAAGGTACGATCTTCTTTATCTCAAGTGTTGCAGGTATTTGGCTGTTTTATGTGCAGCATCAATTCGAGGAGTCGTATTATGAGGCGGATGCCGAATGGGACTTTGTAAAGGCTGCCATGCATGGAAGTTCTTATTATAAATTACCGCGCATTCTGCACTGGATCACAGGCAACATCGGCTTCCATCATATTCATCATTTAAGCCCGCGGATTCCGAATTACAATTTGGAAGCGGTTCATGAAACGAACCCGCGCATGCAGGAAGTGAGGACGATTACGATCCTTACCAGCCTGAGCTCGCTGAATTTCCGATTGTGGCATGAGCCGAGCAAGCGATTAATCGGTTTCCGCGACATGAAGCGGCTGATGCGCGTTGCGCAAACAGCTCCGGCTGTGGAATTGTAAGAGATGAATCGCTCTCCAAGCGCAGCTTGGAGGGCGATTGTTTGTTGTAGGTGCGAATGCAGGTACAAGTGAAAGTACGAGTAAAATAGAAATGAGATACATAGTGATCATTCCGGTACAAATTTGGGAGGCTGAGTTTGTTATGATTAAACGAAAAGACGGCGCTCTGACGCTGTTCGAGAGCGCGCTCTATAAAACGATGTCCGCGGTCATTGAGACCGAGGATGCGATTATAATTGTTGATCCATGCTGGCTGCCTCATGAGGTCGAAGAGATTCGGCTGTATGCTGAAGAGGTTGCGGGCGGAAGGCCGAAGTATGTGTTATTTACGCACTCGGATTACGATCATATTATCGGTTACGGGGCTTTCCCGGATGCGGAAGTGATTGCATCTGCTGCATTGGCGGATAAGAACGAGATAGACAAGGAAGCGATTCTCGAGCAAATTCGGGGCTTCGAAGACAGCTACTATTTGGAGCGCGACTACGAGATCGTCTATCCGGTTGTACAGCACCGGGCGGAGTACGACGGACAAGTTCTGCAGCTTGGCAACGGGACAAAGCTGACTTTCTACCTGTCGCCGGGGCATAATGATGATGGCATGTACACCGTAGTGGAGCCGCTTGGACTGCTGCTTGCCGGCGATTATTGGTCGGATATTGAGTTTCCGTACATTTATTTCAGCAGCACGTTGTACGAGGCAAGCATCAGCAAGCTCGATACGATCTTGGCTGCACATTCCATTGCGCGGTTGATCCCGGGTCACGGAAATTCGACCGTCGATCGCGATGAGATGAAACGCCGCCAAACTGCGGATTTCGCTTACATAGCGGCCATGCGGAAAGCTGTCGCGGCAGGGGATCAGGCAGCCGTTGATGCGCTGATTGAGGGATGTCCGTTCCCGCGCAATTTGCGCAAGTTCCACTTGGGCAATCAGCAGTTGTTTGAGCGGGAGCTAGGGGTTAAGAGCTGAGGATACAGCTGGAACAGCCTTTCTGCCGTTAAATCGTTTTAACGAACCGTGGGGGCGTTATTTGCTCGAAAACAGCTGCTAAATAATTCTAACGAACTGTGAGGGCGTTATTATGGGGAAATGGGTCGGAAAGCGGCAAGTGGACACGTAATAGCGCCTGTAGGGTTCGTTAGATTTTCAAATCGCCTCAATTGGCTGAATTAAGCGCTATAGGGTTCGTTAGAATATCGCCCTGCAACTTAGAACTAGTTGCATGCAAATAAGAGCTGTCTCAAAAGTCGTTCACTTTTGGGGCAGCTCTTGTGTTTGTGGCTGGTTTAGAGGCGAAGCTTGGCTAGGTCGAATGCAGGCACGAGGCCTTCTTGGGCAGCTCGTCCAAGAAGCGCTTCGACGGCGGCGTAGCCACTCTCGCCGAGGTTCGCCGAATAGTCGTTGACATACAGCGCGATGTGCTGTTTAGCAACGTCCGGCGACATTTCCTGAGCGTGCTGCATGACATAAGCAGCAGACTCTTCCGGATGTGCCCATGCGTATTCGACAGAGGCCGTGATCCACGACGTAAGTGAAGCTGCATCGAGGGAACGGCGGGCGATGATGGCGCCGAGCGGAATGGGCAGTCCGGTATCGGATTCCCACCAGCTGCCGAGGTCAGCCACCATGTTGAGACCGTAGTTCTGGTACGTGAAGCGGGCTTCATGGATAACGAGACCCGCGTCGATGGAGCCGTCTCGGACAGCAGGCATGATTTCATGGAATGGCATGACGATGATTTCCATATTGCCGTCAGGGATAAGCTGCGCGGCCCATAGACGGAAGAGCAGGTAAGCGGTGGAGCGATCGCTTGGCACGGCAATGCGTTTGCCGGCAAGCGCGGCCGGATTGCCAGCCTCGCCTTTGGTCAGCACGAGCGGACCGCATCCGCGGCCAAGCGCGCCTCCGCAAGGCAGCAGGGCGTAATCGTCCAACACCCATGGCAGAGCGGCGTAGGAGATTTTGAGTATTTCGGGACCGGCACCTTTTGCCGCCCAGTTGTTTGTAATATCGATATCCGCGTAGGTCACGTCAAACGCCGGTGCGCCCGGAATCAATCCGTGCACCAAGGCGTGAAATACAAAGGTATCGTTCGGACATGGAGAGAACGCGATATTCATTGTCATTGGAGCACCTCCTTAAGAATTGCGCTGCCGCGCTCAAGTGCCTGAAGCGCGTCGCCGATGCGCCACGCTTCGCGGTCACGCGGGCCGACCGCGTTCGAGATCGCGCGCAGCTCCAGCACGGGCACGCCGAAGTGCCGGGCTGCGCTTGCCACGCCGCAGCCTTCCATCGCTTCGGCTGCGGCTTCCGGCACGCGCCGCAGATGCTCCGCAGCTGTGGCGGCTGTGCCTGTTGCCGTGGTCACGGTGAGCACCGGCCCCGTGACCACCGGCAGACCGGCCGCGCTAAGCGCCGCGGCCAAAGCGCTCGCGCTGCGCGCGCAGACCCCGAAGCGGGATGAGCCGAAACCGAGCTCATCTACGCTGGCGAAGCCGCCCGGGGTCTCGACGCCTAGGTCGGCGGCGATGATCTCGCTCGCGACCACAAGCGAGCCGAGCGCGGCCCGCCCGGCGAAGCCGCCGGCGATGCCTGCGCTGACGACCAGGCGGTACCCGCCCGCGGTCGCGGCGGCAGCAGGGCTCGCTGCCGTGCTCGCAGCTGCGCCGAAGCTCCCTGCACCGGCGGAGCTCCCGCCTTCAGCAGCGTCCGCGCTTGCCGCCTGGCCGCCCGCCTCAGCGGCACGCGCCGCACCGGCTCCGCCGCCCAGCGCCAGTGTCGCCGCTGTTACCGCCGCGGCCATCGCCGGGCCAACACCGGCGGCGATCACATGAAACTGCGCCGCCTCTTCGCCGAGCCCGCGCAGCACGGCGTCACGCTCGGCGTCGACAGCCGTCACAATTAAGATGCGACGAGTATCTTTCTCTTTCTTTTCCCCATTGCTTGGCATCACCATGAACATCTCCCTTACTCACGCTGAAACGGTATGGACCGAACGTTACTGTAGAGAGTATTGTAACATTTTTTAAGTGGATATCCTAAGCCGGAGGGTTACGCTTTAGCTGGTCAACTTGAGCCGGGCACGCGTTAAGAGTAAGCTATAGGTTGAATCCATGGTGAGGTGAAAGACGATAATATGAAAGCTTTAGTTTTCCATACATTCGGAGGGCCAGAGGTGCTGACTCTTCAAAATATCCCGGAGCCGGCGCTTCAGGCCGGCATGGTAAAAGTCCGGACACGAGCGATCGGTCTCAATTATGCGGATATCTATCGGCGGCGCGGCAACTACCATCTGGTCGGTGAGCCGCCATACATACTGGGTTATGAAGGAGCGGGCGTGGTCGAGGAGGTTGCATCTGATGTGGAGGGCATCCAAGTCGGGGACCGCGTCGGGTTCGCGGATGTGCCGCACGCGAATGCGGAGCTTGTCCTTGTTCCTGTTGACCGGGTCATCAAGCTTCCGGAAGGCATCAGCTTCGAGGCAGCCGCAGCTGTACTGCTGCAGGGGCTAACGGCGCAATATCTTGCCAACGACAGCTACGCGGTGAAACAGGGGGATAAGGTGCTTGTTCACGCGGCTGCGGGCGGCGTTGGCCAGCTGCTCATTCAATTGTGTAAGGCAAGAGGAGCCGAAGTCATCGGCCTTACTTCCAGCGCTGAGAAACGTGATGCGGCGCTTGCCGCAGGGGCAGACGAAGTATTTCTTTACCATACGGACTGGGTGAGTGACGTGTTGAAGTGGTCTGCGGGTGCAGGTCTCGATGTGGCCTACGACTCGGTAGGCTCTACGTTGATGGACAGCTTCCAAGCGGTTCGCATCAAAGGAACGGTCGTTTTCTTCGGGATGGCGGGAGGCGATCCGGCACCGGTTGATCCGCGGATGCTGATGGATACGAGCAAAACGCTCACCGGCGGCGACCTCTGGAACCACATTACATCGGCGGAGGAACGCAGCAGGCGTGGGAACGCACTGTTTACGGATATGCTGGAGGGCAGGCTTCGCCTGTCAGAGCCCAAAACATTCGCACTAGCCGATGGCGCTGAGGCGCATCGCTACTTGGAGAGCCGTGCGAGTACGGGCAAAATTTTGCTGATCCCCTAACTGTGATGATACAATGGCTTTACCACAATTAACCGACTAGGAGTTGACTCACATGAGTGAAGAAATCAACATGCAAGAGCTGATTCAGTTCATCGCCGGCAAAACAAAAGCTGCACCGAGCAGCATCGAGCAAGTGCTGCAGCATGAGCAGACGTTTATCAACAATGCGCAAGAGGACAAGAATGGCGAAGTGAATATCGACAGCGATGAGCTGGTGGATTATATTTTGAGCCGGCCGGGGCTGAAGCTGGACGAGCTGACGGTGGAAACGATTTTGGACGTTGAGATGGAATATTTGATGGATAAAGGCATTGCCGGCTACGTCGACTAATCGTATCTAAACGAGGCTGAGGCCCATGACTCTTTTGAAGAGTTGTGGGCCTTTTTTGTTATGCGCGAAAAAATATCAAGTTGCGGGTAGAGTGCCGTTTCCTCTTTCTTATCGATTGCACATACATAGTACTAGATTGATAGATAGTGGAAAAGTCCATGAAGGAGGATCGTATGCCTCATACCGCGCTGGCTCGATTATTTAAAGACATGTATGTCGTTCTCGAAGAGGCTAACCAAAGAAAAATCCCGTTTGAACAGGTCGTATACGAATGGAAACGAAAAGCCGCTCATCCGCTTGCGCTGCCTCATGCCGAGCCGATTACCTCCCCTTTTCATCCCCCGGTGCAAGCTTCGCGATCTGAGTTTGCATCCCGAATTGCCATTATTGGAGGGGGTCTGGCAGGTCTGACTTGTGCGTATCGGCTGGAGCAGGCAGGCTTCGCACCTATCGTGTTCGAGGCTGATCATAAAAAGATTCCCGGCCGAGTCGATACCCGGCGCGGCGCTTTTGACGATGGGCAGTCGATTGAACGCGGCGGGATGCTAATTGATACCGGCCATGTTGCTTTGCGCAGGCTAATTGACGAGCTTGGCCTTACGCTGAATGATTTGCTGCTTGCCGAGGTGGAGGGTACGGAGCCTTGTTATTATTTTGACGGAGTACCTTACACGCTGGCGGATGCGACGCGAGACTTTCAGGCTGTAGTGCCGAAGCTAAATGCGGACTTGAAGGCTGCAGGATTCCCAACGCTGTATAACCAACATACGCCTCGGGGCCTTGAGCTCGACCGGATGTCGGTCGTGGATTGGATTGAAGAGAGTGTGCCAGGCGGCAAGCTTTCCAAGTTCGGGAAGCTGATCGATATCGCCTGCAACATTGAGTATGGGGCGGAGTCCTCGGAGCAAAGTGCTTTGAACTTCCTATATCTTCACGATTATATCCCTGATGGGGAGAAGTTCAGTGTGTTTGGCGTGTCGGATGAGCGGTACCATGTGCGCGGGGGGAACGATCAAATTATGCATCGCCTGTTGGACAGGCTTGCGCCCGGCACTTTGCAGCGCGGCTGCCGGTTAATCGCGATCGCGCAAGCGTCAGATGGCAGCTACATGCTGACCATGCAAGATCGGAGCGGCACGCATGAGGTGATCGCGGAGCATGTGGTGCTCACGATTCCGTTCTCGATTCTGCGCAGCTCCGTGGACTACGGCAAGGCGGGTTTTCGGCCGCTGAAGCTTGCAGCGATTGAGGAGCTCGGCATGGGATCAAACAGCAAGCTTCATGTGCAGTTCACCGACCGTCACTGGACGTCGGCCGGCTGTAACGGCGACACCATCACAGATGGCGGCTATCAAAATACGTTCGATGTTACCCGCGGACAGCCGGGCAAATCCGGTATTCTGGTCGCGTATACGGGGGGCAACGTGGCAGAGGGGATGAACCTCGGCTCGCTGCCGGAGCGAGCGCAGCAGTTCCTGCATCAGCTGGAGCCGGTGATACCGGGTATTACGCAGCGCTGGAACGGCATGGTGACGCGCGACTATTGGCCGGGCAATCCGTTCTCCCTCGGTTCGTATGCCTACCGTAAGGTCGGGCAGTATACCAAGTTCACAGGCATTGAGGCGGAGCGCGAGGGCAGCAAGGGTGCCTGCCATTTTGCCGGCGAGCACACCTCCGTCGTCTTCCAAGGCTACATGAACGGTGCCGTCGAAAGCGGCGAGCGCGCCGCCGAGGAGATCATGGAGGCGCTTCAGACGGAGGAGAGTGAGTGAAGAGTAGCTCCCATAACAACACATTCGCCGAAAGCTGGCGGGAACGAGTAAAGAGTAGCTTCCAGAGCAACACATTGGCCGAAAGTCGGCGGAACCGGGTAAAGAGTAGCTCTTAAAGCAACACATTCGATGAAAAGTAGTGGAATTGAGTTAGAAGTCGCTAGTTGAGCATGTAAAGAGTAGCTCTCAGAGCAACACATTCGCCGAAAGCCAGAGAAAAAGAGTAAAGAGTGGCTCCTAGGGCAACACATTCGATGAAAAACGGCGGGAACGAGTGAAGTGTAGCCTCCAGAGCAACACATTGGCCGAAAGTCGGCAGAAACGAGTAAAGAGTAGCTCCCAGAGCAACACATACGCCGAAACGCGGTGGAACCGAGTAAAGAGTAGCTCCTAGGGCAACACATTAGCCGAAAGCTGGCGGAAACGAGTAAAAAGTAGCTCCTAGGGCAACACATTCGATGAAAAACGGCAGGAACGAGTAAAGAGTAGCTCCCAGAACAACACAAGAAGCTTACCCGGAGATCTACATGGCGAGCGAAGCAGCTAATAACGAGCAAGAAGCACACCCAGAGGTCTACATGGCGAGCGAAGCAGCGAATATCGAGCAAGAAGCACACCCAGAGGTCTACATGGTGAGCGAAAGCGGCGAATATGGCGCAAGAAGCACACCCAGAGGTCTACATGGAAGCAAACTCAGTGAATATAGCATAACAGGCTTACCCAGAGGTCTACATGGTAGCAAACTCAGCGAATATAGCGCAACAGGCTTACCCAGAGGTCTACATGGTAGCAAACTCAGCGAATATAGCGCAACAAGCTCACCCAGAGATCTACATGGGAGCAAACTCAGCGAATATGACGCAAGAAGTACGCCCAGGGATCTACATGGAAGCGGAAGCAGCAAATTTCGAGCAAGAAGCTCACCTAGAGATCCACATGCTACGAAGCGCCAACCAACAAAAAAGGCGGAGCAGGAATTTCACCTGCACCGCCTTTTTGCTGCCTTATCCGCCCGAGGTTACTTGTTCGTGGCGTGCTGCTTGTTGCCCAGCTGTTTGGCCGGGGCACCCTTGCCCTGGCGCTGTTTATTGCCTTCGGCTTTGGCCTGTGTGTCGTGCACTTTGTTCACGAAATCGCTCGTTTGATCCATGTGGTTACCTCCTTCGGAATTCGCCTCTGTTAGTCTGACCAGACCCGGCTGCAAACATGCAAGAAACGCCTATTTCACGCAGTTTTTGCGCCTTTTCGTCACAATCTATGAATATCGGAAAATAAAGTTTGCAACTGCTATTTTCCGACATTTTACACTCTTGTTTCCTTCTATGAAAGCGCTACAATAATAGTAACAACAACCCAGGAGGTGATTACTATGAGCCATGAGGAAGAGATCATTTCAGAAGAAATCTCAAGCGAGCTGGAGGCAGTTGAAGAAGTAGCTGCAGCTAGCGAAGAAGCTGCAGAAGAAGCAGCTGAAGCATCCGAGGAAGCCGAAGAAGCAGCTGAGGAAGCTGAGGAAGCGGCAGAAGAATCCGAGGAAGAAGCATCTGAAGAAGAAGCATCGTCTGAAGAGGAAGCAGCTGTAGAAGCTGAAGAATCCGAAGAAGTTGCGGAAGAGGCTGCTGCCGAAGAACAAGCAGCAGATGGAGAAACGGAATAATGATATTCATCATTTCTTATAAACAATAAGGGCTTTCCCGAGTGTCTGCTAATGGACGCGGGGGAGCTCTTATTTTTGTATAATAGGAGGCAAAGGCTACAACACAATAAGAAATGAGGCTGCACACGCTGATGGCTCCGGATTCATTCTTGTGGGACTTGCCCACGCTGCTCGTTCTGTTCGCGCTTGGATTAGTCGCTTCAACCTTCGGTGCCGTCGTCGGTCTCGGAGGCGGCGTCATCATTATACCTGCGCTGCTGCTGCTCGGCCCTTCCATGCTGGGCATGGACATTGATACAACGCTGGCGGTCGGCGTTTCGCTGGGCGTACTCGTATTTACTTCGTTGACGTCGACGATCACGTTCTACCGAGAGGGCAAAACCGATCTGCGCTGCGCGCTCTTCTTCTCCATCTCGAGCGGCCCGATGTCGGTGGTCGGTGCCAGTTTAACCTCGCTGTTTGAGCCTGACGTCTTCCGCCGGGCGTTCGGGTTCTTCATGCTGTTCATGGTGGTATTGCTGCTGCTTCGCAGCCGCATCAAACCTTTTCGCGGAAAATGGCGATACGCCAAGTCATACATGGACGGAAGCGGAGCCCAGCTCGAATACGGCTACAGTATGCTGCCTGCACTCCTTATCGGAGGGGTAGTCGGCCTGATTTCAGGACTTCTTGGCATCGGAGGCGGCGTACTGCTTATCCCGGCGATGGTGCTGCTCTTCCGGTTTCCGCCGCATATCGCGACTGCGACGTCGATGTCCGTCATCTTGGTGTCGGCACTGTTCGGCAGCGGCATGCATCTGTATCGCGGGGAGTGGGATTGGCAGCTTGTGCTGCCGCTTGCCCCGGGAGCGCTGATTGGCGGCTACGTAGGAGCGATCATCTCACGCAAAATCGGCAGCAAGCTGCTCATTCGCATAATGTGCGCAGCGCTTGCGTTGTTTGCCGTGCGCATGATTTTGACTTAGCCTATAATAAAATCATCCTATTCGACCGGGAGGCATCGCTGCATGTCGCAACCTATACCGATCGGCCTGCTGCAGCTGGCCCCATACGTGCGGTATGTTCACTACAATGAAGGCGATGGCCGCTACCGCGTGCCGCGCAGAATAATCTACGATTATGAATTTATCTATGTGACGCGAGGCAGTGCCTGCTACACGCTCGGCGACGTGGAATATGTGCTGCGTGCGGGCGATCTGCACATCATTCCTCCGCTCACGGTTAATGCGTGCAGGGTACGGGAAGGTGGTTCTTTCGCGTATTACGCCTGCCATTTTGATCCGATCTACCTGGGGCAGGAACAGGATTTCCCGGACGACGTCTATGTCAAAGTAGACTATGCGAATCTACCCGAGGTGCCGGTGCAGGAGGGACTACTGGAGCGGCAGACGCTTCAGTTTACCGATTTCGAGCTGCCGGCTGTCTACCATTCCGGAGCGCAATCGCATCGATTCGGTGATCGGTTCGCCGAACTGCTGGCCCTGTTCACCGACAAACCATTCGGTTATCAGGTGCGAATGCGCGCCTGTCTGCTCGATGTGATCGGGCTGCTGCTTGCAGACACGCACACCTCCGAAGGCATTAAACAGGACAGTCCTCATAAGTCCATGATTGCGGAAATGATTGAGCTGATGCGCCAAGGCTATCGCACGGAGCTCGACATAGACGCGTTCGTGCGCAGCTACGGCATGACGGCCAAGTATGCCCGCACGCTCTTCAAACAAGCGACCGGCCTCTCTTGGACGCGCTACTTGGCGCGGTTTCGCATGGAGCGGGCCAAAGAGCTGCTAAGGCAGGGAGAATTGTCCGTCGGCGAAATTGCTGTATTGTGCGGCTATGAGGACTTGCATTATTTTAGCCGGCTCTTCAAGAAGCTTGAAGGGATACCGCCGCGAGCGTACGGCGATTCTCTGCGCGGAACCCTTTAGGCGAGGCTAGCTATTTTTAAGCAACTTCTCTGCTAACCGCCTCTTTCGCTTTTTGTGCAAAAAATAACGCCTGCGCTCCAAATACAGGATCATCGCGGCTGGGGTAGGATGGACCTAGCAGATGATCCTTTTATTCGTTTGGAGGCCGATTGATACGATGAGCAAACCGGTTGAAGTAGCCGTCTATTATTTTCCGAACTATCACGTGGATAAACGCAATGAAGCCTGGCATGGCAAAGGGTGGACGGAGTGGGAGCTGACGAAGCGCGCTGAGCCGCGTTTTGCTGGACACGATCAGCCGAAAGTGCCGCTGTGGGGCTATGAGGATGAAGCAGACCCTGCCGTCATGGCGCGCAAAATCGATGCCGCTGCCGACCATGGCGTGGATACGTTTATTTTCGACTGGTACTGGTACGAGGATGGGCCGTATTTGGATCGAGCGCTGGAGGAAGGTTTTCTTGGCGCGGACAACAATAGCCGGTTGAAGTTTGCACTAATGTGGGCGAACCATGATTGGATGGATATCCATCCGGCTCAGCGGAGCACGCCGTACAATATTTTGGCGCAAGGTACGGTTAGCCGGGAGGCATTTACGCAGGCAACGGATCATATGATTCGGACGTACTTCACTCGGTCGAACTATTGGCGCGTGGATGGGAAGCTGTATTTCTCGGTGTACGAGCTGATGAGCTTGGTCAAAGGGCTTGGGAGCATCGAGGCGACGAGAGAGGCGCTTGAGGATTTCCGTACTCGTGTACGCGCGGCTGGGCTGGGCGAGCTGCATCTGAATGCGGTTGTATGGGGCGTGCAGATTCTTCCCGGCGAGCAGAAGATCACCAACGGCAACGAGCTGCTGGCTGCGTTAGGTATCGACAGTATCTCCTCGTACGTATGGATTCACCATCAGGAGCTGCCGACTTTTCCGGAGACGCCCTATGCCGAGATCAGCTTGAAATCGGCTGAGGATTGGTCCAAATTCTCCGCGATGTACGGCTTGCCTTATTTGCCGAATGTGACGATGGGCTGGGACTCTTCGCCGCGAACCGTGCAGTCGGATGCGTATGATAATCTGGGCTATCCCTATATGGGCATGTTGTCCGGCAACACGCCGGCACAGTTCGAGCTGTCGCTTGTGAGGATGAAGCAGTTTCTGACGAGCGGGGAGAACGGCTTCCCGGCGTTTACGGTTAACGCATGGAACGAGTGGACGGAAGGCAGCTACTTGGAGCCGGATACGAAGAATGGAATGGCGTATTTGGAAGCGATCAAGCGGGTGTTTGGCTAAGCGAATATGCCAATCGAAAAAATCCCCTTCACCGGAGGATGCAGCGCAAGTTAGCGCTGCTGCCCGGATGAAGGGGATTTTTTGTGCCGGTGATGCCGTCATTGCCGATTGGCCGATTGGCCGACCAATACGAGGAAGATCAAGAGCGCCAGAATATCGAGAGCGGCTATGATGATGCCCATCGGAATTGCCGTATTGCTGCCCGCGATACCGACGAACGGCGCAACGATGGAGCCGAACATGAACGACATGAGTCCTTGCAGCGCGGAGGCGCTGCCAGCGGCATGGCCTTGGCTGCGCATCGCGAGTGAGAAGCCCATCGTGGTCACGATTCCGACGCTTGCGACAACGAAGAACAGCGGAAGCAATACGAGCAGCAGCGGCGCATGGATAAGCAGCATAAGCAGCAATGTGACGCCGCCGATTGCAGCCAGGCAAAGTCCGGTGACGAGGAGCTTCGCCTCGTTCACGCGGCCTGCCAGCCGGCCGGCGACTTGGCTGGCCACGATAATGCCGAGCCCGTTAATAGCGAAACAGAGACTGAATACCTGCGGAGATACGCCATACACATCCTGCAGTACGAACGGCGAACCGGAAATGTAAGCGAACATCGCGGCCATGACGAAGCCCTGCGCCAATGCGTAGCCCATGAACGAGCGGTTCGTCAGCAATCCGCGGAACGTCGAGAGCGTGTTTAATATCCCGCCTTTCGCACGTCGATGGATCGGGAGTGTCTCAGGAAGACCCAGTAATACGGCAAGGAACATAATAAGACCGATTGCACCCAGCACGACAAACACGCCGTGCCAAGTCGTAAAGTGGAGCAGCTGCCCGCCGAATATCGGGGCGGCGATCGGCGCAATGCCGTTGACAAGCATGAGCAGCGAGAAGAATTTGGTCAGCTCAGGCCCCGTATACAAGTCGCGCACGATCGCGCGGGCGATCACGATACCTGCGGCACCGGCTAAACCCTGTACGAATCGCAGCACGATGAACGTGCCGATCGATGGCGCGATTGCACATAACAGAGATGATACTGTGTAAAGCAGCAAGCCAATAAGAAGCGGCTGCCTGCGGCCGCGCACATCGCTGATTGGGCCTGCGAACAGCTGTCCGAGCGCAAGTCCGATCAGGCAAGCGGTCAGGCTGAGCTGCGCGAGCGAGGTACTCGTGTTTAAATCGTCTGCCAGCTTCGGCAGCGCGGGCAAATACATATCGAGCGACAGCGGTCCGAATGCGCTCAGCGAGCCGAGCACGGCTGCCGTCCAGAGCCGTCTTGAGCGCGGCATGCCGGCGGTTTCGCCTGTCAGTTGATTCATAAGGTGACTTCCTTTCTGCTAGCCGTGTAAGTAGCTCTATTTATTATAGTTCACCCCTTCGGACTGTCAACGAACGAGCGCTCCGATTATTGCCTTGATATATACAATCCTGGGCCTAAGAGGAGGAATGAACCAAGGAAGAAGTTAGCATACTATCCCCAAAGAATAAGGGGGGAATGACAACGATGAATACAAGATCAAACCGCTTCTATATGACGCTTGCGGCAGCTGCGCTGCTGACCTTTACTATGCCCGCCTGCGGCAAGCAAGAATCAAACAATCATGCCGATGCGCCGGGCACCAATCTACTGGAAACCATCAAGTCGAACGGCGAGATTACGATTGGTACGGAGGGCACCTATGCCCCATTTACCTTTCACGATAAAGACGGGAAGCTTACGGGCTTTGACGTGCAGATCGCGGAAGAAGTGGCCAAGCGGCTTGGCGTAAAAGCGAAGTTCATCGAAACGAAGTGGGACGGCATGCTTGCCGGCCTTGATGCGAAGCGCTTCGATATGGTGGCGAACGAGGTCACGATTCGGGATGACAGGAAGGAGAAATATGATTTCTCCGATCCTTATATTGTCTCTAAGGCCGTGCTGATCGTGCAGGAGAGCAACACCGACATTAAGAAGCTGGCGGATCTCAAAGGCAAGAAGTCGGGGCAGTCGCTAACGAGCGACCTGGGGGATATTGCAAAAGCAAACGGTGCGCAGATTGTTCAGATAGACGGCTTTAACCAAGCAATTGATCTGCTCACCTCGGGCCGGATTGATGCGACCATCAACGACAAGCTGAGCTTCTTGGACTTGAAAAAGCAGCGTCCGGATGTTCCGATTAAAGTCGTCGACGAGACGAATACTGCATCCCAAAGCGGCTTGCTGCTCCATAAGGGCAATGCGGAGCTGGTCACTGCCATTAATAAGGCATTAGCTGATATGAAAGCGGACGGCACCTATTTGACGATTTCCAAAACCTATTTTGGCGAGGATGTATCGCAGTAAAGAGGGCGGTTGATCATCATGAGCGATCGCACTGAGCGGCTGCTGCAGATCTTTTTGGATTCTTTTCTGCCCTTGCTTCACGCGGGATTAGCGTTTACCGTACCATTGACGCTTATTTCGTTTGTACTTGGGCTGCTGCTGGCCGTCGTGACCGCGCTTGTACGGCTGTCGGAGATGCGCGTGCTGGCACAGCTGGCGCGCTTCTATGTTTGGATTGTCCGCGGGACGCCGCTGCTCGTGCAGCTCTTTATTATTTTCTACGGCCTGCCAAGTGTGGGGATTACGATTGATGCGTTCCCGTCGGCGGTGATTGGCTTCTCGCTGAGTGTGGGTGCATACGGCTCGGAAATCATTCGTGCCGCCATCATCTCCATTCCGCGGGGACAGTGGGAGGCGGCGTATTCACTCGGGCAGACGAGGTTGACAGCGCTGCGCCGGATCATCCTGCCGCAGGCAGCACGAGTGTCGGTTCCGCCGCTGTCGAACTCGTTTATCAGCTTGGTGAAGGATACGTCGCTGGCGGCGACGCTCACGCTCACGGAGTTGTTTCAGAAAGGCCAGCAAATTAGTGCAGCCGTCTACGAGCCGCTGCTCATCTATTGCGAAGTGGCGCTGATCTATTTGCTGCTGTGCACGGTGCTGTCCATACTCCAGCGCCGATTGGAACGATATTACGAACGGTATGATGCCGGGTAGAGGAGTGTGACGAAGGCGCGATGATCCAGGTTCAAAATCTAACCAAATCGTTCGGCTCCTCGGCCGTGCTGAGAGGCATCGATATGCACCTCGAGCAAGGCAGCGTGCTCGTTGTTATTGGCCCGTCCGGCTCAGGCAAATCAACGCTGCTGCGCTGCCTGAATGTGCTGGAGGTTCCGACCTCAGGCTCGGTTGCGATTGGCAATGCGAGCATCGACTTTCGGCCCGGCGTGAAGCCCAAGATAGCCGACGTGCTGTCGCTGCGGCGGCAAACGGGAATGGTATTTCAGGCGTATCATCTCTTTCCTCATTTGACTGCCATTCAGAATGTCATGGAGGGGCAGATTACGGCATTGCGCCGATCGAAGACGCAGGCAAGAGTAAGAGCGCTCGAGCTGCTCGAAAAGGTAGGTCTCGCGGATAAGGCGGATGCTTACCCGCATCAGCTATCCGGCGGTCAGCAGCAGCGGATCGGCATAGCGCGTGCCATGTCCATCGACCCCAAGCTGCTGCTCTTCGACGAGCCGACCTCGGCGCTCGATCCCGAATTGGTGCAGGAGGTACTGAAAGTCATCCGCGAGCTGGCCAAAGAAGGACGTACGATGATGATCGTGACGCATGAAATGAAGTTTGCTCGTGAAGTGGCCGACCGCATTATCATGATCGATGAGGGCGTAATCGTCGAAGAAGGCCCACCTGAGCAACTATTTGGAAGCCCTCGGCAGGAGCGAACCAAGCAGTTTTTATCGATTTTGATGGAGAAATAGCAGTCAAACTGGTAAATATGGAAATATAATTACAATTGAAAGCCCCGTCCTATCTAAGGATGGGGTTTTTTTATGCCGAAATTCCCCCCATTGTCGGCTGATAGGATAGCAAGTAGATTTACATAATAGAGTTGCTCTAGTCTATTATTTTTTCTACTTGAAGGAGAGTCGGTATGCACAAGAACAGCAGAAAGAAGCTTGTTTCCAAAGTTGTCGTCGGCAGTATGCTAGTATCGCTTGCCCTTCCCTATAATGTGTTTGCAGCAAATTCGCTCCCAGCTCCCAACAACGCGGGTAATCCCGTTTATCACCTCTCACCGGAACAAAAGAACGCACTGAAACAGCTGGATTTCAAGGGTCCAGTCATTGCACCTGAGCTTGACCGCAATAGCTCGAGTGCAGTAACGGTCATTGTTGAATTTAAGCAGGCGCCCGCAGAGGTGGAAGTGCTTAAACTAGCGTCCGCAGGCGTGCATATTTCCAAAAGCGATGCGCAAGTAGACGCAGAAGACAACCATACTACTTTCAGAAACTATGTGAATCAATTAGTAGAAGGCAAGAAGACGGAGCAAGGCCCGGCTCCCTTTGAAGCACAAGAAGAAGTGACCATTACCAGAGAATATCGCCACGCTTTTAACGGTGTTGCCATGACGCTGCCGGGCAAAGATCTCGAGGGCCTGCTTCGTTCCGGCGTCGTTAAACGGATTTTCAAGGACAACGTCGTGAAGCTCGATCCGAAAGAAATGGAAGTGTCTCAAGCTGCGGCCGAGCAGACGGATGCGCCATCGACGGATAACAGTATTCCCCTCGCTGGCATTGAAGAATTGCACGCGCAAGGCATCAAAGGGCAGGGAATCAAAGTAGGCGTTCTGGATACAGGGATCGACTACAATCACCCTGACTTAACGGATGCCTATAAAGGATATCGCGCTCAAGAAGGCGTCGACCCGAAGACAATTGATCCCTCATCGGTTAAAGGATGGGATGAAATTGATAATGATGCCGATCCGATGGAAACGACCTATGAGGATTGGAAGGCTTCCGGTCAGGAAGAGCATCTCGGTGACGGCACTTACTATACGTACCATGGCAGCCACGTATCGGGAACGATCGCCGCACGCGCTAAAAGTACAGCTACGGATGCGCCTGCGCTTGGCGTAGCGCCTGAAGCCGACCTGTACGTGTACCGCGTGCTCGGTCCTTACGGCAGCGGAACCGAGAGCCAGATTATTGGCGGTATTGATAAAGCGGTTGCAGACGGAATGGATGTCATTAACCTCTCGCTTGGAGTGATGATTAATAGTCCGATCATACCGGAATCGGTTGCGATCAATAACGCAACGCTGCTTGGCGTAACTTGCGTGGTAGCGGCAGGGAATGCAGGTCCGGCCGAGAAAACGATGAGCTCCCCGGGTACGGCGCCGCTCGCGATTACGGTGGGTGCCAGCGATTTTGCGATATCGCTGAAAACCATGACGGGCAGCGTATCGGCAGCAGCAGATTCGCTTTCGCTGGATGCGATGAAAGTCATTGCCTACAACTATTCTTCGCTAGAGGATTTGTTGAACACGGCACTCCCTTTTGAAATCGTAGATGTTGGTTTAGCGGATACCGCTGATCTCGAGGGTAAGGACCTTACGGGGAAAATCGCGTTCATCCAGCGCGGAACGCTAGCCCTCCAAACCAAAATTGAAAACGCAGCCAAAGCAGGCGCTATCGCTGCGATCATGTCGAATAACGTAGAGGGCGATATTCCGTTTATCGGCGACGGCTCTGCATTAATTCCGACTTTCGCGACGTCCAAAGCAAACGGCGAAGCTTTGAAAGCGGCGGTCGATCCGAAGATTACCTTCAGCGCCATCGGCAGCACGGTCACGGAAGGCGGCCATTTGGCAGATTTCAGCGGCAGAGGACCGGTTAATGGCAGCTACGATATTAAACCGGATGTTGTGGGACCGGGCGTAAACGTGTACTCCACTTACCCGGAATATATTCATAGTCCCGAAGATGGCATCGACTATTCCCATGCCTATGCACGGATTTCGGGCACATCGATGGCAACGCCTCATGTAGCGGGGGTTGCAGCGCTTATTTTGCAGAAGCATCCGGAGTACACGCCGTTTGATGTTAGAAATGCAATGATGAATACAGCAGACGATTTGAAAGGGAACTACTCGGTTTATCAAGTGGGTGCCGGCGAGGTTGATGTAACGGAAGCCGTGAATGCGGATGTATCCATTCAAGTATTGAATACGGCGCAAAGTTTGGATGAGAATGGCGAAATTATTACCATTGATAATCCTTCGGGCTCGATTTCTTACGGCAATCACGCGAAGTCCGCAGATGCGGATCTGCTGGAGAGCAGAGAAATGACCATCACGAATAAAGGCGAAAGCGATAAAACCTTTACGGTTGATGTGGAGTATTATGCAGCGGAAGGAAGCCCCAGTGCGGTTGACAACAACGTTACTGTAAACGTGGATGGACAGAGCTCCATTACAGTTCCGGCAGGCACGGCAGTGACGCTGCCGGTGAATATTGTCGCTCCGCCTACGGCGGCAAACGGCCGGTACGAGGGTTACGTGCATCTGACCAATCAAGCGGATGCGGGTGAGAAGTACCAGGTTCCTTTTGCCGCTCGTATCGTTGATCCGGGCATTGACTCCTTTTATATGTACAATCCGGCTATCATGTCGGAGTATCCGTCCGTAAGCCATCCGTTTTACGATTTTAACGGGATGTTCTTCAAACTGGCCAGCCCGATGGAAACACTTATGACGATCGTCTCGGATAAGGACGGGAACGACATTGGCAGTTTCTATCATGGCTATTACGAACCGGGTGCGCCTGTCGATGAAGAGCTCTATCTGCCTGTCGGGGAATGGTTGTATCCGTTTATTGGAGATCCGACGGATCTCACCATTTCTCAAGAACCTATCCGTATGAAGGAAGGCGAGTATTCGGTACGTTTGGTTGGCAAAGATGCACAAGGCCGTACCTTTACGAAGGCTCAAATGTTTATTGTGGATAATACGCGTCCTACGCTTTCGTACAAGGATTATGCACCTGGCGTATATGAAGTGGATGATTCCATGTTTACGACCGAAGAGCTCGAAGGCGTAAGCCACGACGCGATTTGGATTCATGCAAACCTCTCGGATGAGGGCAATGCAAAGCTGGCACCACTGGGTATTACCCAGTCGGATAATCGTCTGTTCTATTATCAGAATCAGAACGTATATCCGGATGGGGAGTTCAAAATGGATCCGAACGGAGATGTGAAGTTCGGCATCACGCGGGATGATCTGATCGATCAGGAAACGCTGAAGGATAAACCGCTGACACTGGCGCTATTCCCGATCGATAAAGCAGGCAACGGTTATTTGGTCGCTGATTTCATGCATTACGGATTCATTAAAGCCGGATCGCCTTATATGGTTCCGGAGTATGACAAAGAGAAGCTGTATCAAGGCGACGAAGTTACGATGACGCTTAACCTCAACAATGTTGAAGATCTTGTTGCAGGCACATACGATGTGGACTACTACAAGACGAATTTTGAATTTGTAGGCGTAACCGTAAACCCTGCTTTCCAAGCAAAAGCAGACGCAGCGGGTATCGCCGTTAACGTGGATGAGCCGATTGTTCACGAAGACGATATGTATCCTTGGGCCAAAAATGCGGTGAACGTTGGCGCCTCCTTGGTCGGTGATAGCTTCACAGGATTCGATGGCGACATGCCATTCCTTGATGTAACGTTCAAATTGGTGGATGACGAGAATTACACCGGTCTGGATCGCATGAATATCGAACAAAATATCGAGAAGTTCTTCTACACGAAAGCTGGAGAAGAAGAGGCTGCCGAAATTCCTGCATTCAGTTCCATTGATGGTTTCAAGGTGATCTCCAAACACGCCATGGTAGAGGGGTCCATATTCCCGGAGGCACTTATGACCTTCGAGGGTGGTGATGGCCAATTGGATTGGACGAAGGACTTCAGCACAATTGGTGCCGAAATGTCTTTGCATGTAGATGGCACCTCCTATGATGCGGCCATCGAAAAAAACGGTAGAATTTTCGCCGATCACATCCCGGTCAGTGAGAAGGAGACTGAATTTATCGTTGACGTTCCCGGCCATTTGACTGGCAAAGCGTCAGTGAAGCTGGGCAAAACGATGTTTGGTGAAGCGGTCGGCGAATTTGCAATCGCACCTCAAATATTGAACTATGCCGGCGATGTGAACGGCGACCATATGATCGACACCGTTGACTTGGAGCTCATTCAAGATCTAATCGGAACCACGCCAACGTCGGCGGCAATTGAAGATCTCAATAAGGATGGCGCTGTGGATGAAACGGACGTACAGTTTGTACGGCAAAATCTATTGCGAACCTACGATCAATTGGCACTGACAGGTATTCAGGATAGGGTTGCGAAATTTTCTTTCTCCATGCCGGCGGGTGCAGAAGGTGTAAGCCTTGAGTTGTCTACCAACCAAGGAGCAACATGGAGTAAAGTGAGTACGATAGAAAAGCTTTCTGCTGCCAGCAGAACCGCAACGGTAACCGACTTATCTCCAGGCACAAACTATGCGTTTAGACTGTCGGTAACAGGTGGGCCGGAAACAAGAAGCTCCAATGTAGTCCATGCGAAAACAACGGCATCGACAACGCTACCGCCGACTCCTCCGGTGACGGGCGACCAAGGGGGCGAGAGCAACGATGGTGTTGTTCTGACTCCAAGCGGCGATGCAGTGAAGGTAGAAACGCAAAATGGCAAAACCAATGTAACGGTATCGCCTAGTGCCGACGATCTTACGAAAGCATTCGAATCGCTTAAAGGCAATGCTGCATCGAAACAAACGATCGCGATCCATATCGATCAAGCGGCAGACAACGTCGATTTCAAATTGCCGGCTCATGTGCTTGCTGATGCAGTGAAGTCGAATCCAAACGCGGTTATCGCGGTGGATACCGGTAAAGGAAGCTTTAATTTACCTCTTCACTCGGTTGACTTTATTGGGCTTGCGCAATCGCTTGGTTCCGATCTAAGCAGCATGACGGTATCGATTTCGATGACTGCCCCTACAACGGAGCAACGGCAGCATATTAACGACAGCGCGAAAGCGAACAACATGAATGTTGTAGGTGTCGTTAACTTTACCGTGACTGCAACCGCAGGCGGTAAGTCCGAAGAGATCACAAGCTTCGGCAGCACTTATGTAACCAGAACAATCGTTGTAGAAGGTCAGGGAACAGGCAAGCCGTTTATGGCCGTTCTCATTGATCCTGCTACAGGCGAGTTGTCCTTCATCCCGGCAACGGTGACGAATGACAAAGGCACTGTAGAAGCCGTCATTAAGGCTCCTCATGCAAGCTTCTACGGGATCGTTCAAGTATCGCCCAAAACATTCGCCGATGTGAACACGCATTGGGCGAAGAAAGAAATCGAGCTGCTCGCTTCGGCACTGCTTGTGAAGGGCACTTCCACAAACACATTCTCGCCTAGCAGCACAGTTACGCGCGCGGAGTTTGCCGCGATGCTGGCCAGAGCACTCGGTCTTGAAATGGCGGATACGGCTGCTGCGTTTGCAGACGTGCCTGCTGACAAGTGGTACGCAAGCGCGGTTCATGCCGTTGTGGAAGCAGGCATCGTTTCCGGACGCAGCAAGGACAGCTTTGCTCCGAACGCAACGATTACGCGCGAAGAAATGGCTGTCATGCTGGCCGGCGCGCTGAAGTTTGCGGGCAAACCATCCGCTGCAGCGTCGCTCGCCTTCACAGACAAAGGCAGCATTGCAGGCTGGGCTCAGGATGCAGTGGCACAGGCTGCAGGCGCAGGCATTCTTCAAGGCAATCATGAAGGAGCATTCGCGCCGAAAGCCAATGCAACCCGTGCAGAAGCGGCGGTTGTGCTGAAGCGTTGGCTGCAATTCGTAGGCTTTATGAAATAAACCGGAACACCACAGGCACAGGCATACAGCAAAGCCCGCTCTTCGTTATTCGAGGAGCGGGCTTTTTGCTAGCTGCTGCGGCTGTTTACAATCCGATTCACGGATGCAACCGTGAACACGTAATACATCGCATAGATGACGATGTAAGCTGCCATGGTGCCGACCGCAGTCCAGCTGGCCGCGATGAGATTGATGCTTGCAAGCACCTTCAGAATCATGGCGCTGTGAGCAATGCCGACGATGAGCGGCAAGGCGAAGATAAACAGCGTTTGAACCGCGATCGTTCGGCGAATTTCATGCCGGCTAACGCCGATGTTACGAAGAATGGCGTATCGTTCACGGTCTGCGTAGGCTTCTGTCAGCTGCTTGAAATAGATAATGCTACCTGTAGCTGCCAGGAAGACGAGGCCAAGGAAACCGAGTATAAACAGGATGAGTCCGCTTCCCTCGAGCCCTTCCCGATAAACCGTATAAAACGGAGACATCTCCGTATCATCATTCGCGCTTATATGGACTTCAGCATCGGCGTCGGTCCGGGGACCGGCAAGTGCCAGCAATGCTTTGGTTGTCTCACCGGTCTGGCGTTCGCCTTTCACCTTGTAGACCTCGTAAGCGATAGGCGTGGTGATCTTCGCCAGGTCGGCAAACCGGTTGTCGCTCACTACAATCGTGAGGTCGGGGTAGCTCCAGCGCAGCATATGATGATCCAGGAGCATCGACAAATCGAGCGTGGTCTCCGTTCCTTGGTTGTCTTGCCCTGTGGCATGCAATGTCGTTGGCCCAATGAAGCTTGATGGAGCAAGATCCGACGTATAGCGCGGGCGAACGATTGCCGCCTCATCATCGCTCAGCGAGGCAGCGGCAGCCGGGAAGCCAAGTGCTTCCGCCGCGGCATTATACGTGCGGGCGGACATCACCTTGATCGGCATCTCCGTAGCCTCGAACCCGCCGGGAATATAGGCAAGCTTGGAAAAATCCGCATGAAGGCGGATGACCGGAAGCTGCATATGGGCCGTAACCGGATGCTCCTTGTCGGCCTCGATGAGTGCGGCCGCCGGTGTATTGAGCTCTGCGCGGCTGATCCAGCTATAGCTGAAAGGCGCTGCTTCCTCAGCGGCTTGCCCGTTGCCCGTATACATGATGTACCCCGTGCTGACGGCGCTTAGTGTCATGGCGCTCAGCAGAGCAATCATGGTCAGCGTGCGCGTATTGCCTTTCATCCGGTACACAAGCTGCGAGACAGCAACGAGGTTCATCCCTGCGTAGTAGCGGGATTTGTTGCGCTTCGCGAGCTGCAGGAGCCGTACGATGCCGGAACGAAACAGCAGGTAGGTACCGGCAATGAGGCCAACTACGAACAGGAGTAAATTTCGCCCCATCTCCGCGGTGGTCGTGATCGACTCAAATACGATCCAATAGCTGCCGGCCAGCAATAACGCTGCTGCTATTGCAGCAACCAGCGAAGTGCGCGGGGCATGCTCGCCTTCTTTCTCGGCCTGAAACAGCTCAATCAATTGAAACCGATAGACAAGGCGGTAGGCTCGCACAGACACGAGCAGGATAAGAATCATAAAGACGATGATGGTGTTGGCCGTCGCTGCGCCGGAGAAATGAAAGCTGACCTCCACGGCGGAGTCGAGCAGCTTAAGGAAGATCATCGTGAACATCTTGGAGAGCAGCGTCCCGAGCAGGATACCTGCGGCAAGCGCGGCTGCGCCAAGCATGAGATTCTCGTAGAAGAGCAGCTGCCCAACGGTCCGCTTGCGGACGCCCAGCAGCGTGTATAGGCCGACCTCTTTCTTTCGCCGCTTCGTAAAGAAGCCGTTTGAGTACCAGATGAACACAGCTACGAACACAATAAGCAGAACAGAGGCACCCAGAAAGATGTTGTCAATTCCCCCCTGAAGCTCCATCGAAGCCTGGGTTTCACTGCTGTACATGAGAGAAACGAACGTGAAGTAGATAACGACGCTTAAGACCAGGGAGATGAAATAGAGCAAATAGCTGCGCGCATTCCCAAGCAGGTTCTTCTTGACCAAACTAAACAAGGTCACCGGAGCCACCTCCAAGCACGGCCAGCACATCAAGCACCTTCTTGAAGAACTGACTGCGAGGCATCGATCCGCGTGCCAGCTCTGTAAATAACGTCCCGTCCTTTATAAAAATAACCCGTTTGCAGTAACTCGCGGCAAACGCATCATGCGTCACCATGAGAATCGTCGCGCGGTCTTGTTCATTCAGCCCTTTCAGACTATCCAGCAAATCGGCCGCCGATTTCGAATCCAGCGAGCCTGTCGGTTCATCCGCCAGCAGCAAGCTTGGCCGCGTAATCATCGCGCGGGCGGCGGCGGTCCGCTGCTTCTGGCCGCCGGAGATGTGATACGGATACTTATCGAGGATCGCTCCAATTCCGAAGGTGGCGGCTGCCTCCTCGGCACGGCGCTCCATATCTGCGGCATTCGCCTTAGACAGCGCTAGCGGCAATATAATATTCTCCCTCACCGTCAGCGTATCAAGCAGATTGAAATCTTGAAAAATAAATCCGAGCTTGCTGCGGCGAAACGCCGATAGCTGCGCCTCATTCATCCGCAGAATCGACTGTCCATCGATGACGATATCGCCCGAGGTCGGCTGATCAATCGTGGCCAGCAGGTTCAGCAGCGTTGTTTTGCCTGAACCGGACGGACCCATAATGCCGACGAACTCGCCCTCTTGGACCGTTAAATCAATATTTTGCAGCGCCGTGTAGATGTTGCTCTTGGCACCGTACACTTTGCGAATCGTTGTTGCTTCCAGAATGGTCTTCATTGTCCGTTGTCCTCTCCATTAGGCGCTCATCGCACCGGGTATAGCTCTATTGTACAGGAATCATCCCTAGCTCAAGCTTACAGCTTCCGCCGGTAACCTTACAGATTTGTCAGGTTGGTTGCTTCCTCTTCGGACCGAAGGTAACATGAGGGAAGAAACCATTGCGGGGAGCGAAGGCTACGTTGAGAATCATGATCGTCGAGGATGACGCGACTATACGGGAGATGATCTGCGAGTCGCTGGACAAGTGGGGGTTTGAGACGGCGGCTATCGTCGATTTCCAAGACGTCATGGGGCGGTTTGCCCGCGAGGAGCCGCATCTTGTGCTGCTCGATATTAATTTGCCGGTCTTCGATGGCTTCTACTGGTGCAGCGAAATCCGCGCCGTGTCGAAGGTGCCTATCCTCTTTATTTCCTCGCGCAATACCCCTATGGATATGATTATGTCCATGAATATGGGCGGGGATGATTTTATTCAGAAGCCGTTTCACCCCGACGTGCTCATTGCTAAGATTAACGCGCTGCTGCGCAGAACGTATACCTACATGGACGCACAAACGAGCGCCATCGAGCATGGCGGCATTGTCCTGAATTTGAAGGACGGAGCCCTGTATCAAGGCGAGCGGAAAGCGGAACTGACGAAGACGGAATTCGTCATTATGAGCCTGCTGATGCGGCAGAAAGGGTCCATCGTCAGCCGAACGAAGCTGATGCGCAGTTTGTGGGAGGACGAGAGCTTCGTTGACGACAATACGCTGACCGTCAATATCGTGAGACTTCGCAAGAAGCTGGCTGAACTCGGCCGAGAAGACTTCATAGCGACCCGGAAAGGGCAGGGGTACATGATCGAATGACCTTTCTCTCTTATTTGAAGGACAAGCGTTATTATTTAAGCTGGTTTGCGGTTGTGCTGCTGTTCGTGACCGTCATGCTGATCGTCAGCGGCAACGGATGGAGTGACGTAGTCTACATCGATGGAAGCTGCCTCGTGTTCGCCATCATCTATGTGGTGGCGGGCTACTATTATCGGCGTTCCTTCTACAGGGAGCTGTCGGAGCTGATCCATAGCGGCGAACTGGAGCGGTTCGAAGCGCTGCCGGATCCGCAAAATGAAGCGCAATCGCTTTACTTCGCGCTTCTTCGCAGCCAGCAGGAGACCTACGTCAAACGTCTTCAGCAGGTGCAGCTGGAGATGAAGGATCATCAGGACTTTGTCATGTCCTGGATCCACGAGGTGAAGCTGCCCATTACCGCAAGCAAGCTGCTGCTGTCGGGCAGTGAGGATAAGCCGGTCGATGAGCTGGTTGATAAGCTGGAGGATGAGATGAACAAAATCGACAGCTACGTCGAACAAGCGCTGTACTATTCGCGGATTGACTCGTTCTCCAAGGATTATTTTATAAACGAGATTGGTATTTCGGCAGTCGTAAAAGGAAGCGTGAAGAAATACGCGAAGCTCTTCATTACGAAGCGCATCCGGTTTCTGCTCGCGCCGAGCGAAGAAATGTTCGTCGCCAGTGACAGCAAGTGGCTGGCGTTCATGATCGATCAGATTATGGCCAATGCGCTGCAGTACACCGCTGAGGGCGGGGAAGTGGCGGCATTCTATGAGGAAGACAGCAGGGAGAGACGGCTGGTCATTCGCGATACCGGGATTGGCATCCGGCCAGAAGAAGTGCATCGCGTGTTCGATAAAGGGTTCACCGGCTCGAATGGGCGCATTCATACGAAGTCGACAGGGATGGGGTTGTATCTGGTCAAGCAGCTGGCCGCGAAGCTCGGGCATGAAGTGTCGATCGCGTCGGAGGAAGGCGTGTATACCGCGGTGACGATTCATTTTCCGAAGTTTCGCAGGTTGGACCGTACTTAAGTAGAGGGCTTCTCGGTAACGGGTCCGCATATTCACAAAAGACTCTCCTGGAGCAACACTTTGGCTGAAAAATGGTGGGATCGCGTAAGGAGTAGCATCCAGGGCAACACATACGCGGAAAAGCGGTGGAATCGAGCAAAGAGTAGCGCCTAGGGCAACACATTGGCTGAAAAGTAGTGAGATTGAGCAAAGAGTAGCTTCCAGAGCAACACATTGGTTGGGAAGCGATGGGATTGAGTAGAGAGTAGCATCCAGAGCAACACAAGTAGCTCCCCCAGAGATCTACATGGCTGAAAAAGCATTGAATATGGAGAAAGAAGCATACCCAGAGATCTACATGGCAGCGAAAGCGGCGAATAAGGTGCAAGAAGCTTGCCCAGAGATCTACATGGTTTAGCAAGTGCAGCAAATACAAACCAAACAAAAAGGCGGATCAGGAATTTAACCTGAACCGCCTTTTTTGCTGTCCAATCAGCCCGAGGCTGGCTCACTCGGAAGTCATGCGTCGATGGCGCTAGGCGATGGGCAATTATCTATTCCCGGCATCTGCCATTCAGGGATATCTATCAAGTGTTGATAGGAGATGGTTTTCATAGATTCGGGGGTATTGTCCAGTACGAGCCATCTGCCTTGTACATATATATACAGTACAGCGCTGCAGTTACGGGCATGCAGAGGAGGAATCTATGAAAATAGCATCGCGAGCAATGGCGTTTCTATTCGGCTCGAAAGGAGAATGAAAGACTAGAGAAACGATTTCTTGAAGAGAGGTAAAGACATGCACGACATAATGGCAATCATTACAGTTTGTACGTTCTTCCTAACCATCGGTTTTATGTTCTGGCGTCCGAACGTGAATGAAGCGATTCCGGCATCGGTTGGTGCGTTTATCGTTATGCTTACGGGTACAGTTTCACTTGGAGACTTAGGGAGTATCACGGAAACGATCTATGGCGCCGCAATTACCATCATAGCGACCATTGTCATGGCTATCGTGCTGGAGAGCTTCGGGTTCTTCAACTGGGCGGCCGAAATCCTAACCCGAAAGGCGCGAGGTTCCGGTATTCGTCTCTTTTGGCTTACGAATTTGTTCTGTTTTCTCATGACACTCTTCGTCAATAATGACGGCAGTATTCTGATTACTACACCGATTCTGTTGATGCTGCTCAAGAATATGGGGCTCAAAAACCATCAGAAAATACCTTATCTCCTCTCAGGTGCTCTGATCGCAACAGCCTCCAGCGCTCCCATCGGGGTAAGCAACATCGTCAATCTGATCGCGCTCAAGATTGTGCATATGGACCTTTACATGCAAACGGCAATGATGTTCGTGCCGGCAATCATTGGGCTGGCGTTCATGTCTCTTCTCTTGTTTGTAATCTTCTACCGAACGCTTCCGAAGAAGCTGCCTGAAATTCAGCCGTGGAAATCGACGCCCGGCAGCCATCCGCTCAAAGGGGACACACCTAAGAAGAGCTACAACGGCAAGTTTATGCGCAATGTGCTTATTTTCGTCTTCTGTGTGCGTATCAGCCTGTTCGTTGCTTCGTATCTCCATTTTCCCGTTGCGGTAATGGCCGTCATCGGATCGGCTTTTCTGCTGGCTTGGCGCTGGATTTATCTCAAAATACCGCCTGTCGATATGTTGAAGAAAACCCCTTGGTATATCTTGATCTTTGCCTTTGGCATGTACGTGATCATTTACGGGCTGCGCAACATCGGATTAACGGAGTGGCTGATTGCTTACTTGCAGCCGCTTGTCACAGGCAGCTTATTGCATGCCAGCGTGCTGATGGGTGTGCTGATGAGCATCATGTCCAACCTGTTTAATAACCATCCGGCTTTAATGGTCGGAACGCTGACTCTAACGAATATGGGTCTGGATCCGCTTACGCTAAAAGTTTCTTATCTGGCCAGCGTTATTGGCAGTGACATCGGTTCGCTTCTGCTGCCGATTGGTACGCTGGCGACCATTATGTGGATGCATATCATCCGAAGAGGCGGTGTGAAATTCAATTGGTCCCAGTATATAAAGATAACTGTACTCGTTATTCCGGTAACGGTGCTGTTCACGCTTGTCCTGTTAACGTACTGGGTAGGTTGGATTTTTTGACCAGACAAGCCAAACCAAATAGAAATGTAAAGGAGGGACTAGCTTGAATCAATTGATACCTTATCTTGCGGAGAAAGTGATTGTGGAGGTGACGGGGAAGCAACAGTTAGCGGGAAAATTAATCGATGTAGGTCCGGATATTTTGGTTCTCTATCATCAAGAGCGGTATATGTATATTCCGACGATCCATGTGCACAATTTGAATCCGGATGCTTCGGACGACAATGCGGATAATCAACAAGGAGAGCCGAGCGCGATGCTGCTCGCCGATTCGATTTCGCTGCTCACCGTGCTGCAGGAAGCGAAGGGCATGTTCGTCGAAATCTGCGTCAGCGGCAGCAAGCCGATGCATGGCTTCCTGCAAGGCATTATGGACGATTATCTGGTGATCTGCTCACCCATCTATAACGCGGTTTATGTTTCGCTGCATCATTTGAAATGGCTTATTCCTTATCCGACTTCTCATCTCCCGTACGCCCGAAGCGCAGATACACCTTCGATGAAGCCGTTGCCGCCCGCTCTATCAAGAAGCTTCGAGGAACGGTGCAAGGAAGAAGAAGGCAACATGGTCGTTATCGATCTTGGCGGACAATCCGCAAAATTGGGCGTCATCAAGAAGGTGAGCGGCGGCATCATCGACTTCATCGGTGCGGGCGGAAGAAGCACATTATTGAATATCCGGCATATCAAATCCATCTATGCGCCGAAGTAATCTTTATCGAAGATTACAAGGCGTTGTCTTGGTGCTCTTCATCGTTTCGAAGCGTTATGTACAAAAAAAAGAAGCCCTCCGAGAGAAGGCCGCAAAGAGATTCATGCACAACATAGCTTATGTAGGATTGCATTGGGGTGCGTGGGTAGTTGGTGGGGATTCACCAAGGCTTGAACAATAATGTTCAAGCCTTTCCTGTGTGACAGGCATTTTCTGGGGCTGTCTCTTATATATTTTAGTATTTAGACGAGAGGTGCTGAAGGGATGCTTCATATTGTCGCCTGCATTAAGCAAGTGCCGGATACGAAAATCATCAAGATGAACCCCAAAACCAACACGATGGATCGTGCCAGCGCGCCGGCGATTCTGAATCCCTATGACGCGCATGCGGTTGAAGAAGCGGTTCGGCTGAAGCAGCGCTACGGGGGAACGGTTTCGGTGCTTACCATGGGTCCGCCGCCGGCTGTCAAAGCGATTCGCAAATGCATCGAGATTGGCGCAGATGAGGGGTATATGATTTCCGACCGGGCTTTCGCCGGAGCGGATACGCTGGCCACGAGTTACGCATTAACGAAAGCGCTTAACAAAATTGCCAAGGAAAAGCCGATCGACCTTATTATCTGCGGGAAGATGACGATAGACGGCGATACCGGCCAAGTGGGACCGGGCATCGCGCGGCGCCTAGACATCCCCCCGCTCACCTCGGTGAAGAAGATCGTCGAGATCGACAAGGAGAAGGGCATCGCGATCCTCCAACGGAAGCTGGAGGACGGTTACGAAGTCATCTCCTCGACGCTTCCATGTCTATTCTCGGTCGAGAAGGACATTAACGAGGTTCCTTACTCGACGATGCCGAACATGCTGCGGGCAGCCAGATATAATCCGTTCATTTGGTCCGTAAATGAGCTGGAGGATGTGGATAAGGCGCAGCTTGGTCTGAAAGGCTCGCCGACGATCGTTTCGTCGGTCTGGGCGCCGCAGAAACCGCAGGGCGGACAAATGCTGGATGGCGCCGCTGCCGAGCAGGTGAACCAGCTGATCGGCGTGCTGCTGGAGAAGAAGGAACTGTTCCAAGCGAAGGGGGAATCGTCATGAGCTTCGAGGAGTACCGCGGGATTTGGGTGTTCATGGAGATCAAGGACGGCGCAATCGTACCCGTGGCGCGGGAGCTGCTGGGCGCGGGCAGGCAGCTGGCGGATAAACGCAAAACCGAGCTGGCCGGCGTTATTATTGGCGATGGGGTGAGCGCGCTTGCACAGGAAGCCATCTATTACGGAGCGGATAAGGTTTATGTCTACGACGCCCCGATTTTCAAGCATTACCGTACCGAAACGTATATGCGGGCGCTCCTCGCCTGTACGGAGAAATACAAGCCCGAGATTATCCTCTATGGCGCAACGTCGACGGGTAAGGACTTGGCAAGCGCTGTCGCCACGGACCTCCCGACAGGCCTTACCGCCGATACTACGCAGCTGGACGTGGAAGAGGACACAGGTCTTCTGCTCGCAAGCCGCCCCGCCTTCGGCGGCAACATCATGGCGACGATTCTATGCAAGAAATACCGGCCGCAAATGGCCACGGTAAGGCCGAAGGTGGTGCGGGCGCTTCCTCGCGACACAACTCGAGAAGGTACGGTTATTGAGGAATCCATCGAGCTGCATGAAGATGATGTGCGGACGAAGGTGCTCGAGATCGTGCGCAATACCGTGCAGACGGTACGGATCGACGAGGCGGATATTATCGTCGCCGGCGGTAAGGGGCTTGGCAGCCCGGCCGGGTTCCAGCTCATCCATGAGTTTGCGGATGTCATCGGCGCGGCAGTCGGTGCAAGCCGGGATGTAGTGGAGGCCGGCTGGGTCGGCCACCATCATCAGGTCGGGCAGACCGGCGTGACGGTGACGCCTAAGATTTATTTTGCCATCGGCATTTCAGGGGCGATTCAACATATTGTGGGCATGCAGAATTCCGGCCTCATTATTGCCATTAACAAGGATCCCGGCGCGCTAATCTTCCAATCCTGCCACTATGGCATCGTAGGTGATGCCTTCGAAATCGTGCCGCTGCTGATCGAGCAGTTCAAGCTTGCGCTTGGGAAGGAGAGTAACTATGCCTGAGAAGTTTGATTGTATCGTCGTAGGCGCGGGGCCTGCCGGAATTGCCTGCGCTTACGAGCTGGCGAAGGCGGGCGTGAAGGTGCTGCTGCTCGAGAGGGGGGAGTATCCCGGCTCGAAGAACGTCATGGGCGGCGTGCTGTATCGGCAGATGATGGAGGATATCATACCGGAGTTCTATAAGGAAGCGCCGGTAGAACGGCCCATCGTGGAGCAGCGCTTCATGATGATGGATAAAGAATCGGCTACAACGTTCGGTTATAAAGGGCTGGAGTGGGCACGCGAGCCCTATAACAATTTCACCGTGCTAAGGGCCAAGTTCGATCAGTGGTTCGCGAGCAAAGCGGTGGAGCAAGGGGCGCTGCTCATCAATGAGACGGTTGTCCTCTCCTGCATTGTTGAGAACGGCAAAGTCGTGGGCGTTCAAACCGACCGCCCGGACGGTCAGCTTTATGCCGACGTTGTCGTGCTCGCCGATGGCGTGAACTCGCTGCTGGCCAAGTCGCTCGGCTTCCACAAAGAGTTTAAACCGGATGAAGTGGCGCTGGCGACGATGGAGATTTTGAAGCTGGATAAGAAGGTCATCGAGGACCGCTTTAACTTGGAGGAAGGGCAGGGCTGCACGATTGAACTGTTCGGCGATGCCACGAAAGGCATTCTCGGCACCGGATTCCTCTACACGAATAAGGATACGCTCAGTCTTGGTGTGGGCACGTTACTTTCGGGCATGATCAAGCATAAGCTAAAGCCTCACCACTTACTCGATTATGTCAAGAATCACCCGATGATCCGTCCGTTTGTGCAAGGCGCGGAGCCGCAGGAGTATCTCGCCCACCTCATTCCGGAGGGCGGCTACTATTCCATGCCGAAGGTGGTCGGCAACGGCGTGCTCGTCGTTGGCGACGCGGCGCAGCTCGTCAATGCCATTCATCGCGAGGGCTCCAATATGGCGATGACGTCAGGACGCCTGGCCGCGGAGACGGTCGTGCTGGCGAAGCAAGCCGGAGATTTCTCGGAGGCGTTCCTCGAACATTACAAGGCATCGCTGATGGGCAGCTTTGTTGGGAAGGACTTGAAGAAGTACAAAGACTCCACGCATCATTTTGACAAATTCCCGCAATTCTTCGAGCAGTACATCCCGATGATGAACCGTGCGGCCAGCCAAATGTTCACGGTAGACGGCACCTCCAAACGGGAGAAACAGAAGAAGATATGGCGGGATATCGGCACGACGAAAGAGAAGGTGAAAATCGCGCGGGATATGTACCGGGCCTGGAAGGTGATGAAGTGAAATGAGCGATCTGGCGAAAGGGCAGTCCATCGAGGAGAAACAGTACTTACTCCGGTTTAATGCGGATACGAAATCGCATTTGACCGTACTCGATGCCGAGGTGTGCATGTCGAGCTGTCCGGACAAAATCTGCACCATTTTCTGTCCAGCCGAGGTGTACAAATGGGAGGAGATCCGCATGCATGTCGGCTATGAAGGCTGTCATGAATGCGGGAGCTGCCGCATCGGCTGTCCGCATCAGAACATCAAGTGGGAATATCCGAAAGGTGGTCACGGAATCGTTTTCAGACTGGGGTGATAACGATGTTCGAGGTCGGAGATTGCGTTGTGTTCTTGCTGGATGGCACGAGAGGTACCGTAATGGAAGCCGGGGAAGGCTTATACCACGTAGCTTGGGAGGATCAGTTCGTAAGCTGGGAGCGGGAAGAGCTGCTGGAGAAGATTCAGCTCCGGAGTTGAAAACGCATACGTAATATATGGTCGCCGCTCTCCTGCTTTGCAGGGAGCGGTTTTTATTTTGCGAGGGTGTGCGAGATGCAGGAACTTTGGCGGTTTTTGTCGAATAATATCTCATCAGCTTGAAAGGGGGCATGTGCATGCTCCGAGCTAAGGGATTTTCGATACGAACCATGGTTAGCGTACTCATCGTTGCATCCGTACTGATTACACTGGGAATCAGTCTGCTAATCAGCTACCGCAATGAGAAGAACTCGCTGATGACGATGAGCTTCCAGCTTAACCATATGTATACGACTAAGATCAGCGAAACGGTCAATGAGCTGTTCGCTTCGATGAAGAAGAACCTCAAGTACAATGCCGAGCATATCGCGAAGGGCGGGCTGGACCGTCCTGACCTGGACGAGCAGGTGAAGCTGATTCTACAAACGAACCCGATGTACAAAGCGGTCGTCGTGGTCGATAAAACCGGCAAAGTGATCAGCATTGCATCGGAAACGGATACAGGGCTCAAGGGCAAAACCATTGAAACGGATGGCGCCAAGCAAGCGCTGAAGGAACGAAAGCCGCTTATTTCGGAGCCTTATATTAGTGCGGCGAATCAATTGATTATTATGGTCAGTCATCCGCTATGGGGGGCTGGCGGTGAATATTTGGGTTACATCGGCGGCACGATCCGTCTGCATGAGACGAATTTGCTGAATACGATTCTTGGTGATGCCGCACAGTCCGGTAACGGTACTTACGCCTACGTGGTCAGTGCCTCCGGCGCGATGCTGTATCATCCGGATAAGAGCCGTATCGGGGAGCGCGATATCGTGAATCCGATCTTCGCAGAGATGCTCTCTGGGCACAGCGGCGTGAAACGGATCGTCAATTCGCGCGGGGTCGATATGCTGGCAAGCTATACCTATATGAAAGAGACCGGTTGGGGCGTGGTCACGCAGACCCCGACAGCTGTCATCTTAACGGCGTCCAAGCGTCCGATTCTCAGGGTTGCGCTTTATATGGCTCCGATTCTGGCGCTCCTGCTGCTGGTCATCTATTGGCTCATTGGTAAAATGTCCGAGCCGCTGACGAAGCTCGCTAATTATGCCTCTGTCGTGTTGACCAACAAATCGGTACGCGATGAGGTGCCGCGCATCCATTCCTGGAACAGCGAAGCCAATGCGATGCACCGGGCGTTCGTACTGGCCGTCAGGCAAATTCGCAGCAGATTCGATCATTTGTCGCAGGAGGCACAAACCGATCCGCTTACCGGACTGTATAATCGGCGCACGATGGACCTCTATATCCGCAGATGGATTGCGGAAGAGATGCCTTTTGTCATCATGGTGCTGGATCTGGACCATTTCAAGCAGGTCAATGACACGTACGGCCATGAAATGGGCGACGAAGTGCTGCGGTTTCTGGCGGCCAACATGCGGGCGCAGTTCGAGGATACCCATATTTGCTGCAGATATGGCGGGGAAGAATTTGTCGTGCTGCTGCCGGAAACGGGGCTGGGGACGGCGATGGTCTACGCACAGAATCTGCGTACCGTCATGGAAGAAACGGACAGTCCCGTTGGAAGGCCTGTCACGCTGTCGATGGGCATCGCACGGTACCCGGACACGGCGCAGGATGCGGCCGTCTTGTTCCGGGACGCGGACGAAGCGCTTTACCGCGCCAAGCATCTGGGCCGCAACCGCGTCGAGACGGCGAACACCGCCGCTCCGGCGCATATGCTCTAGCGGCCATCGGCGGGATAAGCGAAAGAGTAGTACATAGAGCAACACACCAGCGCAAAGTTGATGGAATGAGCGAAAGAGTAGCACATAGAGCAACAAACCGGTGCAAAGTTGATGGAATGAGCGAAAGAGTAGCCCGTAGAGCAACAAACCGGCGCATACGAGCTAATACACCGAAAAGAGCAGCTCTCGGCCGAGAGCTGCTCTTTCTTTTACTACATACCAGCTTACTTCTTCTCTGCTGCCAGCACGCTATCCGGCGAATGGCTGTTCAGGATGCGAAGAATCGTATCCGCCTGCTGCGGCGGATAGTACAGGAAGCCTTGAATGTCATGGCAGTGGTTCTGCTGCAGGAAGAACAGCTGGTCCGTCGTTTCAACGCCTTCAGCGATGATCGTTAGGCCCAGATGGCTTGCCATCAGCATAATCGCGAGAATGATCGCCTCATCCTTCGGCTCCTTGGAGATGCCGTTTACGAAGGAGCGGTCGATCTTGATTTTGTCGATTGGCAGTCGCTTCAGGTAGCTGAGCGAGGAGTAATGCGTCCCGAAATCATCGATGGAAATCGTAATATTGAGATTGCGCAGCTCCTGCAAGGCTACCGCGTTCTCATCCTGCATAGCCAGGTTCTCGGTAATTTCCAGCTCCAGATAGGCGGGATCGAGTCCGGTCTCCGCCAGAATCGATTTAATAAGCTCTGTCAGCTTGTTCCGCTGGTTGAATTGGCGGGCGGACAAGTTCACAGCGACCCGAATAGGCTCAGCGCCGGAGTCCTGCCACACCTTGCTCTGCGCGCACACCGTACGCAGGACCCACTCTCCTATAGGTTCAATCAAGCCGCATTCTTCCGCGATCGGAATAAAAACGGCCGGCGATACTTGCCCGCGTTTCGGATGATTCCACCGGATGAGTGCTTCTAGTCCGATGATTTTTCTCGTCTTAATCTCCAGCTGCGGCTGGTAGTAAATCTCGAATTCTTTATTCTCAAGGGCGCGCCGCAGGCTGTTCTTGATATAAATTTTCTCCTGCACATCGGCATTCAGCGTATCGTCATAAATCCGGTAGTTGTTCTTGCCCTCTTCTTTCGCACGGTACATCGCCGCATCCGCATACTTCATGAGTAGCTCCGCATCTTCGCTATGTTCCGGGAAGACCGTGATGCCGATGCTTGCTGTCACATAATACTCCATCCCCTGCAGGACGAATGGCTGCTGGAACAAGTTCACGACCTGCTGCGCCATATGGTGCAAATGCGCGAGATCCTTCAGAAAGGGCAAAATAATCGTGAATTCATCGCCGCCGATCCGCGAGAACGATTCCCCTTTGGTCAGCAGCATCGTCATTCGCTCGCCGACTTCCTTAAGCAGCAAGTCGCCGTAGGAATGGCCGAGCATGTCGTTGATGAGCTTGAATTGATCCAGATCGATGAAGAGCAGCGCGAAGCGGCGATTCTTATTGCTGGACGATACGATCGTTTCCTCGAGTCGTTCTTGGAAGAAAACCCGGTTCTTGAGCCCGGTTACCGTATCGCGGTAAGCCATTTGACGAAGAGATCGCTCGGTGCCTTCCAGCAGCCGATACTGGGTTCGCAGCTCATCCTCAGTAGCAATGAGTTCCTCGTAGGTTGCTTCCAGCTGCTGATTGGTGCGCGTCAGGTTATTCGTCCGTTCGTTCACCATCACTTGCAGCTTATGTTTCTGGGTCAATTGAATATAAATGAAGTAGATAAGCAGGATCAAGGCCAGGAGGAAAATCGTCTGGATAATTTGGACCTTCGTATCAATCGCGCTTAGCTTCGCTTTATTAGGAAGAGCGGCAATCTCCCAGTTGCCTTCAGCCAGATATACCTTCTCCAGCAGCGGGGACCGATTGTAGAGCCCTGCATCGCCGTTGATCACATCTTTGCCCGCTTTTACAGCCAGGTCAATGCCCTTGTTCACCTTCGTCAGACCGGCCTCTTCCAGAATCGGCGGTACATCGAGTACGATGGAGACGAAACCCCAGAATTCACGTTCTACGAAGATGGACTGTCTGGACAATAGCCCGAGCCCGCCCTGTGTAAGCTCGAATGGACCGACGATCGTCTTGGCGTTCAGATGCTGCGTGCGCAGTGCATTCTTGCGGATATCAGGATTGGAATGGTTAAAGAGATCAAGCCCAATGACGTTCTCATTGCCTTTAAGCGGATAGACGTATTCAGCGATGCCGCCGGGATAGACGGATAAATTGCGAATGCCCTGGATAGGACCGATGAAACTTTTGGCGAAACTGTTAAAATGGTTAGCATCCAGCGTATGCGAGTCCATCAGAGAAGTATCAACAAATGCTTTAAGTCCGTCCGAGAGCAGCAGCCTGCGCTCGAGAGCCAGCGTTAGCGACGAGGCGTTGGCCGACAGCTCCACGGATGCATCGTGATACACTTCATTATGCAGCCAGCGGCTGTAGGCATTGGTGATCCACCAGAAGCAACTGCCAAGAACAAGCGCACTGAGAAGCAGTATAAACCATGTCCTGCGGGGAGTCGTGTACCGCAATTGCGTGTCGTCATTTAAGTTGTACAAGGGTGCAGAACTCCTCTCAAGCAGTAAGGGGGAAATAATAACCAGTCGTTATCAATTCGTCATGAATCGACAAATTCCTCCACTCTTCGGTATAATATGCTGTCTTATTATCAAATCTCTGCCACAGGGCGACACTAGCAGCAACAATGGTGCAGCGATTTGCGTTACCTATGATGTTCACTACATAGAGAAGGGATGAACAACCGTATGAATAGATGGCATCCATTGCCGAAGGTAGATCTTCATGTTCATCTGGACGGAAGTCTCTTGCCAGCCACCGTCCTTGATATCGCTGCAGCGGAAGGCATCGAGCTGCCTGCGGGCGATGCGGCAGGGCTGATTCCATATATGCAGGTTGACGATGAATGCCGCAGTTTGCCGGAGTACTTAAGCAAGTTTGCTTTTACGACTCGGTTCATGCAATCGGGTGCTGCACTGGAACGTGTAGCTTATGAGACGCTGGCGCAAGCTGCCTCTCACAATTGCCGCTATATCGAGGTGCGCTTCGCGCCACAGTTGCACAGACTTCGCGGGCTGCGGCCGGAGGAAACCATCCATCATGTTATTGAGGGCATGAAGCGGGCCGAACAGCAGTTTGACATTAAAGGCCGAGCCATTGCGATCTGCATGCGTCACCATGGCCGAGAAGATAATCTTGAAGTGATCGAAGCGGCGGCCCAATATGCCGGGCGCGGTTTGGTTGCCGTTGATTTGGCAGGGGACGAGGCGTCTTTCCCGCCGGAGCTGTTTCGCGAAGTGTTCGCGCTGGCTCACAAGCGGTCATTGCCTGTGACGATTCATGCGGGTGAAGCCGCAGGAGCGGAGAATGTATATGAAGCCGTGAAGAATCTGGGAGCGTCGCGGATCGGACACGGTGTTCGCTTGCGGGAGAACCCGGCAATTCTCCAGATGATGCTGGAGCAGCGCATTCCGCTTGAAATGTGCCCGGTCAGCAACATCCAGACGAAAGCCGTTGCGGACTGGGATGCATATCCGATCCGCGAGTATTTCGAGCAAGGGCTGATCGTCACGCTCAATACGGATAACCCAAGCGTTTCGGGTACTGATATAACACGCGAATACCGGATTGTTTCGGAGAAGTTTGATTTTACGGACGCGGAACTGGCCACAATCATTCGCAATGGGGTAAATGCGGCATTCCTCGAGGACTCGGAGAAGAAGGCGCTGAAGCAGCGCGTCGATCAGGAACTGCAGGCACTCGGGATAAAATAACGCGGAGATCAAGATCTTATAACGATCAAGTTTAGTCGTTTACGTTCGTTAAATGGTTTCGTAAATTTTTTGTAAATTTGCGTATGGAAGAAGCAAGTGCCGGTCATAATAGCAGAGGGCAAGCGAAATAGCTTGCACTTTGCAAATGACCAGGTGAAGAACAATCCAGACAATAACAGTTAAGAAATGGAATCACGTTGCTTTTCACATATAGATATGCTAATATGATCTTAGTAAGAAAAGACCTGAATTCACATATTGAAAAGGGTTGTCATAAAGCGAGATGGTACCTTTTTCAATGTGTGATTTTTTTATTTGCTAAACGAATAAAAAGTACATGTTAATTTAATTTTGGAGGTTTTCCTAATGCAAACAGGAACAGTTAAATGGTTTAACGCAGAGAAAGGTTTCGGCTTCATCGAAGTTGAAGGCGGCAACGATGTATTCGTACACTTCTCCGCAATCGTAGGCGAAGGCTTCAAGTCCCTTGACGAAGGCCAACGCGTTGAGTTCAACGTTGTTCAAGGCAACCGTGGACCACAAGCAGAAAACGTTGTAAAACTGTAGTTTTATAGCGAACAACAACAAACTGCCCTTAACGAAAGTTGAGGGCAGTTTTTTTATAATTCCGGGAGGGATGCGCCTTGTATAATCGCAAGAAAATCGTGGAGGATATCCCTGAAGAGAACACAGCCATTTGGAGCTGTGAGACAGAAGGCTGCAAAAGCTGGATGCGCGATAACTTCGCCTTCGATGTTGCTCCTTCCTGCCATGTGCATCATACGCCTATGGTAAAAAGCATGAAAATGCTGCCGGCATTGAACAACAACAATTCGTTAAAAAGCTCAAAAAATTAGCCGTCCCTTGCAGGGACGGCTTTTTTTTGCGCGTATACGGGGTTAGATGGTACAATTAAGGAACAAATGTTCGATTCGATCGGCTTGAAGGAGATGCCATGGGAGATCATATACAGCTGTCTGTCCGTGCTTTGGTGGAATATGCGTATCGGAGCGGCGACATTGAATCAGGGTTCCATGTGATGAGCTCGATGACGGAAGGTACGAAGGCGCATCAACGCATCCAGAAGCAATATGGCGAACAAGATCAGAAGGAAGTATATGTAAGCACGGAGATCGCCATGGATGATCTTCTCTTTGTCATTGATGGACGCTGTGATGGGCTGCTCGTCGCCGAAGATGATGGCGGCCTTATTATAGATGAAATTAAGTCGACCTCCGGTCGGGTACCCGAGGAGATCGACCATACATACCTGGTTCACTGGGCACAGGCTAAGTGCTACGCCTATATTATTGCCAAGGATCGGGGGCTTCAGGAGCTGGCGGTGCAGCTGACGTATGTGCAAGTGGAGAGCGAGGAAGAGCGGCGATTTCTACAGCGGGTTACTTATGAGGAGCTTACGCAGTTCGTTTACGAAATGGTAAGAACTTTTTATGCGTGTGCTGCGCAGCAAGTGCGGCATAAGGAGCTTCGAAACCGCAGTATTCAGGAGCTCGCTTTCCCGTTTTCCGCCTATCGGGAAGGACAGCGGAAGCTGGCGGGTGCTGTTTATCAGACGATCGCCGAAGGCCATAAACTGTTTGCGAAAGCTCCGACGGGCATCGGCAAAACGATCTCTACGATCTTCCCGTCCGTGAAAGCGATCGGGGCGGGACTGCTGCAGCGTTTCGTGTATTTAACGGCGAAGACGATTACGCGCACAGCGGCGGAAGAGGCTTTTGCGCTGCTGCAGTCAAACGGCCTGCATATGCAGGTGGTCACCATGACGGCGAAGGAGAAGATTTGTTTTCAAGAGGAAGTTCGATGCTCGAAGGAGCATTGTCCATACGCGGACGGTTATTACGACCGGATTAATGAGGCGCTGCTTGATTTGCGCTCGCATGAAACGCTCATCACTCGCGAAGTGGTGGAAGTATATGCGCGTAAGCATAGGGTCTGCCCGTTCGAATTCGCGCTGGATGCGGCTTATGGAGCAGATGCGATGATCTGCGACTATAACTATGTCTTTGATCCGCGTGTCAGCTTGAAGCGCATGTTCGAGGAGCAGAAACGGCAAACGGCGCTGCTGATCGATGAGTCGCATAACCTTGTGGATCGGGCACGGGAAATGTATTCGAGTGAGCTGAGTAAAGCAGACTTCCTAGAGATGCAGCGGGCATTCAAAGGCATAAACGCCGAGGTGCACAGCGCGGCCAAAGCGGTGAATCAATACTACATTGCGCAGCGTAAAGCACTCGGGGAACAGCGGCAAGAGGTGACAGAGTCGTTGCCGGAGCCGCTTGTTGGCTTGGTGGAGCAGTTTGCGGCGGCGGCAGAGAAGGAGCTGCTTGCACCGGCTGGGGGCAGCGTGAATCCGCAACTACTTGATTTGTATTTTCGCAGTCAAAGCTTCGTACGTATTGCGGAGCTGTTCGATGAGCGATTCGTAGCCTATACAGAGTCCTTGCGGGGAGATATGCGTACGAAGCTGTTCTGCTTGGATCCTTCGCATCTGCTTGGGGTGATGAGCAAGGGATATCATGCGATGGTATTCTTCTCGGCTACGCTGACGCCGCTGAACTACTACATGGATATGCTAGGCGCCGGTGAGAGCGAGGGGAGCTATAGCATTGTCATTCCATCCCCTTTCTCGGCGGACCAGCTGGAAGTGACGATTGCGCCATTATCTACCCGCTATCAGGATCGGGAACGGACGAAATTTCCGATTGCCGCGCTCGTCGCGAAGGTGACACAGGAGAAACAGGGCAATTATTTGGTTTTCTTCCCGTCCTATGCCTATATGAATGATGCGTATGAGCAATATCAATTGCTTATTGATTCAAGCTTGGGTTCGAATTCGGATTCGAGTTCGAGTTCGGTGAGGACCATGGTGCAGGGACCGGGGATGACGGAGGAGGAGCGGGAAGGTTTTTTGGCTGCTTTTCAGGAAGGTTCGGGGGAAACGCTGGTTGGTTTTGCGGTAATGGGCGGCATTTTCTCTGAGGGAATTGATCTTGTCGGGGATCGGCTTACGGGCGTTGTTGTTGTAGGCGTCGGACTGCCGCAGGTTGGACTTGAGCGTGACATCATGAAGGCTTACTTCGACCGGACTGACCGCAATGGATTTGATTATGCGTTCCTATATCCCGGTATGAATAAAGTGCTGCAGGCGGGCGGGCGTCTTATCCGCTCGGAGCATGATCGCGGAAGCTTGCTGTTGATCGACGACCGCTACCTGCAGCCCCAGTATAACCGGCTTCTGCCGCCGGAGTGGCTTAACTACCGTGTGCTGCGTGCTAATGAAGATCAGATGGATCCAAACACCTTCGCGCCGCGCGGTTGATTGCCTTTATCATCGGGCTCAATGGTAATGCCGATGCTGTCGTAATCGAGCTTCGCCGAGGAGATAGGCATCGCGAGCAGGCCGATTCCGCGATCCGCTTGGCCGACACGGAATGTACCGGCACTCGTACGGACACCGTCCTTAACGAGCCAGACCTGGTAGGCTTCTGCGCCTTTGGTTGCTGCCGCACCGAACAAATACACGACGAACTGCCGGCTTTGGCCGTTATCGACAATACAGGCAACTCCGGAGGACTTGCCGGCGAGCGGGCCTTGCGCTTTCAGCGGAACAAGCTCGCTGATCTGGGCGGCGGATACTTGCAGCGCCTGCTCTACCGGGAGCGGCGCAATCTGCTGCTCATGGCGCAGCTGGATATTCCATATGGACAGCAGCACGACTCCTGCGGTTGAAGCGGTCAGCAGGGCGGGGAGCAGCTTGCCAAAGCGAGCTCTGGGCTTTCTTGGCCGCCATTCCGCGATGCGATTGACTGCAGGTTCGTCGCGATGCGTCACTTCCTCCGGTCGGACCGCAAGCGCGGCATCCATCACTTGCTGCTTCAGATCTTGAGGCGGCTCGATCCATTCAATATCGGTAGGCAGTGCTTCCCAGGCTGTGCGCAATTCCAGCAGCTCCTTCTGACAGGCGTCGCAGTGAGGGAGATGAAGCTCGAAAGCGAGCGATTCTTCTTCGTTGCATGCGCCGGAGACGTATTCCAGACACAGCTCGCAAGGGGATGCTGGCAATGTATCTTTATTCTCCATCACAATCCCTCCTCTTCTGCCGGCAAATGTCTGCGTAATATTTTGAGTGTTTGATGCAATCGGTTCTTCACGGTACCGAGCGGTTGATTATAGGCAGCAGCGAGCTCGCTTAAGCTGTACCCCTGCCAGTAGAAATGCTCCAGCAGCAAAATCTGCTGCGAGGATAGATGGCGGTAGGCGCTGCGAATTTGCGCTTTGAGTGATTGGCGCTCTGCGCTCTCCTCAGGAGAAGTAACGGCAGCATCAGGAATACGCTCGAGCTCCTCCGGCACATAGGGAACAAGCGGAGCGTTAATACGCCGCTGTTTGCGCAGCCAATCGGTCGTCATATTTCGCGTTACGGTCAGCAGCCAGCTGGTGTAACGGCCTTTGTCCGGGTTGTAGTCCGACTCGGTCGCCCACAGCCGCATGAACACGGACTGCGTGATGTCCCTTGCGGACTGTTCATCCTTCAGCGACTTCAAGGCGAACGAATACACAAGTGCCGCGTAACGATCGTATAGAACAGACAGCGCCTTGTGCTGCTTGGCTTTGATGAGCAGCATCAATTCATGATCAGCAAGATTGTGCATACCGGCAAGCCTCCAGAACAGACGTCGATAATTAATCATAAGTGTACCAAACTAACGCAGAGAGGGTAACCGCCTAAGCTGCGGCTACCCTGCAAAACGTTGTCCGGTAGAAAGTTATTTGGCAGAAACGATAATGGTTTCCTGCATCGCCGGATGCGGCGAGCAGTAGTACGAAAATTCTCCCTCGGTGTCGAAGGTGACTAGTTTCTCTTCATCGAGGGCGAGGAGACCTGTATCGAAGCTGCCATCATCTGCCGTGGCGCTGTGCTTGACCTTATCCCGATTGATGAATTTCACGGAATCGCCCGGGCGGATGGTCAGACTGCTTACGGTGAAAGCGAACTCCTTAATCTCGACCACATAGGTTTTGCTCTTCACTTCGGCTTTCGAATCGCCCGCAGCCGGTTTATCGGGCTTCGTCGTCGTTGTGCTTGGAGCCGGCTTCGTCTCCGGTTTCGCGGCCGGCTTCGTTGCCGGTTTCGGCGTTGGCTTGGCGGCAGGCGTCGTGGTCTTCGAGTCATCTTTTTGCGTATCGTCCGAAGAATCGCCTTTCGTGCCGCCTTTATCATCGGTTGCCGGTTCCGGAGCTGTATTGTCATCATCAGGCTTTGTCGCGGCCTTCGAATCGTCCGTCTTGGGCCCTGTAGCCGGGGCAGTTCCGCCATCCGTTGAAGCGTTACCGCCCTTGTCGTCTGCTTGTGTATCATCAGTTGCGGGGTCAGGCTGTGCTATTGAGCTGTTGTCTGCCGAGGCGTTAACAGAGCTGTCCTCACCGGAGTTAGACGAGTCTGGTGCATCATTCATCACCATATCGCCGTGATTGTCGTGATTCTGCGTAGCGGCAGTATGATTGCTGCTGCAAGCAGACGCCAACAGACAAAGCAGCAAACACAAGGCGGCTGACAGATAGCCCTTGTTCCACCTCGCTCCTACTCGGTTACTCTTCGTTTTCCTCTGCATAAGACTTCACTCATTTCACAATAATTTGGCCCGTCATGAACTTCTTGTGGGGCTCGCAGAAATAATCATACGTACCCGGTTTGCTGATCGTAATGGTAAACGTGTCGCCCTTCGCTAACAACGGGGTGCTGAAGCTGCCGTCGACCGCAACTGCGTTGTGTTTCATATCGTCATAATTGGTGAAGACGATCTTGGAGCCGGCTTCCACCGTCAGCGGGCCGGTACCGAAGGAATATTCTTTGATGTCTACGTGATAGGTTTTGACTTCTGCGCTGGCAGTCGTGCCTTTGAAAGCAACAGGATCGATAACATACCAAACCTTGTTCAAGCCCTGTCCGTTAACATCGCCATGCGCCAAGTCTTTGACAAAGTAATAGAGCGGGAAGCCTCTATATGTGGATTGCTTACTGCCATCCGTGCGGGTAATCGTGCCGAAATCAGAGCTTGCAACGCCGGTAGGCGCATTTGCACCGGTAGCGAGATAAGCCGGCCAGTTGGCCAAACAAGTGCCTTCACAAACGCTGCTGCCAGCTGTATCTTTGTCAAAATAGTACAGGGTGCGTCCGTTTGCATCGGTTAAGTAGTTACCTAGAGTCGTGGAGGTGCCGAGCATAGCGGCGTAATCGGATTTGGCTACGAACCATACGCCTCCGACAGCCTCGCCATTTACATCGCCGGGAGCCATGTCTTTGGCAAAATAGTAAAGCGGCCATCCTTTATACGTCGTTTGCATCGTGCCGTCTGCGCGCATGTACATCCCGAAATCAGCCGCGTTCAGGGAAGTAGGGATTTGCAGCTGATCCGCATGGAAGATTGGCCATGCTTGCAGGCAGCCGGCTTGACAGGACTCCAGATTAGCAGCGTCTTTCGTAAAGTAGTAGAGTGTGCGGCCTTTGCTGTCGGTTAAGTAGGAGCCGAGCTTATCCGTAGCGCCAACTCCGATATGCTCGCCTGTTGGCAATACGGCAGAAGCGGCAATGACATTTGCCTGCTGCAATTGAGCGAACAGTGTAGCGCCTTTTGCGTTCGATGCGTTTAATGCTTCGATCAGTGCTGTGGCGATATCGGCATTGGTCAGCTCAGCCGCGCCGGCAATGTTCTTCAGCCCTTTTCCTTTAGCGAAAGCGAAAGTAGCGCTGTATTGGAAAGCTGTGCCGGATTTGTAGCCCAGCGCTTCAAGCAGCACTTTGTAGAACTGCTGCGCGGTGATGGAAACGAGGGGATTGAAACTGCCGTTGCCCGTACCGTTCCAGCCGAGCTCTGCGTGAGCGTTCAAATAAGCCAGAATAGCTTGGTTGCTTTTACTTACGAGAGAAGCATCTTTAAAGTTGCCTGTTCCTGTAAATGCTTGTGCTTCGGTTAGTTTTCCTTGAAGACGTAACGAGATAATAGCAGCCTGGAGTCTTGTGGACGTCTTGCTGAGATAAGCGGCGGACACACCGTCGCCGTCGCCTAATAACAGGCCAAGCTTAGCAGCCGTGTCCGCATCCGTTGTAACCGCTGGGGAGCTTTCCGCTGCTGATGCATTTAGCACAGGGAGCAGCATGGCCAGACATACCGTTAATGTCAGCAAAAATAGCCCAAACCTTCTTGCTTTATTCATCGATCTTCCTCCTCGAAATAGTCGTTCTATTAGGAGGTAACGATGAGATAAGCCCAGCGGTTTGAGCGATTTTATTATTACTCTATTTTATTTAGCCTCGGTGAGCGATTTCTCGTAGACATTGATCCAGAAGCCGTCGATGACGGAAGCGCCTCGATGGGCGTAGCCGTTATTAAGGAACAGCCTTTTGGCGCCTAGCTGGTTCGTTAGAGCGTCCAAATAAATATGGCGGAAGCCGAGCTCCTTCGCGCGCTGCTCCAATTTCGTCAGCATCATCTGACCAAAGCCGCGCTGCTGAAAGTTCGGATGGACGCGCAGCCGTTTAATTTCAGCGGTCTCTTCGTCGAGCTTCTTGAGTCCGCCCATCGCTACTACGACGCCGTTCTGACCCGTTCCGACAAGAAAATCGCCGCCGCTCTCGAGATACTGCTCGTCGATATGGAAAATATCATGATAATGCTGATGAGTCGGTTCTACGCCTGCTGCGGAAATAACAAGAAGATGAAGCCGCCAGATATCGTCATGGTCTGCGGTAGAATAACGCCTAATGTTGAACATAGCATTCTCTCCTTTTCCTAAACGGACTGTGAGCAAGCAAATGCTTTATATGTAATATAATCTAACACGAAACAAGGGGTGATTGACAGTTTTTTGTGCGATTTGAAGGGGTTAAGGATGGAATATTTTATTTGCGGCATATTCATGTCAGGTTACAAGAATAAAATTGTTTATTGTTGAATACAGGGTGCTTTTGCACAATAATGAAGGTAATAAGATTTAGACGGAAGACACTAGCGGCGTTGTGGTTGACCATGCCAAAGTGAAGGGTGAGTGGAGGACATGAAAGTAGTCGTTGTTTCGGATACGCACATGACACGAATGGCAAAGAAGCTGCCGGATCGGTTGATTCAGGAGCTTCAGGATGCGGATGCCATTCTGCATGCGGGGGATTGGATGACGTTGTCGGTCTGGGATATGCTGCGCGCGTATGCTCGGACGGAGGGCGTGGCGGGCAACAATGACGGAGATGAGATTATCGCCAAATTCGGCCACCGCAAAGTGCTTGATGTTGGCGGACTTCGTGTCGGCTTGGTGCACGGTCACCTGGGCGCGGGCAAGCGCGAGGATACGGAAACGAATGCGTACCGGTCCTTCGAGCAGGGCAGTGTGGACGTGATTGTGTTTGGGCATTCTCATGTTCCGCTAATTCGGGAGCGAAGCGGTGTGCTGCTGTTTAATCCGGGCTCGCCGACAGATAAACGCAGACAGAAGCAATATTCCTTTGGCATTTTCACTATAGAAGGCGGCGCATTACTGGCAGCCGATCATGTTTATTACGACGATAAGGGCTAACAGCGGGGGAGATTAGGGAGCTATGAGCGCGAAGATGCGTAATGTTGGCATATTTGCTCATGTCGATGCAGGCAAAACGACCACGACCGAGCAGATGCTCTATCAGAGCGGGCATATTCGCGCGCTGGGCAGCGTGGATACGGGAACAACACAGACCGATTGGCTGGATGTCGAGCGGGAGCGGGGTATCTCGGTGCGTGCCGCAGTAACGCGGTTTGCATGGAAGGATACGCCGATTAATCTCGTGGACACGCCCGGCCATGTCGATTTTCTGTCTGAGGTGGAGCGATCGCTTCGTGTCATGGACGGTGCGGTTCTGATCGTATCGGCTGTTGAAGGCGTGCAGGCGCAGACGGAAGTGATCTGGCAGGCGCTGCGCGATCTATCGATTCCAACACTTATCTATATCAACAAAATGGATCGAGTAGGAGCGGATGCTCTGGAAGTATTAGGTCAACTGCAGCGATTGCTGTCGCGTCAGGCGGTGCCGGTTGCGGCGCCTATTGGAGCGGAGGCGGATTTTGCGGGTTCTGTGTCGGTGTTGGACGAGCAGGTGCCGGTACAGCAGCCGTGGACAGAGCCATATCGGCGCATGCTGGTGGAAGCGGCTGCTGAGCAGGACGAGTCGTTGCTGGATGCCTACCTTGAAGGGCAGGCTGTGGATGACGCGCTGCTTGGACGAGTGCTCGTCGAAGGCGTTCATCGCAGCACGCTGTTTCCGGTTCTGTTCGGTGCATCGAACCGCGGGATTGGCGTGAAGGAGCTGATGGATGCGGTTTTGACGTATCTGCCGGCTCCGAGCGGGTCGGAGGAGGCTCCGGTTTCGGGTGTGATTTTCAAGATGGAGCGAGACCCTGTGATGGGCAAAATCGCGTATGTCCGCCTCTTCGAAGGAGTTATCCGCAACCGCGATACGGTGCTTAATTACAGCCGGGACATGCAGGATAAAGTGACGCAAATTCGGCGTGTGACCGGGCAGAAAACCGAAGATATCGGCGTCCTGAAGGCTGGCGATATCGCGGCTGTGTATGGGTGGAGCCGCGCGCGAATCGGCGATGTCATCGGCGCGCCTGAGGGCGTGCCGGGAGAGAAACGGCTTGCAGTGCCGCTGCTCACCGTGCAGGTGCAATGGAAGAACGAGGCTGAGTATCCGGCTGTCGTTGCGGCGTTTCAGGAGCTTGCGGATGAGGATCCGCTGCTCGATTTGCAGTGGCTGCAGGATGAACGGGAGCTGCATTTGAAGGTAATGGGGCCGATTCAGATGGAGGTGCTGACCTCCATCTTGCTGAGTCGATTTAAGCTAGACGTCAGCTTCGGCGCGCCATCGGTTATTTATAAAGAAACGCCTGCATCGGTTGGCGAAGGGTATGTCGCGTATTTGATGCCGAAGCCTTGCTGGGCGATCCTGCGTTTTGCAATTGAACCGGGCGAGCGGGGAAGCGGGCTCGTTTATAAGTCGCTTGTTCGCAACGAACGTTTGCTGGAGAGTTATCAGAACGAGGTGGCGAGGCGCGTACCGGAAGCGCTGCAGCAGGGTCTGCGCGGCTGGGAAGTGACGGATCTGCGCGTCACATTAATCGAAGGCGAGCATCATGTGTGGCATACGCATCCGCTCGACTTCGTCATTGCAACGCCAATGGGCATGATGAATGGTCTTGCGAATACGGGAACAAAGCTGCTGGAGCCTTTGCTTCGTTTTCGGCTCTCCGTGCCGGAGGAGTACGGCGGCAAGCTGATGAACGAGCTCGTCCTGATGCGCGGCGAGTTTGACGCGCCTATCGTGCGCCAAGAGCGAATGGAGCTGGAGGGCACGCTGCCCGTCGCGACGACGCTCGACTTCCCGGCACGCCTCGGCTCCATGACGAAAGGCCGCGGCACGCTCACGACCTTCTTCGCGGGCTATCGCGAATGCCCGCCGGACGTTGACGTGTCGCGCCAACGGCGCGGCGTCAACCCGCTCGATCAGGCGAAGTATATTCTCGCGGTTCGGAACGCGCTGAGCGGGTAGCTTAGTTGGGCGGTGAGAGTCGGGAAAAGCGGCTCTCAGCTCTGTTTCGAGACAGAATGATACATGTAAGCGGATATGCCGCTTATCGAGTCGGTTCACGGGTCGAAATGAGCTCAACATGCGCATGTCATAGACTTTAAGCGGATATGCCGCTTACGGCGCAGAAATTAGCTAGTTTGGAGCATCGATAGCGGATATACCGCTTAACGAGCTGGCTGTCGTGACGAAGCGAGCTCATCCTACGAATTTCTTGGACTGGTATGCCGTTTAACGGAAATCAGTTGGGATGGAGCACCATACCCTGCCGACCCAAACCACAAAAACACAAAAAGCTGAGAAGGCGCAAACGCTCACCTTCTCAGCTTTTTTCACAACCATCTAGACCGTCACGCGGTCACCGCGCGTGGTCGGCGATGAAATAACGAGGAACTCCACCGGTTCGGTGGTGGAGCCGAGCATTTGATGAGGGGTCAGCGGCGGCACCTCGACCCCTTCCTGTGGGGAGAGGACGACGGGCACGCCGTCGACCTCAAGCGTCGCCGTGCCCGACAGCATAAAGAAAAACTGCCGGGACTGCTCGTGATAGTGCCGCACCTCGCTGGCACCGGCGGGCATCCGCTCGTGGATGATGCTGAGCCGGTCAGTTTTGACCAAATGCCAGCCGTCGCACACGTCGCCCCACACATAATGCTCCGCATTCAGCTTGTTTATCATTTTCATACCAACTAGTCCGCCGTCTTAATAGCCGCGCTGGTATTGGCGCGGAAGAAACGCCTCTGCCTCGCTGGAGCCCTTCGCGGCTACCGCTTGAATCGCATGCAGCGCCCAATACGGGTCGCGCAGCATGCCGCGGGCCACGGCCACGAGATCCGCGTTGCCGTGCGCGATGGTGGTATTCGCCAGCTTCGGCTCATCGAGCAAGCCAACGGCGATGACCGGCACATTCAGCGCATCTTTCACTGCGCGGGCAAGCGGCACTTGATAACCGGCATAAATCGCCGGGCGATTGGCGCCGGTAACCGGGGCTTCGCCACCGCTCGAGACATGGAAGATATCGGCGCCGGCCTCTTGATAGCGCCGGAAAATCTCAATGCCTTCCTCTACCTTGTAGCCGCCCTCCGAGAATTCAGCTGCGGAAATCCGCACGATTAGCGGCATATCAGCAGGCATGACGCTTTTTACAGCCTGAATAACTTCCACGCCGAATAGTGGGCGGTCCTGACCGTATTCATCCTCACGTCGGTTCGTCACCGGTGATTGGAATTGGTGGATTAAGTAGCCATGAGCGGCGTGGAGCTCGATCGTATCGACTCCGGCTTCTACCGCTCGGCGAGCCGCTTCCCGGAATTTTACCACCATAGCTTTCACTTCATCGGTCGTCAGCGCGCGCGGCGTACGGTAGGCATCGCTGAATGCGATAGCGGAAGGAGCAACCGGTTCTACCGCTTCATCGGCCTTACGGCCGGCATGGGCAATTTGAATGCCGATCTTCGCGCCTTGACGATGCACTTCCGAAATAATCCGGCGATAAGCCGGGATCTGCTCATCCGTCCATAGACCGAGGCAGCGCTCGGTGATGCGGCCATCGGGCTCGATATCGGTCATTTCCATAATGATGAGACCCGTACCGCCAACGGCGCGAGTCACGTAGTGGATATAATGCCACTCGTTAGGCGTACCGTCCTTCGCTTCTACGGAATATTGGCACATCGGCGCCATAACGATGCGGTTTTTGAGAGAAAGACTCTTCAGCGCAAAAGGTTCTGCTAATCGGTTCAACATGCTCCACTCCTTCAAATTTGAATATCTAAAACAGCAATTCAACAGTAAGCTCAGCCTCAGTATACCCCTGCCACTTACATTTTGAAAGTGAAATTCCTTCCACAAGCTGGGAAACGGGAATTCGTCTTGCGAATCCGTTATAATAGAGATAACTAATCATCGGGCAGGCAAGGAGAAGTTATGCAGAATCAACAGACAATCATGAGTAATGTAGAGCTGCTTCAGGAGGCTGAGGCGTTCATCAGACAAGTCGGGAGCGAGCTGGCTATTGCTGAGCAGACGACAGCGGCACGAATAGCGGTGATTACCGCGGAGATCGCGGCTACCGGGACGTATACGCATACCTTGGAGGAGCTTGCCTTCGGGGCTAAGCTGGCATGGCGCAACAGCAATCGGTGCATCGGCCGGCTGTTTTGGGATTCGTTGTCCGTGCAGGATGCGCGAGATGCGACCACCGCGGCCGAAATAGCCAAAGCGGTTTTTCGCCATATTGAATATGCCACAGGCGGAGGCAAAATATTACCTTCTATTACCGTTTTCGCCCCATGCACGGACGCCGACTCGCCTCATATCCGAATCTGGAACGATCAGTTGATCCGTTACGCGGGCTACCGGATGGAGGATGGCTCCGTTCTGGGCGATCCGATTTCGCTGACCCTCACGCAAACGTGCACGGAGATGGGCTGGCGCGGTTCCGGAACTGCTTTCGACGTACTGCCGCTTGTGATCCAAGTCGGCTCGCGGCCGCCGGAGTGGTTCGACATCCCAAGCGAGATCGTTCTTGAGGTGCCGCTAGTCCACCCTGATTATCCGGCTTTCGAAGAGCTGCAGCTAAAATGGTACGCCGTTCCGTTCGTCTCGAACATGCGTCTTGAAATCGGCGGTCTTCATTATACGGCGGCTCCGTTTAATGGCTGGTATATGGGCACCGAAATCGGCGCGCGCAATCTCGCCGATCCATTCCGATACAACATGCTGCCGGCAGTAGGCGCATTAATGGGGCTGGATACAACCAGAGAGAGCACTTTGTGGCGGGACCGGGCGCTCGTAGAGCTGAATGTAGCGGTGCTGCACTCCTATAAGGCGCAAGGCGTAACGATCGTCGATCACCATACCGCGAGCAAGCAGTTCGCTCTGTTTACAGAGAAGGAACAGCGAAACGGCCGAACGCCGACCGGACGATGGTCTTGGTTGATTCCGCCGCTTTCCCCGGCGACAACGGCTATTTTTCACAATAGATATGAGGACACCGAGCTGAAACCGAACTATTTTGCTCAAAAGGCTCCTTACGAGTCGTAATGGTTAGGTTGGCTGGCGTGCGATACGGACAAAATAAGGATAAACAATGGAGAAAAATGGTCGGGAAGCGACATTTTTACTGGGAATGGGAAGAATCGGTACATGAGCATGTCCGTAATGTGGTACGATAGAAATGCCGGTTTTCGAACGGGAAGGTTTTTATAACTAAAAGAGGTGGATGTATTGGCAGGTTTTGAACAATTAGGTATTGCCAAGGAACGGTCGCAGTCGCTGCGCAATGAAGGAATTCATGAAGCGACACCGATTCAAGAAGGCGCAATACCCGTTATTATGCAGGGCAGCGACGTAATCTGTCAGGCACAGACAGGTACGGGCAAAACGCTCGCGTTCCTGCTTCCGATGCTGGAGAAAATCAGACCGGAGCGCGAAGATCTGCAGGGTCTCATCCTTACGCCGACGCGTGAGCTAGCGCTGCAAATTACGACAGAGCTTAAGAAACGGCTTGCAACGAAGGACGAATTCAGCGTGCTGGCCGTTTATGGCGGACAAGATGTGGAATCGCAGCTGCGGAAGCTTCAGCGTGCGGTTCATATTGTTGTTGCTACACCGGGCAGGCTGCTTGATCATATTCGCAGAGGCACAGTGAAGCTTGGTTCGGTCAAAATGCTCGTGCTCGACGAGGCCGATCAAATGCTGCACATGGGCTTCTTGACAGAAGTAGAGGAAATTTTGAGCCAAATGCCTTACCGCAAGCAAACGATGCTGTTCTCGGCTACCATGCCGGGCGGCGTGCGCTCGCTGGCGCAGCGGTTCATGATCGAACCGAAGGACATCACGGTTCGTGCACCGCAAGTGACGTTGAAGGCGATTCGCCAGCTGACGGTTGAAGTCGGCGCGAAAGACAAGATGGAGCAGCTGCAGCGGCTTTTGGGCGAGTACAACCCGTATTTGGGCGTTATTTTCGTCCGTACGAAGAAGCGGGCAAGCGCGCTTAACGAATTCCTGCAAGAGAATGGCTTTAACAGCGACGAGCTGCATGGCGATCTTACGCAATCGAAACGCGAGCAGGTTATGAAAAAGTTCCGCGATGCGAAGATCCATCTGCTGGTTGCGACCGACGTTGCGGCACGCGGCCTTGATGTTGAAGGGATTACGCATGTATTCAACTTCGACATTCCGGAGAATGCAGAGAGCTATATTCACCGGATCGGCCGTACAGGCCGTGCAGGCGAAGATGGTCTTGCGATTACCCTTGTATCTCCGCATGATCGTTTGGAGCTTGCTGCCATTGAGAAAGGCATCAATCAGCCGATTCCGCGCGAGAAGAATCGCGGCGGTGCACCGATTCGCACATCGGTGATGGACGATATGCCGGACCGCCAAGGCGGCGAACGCAAATCCGGCGGCTCCGGCCGCAGAGGCGGAACGTCAGGCCAGTCGGCTTCCGGCAAGTGGGCGCCTAAGGGCGGCCGTTCCGGCCAGGAAGGCCGCAAGAGCAGATCCGGCTTCGGAGGCAACATCGACAGCCGCAAGGCCAACTCAGGCGGCGGCGCGTACGGTGGAGCGGCGAAGCGCGGCGAATCGCGCGGAGCGGGCGTACGCGGTGCCGAAGAGGCGCCGCAATGGGGCGCGGCAAGAGCGGAAGCACCGCGCGGACGCGGCGGAGCAGGCTCGCGCGATGGCGCGGCGCCGGCAGGACGCGGGCGCTACAGCACGCCGTCCCGCGAAGAAGGCGGACGCGGCGACAACGCGCGCCGCAGCGAATTCGGCGGCGCTGGCGCAGCTGAGCGCACCGGCGGGCGCGGTGGCGACGCATCGCGTGGTCGCGGCGGCGACTCGTCACGCGGACACGGCGCATCGGCTGGCCGCAGCGAATTCGGCGGCGGTCGCGGAGCTTCGGCATCCCGCGGCGAATCCCGTGGCGCATCGGCGTCACGCGGTGAGTTCGGCGGCAGCCGTGGCGGTTCTGCGCAACGCGGCGAATCCCGCGGCGCTTCGGCACCGCGCAGCGAGTTCGGCGGCGGCGCAGCAGCTTCGCGCGGGGATTCCCCGCAGCGCGGCGGAACCGGCCGCGGCGGCGAATTCGGCAGCCGCGGTGCAGGCGCACCGCAATTCCCGAACGGGGGCGGCGATAAGAACCGCGCCCGGTCTTCCTCGAGCGGCAGACCATCTTCGGGTGGCGGCCGACCGTCCTCAGGCGGCCGACCGTCCGCGGGCGGCGGCTTCAAAGGCGGCCGCAGCGGCGGCGGGAAACAAGGCTCGGGCGGTCGTCCGCAGCGCAAAGGGTCGCGTTAAGATCCATTCATAATCAACCGATGAAGCAAGGCATAAGACGATATACTGTCGCTGCCTTGCTTCTTTTTCTATAGAGGAGCGTGGGAACAATGGTGCAGTTAGTAAAGCCGTCAACTGCTTTGCAGGAAGCTTATTTGGCGTTCTACCGGGAATGGATCGAGAGCGGGGAAGATATTGTCCCTTGGGTGGTGAGCCAAGATCCGAGCGATTTTGCGGCATATATCTCTCAATTGAATGACGCCCATAAAGAGGAGAACACGCCTGAAGGCTGGGTGCCACATTCCACCTATTGGCTGCTGGACGAAGCCGGACATGTCGTCGGTGCGGCGAATATCCGCCACCGGTTAAATCAGAAGCTGCTTGAGAGCGGCGGACACATTGGGTATGGCATCATCCCTTCAGAGCGCCGCAAGGGCTACGCGTCACAGCTCCTTGCCTTGTCGCTCCAGAAGACGGATGCACTCGGCCTGCGCGAAGTGTTGGTCATCTGCGATCATGATAATATCGGATCGGAACGCACGATTCTGCGAAATGGCGGGCGATTCGAATCGAGCTTCACGGAAGCACACGGCAATGTCGTCAAACGATTCTGGATTCACCGCGTCGAATAGCGGAGATCAGGTGGATTTGGTACACTCATGGTACAAGGCAGGCATCGGTTTCAGTGAAACCGCAATTGAAGGGGGATCGATTACGATGACGAAACTTCGTCCATACCTGTACAGCGAGCAAGCACTTGAACAGGCGAAGTTCTATGTAGAAGCTCTTGGCGGCGAGATTATAAGCCAGCAAACGTACGGCGAAATGATGCCGGGCTCTTCTGAGGAGGATAAAGACAGGGTTATGCATTTGGTGCTGCAGGCGGCGGGTCTCCTCTTCTATATGGCGGATGCGGGGCCGATCAATCGCGGCAATGGGATTGACCTTACTTTGGAGTTCGAGACCGAGGAAGAAGCGGAGGATGCCTTTAACAATCTGTCGGGGAATGGCGGCAAAATCATCATGCCGTTTGAGCGGATGTTCTGGGGGAGTATGTTTGGACGTATCGAGGACAAGTATGGCGTCCGGTGGCAAATTGCCACACAGCCGGGCCATTAGAGCAAGAGAGCCGTTCAAAACATGGCGCGCTGGCGCGCAGTCTTGAACGGCTCTTTACGTTAGTTATCGAGCTCCACTAAGCCGTCCTCGAAGTGATAAGCCAAATTCAGCTTATGGATGTGCGAACCGTCCTTTGCGCTCGATTCATAGATCGTCAGCACGCCAGTCGGACTGGTTGGCGCCCTTGCGAGTGTAACGGTGAACTCGAAATTCCCCCATGCCGGTGCTCCTTGATCCGCCACGACATTCCCTTCGGCAAGGACGTTATGTCCATCCTCGAACGAATAACTGAAAGCCGCTTCGAAGACGCGGGCTTGCCCCTTCACGACGAACGATTTTCCGACAATGCTCTCTTCCGCCGGTTCATAGACTTTAAAGGCTTCGTTACTTGCTATAACCTTCGGAGAGTTTGGGCTGTTAGAAGCAGCGGTGTCGCTGTTATCTGCGTCTGGAACGGGTTCCTTCGCCGGCTGTTGGTTTATATTATTCTCGGATGGCTGCTTAGCAGACGGCTCGCTGCTAGCAGCCGCGTTCGACATATAGATGCCTTGCTTCCCGCTGCCCGATAGCAAGACCGAGGCCATCAATAGAGTCACTAGGGTCCCGTATAGCAGTGATTTAAGGTTCATAACGAATCATCTACTTTCTGTGAGCATGAAATCGCAATATTTCACGCTTCATCCTTGTTGCGCTTCTTAAATTATTATACGCTTGGGATAACAGCTTGAATCATTCGGTACAGGCAGAACGGATAATAATCGGATAAGCGAGGAGAGTGCGCATTCATGTTTGAGTGGCAGCGATTGCTTCGATTTAACAGATACATAAGGGGCAATGGGCAAGAAGAAATCGACTACCAGTGGCCTACTGCAAAGCTCCCATTCATCAGCATTCGGACAAGCGTTGGCAAGGGCAAACCTAAAGTCGCCATTGGCGTTATCGCACTCGGCGATGTGGCGATCGGGCTTGTGGCCGGCGGGGCGGTCTCAGTCGGCGTCATTTCGGTAGGAGCCGTGGCCGTAGGCTGGCTTCTGGCGCTTGGCGCAGTGGCCATTTCAGGCGGGTTGTCTGCAGGGGCTGTAGCCATTGGGGAGCTGGCGATCGGGGCGGTGGCTATCGGCGAGTCTGCTGTCGGTGCGGTAGGGATCGGTCAAAATGCGCTTGGAGCCGTCGCCATTGGTCAGCATGTTCTTGGCGTGGTAGCGATCGGTGAACGCGTCTATGGCATTGTCGCCATCGGTCAGCACGGATTTGGCCTTGTGCCGATTGTGGGCGACTTTATCAGATGGATTGCCGGGCTGTTCCGCTAGGTTTCAACCGATTTCGGCTTTGTGCTACAATAATAGACAGCATGAGCGTATAGAGGAAGGTGTAGGATGAATACAGTCAATATATTGGGCGTTCCGTTCTCGAAGCGGACGCTTTCGGATACGGTGGCGCTCGTACAAGCGCAAATCGCGGCGAAGGATAAGCCGTTATTTCATCTGATTACAGCGAACCCGGAGATTGTCATGGCTGCACGTTCGGAGAAGCAGCTGCAGGCAATCGTGGATGAAGCGGATATCATTACGCCGGACGGCATCGGTGTAGTCCTTGCCGCTAAATGGCAGGGCGAACATATCCCTGAGCGTGTAACGGGCTATGATTTGCTGATCCGTCTGTTCGAAGAAGCGAAGCAGCATCATTTCACGCTTTATGTCGTCGGGGCGGACGAGCAGACCAACGCGAAAGCGGCTGAAATCATCGCGAGCAAATACCTAGGCGTCACCATTGTCGGCAGACATAACGGCTTCTTCAAGGACGGGCAGGAAGAAGCGCTTGTCGCCGATATCGGACAGAAACGTCCGGATGTGCTGATCGTAGCGCTTGGCGCACCTAATGCGGAGCGCTGGATCTACAAGCACAAGAGCCGCTTGCATGCGAAGATCGCCTTCGGTGTCGGCGGCAGCTTGGATGTCATCGCGGGCAAGGTGAAACGCGCGCCGGTAATCTGGCAGAAGCTGAACGTCGAGTGGCTGTACCGACTGCTCAAGCAGCCGTCCCGCTGGCGCCGCCAGCTGGTGCTGCCTAGGTTCGCAGTGACGATCCTGACTAACCGTCGTCGTTAGAACCAACAAAAAGCCGTCTCCAAAATGCGCTTCGCGACTTTGGAGACGGCTTTCTCTATGTGGAGTGTCTGTGCAGCGCTGGAATGCACGCTCTTGTCGCCATGTTTAAGCGCTAACGAACCGTACAGGCCTTATTTGCTCGAAAATCACCTCTAATGGATTCTAACGAACCGTAGTGGCGCTATTTAGGGGAAATGAGGCGGCTAAGGGCACTTTTCGGCCAAATAACGCCTGTAGGGTTCGTTAGAATTTTGAATCGGGTTATTTTGCTGAAATAACGCCCCTAGGGTTCGTTAGAATTCCCGGGGTTTGTGAAAGTTGGGATTTGCAGTGTTTGCCGCTTGGACAGGAGTAGGTGGCCAGTGGTCGATGGTTGGTCATCGGATCGTGTGGTAGCGAGAGGCTGGTGGTTGGTCGCGAGTGGCGAGTGGCCGATTGCCGGATAGTGGTTAGTTGGTCATCGGACATCGGACAGCAAGTGGCCCGAGGTTCGAACTGCCGCCTCACGCGGCGATTAAGTGAATACAAAAAAGTGGCTGAGCGGGGGGATACCCCTGTTCAGCCACTTTTTCCAACCATGCTTAAGCCGTAGTCGGTGGAACGAATGTCCGCTGTGCAAACTCGTTGTCGAGCATGAAGAAGGCATTGCTATCCGTGTCGATTCGCTTCAGCTTGTTAATGATGCTGTCGAACATCGACTCTTCCTCTACCTGCTCATCAATGAACCATTTGAGGAACTGAATCGTCGCATGCTCGCGATCATTCATCGCAAGGTCGGACAAGTGATAGATCCGCTTAGTAACTTCCTGCTCATGCTGGTAAGCATGCTGGAAGGCATCGAGGATGGAGCTATATTCATTGTTAGGTGTGCTCATGCCGATCAGTGTAGCGCGTTTTCCGCGATCGTTCAGATACTTGTACATCTTCATCGCGTGGAAGCGTTCTTCTTCGGCTTGAACAATAAAGAAATTCGCAAAACCGTCGAGGCTTTCTCCGGAACAGTAAGCGGCAATTGCCAAATACACGTGCGCAGAATAAAACTCGAAATTCATTTGATCGTTCAAAGCTTGGCTGAGTGTGTCGTTCATCATCGGCCGCACCTCCCTTTCCAACTATATTATAAAATAAAAAGAGACGAAGCACCAAACTCCGCTAAGGAGTATGGACTACTTCGTCTCCTATATTACCATACTATGCCATATCAGCCTATCCGGTGTTTTAGCTTGGCATACAACACTTCTGCTGTCGGGGCTACAACGACTTCCGATTTTCCGATCATGACCATGCATTGCTTGGAACACAGCTTGCAGTTGCTAAGGCAATCCTTCTTCTTCTGCTTCAAGTCGGGAAATTCTTGCTTTAAGGTTTTGAAAACAGACTTGGAGCCGTGCTTGAAGTTCCTGCAGCAGTACTTGATCTTTTTCATCCGCCCTGTTCCCGACCTCTCTGGTGGTGTTATCGTGCTCTACAACAATGATAGTAATTCTCATTCTCACTGTCAATCCTTTCTTGCATCGCTGCAGCGAAAATCTTTACTTCACTCATTCACTGGCATATGATGGGAGCAATAAATCCAACGTTTGAAGGAGTACGTAACGAACCATGAGTACAAATGGACAACAACGCTCTGCAATCCGTCCGGGGCTTACTGTAGATATTGTATTGAAGAAGGATCAAGCAACAGGCAAAACAACCCGCGGCATCGTAAAGGATATTTTGACGAACTCGCCCAACCATCCGCATGGGATTAAAGTGCGTCTGCAAACCGGCGATGTCGGCCGGGTGAAATCAATCGTAGAGGGGGCGTAACGTCTATGATATTCAGCGATTTAACGAATTGGGAGCGGGAGCAGCATACGTTCCCCGCGCCGGTGCGCCGTGCGATAGAAAAGCTGCAGCAGATGGATCTGGACGAGCTTCCTGCCGGGCGGCATGAGTTTGGCGAGCCTGGCATGTTTCTGCTTATTAACGAGCCCGTAACGAGAGATTGGCGCGAAGTGAAGCCGGAGACGCATAGGCTGCATACGGACATTCAGCTGCTGCTTAGCGGCCGCGAACGGATGCGAGTAGCCAAAGTTTCGGAGGAGCAGGCCATTACAGACGACCGCTATGAGACGCAGGACATCGCTTTCTATGATGAAGTACATAACGAGAATACGATTGATATGGTGCCGGGTGATTTCGTTGTCTTGTTTCCGACCGATATTCACAGACCCAACTGCTCGGTCGAACAAGATATTCCGATCCGCAAGGCGGTCGTGAAGGTGCATCGCGATCTATTTGCAACCCAGCAGTAAAATGGGTAGGATTAGAGAAAACAAGCGCTTTCTAAGAAGAGTTGCACGGAATAGCCCGAATGAAGTCATTCGTCGTCTTCTTGAAACAGCCGGAAATAAAGGAGCTGCGTCCACATGAGCTTTCTCCCTCAATCATTCTCTCTCCCTCACGTGGCGTCCATTGTAGTCACGCTGCTCTCAGGCATAGCCGTAATGTTCCTGCGATTGCGCGCTAGCAATCGGCCAACGACAATGCGCAAAATCATTATTCCGCCGATCGGCATGTCGACCGGCTTCCTGATGTTTGTCGCACCGGTTACGCATGTGCCGTGGTTATGGGGCATTACCGCTTTTGCCGTCGGAGCGGTATTGTTCGCTTATCCGCTCATCCGTACCTCGAAGCTGGAGAGGGTTGGGGACACGATCGTATTGAAACGGTCCAAAATGTTTATTTTCATTCTGCTCGGCCTTCTTATCGTACGTCTGCTCGTTCATGATCTAGTGGAGCAAGCTGTCAGTATCCCGCAAACGGGAGCGCTGTTCTTCGTGCTTGCCTTCGGGATGATTGTAGTCTGGAGAATCGCAATGCTTCAATCGTATCTTAAACTCATGCGACGGGGGTAAGCCCAATGACGATAACGATGCCTGAATCCATAAGACGAATGTTTGATTTGTGCGCAGCCGGAGAAACCTCGATGGTAGAAGAACTGCTTCAGCAAGATCCTGATTTGGCCAAATGTAATTGGGGGTACTTCTCGCCTCTGCATGTCGCGGTCCGGGAAGGCCATCTGGATACGGCAGCACTTCTGCTCCGTTATGGCGCAGATGCTGCGGACAAGCCTGTTCTAAGCTGGCAGGACTCCCTGCTGCAGAAGGCGCAGGATCGCGGTTACGCAGAGATCGCGGAGCTGCTACGCGAGCATCTTCAGCGCACGCTTCAAGTGCAGCCGATCGGCGATGTAACGGCGGGGCTTATTCGCGCCTACAACCGCGATGAACTGTTGGCCTGGTTCGAGCAGCATCCGGAGACGATTCATGCTGGTGATGAACGTGGCAACACGCCGCTGCACTGGGCTGTAATGACACGGCAGCTGGAGTTGATCGACCTGCTTCTGGCACGCGGCGCGGATATTCATGCGCGAAGAGCCGACGGGAGTCAGGCTGTCCATCTGGCGATGGAAGGCGATTATTTCTACAGAGGCAATCGCGACCTGCCCTCGAATACGATTCGGGATCAACGTTTCTTACTGGGGTATCTCATTGGAAAAGGAATCCCTTACGATATCTTCGTCGCGGCTGCCGTGGGCGACGCTATGCGAGTGAAGGAGCAACTGGCGCAGGATCCACAGCTGGCCAATGCCACAGACACGTCGGGCCGATCGTCGCTCTATTATGCGGCCAAGCATGGCTATGCAGAGGTTGTGCGCATGCTGATCGCCGGTGGCGCCGACCCGAACCTGCCTGAGCGGGATGCACCGGGCGGAGCGGCCCTCTATGCGGCGGTCAGAGGCGACCATACCGAATGCGTGAAGCTGCTGCTTGCGCATGGAGCGAATCCAAACGCAGAGATCGATGCATCGGGCAATGCCGTGTTTGCCGCCATGCAGAAAGGCGCACAGGAGCTGCTAGAGCTGCTCTATGAACATGGCGGTACCGTCACGATGACCGGTGCCTGCGCAATAGGCCGCATCGACTTGGTTGGCGAAATGCTCGCGCTTAATCCGGCTGCTGCCAACGATGGCGACTACGGACCGCTCGCCCAGGCGGCAAGCTGCGGATACACCAACATCGTAAAGCTGCTGCTGCGGCATAATGTCGAGCTGAACGGACCTTGGTACGCCAGCAATTATATGGTGTATGCCTTCAGCTATGCAGACCAGGAGATGGTGGAGCTTCTGCTTCGTCATGATGCGGATCCGAACGTTCGGAATTGGCTCGGTATCAGCTATCTGCATTTGGCCGCCAAGAAGGGCGACACCGATCTAGCCGATCTGATGCTTCGCTATGGTGCTGAGCTTAACGCCGTGGACGAGGAATATAATACGACTCCGCTTGGCTGGGCGGCCAAGTACGGGCAAGTCGAGATGGCGGCTTACCTGCTTCGCAAAGGAGCGGCGATCGAGCCGGCAGATGTGCCGGAATGGGCAACGCCGCTGGCATGGGCGAGACGCAGCGGGCATCAAGCCATTTCGGAATTACTTCTTTCCCATCGGAAAGGCGCGGTGTAGCAGTTGACAGTACCTGCGGCAACTGGTATTCTAACGACATAAATTGCATGCAATTTAATTGTGTTATTCAGTATAGATTGGCTTGCTAGCCTAAGCCGCAGAGAGGAAGACTGCAATGGAAAAAGGTGCTCAGCTGGAGCTCGACAATCAGCTCTGCTTCGCCCTCTACGCCTGCGCCCGCGAAGTAACGAAGCTGTATCGCCCGTATTTGGATGAACTAGGCATTACGTACACTCAGTATGTAACCTTGCTTGCGCTCTGGGAGAAGGACGGCGTACCTGTGAAGGAGCTGGGAAACCGGCTGTACCTGGATTCCGGCACACTCACGCCGCTCTTAAAGAAGCTCGAAGGGATGACACTCATTCGACGGGAGCGCGATCCTGAGGATGAGCGCAGCGTCATCGTCCGATTGACCGACCAAGGACGCGAGCTGAAGACGAAGGCGGTATCGATTCCGGAGCGCGTGTTCTGCCAGACCAACATGCCTACCGAGGAAATTACCCAGCTTCGAGAACAGCTTCGCAAGCTGACCACAGCTGTTCATGAGCAGTCTTGCGGTCAATTATAAGCTTGTATCTAATCATAAAGAAGACCATTTCAGCGCTGCATAGAGGCTGAAATGGTCTTCTTTTTTATATCCTGGGCGCAGCGATTATTTCCCGGGAAACGGGCAGCAGGCGTTATGCTTCCCACCAAGAAATGTTGGCGAAGGAGGTAAGCGTGCCCGCTACGGTGAGCGAGCTGCTGACCGTAATGGAAATGCTTTGATTCTCCGGCACGATTAGTCCGCCCACATAGTCGAAAGAAAACATACCGGGGTTGAGCGGCAATGAAAGGAAGGCTGTCCCCCCGGAGGCGGCGCTTGTGGAGGATCTCGCCGTCATGGCACTGGTCGCTGAATTGCCGAACTGCGTATTGAAGGGAGTCAAGGTGGAGGGGGAGCTTATTGTGGCTGCCCTCGTCATCGTCAAGGAGCCGCTGAAGGAAGAAAGTAAGCTAAGGCCAACGCCGACACCGCCTGATATACGAGAGACATAGAGCGTTCGGCCGCTGGCATTGGGATTGGAGATTTGAAGGGTTGCGATAACCGTACCGCCTAATATACTGAGCGTTGAAGAGTTATTGAACGTTGCTATAAATTCACGTGCGGACACCGCCGCTCCGTAGTCGGGGGGCGTGTTGATTCCCGGCGACACGTAGGTGTTGGTCAGTTGGCCGTAGAACCTGCTGTTCGATTGGTCGAATACGAAATGATTGGGCATAAGCGGATTTTATACCTCCCACCAGGTTAAATTTAGCGCCCCTGTCAAGGTGCCCGTACCGAGCGTAACGGAAATCGTCTGGTTGGCCTGCACGATAAGCGAGCCAGTGAAATCAAGGACGAAGAGCCCGGAAGTAACCTGAAGAACCGTGCAGGTGGTTGGGGTGCCGCCAAGTGAGCCGGTATTTTGCTTGGTAGTGACAACGCTCGTCGTAGAGCTTCCGAACAAAGCGTTAAAAGGGGGCGGCGTCGTACCGCCGGTAATCGTTCCCCCTGAAGCAATCGTTAAGGTTGCTGCGGCAGTCGTTCCGCCCGTAATACGTGAAATGTAAAGCTTCTTCCCGCTGCCATTTGGATTCGCCGCTTGCAGCAGAAGGGAGCTTCCCGAGCCCACGCTTGTACTGCCGGTGCTCAGAATAAAGAGAAAGCCGCTCTTGGCGGCATCGGCCTCCGGGCTTTCGTTAACGCCGGGGGAGGTGTAGGGGTTATTTTGCTGCATATAGATGGGGTTATGTTCGGTATTAAACACGTTGTAATTGTTCATGCAGCACCTCTTATTTGGCAGATTGGCAGACTGACGGAGTTTGATGTTTATACCATTATATGAAACGGGCGCGTGCTCTGCCCCTAGATTAATATGGATTTTAAGAGAATAGGCTTTTGTCTGCCACTTCAAGGACAGTCGCCGTTTCATTCCTTGCCGGATGTACATAGAGTAGAGAAGCGTTATTGCTAAGGGGAAGATGTCATGAGCAGCAAGCACTCGCGGCGCCGTACCAAGGGAAGCAAGCCTCTACTTCTTCCATGCTCCAAACGGGACGGTGTATATAACCAAAGCGATCGACAATCGACAGGCAGCAAGAAGTGCCGACCCTCCAAGAATGGGGTGTTTTCGGAGCGCACATTTATGAATGTCGAGACGACGGACGACTTTGTTCCATTGCCTTCACAGGACACATCCAATAAAACGGTCTATTCGTATGCCATTGTAAACGATGGCTGCGAGCCTGCAGCCGTTCTGCTTGAGATTGGTCCTAACGGGAGGGATTATGTAGTCGAGACGGAAGGGGTTGTGGAGATAAAAGGGATGGGCGTCATCGTGCCATCCAGATTTCTTCGGTATGCGCGGCTTGCGGTCAAGTCGGAGCAGCCCGGTAAACCGACCAAGCTCTGTATTTATTTTCAATCACAGAAGGCAAGGTGAAGACGAGTACTGCAGAAAGCGCTGCAGGTAATTTTGGGAAAAGAAAGAGTGAACAGCGATGCCGAACTTTTCAAGCTTTAACCCGAATCCGGACAACCTCCGGACGCTGATATTTGGTCATGATGACACTGAAACCGCGAGAGCGGTAGCAACCGATTCGGCCGGTCATATACTGAATATTATTTTGGACGGTACCATCAGCAGTATCTCCGGGGTCACCATCTCGGGCGGAACGGTTTCGGTGGGTACCATTGATAACCTGTTAAACGGTACGATCACGAGTGTAATGGGAGCGACGATTACGGCTGGAACATTGACGAACCTGTTAAACGGTACGATCACCAGCGTGATGGGAGCGACGATTACGGCCGGAACGATCAACAACCTGTTAGATGGTACGATCACCAGCGTGCTAGGGGCAACGATTACAGCCGGAACGCTGACGAACCTGCTTAACGGCACGATTACAAGCGTAATGGGAGCGACAATCACGGCGGGAACATTGACCACATTGACGAACCTGTTAAACGGTACGATCACGAGTGTAATGGGAGCGACGATCACAGCCGGAACGCTGACGAACCTGCTTAACGGTACAATCACGAGTGTGATGGGCGCAACGATCACGGCTGGAACACTGACCAACCTGTTAAACGGTACGATCACTAGCGTGCTTGGAGCAACGATTACAGCCGGGACATTGACGAACCTGCTTAACGGTACGATCACCAGCGTAATGGGAGCGACGATTACAGCAGGTACACTGAGCAGCGTGACCTCGATTTCGCAGAAGAGCTTCATGGAGCTGTCCAATCCGCTGCTTACAACGGCAACTGCCTATACGGCGCTGAATGCTGTGACAACCAGCGTGCTTGGCACGTATTCGTTCTTCGTGTACAACCGTGGACCTAATAAAGCCGATGCACGCGTGGAAATCAGCGCTGACGGTTCCAACTGGTACGCGGATGTCGATACGTCGACAGGGATTTCCGTAGGCAGCGTAGATGTCCTAGTGCCGCAGCGGTTCCTCAAATATACGCGGTTGGCCTACAAATCAGCATCTGCCGGAAATCCAACGACGATCGATGTATTCTTTAACGGCCAAGGCACTTAATGCAACGAACGGGAGTGTGATCGCATGCTGCTCGGCATTCATGTCCTCGCTTGCAACGAAGAGGACGTTCTTGGACGCTGTCTTCGAAGCGTGCAGGGGCTTGCAGACGAAATCATCGTTACGGACACCGGCTCTGTGGATCGTACGGCCGCTATTGCGGAAACGTACGGGGCACGGGTTATTCATCAGGCGTGGGAGGATGATTTTGCTGCGGCCCGTAATGCCGGGCTGGATGCGGCTCGTACGATATGGGTGCTTGTCCTGGATGCGGATGAGTATCTTAGAGCGGGTGTGCAGCGGACAGACCTTCGGGAGCTGCTGCGCGCAGCCCATACGGATGCTTACCGCGTGACGATTGAGAATCGGTTCGGCGGCGAGACCGGAGAGACGGTCAGCCACGAAGCCGTGAGGCTATTCCGGGCGGATCGTGGATTGCGTTATCAAGGCGTTATTCATGAGCAGCTTGTCCACCCGGGCTCAAGTCCCACTGCCGTTGACGGACAACTTTGCAGGCTGACTTTGGAGCATGACGGGTACATGCCTGAAATCATTGCACGTAAGGGGAAGGCGGAGCGCAATTTACGACTTATCGAAAAAGCGCTGCAGCTGCAGCCGGATGATCCGTTTCACCTTTATAACAAAGGCGTTACGCTTTGCCAATTGCATAAGCCAAAGGATGCTTGCACGGCGTTCTCTTTGGCTTATTTGTTTGCGCGCGCAGAAGCGCCGTATCGCCCCGTGCTGATCCGGGACTGGGCGAAGGCGCTGCTTGCGCTGGATGATGCCGGCGGAGCTGCCGCGCTGCTGCATCGTGAGGTCGACCGCTATGCGGACTACCCTGACGTGCACCTGCTCTACGGCGACAGCCTGATGCGCCAGCGGCGCGTCATGGAAGCGCGCAGCGCCTACGAGGCGGCGCTGGAAGCGGGGGCGGCGGGGTCTGCCTCCGCCCGGTATGTGGCAGAGGCGGGCGCGGGGACGTATCGCGCCCGCTGCGGTTTGGCCGCGGCCGAGGCGGCGCTCGGCCGGGGCGATAGCGCGCAGCGCTTGTATGCGGCGGCCGCCCGTGAGGCGCCGCGGTTTGGCCCTGCCCTGGCCGGCTGGGCGGAGCAGCAGCAGGCCGCGGGCGAGCGCGATGAAGCCATACGCGCAGCGCTGGCTTCGAGTGTGGGGCTTGCGGCGCCGGGGGATTTGGCGCTGCAGGCCCGGGTGCTTGGCGGCATAGGCGCGTATGCCGCCGCACTGCCGCTATGGCGCGCGGCGCAGCCGCTCGCGCCCTCGGACGCGCGCGAGTACGCGGCGTGTTTGTCCGGCGCCGGACACGCGGGCGAAGCGCGGGCGGTGCTGCTGGGAGCGCTCGGGGTCGCGGATGGCGCGAGCGAGGAAGGCGGGCAGCAGCAACCTTTGCTGTCATCGACGGAGCCGTACTGGTTAGAGCTTTGCGTGGATGCGGCACTTTGCTGCTGGACTGAAGGTGGGGCACTCCATGAGGAGCTGCGCAGCTTGCTTCATGGCAGCGCGGATTCTGAGGTGCAGCAGCTGGAAGCGATGCTGCTTGCAATGGATGGGTTCCTGGCGGGAACAGTCAGCGGATTGTCCCTGCGGGCTGATATTGCGAGTCTGCTGCTGGAGCGTGCGCTTCAGCTTGGCATGCTGCCATTGGCAGGCAAGCTGAAAGAAGCCGGGTCCGAGCTGCGGGAAGGGTATGCGGAACGGTTATACCTGAACGGTTATACCCATGCGGCGGCTGGTTTGCTGCTATCTGCTATGGAGAGCAGGCAGCTGCGGGCAACGGAGTTATTTTGCTTAGGTGAAATTCTCTATGGGAAACAGCTGTACGGCGAGGCGTTGTCCTTATTCGAGCAGGCGCTGCGGCATGGTGCGGCACCGGAGCGGGCGCGGTTTGGCGCAGCTGCCTGTTCATTGTCGCTGGCCAGGGAAGCGCTGCTGCCATGGGCCGCTGCTGCTTCCTCGCAATCGCAGCAATTTGGCGGCGGCTGGCCGCATTCGGATTTGGAGCAAATCGGTACGGCGTTGACCCGTGTGCAGGTAGCAGGCTGGCGGACGCGGTTCAGCGCCGCACAAAGGAGGCGGGCTCATGTCCAAGCCGGTTAAATCGAAGCCTTTAATTACACTGTGCATGATTGTCAAAGACGAGGCCCGGGATTTGCCGCGCTGCCTGCAAAGCGTGCAAGGTGTCGTAGATCAAATAATCGTCGTGGATACGGGATCGACGGACACTACGGTTGCCATTGCGCGGAAGTATGGTGCGATTGTTGTGCGCAGCGAGTGGACGGGGGATTTTGCAGCTGCACGCAATAAGGGGTTGGGCCGCGCCCAAGGCGAGTGGGTGTTATTTCTCGATGCGGATGAAGAGCTGGACGAGGCAACCGGCAGGCAGCTTCGTCTGCTTGCGCTGGAGCCGGAGATTACGGGCTTTTTTCTGAACATCTGGAATTACATGAGCGACGGCCGGAGTGAAGGTGCGACTATCAATCCTGTGCTGCGCATGTTTCGCAACGACCCGCGTTACCGATTCGAGGGACGCATTCATGAGCAGATTGCCGGTCCGATTACGCAGCATACGCCGCAGGCGAGGTTTCATATCAGCGATGTCATTATTCATCACTATGGGTATAAACGAGAAGTCGTCGCTGCCAAAAACAAACTGCAACGCAACCGCAAGCTGCTGGAGCAAGCGATCAAGGAAGATCCGGATAATCGGTTTAATTGGTATAACCTTGGCGTGGAATATTTTCGCGGCGGTGAAGTGGAGGAAGCGGTTGGTGCTTTTCGCAGAGCAAGGGAAGGAATTGATTATGCATCATTAAGCTATGCACATCTGCTTGTGAAGCATGAAGTTCATGGCTTGCAAGCTCTTCGAAAATGGCAGGAAGCGTTGGCGCTGCTGGAGGAGAGTTTGATCTGGTATCCGGATTACCCGGACTTGTGGCATGCCAAAGGGGTAAGTCTTGCAGTGCTCGGCAAATGGCGCAGGGCGGCTGAAGCGTTCGCAGCGGCTATTCATATCGGGCGTGCGCCGGCGATGTATCATACGGAGGATGGGATGGGCTCGTATCAATCCGCTTATTGGCTGGGCTCGATGCATGAAGCGGAGCTTGATTTCGAGACAGCGGCCCATTGGTATGCGGAAGCGGTTCGGTATCGGGGGAGCTTGCTTTTGCCGCTTCAGCGGTTGTGCCATATGATGCGCATTGCGAGTGGGCCGGAGCAGCTGGCTGCTTTTGCAAAAGAACGGTTTATCGTGGATTCACCTCAGGCGGCGACGAAGCTGGCGGGTATCATGCTGAATCACGGCTGTTACGGCGCCTTGCAGCAATGGCTGGACTATCGGCTTGAGGTGGCGTCAGACGAGGAACGTGCTGTGTTAATGCCTTGGCGTGCATTGGCGGAGGCATGCTTGCTACTGGAGAATGGGCTTGGCCATAAGGGGGCCGTGACGGGGTCGGCGTTCGCGGCGGAGCTTTCGGCTGTTGCGTCGTGGCTACATGAAGCTGGAGATCAGCAGCAGTATCCGGATTCTGCGGTTCGTTGGCTGCCGCTTTTGCTGCGAAGCAGTGAGATGTTGCGGGATCGGGAGAAGTCGTCGTTACAAGCTGAGCAAGTGAATGAAAAGGTGAGGTCCATAATCGGACAATACCTAGATGTGAAACCGCCTGCCGCTTTCGATGGCTCGGGTTCTGAGAAGGGAATTCGTGCTTCTGTACAGGCACTGTGCGGACTTGCGGATTATCACCTGAGCCGGCTGCAGCAGGGTGATGCTTCTTCTCAAATACAAGCTGCTCAGAGCATTCGCTTGCTGCTGCCGGCCGGGAGTGATCATTAGCGATGGTAGAGCGGCGAGATTCGTTTAGCGGGAGGAGCGCGATGATGCTGCCCGTTTCCCTGTGTATGATTGTGCGGAACGAGAGCCGATTTCTGGCGGACTGTCTGCGCTCTGCGGCACCGTATGTCGCGGAAATGATCGTGGTAGATACCGGCTCCACGGACGATACGATTGCCATCGGGGAAGCTTGCGGTGCCAAAGTGCTGCGGTCTGCGTGGCAGGACGATTTTGCCGCGGCTCGAAATATTTCGCTTGCCGCGGCTGGGCAGCCATGGATTCTGGTGCTGGACGCCGATGAACGATTAGCGGTCGCCTCGATGGAGAGGTGGGCGGCCCTGCTTGCCGACTCGTCCAAGTGGGGTTACTACGTCAAGCTGCATAGCTGGGTAGGGGGCAGCTCGGGATCGGGCTCCATAAGTGTCGTGACGGACGCGGTATGCAGGCTATTTCGCAAGGATGAACGGGTTCGTTTCCGCGGTATTATCCACGAAGAAGCGGCATCGAGCATGATCGAGCTCGGGGGCGAGGAGAGTGTTGGACTTGCTTCCGGCATTGAAATTTGGCATGAAGGGTATCGGGATGAAATTATTGCGGAGCGAAGGAAATTTGCTCGTAATGGGCGGCTGCTTTCGCTTGCTTTAGCGAATGAACCGAACGATCCGCTTCTGCGTTATGCGGCGGGAACGGAGTTATTTACAGCCGGCAGGTACAGCGAGGCGCTGGCGTGGTTGGAACCGCTTGTGGATGCGGCCATTGTGCAGGATCAAGGTTATGGCTCCGATCTGCTGCTCAAAATCATCCACGGGTGCAGGGCTGTAGGCCGATCGGGGGAAGCCGCGCGGTACGCTAAGGTTGGAGCGCTGCGCTATCCGGATTTCGCGGATATGCATGCTGCCAGAGGTGAGGTGCTGCTTGACCTCGACGACGCGGAGGCCGCGCTTGGATGTGCGGTAGCCGCGTCATCTATAGGCGAGGTACCGTCTTATTATTCGACCGCCGAAGGTGCAGGGACGTATCGCTCACGCTATATGGGAGGCATTGCGCTGGAGCGGCTGTATCGGTTCGAGGAGGCGGCGCAGGCGTATGTATCGGCGCTTGCACATAAGCCGGATTACTGGCCGGCTTGGCGGCGGCTAGTGCTGCTGGGACTGCTGCATGTCCCGATTCGGAGACATTGGCGGCAAGCGTTAGAATGGCTAACGGACGCCTCTTCAGAAAGCGGGTCGTCCGCGGCTGGTGATCGGTATCTATTAGGCGAGATGGAAGCCATACTTAGTGATCTCGGTTTGGACAAATATGAGATGGAGACTATTGGGGCGCTCTGGCGAGGTGAGGCGGATCGGCATTCGGGTGCGGCTGCTGGTGCCTTTGGCGGTGCCGTTGCTGCTGTGAGGCCGCTGCTCAGAAGTATCTGGCTCGCTTGGCAGGGCGAAGGGCTAGGTTTGCTTGAGGCATGGGGCGGACCGGCTGCTGTGACGGCGCGGTCACCGGTGGCGGAGGCGCAGCGCTGCTTAGCCGATGGTTGGACCGCCGCCTTGGGCGGCGATTGGCGGGCAGCGGCGGATGGTTTTGCCGCTGCGACCGGTGTCGCGGGCGCGCGCCCATGGCAGCAGCGAGCTGCAGCGGCGGGGCTTGCCGCCGCATTTGCCGCACGGGCGAGGGCATATTGCGGCGCGGAGCTGCTGCCCCAGCTTCGCAGCGAGGAAATGCTCGAGCTGCTGGTTGGGACCACTGTGCTTGCGAACTAAAGTCAGCCCGTTGTTTTGTTAACCGGCTGCGGACCTGTCGCTTGCAGTCGCTCTGAAGTCGCTTGGTGACGACGATTGCTCTACAGTTTCTCGATAGTTTCTCTGTACCAGTCACTCGACAGTCACTCAGCAGTCTCTCGGTGATGGTCTGAAGTCTCTCGGTGTCGATACTCTCTCGATAGTTACCCAATGCCAGTCGCTCAATCGCCGCTCGACAATCCCCCGATAGTTCCCCCGCAGTCACTTTGCAGCAGCATCATTCAGGTTTCCCGGTCACCTCTTCAGCGTCTCCCTAGCTCCTCGCCGCTCTAACGAACCGTGGAGGCCTTATTTTGGGGAAATGAGCACCTCCAAAATTCTAACGAACCACAGAGGCCTTATTTAGCCAAACTTAGCAGAAAAGCACGGGTTAGGGAGTAAATAAGGCCTGTAGGGTTCGTTAGAATGTCAAAATGAACATTTTGGAGTAAATAAGCCCCCTACGGTTCGTTAGATTTACAGGGAGCATAAATTCTCGTCAGCCGCTTGGTGACTTTTGCTCAACAGCCTCTCGATAGTTTCGGTGACAGTCGCTCGACACTCTCTCGACACTCTCTCGACACCAATGACAATCCCTCGAAAGTTCCCCCGCAGTCACTTTACAGCAGCATCCTTCAGATTTCCCGGTCACCTCTTCAGCGTCTCCCTAGCTCCTCGCGGCTCTAACGAACCGTGGAGGCCTTATTTTGGGGAAATGAGCACCTCCAAAATTCTAACGAACCACAGAGGCCCTATTTAGCCAAACATAGCAGAAAAGCACGGGTTAGGGAGTAAATAAGGCCTGTAGAGTTCGTTAGAATGTCAAAACAAACATTTTAGAGCAAATAAGCCCCCTACGGTTCGTTAGATTTACAGGGAGCATAAACTCTCGGTAGTTGCTCGATCGCCCCTCGATGGCCCTGAATCCGCGCCGAAGCATGGCTTGATTCCGGCATTCACGTTGTACAAGCCGCCCCCATCCCGATATGCCGGCTGCTGATTGTCCGAGAATCGCTTAATCTCGGCCAGCCAACGGCTATACGCTGCCGTCCGCGCGTTTCGTCAGCCGTAGAGAATGAGGATCGGAGGGTGAAAGCCACCGCAAAAACAGCAAATGAGGCCCTGCGGGGGATGATTTGTACCCCTGTAATCGGACAATTCGTACGGTTTTAGACGGAAGTGTACCTATCTCCGCCGTGAACCGTTCTTATATAATCGGTCGTGTGGAAAGCGCTGTCATACAAGCTAAGCTGATCGTTATCCGCTGCTGGAAGCTTGGCAGCGATTTTTTTACCGAGCAATAAAAGCGCTTTCAGATTGGCTATCACGGTTGTCGTCGTCGCTCATGCAAGGTGTCATATCGGGAGAAAGGGGGAATGGCAGCGTCCGCTCGCCGTACATAACCGCGGATGAATGCCGTCGGTGCAGCAAGAGCCTATTTTCTAATGACAAAGGGGACTGAAGGAAATGAAAAACAAATTGCAGCGCCGAAGAAAAATCTGGCTGAGCCTTCTCTTAGCTATTATCGCCGTCGCGCAGATCGGCTATTTGCCTCCGCACGCCAACGTGGCGGAAGCAGCCGACAATGGATTAGCGTTGAAGCCGTACATGGGCTGGAGCAGCTACAGCATGCAGGTATATGATGGTCCGTCGGGAAATTGGGTTTCCGAGGCGAAAATCAAGCAAATGTCCGATGCGATGCACGAGAAGCTGCAGTCGCACGGTTATAACTATATTAATATTGATGCCGGCTGGAACGGCAGCATGGACGAATATGGACGTCCGGTTCCAAGTACGACGCTCTATCCGGGCGGATTCGAGAATCTCGTCAAGTATGTCCATGCCAACGGGCAGAAAATCGGGATTTACATGATCCCGGGTATCTCTCCCGGTGCCATTGATTCGCCTACGCGGATTCCGGTTTATGGCACGACGGATTGTTTCGTTAACGATATCGCCGTAACGCCTCACAAGACTGCGGATTACTGGGGCATGGGCTATAAGGTTGATTTCAGCAATCCGTGCGCGCAGAAATACGTCGATTCCGTCGCGGACCAGCTGGTTGCGTGGGGCGTGGACTTCGTGAAGTTCGACAGCGTTACGCCGGGTTCCGGCCATAACGACACGTCGATTGACGCGCGGGACGATGTTAAAGCGTGGTCTGAGGCGCTTAGCAAACGCCATATTTGGTTCGAGCTTTCATGGGCCCTCGATCATAACTACGTGGATTTCTGGAAGAAATACGCAAACGGCTGGCGCGTAGACTGGGATGTTGAATCCTACGACCGCGAAATCGGCATGACGCAGTGGGCCAACATTGCCCGCTTATTCCCGGATGCCGCGCTATGGTGGCGGGATGCAGGTCCCGGCGGCTGGAACGACTTCGACTCCATCGACATCGGCAACGGGATGACATCGGGGCTGACGAAGGACGAACGGCAGACGGCAATGACGCTGTGGTCCGCTTCTTCCGCGCAGCTCTATACCGGTGACGATCTCAGCAATCTGGATGATTACGGACTTGAGCTGCTGACGAACGACGAGGTTATCGCCGTCAATCAGGCGGGCCACCCGGCGCATCCGGTATCCATGTCTACCAATCAGCAGGTATGGTATGCCAATAACGGTGACGGCACATATACGGTCGCATTGTACAATCTCGGCAACAAGGCAGCCGCGGTGAACGTGAACTGGAAGGATATCGGCCTTACTGGCGCTGCTTCCGTCCGTGATCTGTGGGCGCATAAGGATTTGGGCAATTTTGAGACAGGCTTCGGTCCGGTTACGCTTGAGCCGCATGCTTCGCGATTGTTTAAGGTAACGGCACAGGCCGGAACTTCGCTTGTCAATGACGACGATACGGGCATGCGTTATACGGGCACATGGACCCGCAACGGCGGCAAAGAGCTGGCAGGCGATGCAGAGGATCTGTCCATCGCTGTAACGGATTCGTCCGCTGCCCCGATTGCGAACATTACGCAAGATGCGGATAATGGCGACAATTCGCAGCCGTCCACTTCGGATGTTGGCATTGCGGCAGTATCGCACACGGTCATACTCAACGACAATGATCCGGCCATTTCCTATACCAACAAGTGGGGCTATAGCAGCGGCAGGAACGGACTGTCCGATTATATGAACGACGTTCATTACGGTGAGCCCAATAATGGGACAGAGCCCGAAATCACGTATAGCTTTAACGGCACCGGAATTGAGCTGTGGTCCGAGAAAGGCGGCAGCAACGGCAAGCTGGACGTATATGTCGACGGCGATGCGGCTGTAACGGTGGATACCGAAGGTACGCCGCAGGCTGGCCAATACGCCGTCTTCAGCAAGACCGACCTGGCACCGGGCGCGCATACCATTCGCGTCGTACGCAATGGCAACGGCCAATATTACTTTATCCTTGATGCGCTGAAGGTCACGACGGACTCACTTCTTGACCAGCCGTCCGCATCCAGCTTCAGCAAGGACGTGCCTGCTGATATTACGGTCCATCTGCCGTATGGAGCAAGCACGCTGACGGGCATCAAGAACGGAGCGGCACCGCTTGCAGCCAATACCGATTATTCGATTAACGGCAGCGACGTGACGATCAAGCAAAGCTATCTCATGCAGCAGCCTTCCGGCCAATCGGCCGTGCTGAATTTCGGCTTTGCCGGCGGCGATACGCAGTCGATATCGATCGCGGTTACGGGTACCTCGCTCAGCACGTTATCCGCGACCTTCGATTTGAAAACATCGGCCCAGGCCGACGTCACGACGACGCTGACGCTTGGCGGCGGCAACAGTCTGACCGCGATCAAGAACGGCGCAGATGCGTTGACGGAGGGGACGGATTACACGATCGCAAACGGTCTCGTGACGATCAAAAAATCGTATTTGCAGCAACTATCGGTCGGCGTGACCAACCTGACCTTTGCATTTAGCGTGAGCAGTCCGCAGACGCTGGCCATCAACGTCATCAATTCATCTTCGCCCGGACGCTATGCGATGATCAACGACGATAACCCGGATATTAAATTTACGGGCTCATGGAACCGCAGCACCGGCCGCCCGTTTGACGACTATAACAAAGACGTGCACTATCTCGAAACGAACGGCGGTTTCTTCACTTATACATTCAACGGAACGGGAATTTCGTACATTACCGAGGTTGATAAAGGCCAAGGCGATGTGGAAATTTACATCGATGGCGCACTCGACAAAACGGTCAGCACGTATGAAGCCAATGCGAGCAACAAGCCGCAGCAGACCGTCTATACGGTATCGGGTTTGACACCGGGTATCCATACGCTGAAGGCGGTTAAGAAGTCCGGCCAATTCATGCTGCTCGATGCGCTGAAAGTGCGTTTAACAGATCTAATCGATGTATCCGTTGCCGATTTCGACAAGAACATCGCCGCGCAAGCCGACGTGAGTGTGAACGTTCTTGGCAGCATCGGCAGCCTGAAGGAAATCTCAAACGGCGCGTACACGCTCGTGAACGGCACTGATTATAGCATTGCAGGAAATCAAGTCACGATTAAGAAGGCGTACTTGGCGGCTCAGCCGGTCGGTACGACGAAGCTGACGTTCGCATTCACCGGTGACAATGCCAATGATGTGCACGTGACAGCAGCAAACGACGATTTCTTCCAATATCAGTTCACGGGCACAGGGGTCGAGCTGTTGTCCCCGACAGGACCGGAGCAAGGCAACATGGCTGTCTTTATTGACGGCGAACTGAAGGCGGCTGTGAGCGCAAATTCGGCAACCCGGAACGCGATGATCAGCTTGTTCAGCATCTCGTCGCTGACAGACGGCGCTCACACGCTGAAAGTCGTTAAGAAATCTGGCGCGCTTATGCTTGTCGATGCGCTCAAATTCAATATTTCCGCGAATTCCGGTTCCCCTGGTCCGGTCGGCGGCGGCGGTGGCGGTGGCGGCGGATACACGGATCCGGGCGCAATCAACGTCGTGCATTCGACACTGCCTGACGGTACAGTCAAGGATGAAGTGAACTTATCCGGCGACAACGCGAAAGCGTTAATCGACAAAGCCAAAACCGCGGGCGACAAATCTATCATTATCTCGGTTCCGGTATCGAAGGATGAAGTCTCCTTAACGAGCATCACGCTGCCGAAAGAAACGATTAGCCAGCTCTCGGAGAGCACACTCGGCGTGAAGCTTGCGGCGAATGGCGTAACGGTTCAAATTCCGAACGCTTCGCTGAAGGACTTCAAAGACGATGCTTACTTTAACCTCGTTCCTGTGAAAGCAGCGGATAAAGGGAAGGAGCTCGAGAAACGCGCGAATAGCGCGAAGATCGTGATTGCGGCAGCCGGCGGCAGCCAAGCGACGCTGCTTGGTCATCCGGTTGAAATCGAGACGAATTTGCAAAATCGCGAGGTCACGCTTGTCCTTCCGATCGAGGATGCAACCATCAGCGAAGCGAATCTGGCGCGGCTTGGCGTGTACATTGAACACAGCGACGGCACAACTGAGTTCAAGCAAGGTACGCTGACGACGATTAACGGCGTACGCAGCATTCAATTTACGACGAACAGGTTCAGTACGTTCGCGCTGATGAAGATCGCAGGCGATTCACCTGTTTTCTCACATGCGCCTTACGTGAAGGGCTACGACGGCGGTTTGTTCAAGCCAAGCGGCAGCATCACCCGTGCAGAGTTGGCAACGATTCTGTCGCGCATCTCCACGCAGTCCGAGACAGAGAGCAGCCGTGCGTACGCTGACGTGAAGTCCGGATATTGGGCAGCCGACGCGATTGCAAAAGTGACGCGTATGGGAGCGATGCACGGTTATGCGGATGGCAGCTTCAAGCCGGAGCAGCCGGTAACCCGTGCCGAGATGGCTGCGATCACGGCGAGCTTCGCTCCGAAGAACCAGGTTGCAGGAGCAGGTTATTCCGATACGGTCGGCCACTGGGCCGAAGCGGCCATCAAGACCGCTCAAAGCGCAGGCTATCTAAAAGGTTATGCAGACGGTACGTTCCATCCGGGCAGCACGCTCACGCGCGCCGAAGCGGTAACCATCATAAACCGCGTACTGGGCAGAGGCCCGCTTTACGGAATCGCGCATTCCCCATGGAAGGACGTTCCGGATAATCATTGGGCTGCGGGCGATATCGAGGAAGCCTCGGTCAGCCATCAATACCAGCCAAGAACAGGCGGCGGCGAGCAGGCCGCGAAATAATTTGCTGCTCGGCATAAGCATGAAATGAAGGAAGCAGCCCGGATCATCGATCCGGGCTGCTTCCTTATTATCTATATCGAGAGGGTCGCCGTGACGACACTTAGGTGGCTGCAAATCTCGATGGTGTCGCGGCTTATGATTTCGTGCTCACACCCTCTCAACGCTAACGAACCGTGGAGGCCTTATTTTGGAGAAATAGGCATCTTTAAAATGCTAACAAACCACAGAGGTCTTATTTAGCCGAAATGGGTAGAATTGCGCGGGTTTTTGACCGAATAAGGCCTGTAGGGTTCGTTAGATTTTCAAATCGATGGTTTTGAAGTGAATAAGGCCTGTGGGATTCGTTAGAATTTCAAAGGTTTATCGCGATGCCGGAGTAGTGTTCAGTAACCTGAGTCCCGCCGATCAAACTGTTCCTCCAACAAGGCACTCCACCGCTGCTGCCATCTGCCGATATCGAATGCGAATGCCGTGCGCCGCGCATCCGCCCCGTACCGCTGTCTCAGTTCCTTATCCATGAGAAGTTCACGTACAGCTGTATACAGGGCATTCTCGGTTGGCGGGACAAGGCGTCCGTTGAAGCCATCGGTAATAAGGTCGTTGAGACCGCCGACATTAGTGGCGACAATGGCAACGCCGCAGCTCATCGCTTCCAGGCAAGAGAGGGAGGTTCCCTCCGAGTATACCGTCGGAATGACGGCGACATCCGCAGCGCGATAAGCATCCCGAACAGATGAAAAAGCATAGGTGTGATGCACGATTCGATCGCGGTTAGGGTGACTCTTCAGCCAGGTGTAGAAAGCCAGCGCCACCGGCGTGCCTTCGACAAGCTCGCCTGCAAACTCCACGGTCAGCGTCGGCATCTCAGCCAGCAGTCGATCGGCAATGAGCATCATCGGCACGATGCCGCGCTCGTAGCTCAGCCGCCTTGGATAGAGTAGTCGCAGCCTGCGAGAAATAGACTCAGGCTGAAGAAATAGGTGTATGGCAGCCTTTATCGGCTCATTCGTGCTCGCCGCTGCACCTTCATCCCTGCCGTCACTCGACGCTTCCGCACCGCTTCCGGTGCGATCGGCATCCTCTAACGCTAAACCCCCATCTCGATCCTCCGATGCTCGCTCGCCGTCCTCCTCAGTCACAATTCCCAGCCGCACTACCTTTTCCGCATCCGCCTCATCCTCCGGCTCCTTATCCAGCGGTTCCTCGTCCTCCAAGTCATCCTCCAGCTCACCCCTCGGCGTGAACCACGCCGTATCCACCGCATTCGGCAGCAGCACGAGCCGCTCCGCATCATCATACGAGCAGCAGGAGCGGCAGTACGTCTGGAAATGCGAATCGACGGTCACAATCCGCTCCAAGCCTCTGACCGCCCGCTGAATCATCACTGCGACATCCGCTTTGACCACTTCGCTCATATCATGCCAATCCCAGCTGACCCCGTGACAAATGCCAATACTGCCCGGTACATACCGAATCGGATGCCACAGGCAGCTCCCATAAATAATAAGCCCCTCAGCCTCGGCCGCCATCCGCTCGAATGCCCCCGCAATATCATTCAGTTCATAGGCAAAACCCCGCACGGCCACGCCATTATAGGTCGTTTCGAAACTGCGAAAATACGACAGCTGATACACGACGGCACGCCAGCCTCGCGCCTGAATAACGCCGCATAAGTCGAAAATATACCGCTCCAAGCCGCCTCCGAACGGCTTCGAATAAGCTTCTCCCTCCGAATAACCATTCAAGTAGCTATGCGTCAGAATAGTAACCGTCCTCATGCTTTTCCACCGCCTTCCTCATCCTCCTGCCAGCGCACAAGATGGGGGTGGGGGTCGAGAATGGAGGCGTAATGTTCCAAGCTGCCCCATTTGCCGAGGGGATCATTTTGCATATAACGGTCATATTTGGCCCTTCGCTGCGCGTCATCCCCGGCCCAGCCGTAATGTTTGACTCGAAGCTCGGATTGAAAACCTGTAAGTAGCGAGCAGGAAAGCGGCAGACGCGGCACATGATGATCCCAAGCCGGATAGAAGTACGAGTAGAGCGGCAAATAGCGGACAAGCATCATCGTATGCCGTTTGTGCAGCTGCCATAACGGGTCGTCCCGATAGTAAGCGAGCGAGCCCCAGAAATCGTACATGCGAAAAGCAACCCAGTCGTACCGATCCTGGTCGATGAGCGCCCGAATCTGCGACTTGGCTTTCCGCTCAAAAAATTCATCCGCATCGATGGACAGCAGCCAATCCGGTTCTGTCCGCAAGACCGCTTCCCACAGCAATTGGCGTAACCGCGCTTCCTGACCGAACAGCGGCTGCTCCAGCCGCACCAGCAATTTCACCTTAGGGAACGAGCTGCAAATATCCGGCGTCCCGTCATCGCTCGCATCGTCGACGATGACGATCTCATCGACAAAGTCGGACAAGTCGGCTAGTGCGGCCTCTAGATATCGACCGGCTTCATTTCGAACCTGCATCATAGCCGTCAGTTTATTGCCGCTTGCCTTACGAAGTGGCCGAGGCACATCATCGCTCACGCATATTCCCCCTCTGCCAGCTGGTGGGCCTTATAGTCGACTGCGGCCAGCTCTGCTATTGCTTTTAGCGGTTCCATACCGGTCATAGCGGCTTGCAGCATCGCGTGCACGGCAGCATGCCGCTCTCCTTGCAGCGCAAGAACGGTGCCTTCCAGTTGCAGCCGTTTCAAACGGCTTTGTACATTACCGGGCGACGTTTCCAGCAGAGGTAAAGCCGCGTCAGGCCGTCCGCTTAGCAAATAAACCTCAACTAACAGCTCCGCTGCGCGTCTCCTGGCATCGGTATCCGGATCGCTGCTGCCAACAAGCAGCTCCAGCAGTTCGGCGGCATGCCGGAAATCGTCATTCAGCCGATAGAGCAACGCCGAGGCGAGCTTATCCCTGCCTGCCGCCAGCAATCCGACCAGCTCCGAGAAAGCGTCGCGTTCGTGATCGGTGACTACGCTGATCCCATACGTATCTATCGCGTCCGAAATCCGTCCTTGCAGCAGCCTGACGGCAGACAAGAAGCGAAAATAAGTCGTAATCGCACCGGAATCACCCGTGAAGATCGCCCGCTCGAACGCTGCCTTACCCAACTGCTCGGCCTTATCGGCGTCACCAAGCAAATAGGAATAAACCGTTTGAAAAAAAGTCTGCATCGCCGAAGGCAGCAGCACCTTCGATTGCTCCTCGCGAAAATCGCATCTGCGCAGCAGCTGCAGCCTCGCCAGCGAAGCAACGCTCTTCCCGCTAATCGCATCGCTGATGGCTGCGGCGGCAATCGCATCCGCCGCCGTGTCGATGCCATCCTGCATGAAGACGCGGCCGCGCCGAAACCATTGCTCGAAGTAGAAGGGCTCCGAGCCGACCATGACAAGCGAAGCCGCCGCGCACAAGGCGTCGCGGCAGTGCAAATAAGCTTCATCCCCTTGTTCAAGCTCAGCGGGGAGAAGCATAATCAAAGCTTTCGGCTGCCTGCCGGCAATCTCATAAATCCAGCAGGGGTGCGTAACGATCGCAGCCGTACTTGCCCACGGAATATCGGCAAGCGCCTCCGGCGCAATGGTGCGATAACTCTCCGGAGCACCCGTCATTGCAGCCGCCGAAGAGACAACATAGACATCCCGCCCGCGGCCGGCGGATTCAACGATTGCACGATAAGGAAACGTTTCCCATGTACGATGCGGGAACAACACAATGGTATCTGCCATTTCAGCTCATCCCACCGTTTGAAGGGCACCGCCGCAGAGGCAGCGCGCAGACTTTTGACTCATCCATCATTGTATGGGTAGGGGCGGATGAACATTCCAGTTATGCCCAGTCCGGAGAGGCCCGCTGCCCAATTGATTACGTATAGCGCTTTCATAGATTATCGATTATATTCAAATTCTAATCATTTCTTTGTTCATGCATCATATCGACTGATCTCGCGATCAGCGTCTAAGACGGCGGCGGCCGTCCTTATCGGAGGGTTACCCATGAAGCGATTGAAGCCGATTTCACTTCAGAAGAAGCTGCTATTCATTATGATATTTCTCTACTTTCCACTGCCGATTCTCGGCTGGATTTGGTATGAACGGACTTACCAGGTCATTGAGAACAACGCGGTAGATTCCAGCATCCAGATGGTGAACCAGGTCAATTTGCATTTGGAAACCTATTTCACGGAAGTGCAGCGGACGATGCTGCCGATGCTGGCGAGCGATCTGACAGGGGCATTCCTCAACAATCAGGATGATGACCCCATTAAACGCTATGAGCTTTCTTATCGCATCGAGAAAGAGCTGTTTGCCAAGATCGTCATGAACCGGCAGGATATTCAGGGGATCTCGCTTATCTCCGATAGAGTTAAAGCGACTTCAAGCTCCAGCTTTATGCTGGCAGAGCAGCGTTATTCGCTCTATCTCAAACGGCTGAAGTCTCCGGGCCAATTCCGCGTCATGGGTTTCGAAGGGACGCCGAGTACCCGGGTAGTGGCGATGGCGATGAAGTTTAATCCGCCGCAAAGCACGATGAAGCAGGGGATGCTCATCGTGGACCTCAAGCGCGACGAGATGGTGCACATCATTCAGCAGGTGCAGCTTGGGCGGACAGGCTTTGTGTGGGTAGCCGATTCCGCCAATCAAGTCATCTATCATCCTCAGGATGAGCAGCTGTCGCAGGTTGTCCCGGCTAACTATCTGAAGGAGATGGGCACGAAGCAAAGCGGCACCTTCACGATGAACACGGATCAAGGCAAGAAGCTGGTCGTGTTTATCCGCTCGGACCGCACCGATTTGACTTTGATCTCCGAGGTGCTGCTATCGGAGCTGAATCAATCGATCGTGACCGTAAGCCGGATCTCGATTGTGGTGCTGGTATTGCTCTTCCTGCTGTCGATGTTGGCTGCCAGCGGGGTTGTGTACTCGATTACCAAGTCCCTAGTGAAGCTGCTGCAGCTCATGAAGAGCGCGGAGATGGGCGATTTCACCGTGAAGGCACCGAATGAGGGCGGACACGAAATTGGCAGCTTATATCGCGGCTTTAATAAAATGGTCGAGGAAATCAAACGGCTCATTGAAATTGTGCATGTGTCAGAGCTACGGGAGAAAGAGCTTGAAGTGAAGCAGAAGGAGTCGCTGCTGCATGCGATGCAAGCGCAGATCAATCCTCATTTTCTATATAACACGCTTGAATTTATTAACTCCAATGCCATCGTGGAAGGGAACGAGAAGATTAGCAATATGATTGTCTCCTTGGGAGACATGTTCCGCTACAATGTGCAAAATCCGAACGGCGGCGTGCATTTGGCTGATGAAATCCAGCATATTGAAGCTTATCTGGCGATTCAGTCCGAGCGGTATCCAACGTTTACGTACCGCATTGATGTTGATCGTGCAACAGCGGCTTCGATTCCGGCCGTGCGTTCGACGCTCCAGCCGATTGTAGAGAACTGTTTCAAGCATGGCTATGAACGCCACAAGCTCCGTCCCGGCGCGATACGAATTGCGGGCAATATCGTGGATGGCAATCGATTCGTGCTAGAGATCACGGATACCGGCAATGGAATGCCGCCTGAAGTGATGGAGCGCTACAATGCAGCTTTCTCGCAAAATGAAGCCGACTCATCGAATCGCTTCAATCCCCAAGAGGGCTCGCTATCGATCGGGCTTCACAATGTACATTCACGCCTGAGGATGCTCTTCGGAGAACCGTTTGGCCTGTATATTGCCGCTTCGGACGAGAACGGAACGACGATTCAATTGGTGCTGCCGCTGCAGGCGAAATCGAAGGAGGAGATGACCGATGAGCTACCGCATCTTGCTGGTTGATGATGAACCGATGATCAAGCTGAGCATGCGCAAAATATTAACCGATACGCATCCCGATTTCGTCATTGTGGGGGATGCAATGGACGGTCAAGAAGCGCTGGAATTGGCGGAGCGCGAACAGCCGCATGTCATTATTACGGATATCAGCATGCCCGTCATGGGCGGGCTGGAGCTGATCCGCGCTATACACGAGAAGGGCTGGAAGCCGGAGATTGTGATTCTATCCGGTTATGGCGAGTTTGATTATGCGCGGGAAGCGCTGCGATATGGCGTAGCCGATTATATACTAAAGCCGATTCGCGTCTCCGCCGTTAAAGAGCTTATGACCGGACTCTACGAGAAGCATCGGGAGAAAATCGAGTGCTGCCATACGAAGAGCGACCTGATGTTCCAATGCCTGCAAGCATCCGGAGGGCTGTTCGAGCTGATTTGGAAGGTGGACGAGCCCGGCGTGAAAGCAGCGGCCCAAGAGGTCGTGCGGATGATTCTGAGCTATGAACTGCCCGACGAGCAGAAGAAAGAGAGCTTGCTCGATACCGCTGCCGCCATCCGGCATCAATCGGAAGAGCGGGGCACGCCGCTTGCCTTCGAGCTTGTTTGGAGAGAGCAGCTCTCTGAGATGATTCAGGACTTTCATGACATGCTTCTTCATGAGCTGGGTCAAGTAAGAGGCAGCCGAAATTGGGGGAAGCACTCCGCCATTCACGAGGCCATTGCCGTTATTCAGGCTCGTTATGCCGATCCGCAGTTTAAGCTTGATGAACTGCTCTCGGTACTCAATATCTCCGTCACGCATTTCTATAATATGTTCAAGCAGGAGACAGGCAAGTCGTTCATCTCCTACCTGATTGAATACCGGATTGAGCAAGCCAAGCAGCTGCTGAGCCAGCAGAAACAGCTCAAAACCTATGAGGTTGGCGAACGCGTAGGCTATCCGGATTACCCGCATTTCACCAAGCTGTTCAAGAAGGTCGCCGGCGTAACGCCAAGCGAGTATCGGAAGCTCGTGTAAACGCTGTCATTGCAGTGATGAATAACACATACTCGTGAAGATATGTACATCCTCAATTCCATTCATGTCCCCTAGTATAAGTCATGTAAACATTGCAGCTCGAGCGAAACACTATTTTGTTAGGGGGATGAAAGGATGAAGTTTAGAAAAAGTACGGCTTTGGTATTAGGCTCGGTGCTTCTAACCGGAGGGCTGCTGGCTGGCTGCTCGGACAACGCCAAGAATACGAACACGAACGACGAATCGACAGGCGCAGCAACAAACTCGCAGCAGAATACAGAGACAGATGCGGCAGCTGCACCGAAGGTTAATGCATTCGGCTGGACGGTTCCGGAGAAGACGATTACGATCGATTACTATTCTGCCGACAAAGACAATCCCGATAAAGCAGCTAAGAAACTAGTTGCGATCCATGATTACATCCTTGAAAACTTCAACGTAGACGTGAAGAAAACATCCTATGACGTGGATGGCAAAGAGAAGCTGAACCTGATGCTGGCTTCCAGCGATTATCCCGGCGTGATGTCTTCCATCGACAGCGAATCCCTGGACAAATGGCGCTCGCAAGGCAAGCTGATTGACTTAGCCCCTCTGGTTGACAAGTACGGCCCGAACATCAAGAAAGAGCTCGGCGACAAATACAACTCCTACCTGGACAAGGACGGCAAGCTCTGGGGACTGCCGAGAGGTTGGGGTTACCTGCCGATTCCGGACTTTAGCGCTCACATTCGCTGGGATTGGTATCAAGCGATGGGCTCGCCGAAGATCGAGACGCCGGATGATTATTACAATGTGCTGAAGCAAATGGTGGCCGAGCATCCGAAGAATGCGCAGGGCGAGAAAACGTACGCGATTTCCTGGAACGATCAAGTAGGCATCAACAACGTAATGGGCATCTGGGGCTTGAAGGATGGCTATAAGGAAGATGCGAGCCACAACCTGACGCATTGGCTGAATACGTCGGAAGGTCTTGAAGCGGTGAAATACTATAATCGTTTCTTCCGCGAAGGGCTGATGGATCCGGACAGCTTCTTGAACAAATTCGATGATTGGAAGCTGAAGTTCTCGAACGAACGCATTCTCGGCCATATCGGACCTTGGTGGCAGTCGTGGAATGCCGGCCATGAGGTATGGAAGACGACCATGCAGGGCTGGACGGATGAGCAGCGCTACGTGCAGATCGGCTTGAAAGCGCCGGAGGCCGAAGCCGCCTACTTGTCCCCTAAAGATACAACGGGCTGGAACTATACGGTCATTACGGATAAAGAACAGCATCCTGAAGACATTATCAAATTCCTTGATTTTGAAATGACGCCAATCGGCACGCGTTTATTGGGCTGGGGCATTCCGAATTTACCGGATTCGGTTTGGAACTATGAAGAAGGCGGCAAATGGTCCTTCAACGATGAGCACAAGAAGGAGCTGTTTGCGGGTACGCTTGATTTTGAGAAGGAAGATGAACTGACGGGCTGGAACCAAATTTGGCTGGCTCATCCGCAAGGAATCATGAGCGACGACAATAAGAGCACCGCTTGGTACGATCAGAACTTCAACATGGAAGACAAGTGGAAAGCGCTGATGAACACGAACCTGAAGGATACGATCTATGACAACACCGCAAGACGCGTCGTATTCTCGGTCGATAATCCGCTGACCATCGTCAACCAGCAGATTGAAGATTTGATCAAAACCGGCTTCGCCAAGGCGGTCATGAGCAAAACCGAGCAAGAGGCGGTTAACGCCTTCAACGATATGCGGGATAAAGCAGAGAAGCTTGGCCTGAAAGACATCGAAGCTTTCCGCACCAAGGAATATCAGAGCAATCTGGCTAAATTGCAGTAAAGCACGCGGGGGGCCGTTCCTGTTCCGAACGGAGCCCCCTTTTTCAAAACAGAATAACGTGATTCTTAAGTAGGAGGCACACGTATGACACAGCTGTGGAAAAGAGTGCGGCGTGAACGGCAAATTTGGCTGCTCTGTATTCCGATGATCGCATGGGTGCTTACGTTCTCGTATTACCCCATGTATGGACTGCTTATTTCCTTTCAAAATTATGTTCCCGGACATTCCATGTTCTCCAATTGGATCGGGTTTGACAATTTCGTTCGCTTCTTCAATGAGCCGGACTTTGTGCAAATCGTGCGCAATACGCTCGTCATTAGCTTCTTAAACTTAATCGTTGGGTTTCCTGCCCCGATTATTCTCGCGCTGCTGCTGAACGAATTGAAAGGCCGTTATTTTAAAAAGACCATTCAATCGCTGTCGTATATCCCTTACTTCATCTCGTGGGTGGTGGTTGCCAACATCCTCATTACGCTGCTGGGAAGCGACGGGATTCTGAACGATATATTGCTCAGGCTTGGCATCATTGACGGACCGATCGGATTTCTGACAGAGGGCAAATACTTCTGGACGATCCTTGTAAGCAGCAATGTGTGGAAGGACATGGGCTTCTCCGCCATTATTTATTTGTCCGCCATCGCCGGCATTGATAAGGAGCAGTACGAAGCAGGCCGGGTAGACGGACTGGGGCGCTTCGGTCTTATCCGCCATATTACCATTCCGGGTATCCGTTCTACGGCCGTACTTCTGCTCATCCTCGCAATTGGCGGCATTCTGAATGCCGGCTTCGAGCAGCAGCTCTTGATCGGAAACCCGCTCACGCAGGATCATTACGAGGTTATTGATACGTATGTGTACCGCTTCGGCGTACAGCTCGGGAATTATTCCTACGGAACAGCCGTCGGGTTGATGAAGAGCGGAATCGGTCTTATTCTCGTCATCGTGGCGAACCGTCTGTCCAAGCGCTACATGCAATCATCTATTTTCTAGGAAGGAGGACTGATCGCGATGGAAACCTCTTATATTAAGCCCTCTTTTGCAAGCCGGGTGGCGGATGTACTCATCATTGCCGCGCTGCTGCTGCTGGCTTTTATCGTTGTCTATCCGTTCATCAATCTGCTGGCGCTGTCCTTCAATGACGGCAAGGATGCGGCGCGCGGCGGCATTTATTTCTTCCCCCGCAAGGTTTCATTCTCCGCCTATAGCATGCTATTCGAGAATGAGAAGCTGCTAAGGGGACTCGGCTGGTCGATTCTGCGCGTCGTGATCGGTACGGGCACCTGCTTGTTCGTGACGGGACTCTTGTCTTACATCATCAGCATTCGGACGTTCTCGGGCCGCAAATTTATGCGTATTCTGTTCTTTATGACGATGTACTTCAGCGGTGGTATCATCCCGACTTATATTCTGATGAACCAGCTGCATTTGACGAATACGTTTCAGGTGTACTGGATCCCGGGACTCATTAACGCGTACTTCATGCTGCTCATGGCTTCCTATATCTCCGACCTGCCGGAAGCGCTGTTCGAATCGGCGCGGATTGACGGAGCAGGGGAGCTCCGCATCTATTGGCGAATTGTCATTCCTGTAGCGATGCCGGTGTTCGCCGCAGTGTCCATCTATGGGGCGGTAGGTCACTGGAACTCTTGGTTCGATGTTATTCTCTACAACTTTAACGGGAAATTCGATACGCTCCAGGTGTACCTGAGACGCTTGCTTCTGGAAGTCGAGGCTACACAGCAAATTCGCGATCAACAGCTGCTGCTGCATAAGTTTCAGGGCTTATCTCCACAGACGCTGCGCGCGGCGACAACCGTCCTCGTGACGGTGCCGATTCTTTGCGTGTATCCGTTTCTGCAGAAATATTTTATCGGCGGGATTACGTTAGGCTCTGTCAAGTAATAACGATTCGGCTGCATTGAGATAAGGGAGGTTATGGCGTGAGTCCGATATCCGTATTAAGTCCGTTTAAGCTGACTTCTTCATCCGAGGCGCTTCAGGCTGCTGCGCGCTGGGCGAAGGAGCAGGCGCTAGCTTACGCGTCGGTAAGTGATCCGGTTGGACCGTGGTACGAAGCGGCGCTGCCGGGACGCGAGGCGTTCTGCATGCGCGATGTGGCGCATATGAGCGCAGGAGCCGCTGTACTTGGGCTAGGCGCACACACGAAGAATATGCTGCTGAAGTTTGCGGAGAACATCAGCGAGTCTAAGGATTGGTGCACGTACTGGGAAATAACGAAGGAAGGGCTTCCGTGCCCGGATGATTATACGAGCGATGCCGATTTCTGGTACAACTTGCCTGCCAACTTCGACGTAATCGACTGCTGTTATCGGCAATATTTGTGGAGCGGGGATAGGGATTTTCTAACGGATGAACGGTTCCTTACATTCTACGAGCGGAGCTTAAACGACTATGTACAGCGCTGGGATCGTGATGGAGACGGCATTCCCGACCATGTGAAGGGCGAAGGCCGGCGCGGTATTGCGTCTTACGTGGAGGATTCGCTTACACCTCGGGTGGGAGGCGATCTTGTAGCGGCGCAATATGGCGCTTACGCCGCCTATAGTGCTATGGCTTCGCTGCGCGGGGAGTATGACAAAGCGGCACATTATAGGGCTTTGGCGGAGCGGCTGCAGCAGATGTTTGATACAGAGTGGTGGAGTGAGGCGAAGCAGCGGTTTAGCGCGGCAATCTTGCAGGATGGTCAGTTTCATAACAGCTATTATTTGTCGGCGCAATACATGCCAGTTTATTTCGGGTTGATCGCATCGGCTGAGAAGCGGCAGCTGGCGGTGCAGGACATCATTCGCAATGGAGTCTCCAATGTGGAGGAGATGTCGCATTTGGCCGATATCTACTACGCCTCTGGGGAGAAAGAAGAGGCTTATCGGGCTATTCTCGCGCTGTGTGACGAAGGGATGAAGCGCAGAGAGTACCCGGAGGTGTCGTATTCCGTAATCGGGAATATGGTCACCGGACTGCTGGGCGTCCGCCCATACGCCGACCAGCAGCTCATCGAGATTGCGCCGCAGCTGCCGGATGGGTTGGACTGGGTACGAGCGGAAGGGATTGCGATGCTGAGCAATACGCTGCTTGTTGAAGTTCGCGATGGCCGCGTTACGGTGGCTAATCAACAGGGACCGGTTATCCATGTGCGCATTGGCGATAAGCGGGTTTCTTTAGAGGAGCAAGAGGAATTCAGCTTATGATGATGAAGGCGGCATAGGTCGTCTGGTAGCATGAGAAAAAGACCCGCCGAGAGCGGGTCTTTTTGCTATGAAAAGCGTGAAATTAAGCCTGTTTGGAAGCTTCGATTTCGATTGTGAATTTCACTTCATCGCCGATTAGAACGCCGCCTGTTTCAAGCGCCGCGTTGTAAGTCAGGCCGTAATCGCTCCGTTTGAAAGCGCCTTTGCCGCTGAAGCCAACTTTCTCGTTGCCCCATGGGTCTTTGCCGCTGCCTTCATAAGTAACGGTGAACGATTCTGTACGAGTCAAGCCGTGCAAAGTCAGATCGCCGCTAACGTTATATTCGCCATCATCTGTTTTGCTAATGGATGTCGATTTGAAGGAGAGGGTTGGGTATTGCTCGATATCGAAGAAATCACCGGTGCGAAGGTGGTTATCGCGATCGGCATTACGAGTGTCGATGCTGCTAAGCGCAATGTTAAATTCAATGTTTGCTGTAGTCAAATCCGTTGGATCCGCTTCAATTGTGGCATTAAACTCGTGAAACGTGCCTTTAACTTTAGCAATCATCATATGTCTGATTGTGAAATCAACACTACTGTGGCTTGCATCAACGATCCATTTGGACAAAGACATGAATTGACCTCCTAAGTTTACTTACAATTAATAATAAGCTAAATATTATATAGTAAGTTTAATGGGGAAAGTATGTCTTTGTCAATACGGATGTAAGAAAAACCCTATTGATTATTGCGGCTCGGGATAAGGGAAGAGATCGGCGATTCGGGTCGTTTGGCCGCTTTCGGTCGTGAATACCACATGCTCCCGTCGCAGCCCGCGCGGGCTCTCCAGGCCGCATGCCGCAGACAGCGAGAACAAACCTTCCCTCAGCTGCAAAATATAATTCATGACCCGCCACTGCTTCTCCTCAGGCGCGAGTGCAGCTTGATACTTGTCATCGGTTGTGGTGATGCCGGTCGGGCATTTGCCGGTGTGACATTGCATCGCCATGATGCAGCCGTTAGCCATCATGAAGCCGCGCGCCGAATTGACGCAGTCTGCTCCAAGTGCGAGGGCAATCGCTACTTTATCCGGCGTGATCAGCTTGCCGGAGGCGAAGATGCGAATGCGCTCGCGAACGCCGAATTTGCGAGCGGTGTCGTCGAGAATGATGAGCGCCGCGTATAGCGGCAGGCCCATGCCGTCAGCCATCGCCTTGAACGTGGCGCCGGACCCGCCCTCGGAGCCGTCGACCGTAATGAAGTCGGGGTAGATGTTCAGCTCCAGCATCGCCGAGAATAACGGCTCCAGCCGGTTCGGGTCCCCGACGACGATCTTAATGCCTACAGGTTTGCCGCCGGCCTCTTGCAAGGAGCTTATGAAACGGAGCGCTTCTTCCGGGCTCGTCAGCATTTCGAAGCGATTGGGCGAATTGACGGTTTTGCCAACCGGGACCAGCCTTGCTGCCGCTACCGCTTCCGTTACCTTAGAGCCTTCCAGATGTCCGCCGCGGATCTTAGCCCCTTGATGGAATTTGAGCTCGAAGGCTTTAATGTTCGGATTCTCTGCTTTGCGCTTGAACTCTTCTATGGAGAATTTACCCAGGTCGTCACGGAAACCAAACATACCGGGGCCGATCTGGGAAACGACGTCTACCCCGGTTGCGAGGTGAACGGCTGCAACGCCGCCTTCGCCTGTATTGATCCATGACCCGCCGGCCATAGCTGCGCCGCTGCCTGTCGATTGGATATAGTTCTCGCCGACTGCGCCGAAGGAAGTGGCGGACGCGCCGAACATGCCTTTCAGCCGCCATGGCTGAGGGCGATCTTGACCCACGATAATGACATCGTCGTCAGCGAGGAGCCAGCGCTTCACGCTCTCGTCGACGGTTTTTTCTTTGCGCGTAAACAGCCCTTCGTCGGTGATGACGTATTTTCTTCCGGGCACAAGCTGAAGGTTGTCGACCTTCAGCTCGCTCGTCAGCTTGGGAAACATCGCATTGGACAAGTAGAAGCCCGGCTTCTCATAGTCACGGCGCCCGCCGAAAGAAATGAGATCGGTGCGGTATTTGGCCGCATACACCAGGCCGACGAAATCGGCCCGCGAGAACGGTTTGCCTTCTGTATCATTATCGAACCAATATTGCCGGAACTCCGGACCCAGCTTCTCCAGCAAATACCGCATCCAGCCAAGAAACGGATGCGATCGGATAATGGAATGCTTGGGCCGCTTGGAGAGGATGTACATATAGCTGAAGAACGCGAGCAGAGGCAGCGCGACAAGCAAGAAAACAGCGGTAATCAGAATCGTGGCTAACATCTCGGATTCCCCCAGTTGTTAAATTAGCGGGCAATAAATTTCCATTTCAGTATACCATGCGCTTCCATTTTTTAGTCGCCGCAAGGCGTGTTTGGCGACAGAACGACAAAACCTCCATCCCACCGAGAAAGGTAGGTATGGAGGTTCTGCATTTCGGCAACCGGCTGATCGTAAGCTAGCTTACATCCTGACGCTTGCGGTTGCTGAACTGGCTTTCGTACAGGTCGGCGTAGAAACCGCCGGCAGCGAGCAAGCCTTCGTGTGTGCCTTGTTCGATCACGGTACCGTGGTTCATGACGAGAATGAGATCCGCATCGCGGATTGTCGAGAGACGGTGGGCGATGACGAAGCTGGTCCGTCCTTGCATCAGCTGATTCATCGCATGCTGAATATGAATCTCTGTCCGCGTATCGACGCTGCTTGTCGCCTCATCGAGGATGAGGATGGCAGGGTCGGCAAGAATGGCGCGGGCAATGGTGAGCAATTGTTTCTGGCCTTGAGAAATATTCGAGGCTTCCTCGTTCAGAATCGTATCATAGCCGTCCGGCAGCGTTCGAATGAAGTGATCGGCGTAAGCGGCCCGGGCTGCTGCAACCACTTCGTCTTCCGAAGCGCCGATACGACCGTAAGCGATATTGTCGCGGATCGTCCCGTTGAACAGCCACGTATCCTGAAGCACCATGCCGAACAAGCTGCGTAAATCGCCTCGGCGAAGCTGCGTCAGGTTTACGCCGTCAATGGTAATGCTGCCGCTGCTCAGCTCATAGAACCGCATCAACAGGTTAATAAGCGTTGTTTTACCTGCGCCGGTTGGGCCGACGATGGCGATCGTTTGACCTGCGCGGACATGGATGTCCATGTCTTCGATGAGCGCCGTGTCTTCCTTATAGCGGAATTGCACATGGTTGAAGCTCACGTCGCCCTTCGGCTTCATTGCTTTACCGACAAGGGTACCGGCAGCTGCTTGGCTGCTTACAATGGCAACCGGAGCATCTGCTTCAAGCACTTCTTCTTCCTCATCCAGCAGCTCGAAAATCCGCTCCGCGGAAGCAATCGTCGACTGAATGATGTTGGCGATTTGAGCGGTTTGCGTAATCGGCATCGCGAATTGGCGCGAATAGGAGATGAACGCCTGCACGTCCCCGATTGTAATCGACTTGTGCAGCACGAGTATGCCGCCCGCGACGCTGACCAGTACATAGCCGATGTTGCCGATGAAGCCCATGATGGGCATGATCATCCCGGAGACGAATTGCGCGCGCCAGCCGGATTGATACAGCTCCTCATTGACCGCATTAAACTTGGCAACGGATTTGCGCTCATGACCGAACGCTTTCACGATATTGTGGCCCGTGTACATTTCCTCAACGTGGCCGTTCAGTTCGCCAAGCGCCTTCTGTTGTCCTTTAAAATAAAGCTGCGATCGCTTCGCAATCATCTTAATCGCGAGGAAGCTAAGCGGCAGCGTCACAACCGTGAAGAGCGTCATGAGCGGGCTGATCGTCAGCATCATGACGATAACGCCGATCAGCGTCACGAAGGAGGTAATGAACTGCGTCAAGCTTTGCTGCAGCGTTCCGCTGATGTTATCGACATCGTTGACCGCGCGGCTCAGTATTTCCCCGTGCGTGCGGGAATCGAAGAACTTCAGAGGCAATCGCGCCAGCTTCTCGTTCACGTCTTTGCGAAGATCGTATACGGTTTTCTGCGCGACGCTTGCCATGACATACTGCTGAATGAAACTGAACATGGCACTGATTACATATAAGACAGCGAGTATAACAAGGATTTGCCAAATATAATGAAAGTCGATCTCTGCGCCGGGTACGCCTTTAATCTTGCCCATCAGTCCTTCGAACAGCTTCGTTGTGGCTTTCCCCATGATTTTCGGTCCGAGAATCGAGAAGACCGTGCTGAGTACTGCCGTCAGAAGCACGATAAGCAGTGCCGTGCGGTGAGGCTTCAGATAACCGGTTAGTCTGCGCAGCGTAACTTTAAAGTTCTTCGCCTTCTGAACCGGCATACCCATCATGCCGCCCGGGCCGCCGCGTCCCGGGCCGAAACCGAAATTGCTTGGACCCGGGCCGGTTGGGGCACCTGGCCGTTGACCGCCCGGACCGCCAGGACCGCCCGGTCCACCTGCAGGGCCTCGTTGTTGTTCACTCATGCGATTTCCTCCTCTGACAGCTGTGACGTGACGATTTCGCGATAGACGGTGGACGATTGCAGCAGCTCGCGATGTGTGCCAATCGCTGAGATTTGGCCGTCATCGAGCACGATAATGCGGTCGGCATCCATGACGGTGCTAACCCGCTGGGCAACGATCAAGACTGTCGCATCCGTCGTTTCACTGCGCAGTGCCTCACGCAGCTTGGCATCGGTCTTGAAGTCGAGCGCCGAGAAGCTGTCGTCGAACAAATAGACCGAAGGTCTGCGAACGAGTGCGCGGGCAATGGATAACCGCTGCTTCTGGCCGCCGGATACGTTGGTACCGCCTTGCGCGATCGGCGAGCCGAAGCCTTCCTTCATCTCAGAGATGAAGTCGCTGGCTTGCGCTACAACGGCCGCATGACGAATCTCCTCGTCCGTTGCATCTTCTTTGCCGAAGCGGATGTTCTCGGCAATGGTCCCCGTGAAGAGCACCGCCTTCTGCGGCACGAGGCCGATCATAGAACGCAGCGTCTCTTGCGACATCTCGCGTACATCGATGCCGCCGATCGTAATGCTGCCGCCAGAAGCATCATAGAAGCGCGGAATGAGATTGATGAGCGTAGATTTGCCGGAGCCTGTGCCGCCGATAATGGCCGTCACTTCGCCGCGGCCTGCGCGGAACGAAATGTTGGAGAGCGCCGGCATTTCGGCGCCCGGGTAATGAAAGGATACATTGTTGAAAGCAAGCTCGCCGCTTGCAGCAGCTGATCGAGCCGATGAAGCTGCATTAGGGTCTGTGATATCCGGTACCATGTTCAGCACCTCGTTGATCCGAGTGGCCGAAGCGGATGCACGCGGAATCATTACGAACATCATGGAGGCAAAGATAAGCGCGAACATGATTTGCCACGCGTATTGAATAAAGGCCATCAAGTCGCCGACTTCCATATGGCCGCTGTTAATGCGAAGTCCGCCGTACCAAACGATGGCAAGGCTCGCAAAATTCAACACGAGCATCATCGCGGGCATAAGCGAGGCCATGATCCGGTTTACTTTGATCGATGTATCGGTCAGATCGAAATTGGCATCATTGAAACGGCCCTGCTCGTGGTTGATCCGGTTAAAGGAACGGATAACGCGGATACCGGTAAGATTTTCGCGAAGTACAAGGTTAAGCTTGTCGATCTTCTTCTGCATCGCCTTGAACAGCGGGACACCACGGCTAACGATCGCGAAGATAATGAGTGCGAGAATCGGTACGATCGCAATAATAATGAGTGAGAGATTGACGTCTTTGTAGAGCGCCATAATGATCCCGCCGAAGCACATCATCGGGGCCATGACCATGACCCTCATCATCATCATGAGTACTTGCTGTACTTGGGTGATGTCGTTGGTCGTCCGTGTAATGAGGGAGGCAGTGCCGATTTGGTCAAATTCATGCAGGGAATACTTCTCTACATGCCCGAAAACGCGGCTGCGCAGGTCGCGGCCGAAGCCGCCCGCCGCCTTGGCGGACAAGAAGCTGGCACCGATGGAACAAATACCGCCGCCCAGCGCGATGAGCAGCATGAAACCGCCGATCCGCCAGATGTACGGGTTATCCCCTTGTACGACGCCTTTGTCGACGATGTCGGCGAGCAGCGTCGGGAGATACAAATCGGATAACGATTGAAGGAAGACGAATAATAGAACGAATAAAACAGGGATGCGGTAAGGCCGCAGCATACGAAGCAGTTTCATCATAAACGCTCATTCACCCTCTTTGGAGTTAGTTGGTTTGTTTGGACTGTCCTTGCACCATACGGAATATTCCTCTGGTCGCTCGCCATGATAGAAGGCGAAAACATCATCGAGCAATTCTACCAGCAGCGCTGCACGATCCTCGCCCAGATGCTCGATCAGTCCGTTCATCCGGGCATGCATGGCGGCTCGGGCAAGACCGGTCAGCCTGGCGCCTTCCTCCGTCAGCTTAATCCGTACCACTCTGCGGTCGCTCGGGTCCGCGCTGCGCTCAAGCAGACCTCTTGCCGTGAGCACATTGACGGTCTGCGTGATTGTAGGCGAAGCGACGTTCATCAGACTGCTGAGTTCCGATGCCTTCAGTCCTGCGGGATTGGAGCGCATGGCTCCTCCGATGGTGAATAGCGTCATCGTCTCGCTGGGCGTGCAATTCTCGATCGGATTTCGGTTCTTAAACGGAATATGCTTGAGCTGTCGGAATGCGCGGATAAGCTGGTGGGCAGTGCCGCGGTCGTGCTCGTTATGACCTTGCATAGGAAGTGCTCCTTTTTTGCATCATGCATTTAGTTTGGTTAGCTAACCTAAGTATATTTATTTCGCCAATGGAATGTCAAGATTGCTATTTATAAACACTCTGAAAATTGTGTATGATAGTAGGATAAGATTTTAGGTAGGAAAGGTTGGTCGCAATGGAGAACAAGACATCATCCTCTAACTTTATTAAAAATATCGTGGCTGAAGATTTGAAAGCCGGTAAAGTCAGCGAGGTCATTACCCGATTCCCGCCGGAGCCGAACGGTTACCTGCATATTGGCCATGCCAAATCGATCTGTTTGAATTTTGAGCTTGCCGACGAATATGGCGGGAAAACCAACCTGCGTTTTGACGATACGAATCCGGTAAAAGAAGATACGGAATATGTGGAATCGATCCAAGAGGACGTGACTTGGCTTGGTTTTGAGTGGGACGACCTTCGCTTTGCTTCGGATTATTTCGAGGAGCTCTATCAACGTGCGGTGCTTCTCATTAAGAAGGGCAAAGCGTTCGTCTGCGACCTGACGGCCGAGCAAATGCGCGAAATGCGCGGATCGTTGACCGAGCCTGGCAAAAACAGCCCATACCGTGACCGCAGCGTGGAAGAGAACTTGGATCTGTTCGCTCGTATGCGTGCAGGCGAGTTCAAGGACGGCGAACGGATTCTGCGTGCCAAAATCGACATGAGCTCGCCGAACATCAACCTGCGTGACCCTGCGCTGTACCGTATTGCTCATGCTCATCACCACCGGACGGGCGATGCTTGGTGCATCTATCCGATGTATGACTACGCGCACCCGATCAGCGATGCGATTGAAGGTGTAACGCATTCGATCTGTACGCTGGAGTTCGAAGATCACCGCCCGCTGTACGATTGGACGATCATCGAATGCGAGATGGAATCGCAGCCGCGTCAATATGAGTTTGCCCGCTTGAACGTGACGAATACGATCATGAGTAAACGTTACCTCAAAATGCTCGTCGATCAAGGCGTCGTCGAAAGCTGGGACGACCCTCGCATGCCGACGATCAGCGGTCTTCGCCGCCGCGGCTTCACGGCTGAATCGCTGCGTGCTTTCTGCCGCGAAATCGGCGTAGCGCGTGCTTATAGCGTAGTGGACGAGCGGATGCTGGAGTTCTTCATTCGCGAGGATTTGAAGCTGAAGGCGCCGCGCACGATGGCCGTGCTTGCACCGCTGAAAGTGGTCATCACCAACTACCCGGAAGGGCAAGTGGAGATGCTTGAAGCCGAAAATAACGCGGAGAACGAAGAGATGGGCAGCCGCCAAATTCCGTTCTCGCGTGAAATTTATATCGAGCAGGACGATTTCATGGAGAACCCGCCGAACAAATATTTCCGGTTGTTCCCGGGCAACGAAGTCCGCTTGAAGCATGCTTACTTCATTACCTGCCAAGAAGTGGTGAAGGACGAAGCGGGCAACGTAGTCGAGCTTCGCTGCACGTATGATCCGGAAACGAAGAGCGGATCAGGCTTCACCGGCCGCAAGGTGAAAGGCACCATCCACTGGGTGGAAGCTTCCCAAGCCGTACCGGCTGAATTCCGCCTGTTCGAGCCGCTGCTTCTCGATAACCCGGAGGATGACGGCAAAGAGTTCCTGGAGCGCATCAATCCGAACTCGCTCGACGTGCTGCAAGGTTTCGTCGAACCGAACATGAAGGAAGCGCGCGGACAGGACAAGTTCCAGTTCTTCCGCCACGGCTACTTCAACGTAGATCCGAAGCACACCAGCGATGAGAAGGTTGTCTTCAACCGCATCGTGTCGCTGAAGAGTTCGTTTGATCCGAAGGCTTAAAATGAATAGGGCTGGCCTCGCAAGTCATGGTTATGACTTGCGGGGCCAGCCCTTTTTTGCTTGCGTGGTGCAGTTGACCGCCGATAGCGGCATATTCGCTCTCAGTGGGCGAAATCGCGATAAAACCAGCCCATAAGCGGAATAGCCGCTAACACCAACGAAACCCGAGTAAACCTAACCCCGAACTGCATCTTTCCGTCGCCATAAGCCGAATAGCCGCTAAAAGCATGCAAAATCGCCAAAAAACCAACACATAAGCGGGATAGCCATCGCGGGTTAAACAAATTTACCTGCTCTGCCTGCCCTGGCTCAGCCTGCAGCTGGAAGCCCGCCAAAAAGGGCACCGCTGACAGCGGTGCCCCAATTCTAACCCTTCCGCGCCAGCTCATTCGCGCGGATTTCCTCCATAAACTGCGGCCACCACTCGGCCTGCTCGGACCAATCGGCCGTTTTGGCGTTCGCTTGGCCCCACGCCTTCATCGCTTGGTCGCCGCTTTCGGTCATGGCCGCTAAGCTGCCGTAGTCCGGAACGAGCCATTTGCGTCCGATTTGGGCATGAAGCACCTCGTCGGCCCAATCGTAATCTTGGATCAGGAGCGAAATCGGATTGTTGGTGTCCTTCGCGATTTCCCACTCTTTCTGCTTGCCCGTATGTTTAGGCATGAGACTCTGTTCGATCCGCCACAGGATGAGATGAGCATCCTGCGGACTAAATTCGGTATTGAGAATCACCGAAGATCCCATATGAATCGGGTACTTATAAAATGGAACTCCGCCAAAGTACAGGCCGATCTCTCCAAGCATCGCATGCCGGGTTTCATCCCATAGCTGGCGGCTAAGATCGGTGTAGTATTCCCACGGCTTGCCTTCCGTTTTGTACAGAATCGGCCCCATCCACTCCGGTACATCCATCTCGCGAAGTCGTTTATAGATGAGCGAGTAGGCGCGCTCTTCCGGTGAACAGTTCTCATCCCAGAAGTAGGAATCGATCTTGGCGGACGTATTGTAAGGATCGATGAACCGATCATCGCGACGAGGCATCGGGTCCATTTCATAGCGTTGACCGTCCGAACGCGGGATTGCTTCACAGACCACAGCATCGAGATCCCCCGACACGCCGCCGGCAGCGAGCAAGAAAGCGCGCAGGTGAGCTTCCCATTGATCGGCAATGCTCGCCTGCTCAGGCGAATCCATTAACGCCGCGAGGGCCGCTTCTCCCCAGGCGATCATTTCTTCTTCATCCTGCAGCATGCCGCGAAGCAGGCGGTACGTCGGATGCTCCGTCATTTTGTTCATATTCGCCATATACTGGGACAGCGCTTTCGCAACTTCCGGTCGGATGACCCGATAGACCCCGGTGAGCAGCTCCACCGTATTCTCCGCGCGGATTGCTTCATCCAGCCAGATGCGCAGCTGCTCATCCGGATCTTGATCAAGATGCAGGGGAGGCTCGCGCATTTCAGAAACCCGTTTGCGAATAGCGGCACTGTGCTCGGCATCGAGCCACAGATGGTAGCCAAACGCACATTTAACTTCCCATTCCGGAACAGCTGCCAGATGCGCGGACAAGATTTGATTGAGGTTCTTGGCAATAAAGTTGAAACGCTTCAGCAGATTTACGCTTTGGTCGACGGTAAACCCGGGCTTGCAGGCCTCTTCGTAGGAACATATTCCGGCAAGAGGCGGTATGCCTTTATTGTCAATAACGACTCTGTTCAATGCGCGACACTCCCTTATGAAAGTTGTACTTACGTACGATTATATAAGTTCTAAGGGAGAATTTCTTGGTCTAAACAATCTCGTTTTTTTGTCAAAATTGACTGTTAAACTCTTCCGCACCCGGACCGCTCCTTGCCCTGAAAGCGATTGGAGGCACGCCCTCCGCCACCTTGAAGGCGCGGCTGAACGCATGGATGCTGCCGAATCCCAAGTGATCGGAAATATGCTGGATGGAGAGATTGGTATAACGAAGCAATTGTTTGGCCTGATCGATTCGGATTTGGCGATGGTATTGGATCGGCGTCGTGAGATAGTGTTTCTTGAAGGTGCGCAGCATATAGTACTTGCTGATCTTAAATCGCTCAGACAGCTCCTCCAGCGTAATCTCGCTGTCCCATTTGGAGTGAAGATGCCGGCGAATGGCTTGCATGTCCGTACCTGGCCGTTTCATGCCAAGGTCATGCTGCCGGATCAAATAAGTGAGCAGGGAGAGCAGCAATCCTTTGCAAGAGGTTTCGTATAGCGGCAATCGCATTTGAAACTCCTCAATCAGTTCCAGCAGCATCGACTCAAACCGCTTCGGTTGTCGGAGCCGAATGTGGTTCGGGAGCGCGAGCGGTCCTTCAGACATCCGGTCCGGCCGAAACCATGCCAGCTGTTCCTTCGGCATGTGGCTGGGCATGTGGAAGGATACCGACAGCTCCGGGCTGTCCGGCATCTCGATCAGGTCAAAATGCACATGAGGCTGACTTACGGCCGCGTCGCCAAGCACCTGAATGGAATGCGTCTGCCGCGGCTTAAACAAGAAGATGTCGCCGGGAACTCCCTCATAGGCAACGCCTTCCACTGTTACAAGCAACTGCCCCTCTTGCAAGTAAAGAAGCTCGTAATCCCAAATTTGCCGCTCGGGAATAGACCAATGCGAAGGGACGATGCTTGCCATCGCTATGCGAACATAAGGACTAAGCCTCGTGAGGATATCTTGTTCTTCCAACTACGTTGCCTCCCTGGCTGCAATCTACTAGAAGAGCAATTGCTGTTAAAAAGTCACATGGTCCTGATAAATATTTCTCCGAAGCGGTTCGTTATAATCTAGCTATCATGGAGCTAGTGAGAGGAGACGAATATGTTAAACCATATCAGTAAGATTCAACCTGGCATTAAAACGAAACGCATTTCGAGCTACGACCGCAGCGGAGGGAACGCCGACTTTATATCGATTCCCGCAGGAGAAACAGCGGATCTTGCTGTTATTGCCGGCGCTGGCATCGTAAAACATATTTGGATCACGGTCAATGCACCGGACAAGTTTATTCGCCGCAATGCCGTCATTCGGATGTATTGGGATGGCGAGACCGAGCCGAGCGTCGAATCCCCGATGGGCGATTTCTTCGGACAAGGATTTGGCGAAGAGTACAATTTCGCCTCGCTTCCGCTTGCCGCGGCGCCTGTAAATGGCAAAGCGTTTAACTGTTATTTTCCGATGCCGTTTGGCGACGGGGCAAGAATTACGATTGAGAACCAATCGAATGAGCCAATTACCAACTTTTATTATTATATTGATTTCGAGCAGCATCCGGAGATTCCTGCCAGTGAGGGCCGGTTCCACGCTTGGTGGAACCGGGAGATTACGGGCGTGCAACCTCAAGAAGGAGAGACGGAGTGGGGTGTTATCGCACCACAGGGGAAGAACCCGACAACCGAGCATAACTATGTGTTCGCAAATATCGTTGGCAGCGGACAGTTTGTCGGCATCAACTACTACGTGGATAACCCGGGCCCAATGTGGTACGGCGAGGGCGATGACATGTGGCTGATCGATGGCGAGGATTGGCCAGGCTCTCTCCATGGAACGGGGACGGAGGATTTCTTCAACAGCTCCTGGTGCCCGAACGAAGTGTATGCGCATCCGTACTTTGGTTACGCTAAAGTGCCGAATAAGCTGGGCTGGATGGGTCGCACGCACTGCTACCGCTTCTTCTTGGAAGATCCGATCCGATTCGAGAAATCGCTGCATGCGAGCATCGAGCACGGACATGACAATAGCTTGACGCTCGATCTGTCGACCGTTGCGTATTGGTATCAAAGCGAGCCGCATCAACCATTCCCGGCGCTTCCGCCGAAGGAAGAGCGGGGCAACATGCCGGAAGTCGGCGTCGTTGATGTGCATCGGTGGCGGCATGCATGGCGCAATGCAAACGGCAGCAAGCCTACATTGTGGGGCAATGAAAAGTAAACCATTGTAACAAGCAGAAGAAGCCTAGTTCGATGACCTCGAATTAGGCTTATTTTTGTGTTTGTAAGAGACGCGGGGAAAAGTGGGGGAGCGCATAACGAGCGAGGGCCGAAGCGGAGAGGAAACTCTGTCTTCGGTCCTTTTTTGTTAGAAGTTAGTACAGGTATCCGCTGATGGCTGGTATACTAAGGGCAACTATTTTGTGGGCGGAGGGGAACGGCTTTGTCGATATCGCTATCGAAGGTGACGGGCATCATTCTTGCAGGCGGACGAAGCTCGCGCATGGGGTCCGATAAGGCATTGCTGCCCGTTGGGACAAATGGTGACGTGATCCTGAAGGTGATCGCCGAGCAAATGCTGGCACTTGGCATGACGTGTGTCATTGTATCCGTTGGCGACAGTCAGCGGGAGGACGCGTACAGGTCGAGGCTGGACGGACTGCTCGGCCGGGTTCGATTCGTGCACGATTCTTACCCGGATTGCGGCCCGCTGGCTGGACTGCATGCCGCGTTGTCTGCGATGCAAGAGCCGGGTTATGGCTTTGCGATGGCATGTGATATGCCCTTGTTGTCGGGTTCGCTGCTGGCACGGATGCTGCAATTAGCAAGCGAGGAGGCGGTATCGCGGCCGGAAGCAGGTGTGCTGCAAATTATTCGCACGGTAAATCAGCCGTTCCATGCGCTTTATCATACGAGCGTGGCGAGCGAATTGCAGCTGCGGCTCGAGCGGCGTGAGCTTCGCCTCATGTCGCTGCTTGATGCGCTGCATACCGCTCAGGTGCAGCCGCTTCCGGAGGAAGAAGAGGCTTTTGTGAATCTGAATACTCCTGAATTGTACGCTGACTATGTGCGTTCGAGAGGTAGTATAGAGCTGTAAGCAAAATGAAACTAACCACTTGTTGAAGTGTTGTTCTGGGAGCAACACTTCAACAGAAATCACCAACTATTTGAGGATGTGTTGCTCGTGGAGCCACACATGAACAGAAATCGGCATTTAGTTGCGCAAGTGTAGCTCTGTGAGCTACTTTCCCTTTGCCGCTAAACAGCGAGCCTAACCCAATAGAGTCACGTTCCCGCTGAAGAGCGGTATCTGGTACCTCTCATGTAGCGCTATCGCCGCAGCGAAAGGTAGTTTTTCATCGCAAGAAAAGCACCCGAAGGGGTGCTTTGTTTATTTCATTTCGCTTACGAGGAGGCCTCCCGCTCAAGCCGGACCGCGCATAGCTTGAATTCAGGCATGCGGCTGATGGGGTGCAGCGCATCGTTGGTCAGCCTATTAATTGCCAAGTCGCCGCCCCAGTGGAAGGGAACGAATACGGTGGTGGGGTGAATATCCTGCACCACCTTCACGTCGATGACCATCGTACCGCGCCGCGTGGTGAGGCGGAGGCGGTCGCCGGGACGCAGCAGTAGTTTCTCGGCTGCAGAGGGGTGAATTTCAGCGACGGGAACAGGCGCTTTCTTCATTAGTGCGGCGGTGCGCCTCGTTTGGGTGCCGCTCAAGTAATGGTTGCCAAGCCTGCCTGTCGTAAGGATATAAGGATACTCGGAACTCGTCGTTTCGGCGGGTTTCTTTGGCGTTATCCCATGCAGCTTGGCGCGTCCGTTCGGATGGTAATAGACGCCGTTCTCGAACATGCGCGGCGTTCCGGGATGTTCGGGCGCCGGACAAGGCCAGAACAAGCCTTTCTTCTCTTTGATCCGTGAATAGGACATGCCGCTGTAGTCTGCTTTTCCGCCTGCGCTTGCACGGCTCAGCTCGTCGAACACCGCTTCCGGTGTTTCATATTGAAAATAAGCACCGCGCCCAAGCCGCTCTGCCAGTGCAGCAATGAGCTTGTAGTCCTCCATCACTTCGCCCGGCGTCTTCAGCGCACGCGGACGATGAAATACGCGGCCTTCGAGATTGGTTAACGTACCCTCCGCCTCCAGAAATGTCGATCCCGGAAGCAGCCAATGTGCGTAAGCGGCGGTTTCCGTCTCGAAGAGATCAATAACAACGAGCAGCTCCAGCTTCTTTAATGCCTCTTCCACTCGCGAGTTATTCGGACTCGATACAAGGGGATTGGAGCCGAGCACGATCATCGCTTTAATTTCGCCGTCCAGAATGCGGTCGAACAGCTCATAAGCAGAAACCCCTTTGCCAGGGATCTCCTCCGGATCAATTCCCCAAACCGCCGCGACATGCCGACGTGCTTCGGGGTCGTCAATCATGCGGTAGCCCGGCAGCTGGTCGGCTTTCTGACCGTGCTCTCGGCCGCCTTGACCGTTCGCTTGACCGGTTACGGGTCCGAATCCGCAGCCGGGCCGGCCCATTTTGCCGGTTAACAGACAGAGATTGATATAGTTCAGCGTGTGCTCCACGCCGTTAATTTGCTGTTCCAATCCGCGTGCAGTGAGGACGATGCCTGTTTCCGCACGGGCAAATCCGCGCGCGATGGTGCGGATGACTTCTTTGGGAATGCCGGTGTACCCGGACACCGTATCGGGCGAGAAATCACGAACGGACTCCCGGACCTCCTCGATTCCGGTTGTGTGAGCGTCTACGTAGGCTTTGTCATATAGATTCTCGCTCAAGATGACATGGAGCAGGCCGTTGACGAAGACGGAGTCGAACCCCGGCTGTAAATTCACATGAATATCCGCTAATTTGGAGGTCATGGTAGGGCGTGGGTCGATCGTGACGATAATGGCCCCGCGCTTCTTGGCTGCCATTAAATACGGAACCATCGTCGGCTGGCATTCCGCAATATTGGATCCGGCCAAAATAATATAGTTTGCCATCATCAAATCATCCAGCGGCACATTCATCCCTCTGTCGATGCCGAAGGCGCGCATTTGCGCCGCCGCAGCGGAGGACATGCAGTAGCGTCCGTTGTAATCCACATATTTGGAGCGTAAAGCGACACGCGTGAACTTGCCGAGCAGGTAACAGACTTCATTCGTGAGCGAGCCGCCACCGAAGACGGATACGGCATCGCGGCCGTGCTGCTCTTGAATGGATAAGATCGAGGAGGCGATGGCATCCAGCGTATCTTCCCAGCTGGTTGGCTGCCATGTGGAACCCGGAAGCGCAGAGCCGATTCTGCGTTGCGGTACAAGGAGACGCTCCTCATGGACGGTATGCCCCAAGGCATTCAGTCCTTTCTGGCATAAGCGGCCCGTTGCCACCGGAAAATCCGGGCTGGGCTTAATTTCGAAGCCTGCGGAATTGTCTTCCGGAAGCAGCTCAATTCCGCACTGCATACTGCAAAAGCAGCAATGGGAGCTAATGCGGGTCGCATCCGGATCAGCTGCTATAGGTAGTGCGCACATGAGGTTTCCTCCGTTTCCGCTTGCGTAGGGTTAAGGCGTGCAGACGGAACGACTTTGTTCCGTCCGCCCCGGATGATGTGCGCAGTGCGGTGATCATCCGGGCTGAGCAGTCCGCCTAGCGAAATCAATTAAGAGGTGGCTGTATTCTGCATGCCTGCCGAATCGATGCGAGCTTTGCCGCCGCTGCCGATCCAGGATTTCTTCCAGGCACCTTGCACGAGGAAGATGAGGACGATACAGATCAGTGCCACGCCGCTAAGAATGAGGAAGCCCGGTGTATAGGAGCCGGAGGAGAGCTTCAGGTTGCCGAGAACCTTCGGGAGAAAATAGCCCCCAAGTCCCCCGGCGGCGCCAACGATACCGGTGACGATGCCGATCTCGTTCTGGAAGCGCTGCGGCACAAGCTGGAACACGGAGCCGTTGCCCATGCCGAGGGCCATCATCCCGATGAACAGCAGGACGATCATGGCCGGAAGAGGCGGCAGCGTGGAGATGCAAGCCATCATGATGGCGACGACCGCATATAAGGCTATCAGCATGCGTAGGCCGCCGATTCGATCGGCAAGCCAACCGCCGACCGGACGGAAGAAGCTGCCTGCGATGACGCAGATTGTAGCGAAGTCAGCTGCTCGTACGGGGCTCAAGCCATACTGGGTGTTGAAGAAAATCGTCAAATAGTTGGACATCCCAACGAAACCGCCGAATGTGACGGCATACAGCATACAGAACATCCAGGTATCTCGCTGTTTCAGCACTGCCCCGTAATCGGACAGCTTGCGCGGGGAGGGTTGGTTCGGGCTGTCCTTGGCGAGCACGGTGAAGACGACGAAGACAATCGCGATCGGAATGAGCGCTAAGCCAAACACTGCATGCCAGCTGCCATAATGCTGAGCGATTCGATTAGCGAACAGCGTGGCGAATACCGTTCCGCTGTTGCCTGCGCCGGCGATTCCCATCGCGAGGCCCTGATATTTCGGCGGATACCAGCGACTTGCGAGTGGGAGGGCGGCAGCGAAGGAAGCGCCGGCAACGCCGAGCAGCAGCGCGACGATATACAGCTCGCCCAGGGAGTCGACGAATTTCCAGCCCCAGATCAGCGGGATCATCGTCAGCGCAATGCCGATTTGTCCCGTACGCTTCGGTCCGATAACATCGGTGAAATAACCGAGCACTAAGCGAAGGATGGAACCGCCGAGTACCGGCAAGGCAACCAGGTTTGCTTTCTGCGCGGCATCCATCTGATAGTCGCTCATAATAATGACAGCCAGCGGCCCGAGCAGCACCCACACCATGAAGCTCATGTCAAAATACAAAAATGCACTCAGTAAGGACGGGCTGTGTCCGCTTTTTAAAAATCCATCGCGATTCATCATTGCAAGTAGCTCCTCTCCATTGTTCATTCCGGTTTTCTCTCTTTTTTGTTTGTAAGCGTTTCTAACACAATAAAAGGCCGCATCGCAGTTGGATAACTGCAATACGGCCTCTTTGCCATCGGCTCCACGTCGGTGTGGCAGCCAAATTATCGTTCGATTCACGTCATTGTGATCTTAGTTGCAATTATAGGGGGCTTGCGAGGATGATGTCAATATAGCTAACATATAAATTTTCAGAACATCGAGGGGACTTGTTCCGGAGGGTTAGCCGTGGATGAGTTGGTAGACTTTCACGATGGAGGCTGCGATATCGCCCATCCGTTTGCGTTCATTCATGGCCTGCTTTCGTAGGAAATCATAGGCTTCCGCTTCGGAAATTCCTTTGATTTCGCACAGTACAGCCTTCGCTTGATCGATCCATTTGCGCTCATCGATCCGCTGAAGCAGCTGCTCCCGTTCCTCGGCCCATCGCTTGCGCTGCTGGAATACTCGCTGCCCCCATTTCAAAGCAATGCCTATTTCCAAGGTGTTCATGGAGCTGAAGAGGACGCCGTCCAGCGTAAATCCGAACTCGAGCTCACTCGGAACCGCGCTATCGGAACAGAGCCAAAGCGTTGGCAGTCTTCTCATTCCGGCAATTGTAGATTGCCAATTCTGCATCCGTTCAACGGGAACATGCATGACCGCGGCATCCACAACGCTAATCAGGCTCTTAACCTCTTCGGCATCAGCTGCTCGGTGCAAGGTACGGCAGTTTTGCTGCAAGCTATGCATCGAAACGGGAGGCCTTCCTTCCTCTAGAAAAAGGATTGATCTCATCATCGGTCACCTCGGTTAGGCATAGCATTTGTCCAGCTTTAGAGCCCTGCCTGCAAATTTGTAATAAAATATAACATACCCTTCCTCAGAATGTCGACGTTCATTTCAACTATTTTTCCTAAATTTTAGGCGAGTGACCAAAAGTGGCACTTAACGTCCTATTTTATGTTAGATATATTGACATGTGCATCTTCGAGAACTATACTGAAGCCAAGATCTTTACGACGGCACAATGGCGTGCCCTCTTAAATCCGGCAATGGAGCCTATTCTTTCGTCAATTGCGACGAGTGGATAGGCTTTTTATGTTTTCGGAAGCGGCCGGGGCTGCAGCGCAATAAGGGTCGTACCTCGTGCGACGCACTAACTTTTAGGAGAGATAGCCATGAGAAAGAAATTGGTCATGATTGGCAATGGGATGGCCGGCGTGTCATTCGTTGAGCAGCTGCTAAAGCTGAATCCGCATCGCTACGAAATCTCGATTATTGGGGCGGAGCCGCATCCCAACTATAACCGCATCATGCTGTCGTCGGTGCTTGCAGGGGATGCCAGCATGAAGGATATTATTTTGAACGATTGGGATTGGTACCGTGATAATGGTATTGCGCTGCATGCCGGTCAGCAAGCTACCAAAGTGGATACGGAGGCGCGAACGGTAACAACCGATCAAGGGCTGGAATTGGCGTACGATGAGCTTGTTTTTGCAACGGGATCGCTGCCTTTCATGCCTCCGATACCGGGTGCCGATAAGGAAGGCGTCATCGCATTCCGAGATATAAAAGACTGCGAAACGATGATCGATACAGCGAAGAAGTATCGGAAGGCGGTTGTCATTGGCGGCGGCTTGCTAGGTATTGAGGCGGCGCGCGGGCTGGTCAATCTCGGCATGGAAGTAAACGTTGTTCATATCTTCAGCTACTTAATGGAACGGCAGCTTGATGCGACGGCGTCACGGCTGCTGCAAGCGGAATTGGAACGGCAGGGGATGAGGTTTCTGCTGGAGAAACAGTCCGATTTCATTACGGGCGAAGAGCGGGTAACGGGTCTGACGTTCAAGGATGGGACGCATGTGGAAGCGGACCTCATCGTCATGGCAGCCGGGATTAGACCTAACGTGCAACTGGCCAAAGGTGCCGGCGTGGAAGTGAATCGGGGTATTGTGGTTAACGACTATCTCCAGGGGAGTATAGCTAACATACACGCCGTAGGGGAGTGCGCTGAGCATCGCGGGACTGTGTATGGACTGGTAGCACCGCTCTATGAACAAGGCGCTATTCTCGCGAAGAAGTTAGCGGGGGTGGAAAGCGACGGCTATCAAGGTTCGGTGCTGTCAACCAAGCTGAAGGTGTCGGGGGTTAACGTATTCTCGGCGGGACGATTTGCGGATGAACCGGGTACGAAGGCGCTTCGCGTACAGGATGATTTGGACGGCATTTATAAGAAGGTCGTGTTTGAGAACGGGAGGGTTGTTGGCGCGGTGCTGTTCGGTGATACCAGCGACAGCTCCAGACTTTTCTCGGTTATTCGCAGCGGCAAGGATTTCACGGGAAGCGAAAAAGAGGTGCTGTTCGGATCGTCCGGCGGAAGCGGGGGCGGAAAGTCGGTGAGCACGGCGGATCTCGTAACCGCGATGAGCGGGGACGAAATCGTCTGTGGCTGCAATGGCGTTACGAAGGACACATTGGTCGAGGCCATCACAGAGAAAGGCTGCGTCAGTGTGGGCGAGCTGAAGGCCTGCACCAAAGCTTCAGGCGGGTGCGGCGGCTGTAAGCCGCTTGTGGAAGCTATTCTGACAACAACGCTTGGCGCAGATCAGATTACGGCGGTAAAAGAAGGGATCTGCGGATGTACGACACTCTCGCGCGATGAAGTGGTGAATGCGATTCAGCAAATGCACCTGACGACGACGAAGGAAGTTATGCATGTGCTGGAGTGGAACAACCCGGAGGGCTGCTCCAAATGCCGGCCGGCGCTCAATTATTACCTCGGCATGGCGTTTCCGGACGAACATGAGGATGAGCTGGAATCCCGTTTCGTTAATGAACGCAACCATGCGAATATTCAGAAAGACGGCACATTCTCCGTTGTTCCCCGCATTTATGGAGGCGTGACGACGCCGGAGGATTTAATGAAAATCGCGACGGTTGCGGAGAAATACCAAGTGCCGCTTGTGAAAATAACAGGAGGCCAGCGGATTGACCTGCTCGGCGTGAAGAAAGAAGACTTGCCGGGCATGTGGAAGGATCTCGATATGCCTTCCGGTTATGCGTACGGCAAGGCGCTGCGCACAGTGAAGACTTGCGTAGGCAATACATTTTGCCGGTTTGGAACGCAAGATGCGATCAAGATGGGAATCGACCTGGAGAAGAAATTCGAACGGCTGAACACCCCGCATAAAGTGAAGCTCGCTGTCTCGGGCTGCCCGCGTAACTGCGCAGAGGCAACCATTAAAGACCTCGGCGTTGTCGCGATTGACGGCGGGTGGGAGATTTACGTGGCCGGCAATGGAGGTACCCGCGTACGCGCGGCGGATTTGCTGACAAAGGTGAAGACGGAGGAAGAAGTGCTGGGGTGGACGGGTGCTTACTTGCAGTATTACCGGGAAACCGCCAACTATATGGAACGAACAAGTGAGTGGTCGCTTCGAATAGGTCTGGATACGATTAAGGCTGCGCTGGAAAAGCAAGAGGATCGTGACGCCCTGAATGCGCGCATTGATAAGACGCTTGATCTCATGAAGGATCCATGGCAGCAAATTATCGAGAGTGACGATCTGCGCAGCGCATTCGATGCGCTGACAGCGCCGATGAGTCCGGAAGCTGCCGCGGCAGATGCAACAGTTAAGCCATAAATAGAGACAGCGCTGCGGCTTGTGTGCGGCAGCAGCGGAAGGAGCGGATGAGAAGATGAACGAACTGATCATTGGACACATTTCTGAGTTTCCTGAGCGGAGCGGACGCATTGTTCGGCTTGGTGATCTGGAGCTCGCATTGTTTAAACTGACCGATGGAACGGTCAAAGCGATCGAGAATTTATGCCCGCATAAGAACGGCAAGCTCTCCGAAGGGATTGTGTGCGACCATCATGTCTATTGTCCGCTGCATGATTGGAAGATTAATTTACACGATGGGCTCGTGCAAGCGCCGGACGAGGGCTGCGTGAATACGTACAGCACGACCGTTGATGGTGCGGGAAATGTGGTTTTGCTGGTGCAGGACGGGGCCTCCGCAAGAAAAGTGTCTTAAGATTGCTGCCTTGATGTGCGTTGATAACGAGTGGACTGGGGGCGGCGGCTATGGCGCGTTTAGAGGGGAAAAGGATCGCAGTGACGGGACCGCGCAAGGCGGATGAGCTGAGCAAAATGATTGCCAAATTCGGTGGAACTGCGGTACTTCGTCCAGCGCAAGGGACGGTGTTTCTCGACGATTCCGGTATTGAGGAGCAGCTAAGCTCGCTCATCACGCGGCCGGCCGATTGGCTTGTGCTGACGACTGGCGTTGGAACCGATGCGCTCGTGCAAATTGCCGAGCGAATCGGTTTGACGGAGCAGTTCGTGCATGCGCTGAGCGGGATGCGCATAGCGGCCCGCGGCTATAAGACGGTGAATGCGCTGCGCAAGCTTGGCATCACGCCGGAGGTTCGCGATGATGACGGGACGACAGCGGGGTTGCTTCGCTTAATGGGCGCTCATGATCTGTATGGTCGGACCGTCGCTCTGCAGCTGTACGGCGATCCTGCCCCGCGTCTGATCGGCGAGCTTGCCGGTCGCGGCGCGCTATGCGAGGAGCTGCTGCCTTATCGGCACATCCCGCCGCAGGGCGATATCGTCGAGACGTTGATCGACGAAATTGTAAGCGGCGATGTGGATGCTGTGACGCTCACGAGTACCGTTCAAGTGCGCTATGTGATGGGCTGCGCGGCGAAGCTCGGCAAACTGGAGGCGGTTCGCTCCGCCTTCGCGGAGCGAGTACTGGCGGTTGCCGTTGGAAAGGTGACGGCGGAGGCGCTGCAAGAGGAAGGCGTGGAGCGGGTATTGTTCCCGGAAGAGGAGCGGATGGGCAGTATGGTCGTTGCCATGAGCAAATATTTCGGCGGCGGCGGACAGCTGACGGAGGGCGAGGCGGCCGTTGGTGCCGTGTCGGGCGACTGCGCGGGCGGTGTGAGTGCATAGTCGGTGAGTGGATAGTTTTACAACATAATGGCAGCAAGACATAGCTGAGTTGGGGAGAGTGGGCGTATGGGCGGCGATTATGGGAAGGTGTACTTAACAGGAGCGGGTCCGGGCGACCCGAAGCTGATTACGGTCCGCGGGCTGGAGAGTATCCGACTGGCTGATGTCATTGTTTATGACAGGCTCGTGTCAGGCGAGCTGGTTAAGGAGGCTCGGGTAGATGCGGAGCTGATCTATGTTGGCAAAGCCTCCGGTCGACATACACTGGGGCAAGAAGAGATTAATGCTCTTCTTGCCGAGCGCGCGATGCGTGGTCTGACCGTCACCCGGCTGAAGGGAGGCGATCCCTTCGTGTTCGGGCGCGGCGGCGAAGAGGCCGCCCACTTAGCGGAGCGCGGGATTGAATTCGAAATCGTGCCAGGTATCTCCTCTTGCATCGCCGCTCCTGCTTACGCCGGGATTCCGGTTACGCATCGGAAGCTGGCTGCTTCCTTCGCGGTCATTACCGGCCACGAATGTACCGACAAGGACAGCGCCTGTGTCGATTGGGCATGGGCGGCCGGCTCGGAAACGCTTGTCGTGCTGATGGGGCTGGCCCAGCTTCCGTACATCGTGGAGCAGCTGCTCGGCCATGATAAACCGCCGAGCACGCCGATCGCGCTCGTGCAAAGCGGAACCTGTTCCGAGCAAAGAACGGTTGTTGGTACACTTCGGACGATAACCTCACAGCCTGAGGTTGCGGAGCTGGTTAGCCCAGTCGCCATCGTCATCGGCCCGGTCGTCGCTATGCGGGACAAGCTGAAGTGGCGGGCTGTTGAAGCTGCGTTGAAATAATTCTTTATAAACCGATCCGTGAGTCGTTATCCGCGAGCGAGCAGGCACGCGGAGGCGGCTTTTTATTTTGACGATGCATCCAGATCCTGTATCATTGATCATATACTGCAACCAAACTCAGAATAGCCTCGTCTATAGGTGCAAGAATGAGAGTCGGAGTGAGGATCAATGAAGCAAGGTTATGGCCGGAGGTTATATGCCATGCGAGCAGTGCTTCTTCTATTGAGCTGCCTAGTGCTGCTGTCTGGTTGTTCGTTTCAATTGCCGGGCACCAAGGTAGGGGGCGCAGATCGAAGGGAATGCCGCAATAAGACCTCCGTTATCGACTATGCGCCAGTGCTGCGTTGGAACGGCATCCTGTATATGTCTATGGGGGACAGCGAAGAAGCGAGCTTCGTGCAGCAAGGACAGAAAATCGGACAAATCGGCTATAAGCTATCCGATCATGCCTGCGAGGATTATAAGATGCAGGACGGGGATGCTACGCTGCTGGAAATCGGGACGGAGCTGTTCGAGGTTAAGGGGTATAAGCAAAGCTATCGTCTTCTGGCAGGCGGCGAGCTCTATCAAGTCTTAGAGAATAAGGCCGCGGCTACGGTAGGCGACCTCTATGATATTACGGGCCGAATCAAAAATGTTCGTTTCGTGAGCGGAAACGATGGTTCGCCGCTTAAAGACTTCACGCCGGAAGCGGTCACGGAGTTTGCGGAGGAGTACGTAAAGCTGAAGGTGGTCGACCGCATGGCGCTTGCCAAACAAACGAAGAATTTAGCGGGCGGGAGTTACAGTTTGCGTGTTATTTTGGAAGACGGCTCGTCGTTTGGGGTGAGTTACTGGATCAAATTCGGCGTGTTGAGCCCTGGCGCCTATGCGACGGAAGAGCTGAAGCGGTTGGTAGAAGAGCAGCGAAAGCTGATCTATAAGAAGTAATACTAGAGGCGGCGGATGGTTTGATCATCGGTCGTCTTTTTATGCTGCGTGTCTTGCTAGGGAAGCGGGGGAGGTTTGGTATAATGGGATATAAAAAGGAGGCTGCTGCCTTGTGAAAGAGAATAGGGTATCGGAAACATACTGCGAGGAGCTCGAGTCGATGCTTCGCAGTCATGCGAATGAAGAAACCGCCGGTCCGATGACGGCTTATATGCGTGATTTGTTTCCGTTTCTTGGCATTCGGACACCGGAACGCGCTGCCGTGACGAAGCAGTTTATGAAAGAGCACGGTGTGCCATCGGGTGGGGAGCTTGAACAGATTGCTCGGAAGCTATGGTCGCTGCCGGAGCGGGAGTTCCATTACACAGCCATGATTCTGCTTGAGAAGCGGAAGAAAGATCTGGCGATTGACCAGGTAGGGTTTATCGAACATCTCATCACGACCCATTCCTGGTGGGATACGGTCGATTTGATTGCTAGTCATCTTGTGGGAGCAATGTTTACACGTTATCCGGAGCTTGTGCCCGCATACACGGAGAAATGGATTTCATCGGACAACCTATGGCTGCGCCGTACCGCCATTTTGTTTCAGCTCGGCTATAAGGGCCGAACGGATGCGGAGCTGCTCTTCTCGCTCATTCGGCGCACTGCGCGTGAGGAAGAGTTCTTCATCCGCAAAGCGATCGGCTGGGCACTGCGCGAATATGCGAAGACCGATGCGGCTGCAGTGCGGCGGTTCGTGGCGGACACGGCATTATCGCCGCTCAGCGCACGCGAAGCGCTCAAGCATGTAGGTGCACAAGCATAGCCGGATGCCGGGCAAAATGACGATTGACGATAACGCGCTTCCGTGATATTCTTAATTCCAACAAAGTAGGTAGGAATTATAGGAATAAGGTGGTGCCGATCATGAATCATCCCATATCAATCCGCAGCGGCGAGGTAGAATTGTCCGGCGTGCTGCAGTATCCCGTAGTAGATCGCGAAGAGAAGAGAGCTGCCAAATACCCGATTATCATCATTTGCCACGGCTTTATCGGCAATCGCATGGGTACGGACCGGTTATTTGTTGAGGCGGCTGATCGGCTGACTCGCAGCGGTTATCTTGTGCTGCGCTTTGATTACGGCGGCTGCGGCGAGAGCACCGGCGATTACGGAAGCGGCGGTTTGGATGAGATGATCGGACAGACGAGAACGGTCATCGATTACGCGCTCAGTCTCGACATGGTGGATGCCGAGCGGCTGATTCTTGTGGGCCACAGCCTTGGCGGTGCGGTCGCAGTGCTGACGGCTGCTCGCGACTCGCGCGTGAAGTCATTGGTCATGTGGGCGCCGGTCGCCCACCCGTTCATGGATATTCGCAACATTATCGGAACCAAGGCGATCCAAGAGATCGACACCATAGGTACGACTGACCATATGCATTACCAGTTTACGAAGAAGTTTACCGATTCGTTGGCCCAATTCCAGCCATTGACTGAGCTGCGAGGCTACAACGGGGATGTGCTGATCGTGCATGGCACGGCGGACACGGTGATCCCTGTCGACTACTGCTTCTTGTATCAGAAAATGTTCTGGCTGCGCAAAGAGGGCAATTGCGATAAAGAGGTTATTTTGCAGGGTGACCATACGTTCTCCTCGAAAGCCTCACGCGACGAGCTGTTCGATGTATCGCTGCGCTGGATCGATTCCATCGGCCGCAGACGCAATGATTGGAGCTTGTGGACGATCTAATCGAATACTAGTATGGGACCGCTTTTCCTCTTCGAGGGGGAAGGCGGTTTTTTGACTTGTTTAAGGTTGTAAGGCGTGAAATGTTGCGATTTAAGCATGATTCCGACCAGCCAGCTGCCGTGAATTTTTATATGCTGCACGAAATGCAATATTTTTGCGTAAGAGGGGGAGGCAGTGGGAGAAATCCATGAAGATGCTGCATTTCCTGCAACATTTTACGGAATAGGTGTGGTTATAGGTGGGAATGCTGCATTTCCTGCAACATATTCGCTAATGGGGTGGATCACCCACCCGCACCCGCCACCTACACAAGAACACGTACCGACACAGGCCAAAACACTCATTTGCTGGTTATTAATTCTCTTTCTGCAACTTTTGGCGGTTCTTCTTACGTTCTAATGGTTACAATTGCAATAAGTACGCGAAGAGGAACGGGTGAACGGACAGATGAAGAAACTTGCTATTGGATTAATGGCTTTGTCGATTGGACTATTAGGCGGTTGTACGCATAAGGGAGAGACCAGCGAACAGCCGCCGGTCGTCGTTTCGCCGCCTGACTCGGAGCAGCCGGCGGATGAGACGCCAACGGAAACGCCGGAAACCCCCGAAGAGCCGGTAACGCCGGCAGTGCCGGAGACTCCCGAGCAGCCGGAGCAACCTGAGCAACCGCCGAAAGATGCCATCACGCAGCAGATCGAGAAGATGTCGCTTGATGAGAAGCTTGGGACGATGATTATTGCCGGAGTGGACGGTACGACGGGCGGCCAGGCAGCGAAACGAATGATCGTGAATCAGCATGTGGGCGGCGTCATCTTCTACGCGAATAATATTGAGACCCCTAAAGGGGTTATCGCCTATGTGAACCAGCTGAAGGCGTGGAACAAAGACAATCCATCGCCGCTCATTGTCTCCGTCGACCAGGAAGGCGGCCGAGTGAGCCGGCTTCCCGGACTTGTGAAGCTGCCAACCGCCAAGGCGGTCGGAGACACGGGCAACAGCGCGTACGCAACGAAGATTGGCAGCATACTCGGAGACGCGAGCAAGGAGATGGGCTTTAACGTGGACTTCGCGCCGGTGCTGGACATTAACAGCAACCCGAAGAACCCGGTCATCGGCGACCGATCCTACGGTTCGACGCCTAAAGTCGTGACGAAGATGGGCATCTCCGTCATGGAGGCGATCGAGGCGGAAGGGGTCATTCCGGTTGTAAAACATTTTCCGGGGCATGGGGATACGTCGGTTGACTCGCACTTGGAGCTGCCGGTAGTCAACAAAAGCGAAGCCGCGCTCAAAGCCTTCGAGTGGGTCCCTTTCCAAGAGGCGATTGATAAAGGGGTAGATGCGGTCATGATCGCGCATATTCTCTACCCGAAAGTGGACGACAAAGTGCCGGCCTCCCTATCCAAACGGGTCATCACAGATGAGCTTCGCGGCGAACTCGGTTACGAAGGCGTCGTCATGACGGACGATTTGACGATGGGTGCAATCGCGAAGAATTACGGCATGGGAGAAGCGGCGGTCATGTCGGTGAAGGCGGGCAGCGATATTTTGCTCGTGGCCCATGAGTATAAGAATGTGGATGCCATACTTGCGGCGCTCAAGAAAAGCGTGAACAACGGCGGCATTGCTGTGGAGCGTGTGGACGAAAGTGTGAAGCGGATTCTAGTGCTGAAGCAGAAATACGGGCTGACAGACACGAAGACGCCGTCGACGCCGGACCTGAATGCACTCAATGCTGCGATTCAAAAAGCTGTTGCCGTTTATCAATAATAGGCCCGGTTCTGCAGGAGTGCGGGTACGGAGGCATAATAAAAAGGCATCTTCCAGCCGGACAGCGGAGGATGCCTTTTGTTATGTTTTCTTGCCGCCCGAATTGATCGACGATTCCCGCACGATCAGGCGATGCGGAATGATGATGTGATTCTGCGAGAGCGGCTCATCATGCACGATGCGCAGCAAGGATTGCGAAGCGGTGTAGCCGAGCTGATAGGTGCCGATATCGATGGAGCTGATCGGCGTTGATGCGAGCTCAGACAGCGGAATATTGTTAAAGCTGACGATGCAGATGTCCTGCGGAACACTGTAGCCAAGCTCTGTCAGTCCGCGCAGCACGCCGAAGGCGAGCAAATCGTCGAAGATGACAAGGGCAGACGGCCGATCCGGCAAGCTCATGAAGAAAGACATCGCCCGATACCCGCTTTGCTGCAGCAGATCCCCTTCCAATACCCACTCTTGCTGAAATGGCAGGTTCGCTTCCTTGAGCGCTTTCTTGTAACCAAAGAGCCGATCCTGGGAAACGACGAGATTCGGCGGTCCGCTAATGAAGCCGATTCGCTTATGGCCCTGTGCGATAAAGTGGCTCGTGGCGTCATAGCTCGCTTGAATATTGTTGTTATCGATCGACAGCACATCCGGAAACTCGTCGCTTCGCCCGATGAGCACGAAGGGGAAGTTCTGCTGCTTCAAGAATCCGATGATCGGATCGGAGGTACGCGAGGACAACAGCAAAATACCATCGACGCGGCGTCCCATTACGAGGCGCGAGATGGCTTCAAGCTCATTGGAATCGGAGGTAACCGTCGTCATCAGCATGTCGTAGCCGGCTCTGGTCGCCTGCGTAACGATGCCGCGTATCAACTCGCCGAAGAAGAAGTTCAGAAACAGCTCTTCAGCGGGGCGCGGCAAGACGATGCCGATGGTTTGCGTTGTTTTCGACACCAGACTCTTCGCCATCATGTTCGGATGATAGCCGAGCTGGTCCATGATCTCTTTTACCTTGCGGGACGTTTCCCGGCTGATTCGCGGATGGTTCGAGACGACCCTCGATACCGTGGAAGGCGAGACGCCGGCGATTTTTGCGATATCTTTAATCGTGACTGACATAAAATCCCCCAATTGCGCAAACGTGTGCACTTATCATTGTTTATGTGAGCCGATGCTAAATCCGTACTTTACCTAGAGTATATCATTGAAAAGTTTTTCATGCACAAATTTAATTTTCTGAGATACGGGGAGAAAAACAGAGGAAATGGAAGAACGGTCCGTAATTATTTGTGCAAACGAACTGTGCAAACGTTTTCCCAACCAGCAGGCCTTAGTGTATAGTAAGGGCGTCGGTAAAACGCTTTCTTTCATAAAAAGAAGGAAATTAAAGCCTCGAATTACCATTTCCATGGCCATCTGTACAAACGTTTGCACAAATGCAGAGGATCGTGTACAATGCAAGAGCCGCATTTTTATGCAACATGCATGGCTCGGGTTATTGCATCATCCAAGGCAATCGCGCTATTCGTAATAGGATGTCGATAATTGGTTACGCTAGGTTTATGCTCCGGCGATTACGCTTTAATAACGAGAGGGGTTAAATAGAATGAAAAAGACAGTATCCTTGCTTCTAGTTTTAACACTTGCTGCCACACTGACAGCATGCGGCTCGAAAAACAACAATGAAAGCACGGGTGAAACCAACACCGGTACAGTAAACAACGGAACAGGCAACACGGGCAACAACACGGCTGAAGATGCTGAGCTTGTACCTGAAGACGGCGCAACTTTGCTTGTATGGGAAGCTAAAGAAGAGCGTCCTTTCGTTGAGAAAATGATGAAAGAATTTAAAGAGAAATACGGCGTTGAAGTGAAAATGGAAGAGCTTGGCGCTGGCGACCAAGTAGCGAAATTGACAACTGACGGTCCTGCCGGAATCGGCGCGGACGTTGTATTGTTCCCGCACGATAACCTTGGTAAAGCAGTAGCGGCCGGTCTTGTGCTTCCGAATGATGTATACGAAGAAGAAGCAAAATCGGAGAACAGTGACGTTGCCGTTCAAGCGGTTTCGTACGATGGCGTACTATACGGCTTCCCGCGTGCAGTTGAAACATACGCAATGTTCTACAACAAAGATCTAATCGCAACGCCTCCGACAACGTTTGACGAAGTGAAAGAATTCGCGAAAACGTTCAACGACGGCAAAAAGAATAAATATGCATTCATGTGGGATATCGGAAACTTCTACTTCAGTTATCCGTTCCTAGCTACAACTGGCGGCTTCGTATATGGCAACAACGGCCAAGACAAAGCGGAAATCGGCCTTAACAACGCCGGTGCAGTAGAAGGCGCAACTTACTTCGCTTCGCTGAAGAAAGACGTATTGCCGCTTAAATCCGGCGATGTGACGTACGACATCAAGAAAGGTCTGTTCACAGGCGGTACGCTTGCTATGAACATCGACGGCCCATGGGCAATCGGCGATATCAAGAAATCCGGCATCAACTTCGGTGCAGCGCCAATCCCTAGCATCAACGGCAAACCGTCCGTATCGTTCTCCGGCGTTAAAGCTTGGTACGTAAACTCGTACACGAAATACCCGAATGCAGCGAAATTGTTCGCGCGTTTTGCTTCCACGAAAGAAGCGCAACTGGATGACTTCACTTTGACTGGCGCGATTCCTGCAAACAAGGAAGCGACGGAAGATCCGAAGATCCAAGGCGATGAAATTGTAAAAGCATTCGTAGAGCAGTTCAAAAACTCGCAGCCAATGCCTTCGATCCCTGAAATGGGTAACGTTTGGACACCAATCGGCGCAGCGCTTTCCGACATCTGGAACGCTGGCAAAGATCCAAAAGCAACGCTTGATAATGCTGTGAAGCAAATCGAAGATGCTAATGCAGCTGTAGCGAAGTAATTCGCGGCAGTCGCGGTATCGGAAGCAGCCAAATGGCTGCGAATAAACAACCATACAATGCCGTCACCCGCCCTTTCTTATAAGGGGCGGGTGACGTAACTTTATTCGGACAAGGGAAAGGAGCTGGAGGTGGATGCAGCGGCATCAAAAAACAGCAACTATTTTATCTGTTCTCGCGATGGGTCTTGGTCAACTGTACAATCGTCAGTTCGTGAAAGGCATTCTTCTGCTTTGCGTTGAAATTATGGGCGGCTACTACTTTATTCAGAAGCTTCCACATGCCATTTGGGGTCTCGTTACCCTTGGTGATACACCGACAAAGCTTGTTAAAGTCGGCAAACGCTATAAGAACGTAGTCGGTGACCACTCCGTCAACTTGCTAATCGGCGGACTTGTTATTCTGATTTTATTCAGCTTATTTGTTGTCATCTATGTAATGAACGTCAGGGATGCGAACCGAACCGGCAAGCTGCGGGATGAAGGCGTCAAACCGGCATCGTTTAAACAATCCGTCAGCTATGTAACCGACAAACGGTTCCCTCAGCTGCTGCTTACGCTGCCTGCTATCTCCGTGCTGTTCTTAACGATCATGCCGATATTGATGGCGATCCTGCTGGCATTCACCAACTACTCCGCACCGGAGCATATTCCGCCTGCGAAGCTTGTCGATTGGGTTGGGTTCCAGACGTTTATCGATTTGCTCCAATTAAAGACGTGGAGCCATACGTTCTACGGCGTGTTCATTTGGACGGTTATTTGGGCGGTTATCGCCACCGTTACAACCTATTTCGGCGGTTTGTTCGTCGCGCTGATGATCAATCAGCAGGGCATTCGTTTCAAAGGGATGTGGCGTTCGATCTTTATCATTCCTTACGCGATTCCACAGTTAATCTCGCTGCTTGTCATGCGTAACTTATTTAACGGCCAATTCGGGCCGATCAATCAGTATCTCGGCTATTTCGGAATTGGCAAGCTTCCTTGGCTGACCGATCCGTTCTGGGCCAAGGTTACGGTTATTCTCGTCAACATGTGGGTCGGGATTCCGGTCTCCATGGTCCTTATTCTGGGTGTGCTTACCGCGATCCCAAGAGATATGTACGAGGCTGCCGAGGTGGATGGCGCTACGGCGTTCCAGAAGCTTCGCGTCATTACATTGCCTTTCGTGTTCTTTGCTACAACGCCGATTCTGATTACGCAATTTGCAGGTAATATCAATAACTTCAACGTCATCTTCCTGCTGACGAACGGTGACCCGGTTAAGGGTGACTATCAGTACGCGGGCAGCACCGACTTGCTCGTTACATGGCTGTACAAGCTGACGCTTAATAACAACAAGTACAATTTTGCATCCGCGATCGGGATTATCATCTTCGTGATTGTCGCTTCGCTCTCGATTTGGAGCTACCGTCGTTCACGGTCGTTTAAAGAGGAGGATATGATCCAATGAGTATGAAATCGAGGAACGTCTTCCGTTTAACGTTGACCTATATCATTCTGACCCTAATTGCGATTTGTGCGATTTATCCGGCCGTATGGGTGCTGTTCTCGGCTCTGCGTCCCGGCAGCGCACTGTTTAGCGAACAGTTCTTCCCGAGCCATCCGACGCTCATCCATTTCAAGGAGCTGTTCACTTCACCAAGCTTCAGCTTCGGCCGCTGGTATTGGAACACGCTGAAGATCGCTACACTGTCGATGCTGCTGTCGACCTTGCTGACTACGCTGAGCATGTACGCTTTGTCGCGTTTCCGCTTCAAGGGTCGTAAAACGTTGCTCACTACGATGCTCGTCCTTGGGATGTTCCCGGGCTTTATGAGCATGGTCGCGATCTATATCCTGCTGCTTCAGCTGGATTTGCTGGATACGCATGCAGCGCTCGTTCTCGTTTATTCTTCGGGCTCTGTGCTTGGCGGCTTCATTGTAAAAGGGTTCTACGATACGATTCCGCGGAGCTTGGATGAAGCGGCGCGGATTGACGGAGCAAGCCATTTGACGATCTTCTGGCGCATTATGCTGCCATTGTCACGTCCAATGCTTACGTACATCGGGCTAACGACGTTTACGGGTGCATGGGTAGACTTTATCTTCGCGAGACTTGTTCTGCGTTCCAAAGAAAACTGGACGCTTGCAGTCGGCATGTGGGATATGGTGGCTAACTTCCAGAACAGTAACTTCACGATGTTCGCGGCAGGGGCAGTTATGATTGCCATTCCGATTATGATTCTGTTCGCGTTTCTGCAGAAGTTCCTTGTTGAAGGACTTACTGCCGGAGCATCCAAGGGGTGATGATCATCCGTACTTTTATAAGCAACAAATTCGCGGCGGCCACATTGGCCGCCGCTCTTCTAATGACCGTGCTGGCAGGCTGCTCCTCCTCGAAGGATGAACAAGAGCAAGGGAAGAAAGTTGGGAAAGAAGCGGCTGCGGCACTAGTCGATGAGCAGCCGGGAACGGTTTATTATGAAATCTTCGTTCGTTCCTTCTCGGATTCTAATGGAGACGGCATCGGCGATCTGAACGGTGTGACCGAGAAGCTGAGCTACTTGAAGGAACTGGGCATCGGCGGGATTTGGCTGATGCCGATTAATCCTTCCCCCAGCTATCACGGGTATGATGTGACGGATTACTATGGCGTCAACAAGGATTATGGCACGATGGAGGATTTGAAGAAATTAACGGATGCTGCACATAAGCTTGGGATCAAGGTCATTATGGATCTTGTGGTCAATCATACGAGCAACGAGCATCCTTGGTTCAAATCCGCGATCGCCGATCCGAAGAGCCCCTATCGCAATTGGTATCATATTAAGCAAGCGGATGCACAGGTGCCGGCAGATGGCGCTGTAGGCGGCAATCCGTGGCATCCGTTCGGGAGCTTGAAGTACTTGGGCGACTTCTGGGAAGGGATGCCCGATCTAAACTTTGACGAGCCTGAAGTGCGCAGCGAGATGGTCGCGATCGGCAATTACTGGCTGAAGCAAGGCATAGATGGATTCCGACTGGATGCGGCGAAGCATATCTACGGCGATTTTGCGTCTACCATTAACACGGATGCCGTCAAAGCGAGCAACCAGAAGTGGTGGCAGGAGTTCCGCAAGGGTATTAGCGGTACGAAAAAGGACGCTTATCTCGTAGGCGAAGTCTGGGATTCCTCGGTTATCATCGCGCCATACCTGGACCAAGCGCTCGATTCGGCCTTTAACTTTGATTTGGCGAAGAAGCTGCTCTCCGGCGCAGACCGGGAGCAGAATCCCGATGTCGCGTTTAGTCTTGGCCGCGTATATGAGATGTACAACAAGTCATCGAATGGTGCGTTCTTGGATGCGCCGTTTCTGACGAATCATGACCAGAACCGGACGATGAGCGAGCTTGGCGGCAATGTGGATCATGCCAAGATGGCGGCAGGGTTGCTGCTTACGCTTCCAGGCAATCCGTTCATCTACTACGGCGAGGAGCTGGGCATGAAGGGGATGAAGCCCGACGAAGCAATTCGCGAGCCGATGCCTTGGTATGCCTCAGGCGCAGCGAGCGGCAAAGGGCAGACGACCTGGGAAGCCTCCCGCTACAATACGACGCCGAATACGGTTTCGGTTGAAGCGGAGCAGGCTGATCCGAACTCGCTGCTCTCGCATTATAAGAAGCTGATTGCTTGGCGCAATGAACTGCCAGCGCTTCGCGATGGCACGATTGTAGAGAAGAACACCGATAGCCCGTCCGTTGCCGCGTATTACCGCGAAACCAACGATCAGAAGGTTCTCGTTGTGCACAATATGTCGGCGGCTGAGCAGATTATTGATCTGACATCGGGCGGTACCGTAGCGAAGGATGCTTTTAAAGAAATCGCGCGCTCCACCAAGGACGGCGCCAAACTAGGCGAGGGCAAGCTGAAGCTGCCGCCTTACAGTACGGTTATATTGCAATAAACAGGGGCTGGGTTGTCCCACTCGAGGTCATCGCAGGATGATTTCGGGTGGGGCAGCCCTTTTTTGTTTTGTTCAGCATTGTGAGTAAGTTGTGGATTCTGTGGATAATATGTGCGTAAGCCTGGGGATAACCGAAAATGGTGCAGGCCTGTACGGTGCGATGGCGTTAGCTTTCCCATGGAGCCATTCGCGGTAACGAACCCTAGGAGGAAAGCTCTAACGAACCGTACAGCGCTTATTTGCCTCAAAAATGGCCCGAAATAATTCTAACGAACCGTAGAGACGCTATTCGGAGGTTTGCGGTCGGAAATGAGGCGATTTTGCCGTAATAAGGCCTGTACGGTTCGTTAGATTCCTAGAAGTGAGAAATCCGGCCAAATAAGGCCTCTACGGTTCGTTAGATTTTCGTCGGCTGTCTCTCACGGTTCGTTAGCTTAGAATAGCGGTTAGTTTCGCAAATATAAGTCCCCCAGGGTTAGGGTGTCTAATTATATAGTCCGCGTGCACGGCAGCGAAGGCTCATTGAGCTATCTTTGAAATTGCAATTTCTAGCCGGGCGCACCCTTCCACCGCCGTACCACAAGAACTGCAGGAAGTGAGGGGTAGGAAAACGAATATTAAATTATTTAATTTTAAACTTGTAAAATTGAATATTATTATTTAATATAATTCAATATACAACTAATATATTTAAACAACCACTTGAGGAGGGATTACTCTGAAATACCCACCACCGCAGCAATGTCCCGTATGCGAGAATAAGCTGACGATCCAAGAGCTTAAATGCGACCATTGCCACACCACGATTAAAGGCAGCTTCGAATCGACCAGACTGGCCTCCCTTAACGACGACCAACTGAAGTTCGTGGAGGTGTTCCTGAAGGTTCGGGGGAACATCCGCGAGATGGAGAAGGAGCTCAGCATTTCGTATCCGACTGTTCGTAACCGGCTTGACCACATCGTGGAGGCGCTTGGTTACCAGACCTCACCCGCGCCAGATACGGCTGCGGCCGCGGAGGATTCACAGCGCAAGCAGATTCTATCGAAGCTCGATGAAGGTGCGATTACGGTTGAAGAAGCATTGAAGCTCATTCAAGCGAGTAAAAAATAAAGGAGCGATTGCGAAATGCGTGAAGAACGGACGATGATTACAAGAATGATCGAGGAACGGAAAATTACCGTTGAGCAAGGTCTGGCACTGCTTGAAGCTCTTGAGCGAGGCGAGAGTACGCCAGCCGAGGAGGATGCGGTCGTTCCCGCTCCGCTTCATAAGGAAGATCAGGCGCCGGTGAGCGATTCCATCGTTCATGGCGGACAAGCCGGCCAGGGAGAGGCTTACTGGGAAGTCAAGCACCACGCGTTTCCGACGGAGTACGTGGAATTTGCGACGGATAACGCGTCCATCCGGTACCGGGCTTGGGACCAGCCCTTCACTCAGGTGAACGTCACGGCGAGGATGGATAGACCGGACAGCAGCTTCGATTTGTCCCAATGGCTGCAGGAGGCGGTTGCTCAGAGCTCCGATGATGAACGTTACAGATTCAGCTTGAAGACGGACGATCTGAACGGCCGTCAAGTAGATCTCGCCGTAACCATTCAAGTTCCGCAAGGACAAGCCTACGAGTTGTTCCACATGTCCGCGACGAACGGTGGCCTTGATGTCCAGCAGATTTACTCAGAGACGGCTGCATTCACCTCGAACAACGGAAATATCGAGATTGAAGGCATGCAGGTGGAACAGGTCAATGTAACAACGGTTAACGGCTTTATTCACATAGGCGGGCTCCAAGCCGAATCGGCTGTGCTTACGACAACGAACGGCAAGATTACGGCGAAAGGCCAACTGGAGAAGCTGGAATGCCGCACAACGAACGGTTCCGTCCATACAGACGGTGTTATAGCCGAGACGATAGAGGTACACACGCAGAACGGCAACATCAAAGCGAACTGTCAGTTCGAGGAATTGGCATGCAAATCGCAAAATGGGAAGATTGAGATTCTGGTAGCGAATGCGACCTCAGAAAGCAGCATTACCGCTAAAACACATAATGGCAACATTACGATTCAGTTCCCCGCTCATTCGACCGGCGTTTACGGCGAATTAAACGTCCATCATGGTCGCGCGGCCTGCCGCTTGAATGGCCAACAGCTGGTCGATAAGAAACAGGGCGATGATGCTGACAACTGCCAAACATTCCGTCAAGGAGACGAGGACCTAATCTACATCAAAGCTTCTTCCCACAACGGATCGATCCATGTGAGCGACGAATTTTAGCTTGCATGTATTGCTCCTGAGGAAGACATCGCCTATACTATAATTTCCTAATAATTCCATATAGAAGGAGGGCGGTTGTGGAAACACAAGCACCTAATCGGAAGAAAACGCTTATCCGCAACCTGAAGTGGATCCTGACCACCCTGTGGCAGCATGATAAAGCAGCGGTCCTCTTCATGGCGGTGGCTGCAGTTGCCGAGGCAGTTGTACCGCTGATTGTTGTCCTTATCCCCAAATTAGTACTCGATGCCATTACACAAAGCAGTGATATGAAGGCACTATACACCGTCATTATCGGGCTTGGCTTGTTTCTGTTCGCAGCCCAAGCGGTCGCCACTTGGTCGACGCACCAGGTATGGCCCCGCTACTCCACATTCCGCATGCAGCTCATCCGTCTGTCAGGCAAGAAGTTCATGGAGATGAACCAGGAGGATATTGAGAATGCGAAGGTGCTGGATTTCAGCCAGAAAGCGGACAACGCGGTGGAGAATGACGGGAATGGGGTCGAGGGGCTGCTTCATAACGTAACGGAGATTTTGAATCGGTCATTGGTCGTCATCGGCTGCTCAGCCATACTGCTTAATCTGAATGTCGTCGTGATCCTTGTTCTCGGCATTATCATTTCCATCAACTTCTATGTGAATTTGCGCAATCGTTACGTGGAGAAAAGCATCCTTGATTCCCTCTCTACGATATTTCGGCAGACCGACTACATCATGGCGGCTACGAAAAATTTTAAGTTTGGCAAAGACATCCGTTTGTTCGGGTTGCGCAAGTGGCTGTCGGATAAGTTTTGGAGTGTTGTAAGCGTTGACATCGCCAAGAGCTGGCTGCTTCGCAAACGCTATATCATCATCGACGCGGTGTACAACGTTGGAATCGTCGTGCAGGAGGCTGTGCTTTACGCCTGGCTGATCTATAAAGTGCTGTATGCGGATTTGTCGATTGCGGACTTTACGATGTACGCGGCTGCCGTTCGGGCATTCTCCTCGAGCTTTGGTCAGCTGCTGGAACGATTCGCAGAATATTTGCAGCAAAATATGCGCGTGGACGACTATCTGGCGTTTATCGAGCTGCCGATTCGGGACAATTCCTTGGAGCGGATTGCGCTCGCTCCTGATCGCAACGCTTCCTATACCATCGAATTCGAGCATGTTTCATTTAAGTACACGGGCAGGGATGAGTATGCGCTTCGAAACGTTTCAATCGTATTGAAGCCCAGAGAACGTCTGGCGATTATCGGACTGAACGGCGCTGGTAAGACCACCTTCATCAAACTGCTGACGCGGATTTATGAGCCGACGGAAGGGCGTATTTTGCTGAACGGGACGGACATTCGCCATTTTGATAAGAAAACGTACTACCAAATGTTCTCCGTCGTTTTCCAGGAAATTATGATGTTCGCTTTCTCGGTCAAGGAGAATGTCGCCGTGAGGGAGCTGGATGTGCTGGATGCCGGTAAAGTCGAGCGCGCCGTTCAAGGAGCCGGACTAGGCGACAAAGTCGCAGGATTGCCGAAAGGCTACGACACCTATGTGCAGAAAGTGCTGGACGAAGAGGGAGTCGAGTTCTCCGGCGGCCAGAATCAGAAGATCGCCCTCGCAAGGGCGCTCTACAAGGACGCGCCGATTGTTGTGCTGGATGAACCGACTTCCGCGCTTGATGCCTTGGCGGAGTACGAGGTCTATCAAAGCTTTGATCGGATGATCGGGGATAAGACCGCCATTTATATTTCGCATCGACTCTCCAGTACGCGGTTTTGCACGAACATCGCGGTGTTCAACGATGGCCGGATTGAAGAATACGGCACGCATCAAACGCTCATCGCGCAGGGCGGCACCTACAAGAAGATGTTCGATATGCAGGCCGTATACTACAGCAATGAGGTGAAGGTCGTTGGCTAATCGAAATCGAAGTCACGTTGGCACGCTGCGAACGCTGGGTTTTTTCTATCGCTTCACATGGCGGCACAACAAACGTTATCCGCTCTATTTGGTACTGAGTATTTTGCTCAAAGCGGTTGTCCCTTTCCCGAACATTCTGTTCCCCAAATCTATCATCGATGAACTCATCGGCGGCAAAAGCATTGAGAAGCTCGTGCTGTACACGGCGCTGCTGATCGGAAGCAATCTTGTCATCTCCTCGCTGCTGTCGGTGTGCAATCATCTGCTGCAGTTTATCAATATGCGGACGAATAAGCTGCTCGATTTTGTCATCATCAATAAAGCCATGGAGATGGATTACGAGCATATCGAGAATGCAGCGGTGCTGAACATGTCGGAGCGAGCGACCTCTTCTATGAAGTGGGGTACTTGGGGCATGTACGGGGTCACCTCCAAGACTGTCGAAATTCTCGCAGGTATCATTACGCTAGCAGGTCTGGGTTATGTCTTCTCCGCGGTGGAGTGGTGGATTGTTGCGCTGGTTCTTCTGTTCGTCGCCGCTAACTTGTACTTTGGCGCCAAATTATCTGAGGCCAATCATAGCTTCTGGGGTAAAATGTCGGGTTATAACCGGATGTTCGATTACTTCCGCGGTATTCTGAAGGATTTCAAATTCGGCAAGGATATTCGGCTGTACGATGCTTCGGGTTTGATCTTAAGACGGCAGCAGGAGAGCATTCAATTCAATCGCAAAATATCCGGTGAGTGGTCCAGCCTGAATGTGAAATACAACATGCTGTTCAACTTCTTGAATGTGCTGCAGCAAATGGTGCTGTACGGGTATTTTGCGGCGAAGGTGTTTGTGGGTTCGATCACCATCGGCAGTTTTACGATGTACATTGCGGCTGCTTCGGCGCTGAAGGACAGCATCGAGAACGTCTTCGGCGAGACGCTGCGGCTGCGGGAGCAGGCTAAGTATTTGGCCGAGTTCGTTCGGTTCGCGGAGCTTGAGGATGTGAAACCCCGGGAGCATGGTGCGCTGCCGGCGGAGCGGGATTTTGTCATCGAGTTTCGGGATGTGTCGTTCAAGTATCCGGGGAGCTCGGAGATGATATTGAAGGACTTCTCCATTACGATTCCGTTCGGGCAAAAGCTTTCTGTCGTGGGGATGAACGGCGCGGGCAAGACGACGTTTATTAAGCTTCTGACGCGGCTGTATGATCCGACTGAAGGGCAGATTTTGCTGAATGGGGTAGATATTCGGACGATCGAGCTGGCTGAATACGAGAAGCTGTTCTCGGTTGTGTTCCAGGACTTTGCGATCTTCGCTTTCAGCATGAAGGAGAATATCCAGATGACGATGGGCGACCAGGCCGAGAAACTGCATGAGGTCATCGATAAAGCGGGGTTGGCAAGCGTTGTGGAGACGCTGGAGAAGGGTGTCGATACGGCGGTTTATAAATATTTTGACGAGGATGGCGTGGAGTTTTCCGGTGGAGAGACGCAGAAGATCGCGCTCGCACGCTCGCTGTATAAGGATGCGCCGGTTGTGGTGCTCGATGAGCCGACCGCGGCGCTGGATCCGATTGCCGAATATGAGATCTATAATCGGTTTAATGAGATCATTTCAGGCAAAACAGCCGTGTACATTTCGCATCGCTTGTCCAGCTGCAGGTTCTGCGATGTCATCGCCGTCTTCCATCAAGGCCGGCTCATCCAGTATGGCAGTCACGATGAGTTAATGTTGGAGCAGGAAGGCAAATATGCGGAGATGTTCAACGCGCAGGCGCAGTATTATGTGGATGAGGGGACGGCGCAGGCGGGATAATTGTTCTCGGTTAGTTCGGGATTGGAACAAATAGGAGTGCCGCTTAGGACTGCATATTTCCTCTCCGCGCAATAAACACTAACCTGAGGTTTACTGTCAGAAGCGGGAAAGGCGGCATGGCATGATTGATGAGAAAATCGTTGGCATTCTGGATGATCGCATTGAAACGATCAAAGGTAAGAACGGTACTTTAATCTTGGTTGGACCCATTCAGCTGCCGGTGAATTTGGAGGGAGAAACGCACACCTTCCAGTGGTATTGCTGGCTTCCGTGCAGGGATTTGGTCCATACAGAGGGCGGCTGCAAGGAAAAGGAGCGGACCGAGTTTCTGATCGAGCAGCTGTCCGCGTCCAATCTGGCGGAGAAACAGCAGTCGAGCGCACTCGTGTACGGCGACTTTAGGGACAGTGAAGACGCATTGATTCGTATGCATAGCATCTGTCATACGGGCGATATTTTTGGGAGCAAGCGCTGCGATTGCGGGTATCAGCTGCATCAGTCGATGAAGATGATTACTACGCACGGCACAGGGGCTCTGTTCTACTTGGCCAACCACGAAGGGCGGGGAATCGGGCTGTTCAGTAAGGCGATGGCTTATCTTCTGCAGGAGAAAGGATACGACACGGTCGAGGCGAACCTGGAGCTCGGGTTCAAGGATGATACGCGCAGCTACGAGGAAACGCTGCTCGTCCTCGCCCATCTCCGCAGCAAGCCGGTCACGCTCATCACGAACAATCCGAAGAAGCTCGCGGCGCTCAAAGCATCCGGCATGAACGTGGACGACCGAGTCCCGCTCTGGGGCGACATTTCGGAATTCAACCGCAAGTATCTGGAGACCAAAGTGAACCGCTCCGGCCACTTCGCGGAGGAGCTGCCAATCCCGTGACGGGATAGGGGATGACCGACTTGCAGAGGAAATGATGTTCCCGCGCCGGGTTGGGAAAGGCCAACTCTTCATCTTAGATGAAGGGTTGGTCTTTTTTGTAGGGAAACCCGCTACTCGCAGATCTAGAACCAAGCCCGCTCGGCATTGGTGGGAAGCTGAGAGTAGGAAAAGCCGACTCTCAGCACCGAAATCGCCGGAAAAATGAGCCGAGAGTAGGAAAATGCGACCCTCAGCTCTGAAATCAACCCCGTTCGAATTCGGAGAAGCTTACCTGGGGATCTACATTGGCGGGAAATTGGGGGAAAGTGAGAAAGTAGCTCACACAGAGATCTACATTAGTCGAAAATTTGCAAAAAGAGACAAAGTAGCTTAACCAGAGATCTACATTGTGGGTGACTCATTCAGAAGAATAGCTCCCAGAGCAGCACATTGGTTAGAAACTAACGAATCGAGCGCAAGAGTAGCATTCAGAGCAACACATGGGTTAGAAACTAACGAATCGAGCGCAAGAGTAGCATTCAGAGCAACACATGGGTTAGAAACTAACGAATCGAGCGCAAGAGTAGCATACAGAGCAACACATGGGATAGAAACTGACGAGTCGAGCACAAGAGTAGCTCCCAGAGCGACACACGGGTTAGAAACTAACGAGTCGAGCGCAAGAGTAGCTTCCAGAGCCACACATGGGTTAGAAACTGACGAATCGAGCGCAAGAGTAGCATTCAGAGCCTTTCATGGGTGGTCAATTAGGTGGCTTAGTCGAAATCCCGACTCTCAGCGCCCAAACCGCCACAAAAAAGAGCCGAGAGTCGAAAATCCAGACTCTCGGCTCCAAACCGTGCCAGCGCACACCAACTTGCACGGCGGCCGGCGTGCAAAAACAAACTAACCCAAAAGCTTATACACTACAAATCCGAAGCCATCCAGCGCGATGGAGAGCTGCTTGCCCTTCGACTCCACAGGCGAGCCGGCGAACATATCCTGCCACTTCCCATTTGCAGCCGGCACAGTGAGGCTGCAAGCCTTCGCACCTGCATTCATCGCGATGATGAATTGCTCATCGCCGCTGCGGCGAGCGTAGACAATTGCCGCATCATCCGCCTCTGCATGCAGGAACGTAATGTCCATGGAGCGTAGAGCGGCATGCTCCTTGCGAAGCGAGATCAGCGTCTGATAGAACTTCAGCATATCGCCGTTCTGCTGCTCCTCTTCCCACACCATGCACTGACGGCAGTCGGGATCGCCTGCACCGGACATGCCGACTTCGTCACCGTAATAGATGCACGGCGTACCCGGGTATGTCATTTGGAACAGCGCGGCCAGCTTCATTCGGCTCTCATCGCCATCGCACAGCGTGAGCAGACGCGGCGTGTCATGGCTATCCAGCAGGTTGAACGCAACCTCGGTTGCTTGCTGCGGATAGTTAGCCAGCTGCGTGCCGATCGCGTTCGCGAAGCTGCGTCCGTCAAGCTTGCCAAAAGCGGCATAATCGAGCACGGCATTAGTGAACGGATAGTTCATGACCGCATCGAATTGATCGCCCTCCAGCCACATCATAGAGTCATGCCAAATCTCGCCCAGAATATAGGCATCCGGATTGACGTCCTTAACCGTCTTGCGGAAGTCGCGCCAGAAATGATGGTCGACCTCATTCGCGACATCAAGCCGCCAGCCGTCGATGCCGATTTCCTCCACCCAGTAGCGGGCTACGTCCAGCAGGTACTTTTTGACGTCCGGATTCTCGGTGTTCAGCTTCGGCATGATCGGTTCAAAAGCAAACGTGTCATAAGTGGGGATACCATCCTCGATGCGAAGCGGCCATTCACGCACATGGAACCAGCCTGCATACTTCGACTCTGCACCTTTCTCCTGTACATCAAGGAATGGAGGGAAGGTTGCGCCGGCATGGTTGAACACCGCATCAAGAAGCACGCGCATGCCGCGCTTGTGGCAGATATCCACGAGCTCTTTCATGAGCTCATTGGTGCCGAAATGGGGGTCGACCTTCAAATAATCCTGCGTATCGTATTTGTGGTTCGTCGTCGCTTCGAATACAGGGGTAAAATAAATCGCGTTAACGCCTAGTGTCTCCAGGTAATCCAGGTGATCGATAACCCCCTGAAGATCGCCGCCGAAGAAGTTTTTCGGAGTCGGTTTGCCGCCCCAGGGTTCTACGTTCTCGGGATCGAGCGACGGGTCACCGTTCGCAAAACGTTCCGGGAAGATCTGATAGAAAACCGCTTCTTTTACCCAAGCCGGCGGCTGGAACACGTCGATCGGATTGATGAACGGGTAGTCGTAGAACGTGAGGCAGTCAGCCGGCAGCTCGCCCACGAAACCACTTTCGGTCAGCCACAGCGTCTTCGGGCCTTTCTCCAATTGGAACGCATAGCGCAGTCGGCGAAACGGCGGTTCCACGGCAACTTCCCAGTAGTCGAACATAGCGTCCGTTGCAAAAACGCGCATAGGCACGATTTGCATCGTTTTGTCCCATGCATATTTGTCGCCTACAACAGCCTGAACGGCATCCATATCGCCTTTCTGTGTGCGAATACGTAGATGCAGGGTGGAACGGTCGTATGCGTACGACCAGTTTTGCTTCGGACGATGATAAATGGCTTCAAGCATCATAATAAGGTTCACTCTCCTAAAATAGATCTAAACCAATGCAAAAAAGGTACAACCTCGTCATTCATAGCGAGGTTGTACCTTTGCGGTAGCATGGCCTTTTAATTACGTCTATTGTACCACATCCGCACGCAATTATTCACGCCCATAATCGCCGCTCCTGCGCTTTTCACCCCAAAGTTTGGATAGAGCCCGTCCACCGCTTGACACGTACAGCCAAAGGGGCTATTATCACTTGAGGCTAACTAACGTTCGTTAGGCAATAATACGGACCATGCAAGGGGAGAACTAAGGATGACGGCGAATCGCTTGAAGCAAGCTGCATTGACGTTATTTGCGGATTCGGGCTATGAAGGTGTGTCCTTATCGGAAATCGCAAAATCAGTGGGCATTAAGACACCGTCGATCTATGCTCATTTTGACTCCAAGGAACAGCTGTTTATTGAGCTGCTGGAGGACGCGATTCGGGAGGAGCGGGAGAAGCTTCTGCTGCTGCTTCAGGGCATGGAGGATCATCCGCCTATAGAGCGGCTGTATGCGGTGTTCTTGTTTTACACCGATTTGGATCAGATTACGAAGGGCCAATCCTTCCTTAAGCGAACGATGCTTGTCCCGCCACGGCATTTAGAGTCGCGGCTTAGTCAATATTTTACGACTTATGAAGAAGAAGTAACGGTTCATGTATTGGCGCTGCTTCGGGGCAGTTCAAACGAGGGAACGCTCGGCGAGTTACAGGCTGAACGGCTGCTTGCTTTGTTTTACGCGCTAATTGACGGCTTGCTGGTGGAACATAAATTGTATGATTCGGCGCTCTATCGGAAGAGGCAGGAACAGCTTTGGAGCTGGCTGCAGGAGGCGTTGAAGCCGGGAACGGCGTAGAGAGGGGGATGAGTCGCGATGGCATGGCTGTTTTTGCTGCTGGCCGGACTCCTTGAGGTGGGTTGGGCTTATGGCATGCAGGCGTCTGATGGGTTTACGGAATGGCTGCCCAGTGTGATAACCATTGTGCTGTTAATTATAAGTTTTATCTTGTTTGCCCGGGCGATGAGGACCATCGAAATCGGAACGGCGTACGCCATATTTACCGGAATCGGAACCGTGGGTACCGTGATTGTCGGCATTGTCCGTGGCGAGCCGGCCGATCTGCTCAAGTTGCTGTTTATCGCGATGCTGATCGGAGGCATTGTGGGACTTAAAGTGATCGCAAGCAAAGACGAAAAGAAAGAACCTCAAGCGGAGCTTGCTGCTTCTGAGGGAACGGAGTAAGGGGAGGTGGCTGCAAGTGGCCTGGTTGTTCTTGCTCATATCTGGGCTGGGTGAAGTAGGCGGCGTGACGGGCATGAAGCTGTCGAATGGTTTTAAAAACTGGAAGGGAACGCTGCTCGCGTTAGGATCCGGGATGGTCAGCTTTTATTTCCTATCTCGATCGCTGCAGGATGTCCCGATCAGTACCGCTTACGGGGTTTGGACGGGGATCGGCTCTGTCGGCAGCGTCGTACTTGGCATGTTGGTGTTCGGCGAGTCGAAGGATAAACGGAAATTGCTCTTTATCGCTATGATCATAATTAGTGTTGCGGGTTTACGAGTTACAGGCGGCGGTCATTAATGGACTGCCGCTTTTTATAATGAAGGCTATGTGTAACGTCCAGAGTATGGATAGCGATCACTCCCGTTTAAACTGTAGCTGGGGTCCTTGGATAGCAGGGGATATGAAACACAACGGCGAATGGTTTGGATGAATTAGAGATAGCTTGGGGGGAAGGGAAGAATGGGGGATAACAATGACAATTTTTATAGACATATGGGGGTTTATGGAGTTTGTATAGCTAATAACTGTATTTTAGTGATTCAAAAAATTTTAGGTCCCTACACAGGAAAATATGATTTACCGGGTGGTCGGTTAGAAAAGATGGAATCCTTGGAACAAGGAATCACAAGAGAACTCCGAGAAGAAACGGGCTATACAGTTCGAAAACTCGAAAATATTGGTGTCTGCGATTTTTCAGTGATGTGGACATTACAAGATCGTACAGTGGAAAATTTACACCATATTGCTATTTTATATAAAATAGATGTTGATTCGGAAGAGACAACGACTACCATTGAATCGTTTGAAGGGCAAGATTCAAACGGGTCTATTTGGCTGGCTCTTGATAAAGCAACTTCTACCAATTCATCTCCCCTGGTGTTACAGGCGATTGAATGGATACGTACTGGGGCTATTCCTGTTACAAGTGGTTCATTTGATTATAGAATCTAAAATAATGAAAAGAGAAGAAGCTTACCAAAACGTCACGGGACGGCATGGTAAGCTTCTTTTGTTCTTGTTTCAAACGAACCCTGTCGGTTTCGGGATCATCCGGATCCGCACATTGCGGATGTTGGCTTCGAACCCATTCCAGTCTTCCCGACGAACTGATGTTAAGTAGCTTTCGCCTGACTACACGCCAGTGTTCACGCCGCCCATCAAGCCGAGCAGCTCCTCAGCGGGATAGGCGCCGGACAGCGCATAGCGGTTGTTGAAGACGAAGAAGGGAACGCCCGTCACGCCGATTTGCTGCGCGCGTTTCAGATCGGCGTCAACCGCATCGCCGCCTTCGCCGTTCTCAAGACGAGTTTGCAGCTCCGGAGTGAACTCGCCAAGCCGTTCGGCAATCGTCATGATCACGCTCAGCTGCGCCACGTCCAGGCCTTCTTCGAAATAAGCGCGGAACAGCTCTTCCACCGCCTCTGCTTTACGCTCCTCAGGCAGAATAGCAACGAAACGATGCGCAAGACGCGTGTTCGGCATCCGAGTGACCCGGTCAAAATGGAACGTCACGCCTACGGCCGCTCCGGCTTGCGTTACCTGCTGGGTGGCGCGTTTCATCGATTCGAGGCCGCCCATTTTCTTAGCCATTACATCATCGAACGGTTTTCCCTCTTCGGGCAGCCCGGGATCAAGCTGATACGCATGATAAGTGACGGTGACCGGCTCATCGTTCTTCTCCGACCAAAGCGCGAGCGCACGGTATAGATTTTGCTTGCCGATGCGGCACCAAGGGCAGACCACATCCGAGTACAGGTCAATATGCATATGGAAACGACAACCTTTCGAATAGTTTGTCAGTTCTTCTCTTCAATTGTTGCAGGTTACATAACCATGCTAATGTAGTTTTGCATATCAAGCAAGGGTAGATACGGCGCACAGTGCATTTTCGCGATTTGCTTTGTGATTTAGGAGGGCTGTAAACTATTGGATATAGAATACTCGGTCAATGAGGAGGGGGAAGGTATGATTGAAATCGGTCTATGCGGCTGGGGCGATCATTCGGAGCTGTATCGGGAAGCGGGCAAGGAAAAGAATAAGCTGCCTGCCTATGCGCAGTGGTTCCGGGTCGTCGAAGTAGACAGCACCTTCTATGCCATTCAGTCCCCGCAGGTGATGGAGAAATGGGCTACGGAAACGCCGGATCACTTCCGCTTTGTCATTAAAGCGTATCAAGGGATGACAGGGCATGCGCGCGGGGGTAAAGGGCATCATCCTTACGAAAGCGAGGCGGCGATGTTTCAAGCATTCCGAGAGGCAATCGAACCGATCCGCGCCGCCGGCAAGCTGCTTGCCGTCCTATTTCAATATCCGCCATGGTTTAATTGCACGCGGCCTAACGTGGAGACGCTGCGCACGGCCAAGGCGCGGATGGGCAATGTTCCTTGCGCGCTCGAATTTCGAAACCAAAGCTGGTTCACGAACGAAATGAGTGAGAAAACCATTGCTTTCACGCGCCGCGAAGGCTGGATTCATACGGTATGCGATGAGCCGCAGGCCGGAGATGGCTCCATTCCGATCGTAGAAGCGGCCACGGATGATCAATTCACCATTGTTCGCCTGCATGGACGCAATACGGATGGCTGGGTTTCGGCAGGACAACCTAACTGGCGGGATGTTCGATATTTGTACCGTTATAATGAAACGGAGCTGTCAGAGTGGGTGGAGCGGCTGCGGCGCTTGGAGCAGTTGACCGGCACGGTATGCGTGCTGTTCAATAACAACTCCGGCGGGGATGCGGCGGATAACGCCTTACAGCTCATGGCGATGCTGCATCAGCTGCCGCCTCGAGGCTCGTTTAAGCTGGCTCCGCCGCCGCAGGAAACAGCCCAGCAGCTGGAGCTGTTCGATTAATGGGCAGCGAGCGATGAATCTCAAAGCTGCCTGCGGCCCGGCAATCACTGGCTTTTGAATAGACGCATGCTCATATTCGCAAAATAGAAGTACAACCGCCGTTGACAGGTTCAACTGTAACTGATATGATTACAGTACAAAGCGGGGTGCCGTTAAGCATGAACAGCGAATTCACCATTGCCGTACACAGTTTGGTTTACTTGGCTTTTTTGCCCGAACGCATGGCTCCGAGTGAAGCCATTGCCGATAATGTCTCGACCAATCCTGCCAGAATCCGCAAGGTGATGAGCTGTTTGAAGCGAGGCGGTTATGTCGATACAAGGGAAGGCGCAGGCGGCGGATATCGGCTTACACTGGATCCGGCCATCGTCAACCTTGCCGACATCTACCGGTTAATGGCGCAAGGCTCCGTTATTCCGAGCTGGTGCTCGGGCAATCCAGAGATGGATTGCGTAGTCGGCTCCAACATGCGTGAAGTCATGGATGGGATCTTTTGCAGAGCGGAGAAGCAGCTGGAGAATTATTTCGGCGGCATTACGATCTCCGATGTGCTGGGTCAAATCAAGGAATGCGAAGAGTGTTGAACAAGGTGTGACGGGGTTTCCCTTCCCATAAGCTTGTGAACTTATTGTAGAGAGGATGATTGAATATGGCAGTAGCATTGACGAAAGACACATTCAACAAAAGCATCGAGAGCGGCGTAACGCTCGTTGATTTCTGGGCACCATGGTGCGGACCTTGCAAAATGCAGCTTCCAATCGTAGAAGAGCTTTCCGGCGAGCTTGCTGGTACAGCTACAATCGCTAAAATTAACGTGGACGAGGAGCCTGAATTGGCATCCCAATTCGGCGTAATGTCGATCCCGACACTGATTCTTTTCAAAGACGGTCAACCGGTTGATAAAATGGTTGGCTTGCAATCCAAAGACGCCCTGAAAAACAAAATTCAAGGCCAAATCTAAGTATTGCTTTACGAGCCCTCGCGCCTATATGGTGTGAGGGCTTCGTTGTGCAACAATAAGCATACATATTACTACGAGCTATCGTGATCCGTTCCCAAGTTTATATACGTCGATATAGGTAGTGAATAAACCGTCAAGGGGGCAGAGTCTTCTATGCAGAAATGGCTCGCGCAGCTTCGCAAAGGCTACGGCAAGAAGCTGGTTAAGCTGCATGCAATAAACGGTTGGATTGTCGTGATTCTGGCACTGACAGGGCTTGTGCTGTTCCAAGGACTGTGGCGCGGTATTCTCGGAGAAGGGCGGGTTATCATCCGCTACGCGCATATTGTGGTCGGCATCGCGTCGCTGCTGCCGGTCGTGTTCTATTTGGCGCTGGCCGCGAAGCACTGGAAACAGCTGAAAGGAAAGACGTGGCAGAAGGCAAACGTCATCATCGTGCTGGGTCTGCTGGTCGGCTGGCTGCTGTCCGGCGTGCTTTTGTGGCAATTCAAGGCGGTTGGTCCGGCATGGTCCGGTAATGCGCTCACCATCCATGATCTGCTGACATGGGCTGGACTTCCCTATATCATCTACCACTCCATCACAAGGCTGAAATGGCTCAAGGAGCCGCATCGCCGCACGATTAAGACCGGACAACTAGGCGAGGGCCTCCATCCGGCAGCCAAACCGGAAGCGGTCATGTCGAGGCGTTCGTTTATTCGAGTCGCGGTAGGAGCGGGTATCGCCGTTGCCATCGGTCCTTCGTTTCTAAAATGGTTCAGCAATCAACTAACGCCAAGCGCGAATCTGGATGATCTGGTCGAGCATGATGCGAATTCGCTCATCCCTGCCCCGCAACCGCTTCCGGCCTCATCGCCGCCGATTGGCGGGGGAAGCCGCGGATCGTACCGTATTTATACCGTGACACCGATTCCGGAGTTCGACAACAGCACCTTTTCCTTCATCGTGGATGGGCTTGTGGAGAAGCGGCTGCAATGGAACTGGGAGCAGTTTGTGGCGCTGAAGCGGGAAGTGCAAGTGAGTGATTTCCACTGCGTGACCGGCTGGTCGGTTCTCGGCAATACGTGGGAAGGCATCAAGCTGATGGATTTCTTGAAGCTGGCAGGGGTTAAACCGTCAGCGAAAACGGTAAAACTGTACTCCGGAGACGGCGTGTATACGGATTCCCTCACACTGGAGCAGGCCGGTATGGATGATGTTATGGTTGCGGTTATGCATGACGGCAAGCCGATTCCGAGCGACCTCGGGGGTCCGGTGCGGCTGATCGTTCCGAAGATGTACGCCTATAAGTCGGTCAAATGGCTGAATCGGATTGAGCTTATCGATGGGAATCATACCGGGTACTGGGAAGAACGCGGCTACGATACGGATGCGTGGGTATAGGGAGTAGCAAACGGGCATTTTAGATTAAAAAATGGGTTTGACATTCACGTTGCGTAAAGGTGTAAAGTGGGTTTGTCGGGAGGTGATGAAGGTGGAATATACCGTTCAGAAGCTGGGCAGGCTCGCGGGAATCAGTACGAGGACATTGCGGTTCTATGACGAAGTAGGCATTCTTAAGCCGGCAAGAATGAACTCTTCGGGCTACCGCATCTATGGTCAGGCCGAGGTCGACAGGCTGCAGCAGATTTTATTTTATCGGGAGCTAGGCGTCAGCTTGGATCGCATTAAAGAGCTTCTGACGGATCCGGCCTTCAATGGCACCGCAGCCTTGATCCAGCATCGGGAACAGCTTCTCGACAGAAGACGGCAGCTTGATGCGCTGATCGCAAACGTAGATCAAACCATCGCTGCGGCTGAAGGGAGAATTTCGATGAGCGATAAACAGAAATTTGAAGGCTTTAAGCAGCGCCTGATTGACGAGAACGAGCAGAAATACGGCAAGGAAGCGCGCGAGAAATACGGCGATGATGCCGTGAACAAATCGAATGCCAAGGTGAAGGGCATGTCGCAGGAAGACCACGACCGCGTAACCCGTCTGGCCGAGGAAGTTAAGGAAACGTTGGCGGAGGCTTTCAAGCAAGGCGATCCGGCGGGCGAGCTCGCGCAGAAGACGGCGGATTTGCACCGGCAATGGCTGAGCTTCTACTGGGCTCAGTACAGCAAGGAAGCCCATGCGAACCTGTCGCAAATGTACGTGGACGACGAGCGGTTCAAGGCGTATTACGACGTGGATCAACCGGGATCGGCTGAGTTTCTGCGAGATGCCATTCATATCTATACAGGCGTAAGTAAGCCTTAGGCGACATGATGGTGGCTGAAGGCATGGCGCAAGACGAACAAGAAAAAGGGTGCCCGCGGATCGGTGACGATCCGGCGGGACACCCTTTTAGCCGTGCCGCTTCTTCGCAGAGGGAGGGTCCGCGAGATCGGCTTACTTATCGGTTTTCTTCTTCACATGGTTGAAGTTGGTGATGGACTTGGCATCTTCGATCGTATCGTTGACGAAGGCCATATCCTGATTTTTGGCGTGCATCTTGGTTGTACCTTTGTAGTTGCCTTTATGGGTTTGGTTTTCCATGTCGGTTCACCTCCGATGGATGGTCGCACACAAGGTAGTATGTTCGGAAGATGGGAGCGGCATGCGGTTGGGGGTAACGTCCGGAAGCCGAACAATTTATCCAGTATTAGCTGATTATCGGGGAAAATCAAACATTTGCAAGCTGGGAATCCGCGGAGTCTCCTTTTTTATTTCCCCCCCTTCATGTATAATGTCATGAGATTGTTTATTACGGAACAGGGGTGTCTTCATACATGGCTTTGAAAGCTGGAATCGTCGGCCTGCCGAACGTAGGTAAATCGACTTTATTTAATGCAATAACGCAAGCGGGCGCGGAATCCGCGAACTATCCGTTCTGTACGATCGATCCGAACGTGGGCGTCGTAGAGGTACCGGATGAGCGTCTTGATAAATTGACGGAGCTTGTTGTGCCTAACAAAACCGTTCCGACTGCTTTTGAATTCATCGATATTGCAGGTATCGTGAAAGGCGCGAGCAAAGGCGAAGGCCTTGGCAACAAATTCCTTGCGCACATCCGCGAGGTTGATGCGATCGTTCACGTGGTTCGCTGCTTCCAAGATGACAACATCACGCACGTATCGGGTAAAGTGGATCCAATCGGCGATATCAACACGATCAACCTGGAGTTGATTTTGGCGGATATCGATTCCGTTGACCGCAAAATCGAGCGTTCCCGCAAAAACCTCAAAGGCGGCGACAAGAAGGTCGTGCAAGAGGTGGAAACACTCGAGCGCGTGAAAGAAGCGTTGTACAACGACCTGCCGGCGCGCAGTCTGGACCTCTCCGAGGATGAGAAAGCGATCATTCGCGATCTTCACCTGCTTACGATGAAACCGGTCTTGTACGCGGCTAACGTTAGCGAAGGCGAAGCGGCAAACTCCGACGGCAACAGCTACGTGGAATTGGTACGCGAATTCGCAAAATCGGAAGGCGCGGAAGTAGTGCCGATCAGCGCGAAAGTGGAATCCGAAATCGCTGAGCTTGAAGGCGAAGACAAAGAGATGTTCCTGGAGGAGCTTGGCCTCACGGAATCCGGCCTGAACCGCTTGATCCGCGCAGCATACAAGCTGCTTGGTCTGTACACTTACTTTACGGCGGGCGTGCAAGAAGTGCGTGCATGGACGATCCGTAAAGGCATGAAGGCGCCGCAAGCTGCCGGCGTTATTCATACCGATTTTGAACGCGGCTTTATCCGTGCAGAAGTGGTTTCCTACGAGGATCTGATGGCGGCAGGCTCCATGAATGCGGCTAAGGAAAAAGGACAGCTTCGCCTGGAGGGTAAAGAATACGTGGTGCAAGACGGCGACGTTATGCATTTCCGTTTCAACGTTTAGCGGTTGAATGGTTGGTTTTAGGGCCCGAAATTCTCGGGTCCTTTTGCTATGCCTTGCGGAAGTCGGCAAATTAACCAGAATTGTCACGTTTATGGTTTGTAGTGCGTTATGTTATACTAAAGGAACAATCAATTGGATTTATTCTAAAGTAGAGGTGAATGACAGTGTTGGACCGTTTACAGGCACTCGCTGACCGGTATGAGAAATTGAGCGAGCTGTTGTGCGATCCGGATGTGGCTAGCGATCCGAAGAAGCTGCGCGACTACTCCAAGGAGCAGTCGGATTTGCAAGCTCCTTATGAGGCATATACGGAATATAAGCAAGTATCCGAGCAGCTTGATGAAGCAAAAGTAATGCAGAACGAGAAGCTTGACGATGAAATGCGCGAAATGGTGAAGATGGAAATCGACGAGCTGAGCTCGCGCCAAGCTGAGCTTGAAGAACATATCCATGTTCTCTTGTTGCCGAAAGACCCGAATGACGACAAAAACGTGATCGTTGAGATCCGCGGCGCTGCCGGCGGCGACGAAGCGGCTTTGTTCGCATCGGATTTGTACCGCATGTATATGAAATTTGCGGATACCCAAGGCTGGCGCGTGGAGCTGCTTGAATTCAGCGAAAGCGATCTTGGCGGCTTCAAAGAGGTTATCTTCATGGTAACCGGCAAAGGCGCCTACAGTAAGTTGAAATTCGAAAGCGGCGCGCACCGCGTACAGCGGATTCCGGTAACGGAGTCAGGCGGCCGAATTCACACATCGACATCAACGGTTGCCGTTATGCCGGAGGTTGAAGAGGTCGAGATCGAAATTCTCGATAAGGATATTCGGATCGATACCTTCTGTTCCAGCGGTGCAGGCGGTCAGTCCGTTAATACAACCAAATCCGCGGTGCGTGTGCTTCACGTTCCGACGGGCATCATGGCTCAGTGTCAGGATGGTAAATCGCAGAACGAGAACAAAGCGAAAGCTCTTCAAGTTCTACGTGCACGGATCTCGGATATCCGCCGCCAAGAAGAAGAAGCCAAATATGCCGGCGAACGCAAAAGCAAAGTCGGCACAGGCGACCGCAGCGAGCGGATTCGGACGTACAACTACCCGCAAAGCCGGGTAACCGATCACCGTATCGGCCTTACGCTGCACAAACTCGACTCCGTGTTGAACGGGGATATGGAAGAGATCATCAATGCGCTGACATTGACGGCTCAGACAGAACTGATGGAACGCGAGAACTTGGTGTAAGAGCGCGTTGAAGAGTAATCTCAGAGCGCAATCATAGTTAGGAATGACGGGAGCGGCCTTGGCTGCTCCCGTTTGTGTAGCCTGGATATTGTCGCTGGGGTTAGCGGCAGCGACTTCTTGGGCGTGAGCGTGATGATGAATTAATGAGAATTAATAATCAAATCTGTACATGGTTCCACTTCGGCAATGGCTGTGCTAAGGCTTATGTTAATACCGTCAAGTGCAAAATCCTGAGGGATGGTTAAACGTGTAGGATGCAGAGTGATTAGAAGTCGCAGCGTGCAGACTGGTCTGAGTTTGAGGATAGGGAGTGTTTGTTGTGGAGGTAAATGGTCAGGCTGGAGGCGGGGAGTTGCTTACGATAGGGGAAGTTTGTGTAAATGCGACGAAGATGCTTGAAGCTCGCGGTATCAGCGAACCTCGCAATAACGCGGAGCTGCTGCTGCTGCATGTGCTCGGAATGGAGCGGGCCGCGCTGATCCGCGATTGGCGAGACCCTTTTCCGCAGCAGCACACCGCTGAATGGGAAGCGCTGCTTGCCCGCAAAGCAGCCGGCGAACCGGTGCAGTATTTGATCGGCGAGCAGTGGTTCTATGGTCTGCCTTATCAGGTCACACCGGCGGTGCTCATCCCGCGCCCCGAGACGGAGCTGCTCGTTGAAGCTGTGCTGGAAGCAGCGGATAAGCTATGGCCGGGGGCTGTGGGCGAGGGGCAAGGTGAAGACGCAGAAGCGAGTGTGGCGAGTAGCGGCGAAGCGTTAGGCGAGGGCGTGCCAGCGAGTGGTGACGAGGCGGTAAGTGAAGTCGCAGAAGCGAGTAGCGAAGAAGCGGTAATTGAAGGCGCTACAGCAAGTAATGTGAGTGGCGATGCTGCGCATCGAGAGCGTACGGGGCCGACGGTGGTTGATGTCGGCACCGGCAGTGGCGCCATTGGCGTGACGCTGGCCACGCTGCGTCCGCGGTGGCGCGTATGCGCGTCCGATTTGTCGCCGGACGCGCTGGCTGTCGCCCGCGCGAACGCGGAGCGCCATGGCGCAGCCGCGCGCATGACGTTCGTGCAGGGCGACCTGCTCGGGCCGTTCGCGCAGCCGCGGCCCGGGGAGCACAACGATGCGCCAGGCAGCGTAGCCGGCCTGCGCATCGACGTGCTGGTCTCGAACCCGCCGTATATTCCGGCGGGGGATATTGCCGGCTTGCAGCCGGAAGTGCGCGACCACGAGCCGCGCCTCGCCCTCGATGGCGGCGATGACGGCCTGACGCCGTATCGGCGCATGGCAGAGCAGCTGCTGCAGCTGTCTTCGATGCCGCGCATCGTCGGCTTTGAGCTTGGCATGGGCCAGGCCGAAGCCGTTGCCGACCTGCTCCGCGGCATCGGCGCATGGCGCGAAGTGCGCATCATCCCCGATTACGCGGGGATTGACCGCCATGTGCTGGCGGTGGAATAGCGATCATCCGTGCATCGGGAGCTGAGAGTGCAGAAATCAAACTTTCAGCAGCGAAATGGCATCAAAAAGATGGTGAGAGTTCGGAAATGGAACTCTCCGCACCGCAATCAGCAGAATATAGCGTGCATCGGGAGCTGAGAGTGCAGAAATCAAACTCTCAGCAGTGAAATGGCACCAAAAGCTGCTGAGAGTTCCAAAATCGCACTCTCACCATCAGGATCAGCGGAATGCAGCTTGTATTGTGAATTGAGAGTGCGAAAAATAAACTTTCAGTAGCGAAATAGTGAGAAATAGAGCCTGAGAGTTCGGAAATCGAACTCTCAGGTTTTTTGTTGACCGGGTTAAAGCTTGGGGCGGAAGCCGAGTGGCTGCAAACTCCACGAAACTCTGCTTATTAGCGGATATACCGCTAAAAACGATCACACTAGCGATAGCTACTCTCTTTAGCGGCTATTCCGCTTATGGTTGCTCGAACCCATCGAAAGTGGCACGCAATCGCCAACTATCCTCGCAATAAGCGGATATACCGCTAAAAACGATCAAACTAGCTTATATCTACTTTCTTTAGCGGCTATTCCGCTTACAGTTGCTCGAACCCATCGAAAGTGGCACTTAATCGCCAACTATCCTCGCAATAAGCGGATATACCGCTAAAACGAGCCAAACTAGCTGAATTCTACTTTCTTTAGCGGCTATTCCGCTAACAAAGCCGCACCACCGCTTCGATTAGTCGAGGCGCACCATGAGTTGCCTTTTTCTTTTACTCTACGAAACTCTTTTTAAGTGGATTGATAGGTTTAGAGAGCCGCCGCGAGGGACATAATGGGGATATGATCGTTCCGGAACGCAAGCCGATGCACCGACGGGTGCCAAAAAGGAGCTTGTCGTTATGATTCGCACTTATTCCCGTTTTCCTTATCGTCCTATTTATGGGTATGTCCTTCTTATCGCTGCAGTACTGCTTATGAGCTGGGAAAGTCAACGAGCCGATGCGTCTATTGCCGGCGGCAGCATTCCTTCCGAATCTATCCGTCTGCGCATTCTAGCGAATTCGGATCATGCGTCCGATCAAGCGGTGAAACGCGAGGTTCGTGATGCCATCGTAGCGGAAATGAACAACTGGGTGGCTGGACCGCAAACGATCGAAGAAGCACGCAACACCATCCGCTATCATATGAGCGATATCGAAGGTATTATTGCTACTAAACTTAGCGCGCGCGGTTTTCACTATGGATTCAAAGCGGAACTCGGCAACGTGCCGTTTCCAACTAAAATATATGGTACTCAAGTATATCCTGCCGGTAATTACGAAGCGCTTCGCATCACGCTTGGTGCCGGTGCCGGACAAAACTGGTGGTGCGTGCTGTTCCCACCCCTCTGCTTCGTGGATGCAGTGAGCGGGGAAGCGTCAACTCCGGCGGTGGCTGCAACGGCAAGCGTGAGTGCAAAAGCAGACAACAACGCTCAAGCAACCTCAGCTGTAGCAGATGCGCCTGCCAAAGATAAAGCTTCTGATCAAAATGTTCAAGCGGGTGAAGTCAAACAGCCGGAAGTGAAATTTTTTCTGTGGGAAGTCATCAAGTCGATTATTAGTTTCTTCCGCAGCCTTTTCAGCTAATCACACACTAAGCTCAGTCGCGCACTCCGCGATTGGGCTTTTATTGTATAGTGGGGGGTTTGGATGGTGTCCAGCGGCGTATGGTATAATGGGGCAAAACAAAGCAGAAGCTGGGGATACGACATTGACCATCCATCTACGAAAAACATTACTGTGGGAAGTGGATAGCCACCACCCGCGCGAAAGTGAACTTGATGAGGCTGCTGCCTTGCTGCGTGAAGGCGGTACCGTTGCTTTTCCGACAGAAACGGTCTACGGGCTAGGTGCGGATGCGAGGAGCACGGCGGCGGTTGAACGGATTTTTGAGGCAAAAGGGCGCCCTTCCGACAATCCGCTAATCGTTCATATCTCCGATCGCAAGCAGCTGGAAGAGCTGACGCTTCCGCTGGAAGGAGAGTCATCCATGCTTGCCGGGAGGCTCATGGATCGGTTCTGGCCGGGGCCGCTAACGATTGTGCTGCCGGTGAAGCCGGGGGCCGTATCGCCGCGGGTAACGGCGGGACTTGCTACAGTCGCGGTGCGGATGCCTGCCCATCCTGTGGCGCTGCAGCTTATTGCTGCTTCTGGCTGCCCGCTGGCGGCACCTAGCGCGAATCGATCCGGTCGGCCAAGTCCGACACTGGCCTCACATGTGCGCGATGACCTTAGCGGCCTAATCGACGGTATTGTCGACGGCGGTGCCGCTGGGGTAGGTCTTGAATCGACCGTTGTGGAGGTTGACAGCGATCTTGTGCGCATTTTGCGCCCCGGCGGCGTGACGGCCGAAGCGCTGCGCGAGGTTGCGGCGCGGGTCGATTACGACGCCGTGGCTGCGCCTGGCGCCGGCATAGCCGCCTCTGCGCCTGCGGCGGCGGGAGCTCCCGCGGCGGAAACGCATGCGCCGCGCTCGCCGGGCATGAAATACGCGCATTACGCCCCACAGGGGCTGATGCACTTGGTCAAAGGCGACGCTGACGCCGTCTCCGCCTATATTGAGGCGGAAGTCGGCGCAGCGAAAGCGCGCGGCGAGCGCACAGGCGTGCTCGCCTTTGCCGAGCATGCTGCTCGGTACGACGCCGACTGCGTGCTCGTCGTCGGCAGCCTGGCGCAGCTGGAAACGGCTGCGCACGGCCTCTACAACGCGCTGCGCGAGTTCGACAACCGCGGCGTACAGCGCATTTGGGCCGAGACCTGCTCGGAGCAGGGTATCGGCCACGCGCTCATGAATCGCTTATCCAAAGCGGCCGGTCACGCAGTGGTCCACGTCTAGCGACAAGGTTTCCGGCCGCGCGCCAAGCACCGCTGCGCTAGTTCGCCGCGAACCTGCTCGCCGCGCGCCAATCGGCGTAGCCTTGCTCGCTCCGCGCCCCAAGCGCCACCACGCCCTTGCTCTCGAAAACTAGCGCGCAGGCGCCCAGCTCCCCGCCTCCACGGGTCATCTTTCCCATCTTGTCCGCATATGCTTACTCAGAGGTTGCGGACAAGGAGAGGATGAAATGGTTGAGGCGGGCATGCATGCCGGACAATTGCTGACGCTGCTGATTATCGCTATGGCACTGGGGATGGATGCTTTTTCGCTGGGTGTCGGCATCGGGCTCAAAGGCATTCGGCTGATGGATATAGCAAAGCTTAGCGCGATCATTGCGCTTTTTCACACGATTATGCCGCTCATGGGCATCTTTACGGGCAAATATGTCAGTACGCTGCTTGGCGGCGTTGCGACGACTGCGGCTGGTGCGCTGCTGCTCCTCCTCGGCGGGCATATGATTTATAGCTCGCTGCGCGGCGATGCCGTGGAGTCGATCGATTACCGCAGCTCGTGGGGGATGCTATTGTTCGCACTCGGCGTGAGCATCGACTCTTTTTCCGTCGGGATCTCTCTTGGCATGTTCGATACGGACATGCTGCTGACGGTACTGCTGTTCGGCGTTGCCGGCGGGATGATGTCCGTATTTGGGCTGCTGCTCGGCCGTAAAGTGGGTACAAGTCTCGGCGGCTACGGGGAAGCGTGCGGCGGCGTGATCCTATTCACATTCGGATTGCTGTTCCTGTTCTAACAGATCAGCAACATATGCCCTTTATCTTTTATCAATAACAATAACAATTTCAATTTCATAACCTATAGATCAATCACCAAACCCACACCTACGAAAAGGAGTGTATCAATCGTGAAACGGATTCTATTCGTGTGCACCGGCAATACATGCCGTTCACCAATGGCTGAAGCGCTGCTTCGGGCGATGTCCCAGCAAAGGGGCATGCAGCTCGATATTCGTTCCGCAGGCGTGTCCACGATCGATGGACTGCCTGTTTCCAATCATGCGCGTACGGCGCTGTCCAAACGCGATATTGCGCATAACGGCACCTCAAAAGCGCTGGAAGGCGGCTCGATTGCGTGGGCTGATCTTATTTTGACAATGACCGCCAGCCATAAGAGGCAGCTGCTGCAGCATTTTCCGGCTGCCGTGGACAAGACGCATACGCTGCTCGAGTTCGTGAACACGGATCCCAAAGTACTGGCTGACATCGCGGAGCTGGAGGGGCTTTATTCGAGCTGGCAGATCAAGCAAGCGCTTGGTCAGCCGATGACGGCGCAGGAGCGGTCAAGGCTGCTTCAGCTGGAGCAGCAGATCCCAAGCTTCGATGTAGCGGATCCTTTCGGCGGTTCGCTGGCGGTTTATGAGCAGAGCGCGACCCAAATCGAAGCCGCATTAAATCGACTTCTTGATCGCCTGAACGGATAAGAAGTAGAGGGATCGCAGTAATTTTCTTGCTCTTCACCTCTCCCTTTGCCAAAGGATGGCAAGCGCCGTTTCTTCCGGCAACGATTGATTTTGACACTAAAATCCGTTATGATAAAAGCAACTAAAGACGGTTTCCGATGTAACTGGCGACGAAAGTGGGTTAAACCACGGTGGAGCATCGGATCATACGGCCGGTCGCCTGGGCAAAGAGCAGCGTGCGTAAGCATGCTTGCTCTTTTTTCGTCTTTTTCGGCGAAATCAGGTATACTAATGCCATTGTGAATCGACAATTTCCGCCATGTGCGGTCTTATTGGGAGGAAAATGGATATGAAAATCGCCATCGGCGCAGACCACGCGGGCTACCGCTTGAAAGATGAGCTAGTTCCGTTTATCAAATCGCTTGGTCACGACATTGAGGACGTAGGCTGCGATTGCGATCAATCCGTAGACTACCCGGATTATGCACTTCCGGTTGCTGAGCTTGTAGCGCAAGGCAAGGCAGAACGCGGCATTCTCATTTGCGGCACGGGAATCGGCATGTCCATCGCGGCTAACAAAGTCAAAGGCATTCGCTGCGCGCTGGTGCACGATATGTTCTCGGCTAAAGCAACCCGCGAGCACAACGACACCAACGTGCTGGCAATGGGCGAGCGCGTCATTGGCCCGGGCGTAGCCCAAGAGATTATCCGGATTTGGCTTGAGACACCGTTCTCCAATGGCGAGCGTCATATCGGCCGCGTGAGCAAAGTGATGAAGCTTGAAGCACAATACGCCGATGCGGCGAAATCCGAGTAAGGGGCGTATCCAGTGATGAGCGACCACGGAATAAGCAACATGGACTCGGCACAGCTGACCAAGGATGTAGAAACCGTAGTCCGCGAGCTGGCAGCCGCGTCGGGCATTCGTCAGGGACAGCTGCTTGTAATCGGCGTGTCGACCAGCGAGGTGCTCGGCGAGCGGATCGGTACATCAGGCACGCTGGAAACGGCAGCCGCGATCTACGCGGGGGTCGAGAAGGTACGGCAAGAATTGCAGTTTTATCCCGTTTATCAGTGCTGTGAACATCTGAACAGGGCACTCGTGATGGAACGGGAAGCCGCTGAACGATACGGCCTAGACCTTGTTTCGGCGGTCCCTGTGCGTAAAGCCGGCGGCTCGATGGCAGCCTACGCGTTCCAAACGCTGCAGGATGCTGTGCTGACCGAGACGGTTCAGGCACATGCGGGCATCGATATCGGCGACACCTTCATCGGCATGCATTTGAAGCGTGTTGCGGTGCCGGTGCGACCAACGATTCGAGCAATCGGATCCGCGCATTTGACGATGGCTTATACCCGTCCGAAGCTAATTGGCGGGGAACGTGCGGTTTACACGCGAGAAGCGGCAGGTCCGGCAACGGATGCCGGCACATGCGACTAATATACTTATTATCTTGAGGAGGACTCATCAACATGGAAAACCTACGTAAACAAGATCCCGAAATCATGAAAGCCCTTGGCCTTGAGCTGCAGCGCCAACGTGACAACATCGAACTGATCGCATCCGAGAACATCGTTTCCGAAGCGGTATTGGAAGCAATGGGTACGGTGCTGACGAACAAATACGCGGAAGGCTACCCGGGCAAACGTTACTACGGCGGCTGTGAGCATGTCGATATCGCGGAAGATATCGCACGCAACCGCGCCAAAGAATTGTTCGGTGCTGAGCACGCGAACGTGCAGCCTCACTCCGGCGCACAAGCAAACATGGCTGTTTACCTAGCGGCGCTAAACCCGGGCGACACGGTTCTTGGTATGAACCTGGCGCATGGCGGTCACTTGACGCACGGCAGCCCGGTTAATGCTTCAGGTCTTCTGTACAACTTCGTAGCTTACGGCGTTAACGAGAACACTTTTACAATCGACTATGCAGAAGTACGCAAACTGGCGTTCAAACACCGTCCGCGCATGATCGTTGCAGGCGCATCGGCTTACCCGCGCATCATCGATTTCGAAGAGCTTGGCCGCATTGCTAATGACGTAGGCGCATTGCTCTTCGTTGACATGGCGCATATCGCAGGCCTTGTAGCTGCCGGCTTGCACCCGAGCCCGGTTCCACATGCTCACTTTGTAACAACAACTACGCACAAAACGCTTCGCGGTCCTCGCGGCGGTATGATCCTTTGCCGCAAAGCATGGGCGCAAGCGATTGATAAAGCAGTATTCCCGGGCTCCCAAGGCGGACCTCTGATGCACATTATCGCGGCTAAAGCAGTAGCTTTCGGCGAAGCGCTTCAGCCTTCGTTCAAAGAATACGGCAAGAACGTTGTCGACAACGCTAAGGCGCTCGCTGACGGTTTGATCGAAAGAGGCATCAACATCGTTTCCGGCGGTACGGACAACCACTTGATGCTGATCGACCTTCGCAACCTGAACATCACAGGTAAAGACGCGGAGCACGTACTCGATTCCGTACAAATCACAGTCAACAAAAACGCGATTCCATTCGATCCAACCAGTCCTTTCATCACTAGCGGTATCCGTATCGGTACGCCAGCAGCGACTTCGCGCGGCATGGGCGTAGACGCAATGGCTACAATCGCAGAAGTCATCGCAATGACGCTTAAGAATCCGAAAGACGAGTCCGTTCTGGAAAAAGCACGCGGTATGGTAAGCGACCTTATGTCGCAATACCCGCTTTACCCGGGCATGACTTACTAAGCAGAAAATCAAAAAAAGGTGGCAAAGGGTTCCTCCCTATGCCGCCTTTTTTTTGCATTCCGCAGCATGCTACGGACGGATTCTCAACTCTAACGAACCATAGAGGTCTTATTTCGCCCAAATCACGCCAGTTAAAATTCTAACGAACCCTACAGGCGCTATTTAGCAAAAATCATGCTTCGTACCTCCATTTTTGGCTAAATAAGCTCCCTGTGGTTCGTTAGAATTTTTGACGAGCCCATTTCCACGAAATAAGGCCTGTACGGTTCGTTAGCGAGTATCCACAGCAGCAAGCCGACCCGCTGCCGACAGCACCATCATACGAAGTCGCATTACTGCTGCCTTACCGGCGGACACACCATCTCTCCTTATCGCTACCCACATATCCCGCCTCTCATGGTCGCATCAGTCACCGTCCGCAGTTCACGCCTCGCAGTCTCCCGATCCCATCAGCCGCTACCCGCTCTCCCGCAATGCACCGCCGCCCATACGAATCGCTCACTTCTGTCACTTACCGCTTGTCGATAAATTTATGTTGCAATCGCTTTCTTGCTGGATATATAGTGGTAGTGCGAGCCAACCGAAACGTTTCGGGGATGTGTCATAATAGGATGAAGACGAAGGAGTCGAACCGAATATGAAACTTGGAATTATTGCAGATTATCGTGCTGAAAGCTTCGATTATGCGGCCAATCTCGGCTTGGCCTTTTTAGAGTTTTGCGTCAATGTGGACATTCCGGCTTCTGCTTTCACGAACCTTGTGCCAGAGCTGAAAGCCGCAAGTGAGCGGACTGGCGTTGCGGTTGCTTCCATCGGACGTTGGGGCCCTGATCGCATCAATAAAGATGGCAGTATCAACGAAGAGGAGTTGCAGGCAGCGCAGGCGCTGATCGACGCATGCCAAGAGCTTGGCTGTCCGGTATTTGTGGGCGGCTGTAACTACATCGAAGAGCTTTCCTACTACGATAACATCACGGCGGCGATTAACTACTTTACCGTTCTGATTGAATATGGCAAAACGCGCGGCATCTCCATTGCGACATATAACTGCCATTGGAACAATTACATCGTGGACGAAGCGGCATGGAAGCTTATTCACGGCCATTTGCCTGAGCTTGGCATCAAGTACGATCCGTCCCATGCTCGTTACGCAGGGCAAGATTATTTGAAAGAAATCGTGAACTGGGGCTCGCGCATCAAGCATATCCACATCAAAGGCTCCGTCATCATTGACGGCAAACGCTTCGACGATCCGCCGGCTGGCATGGATCAAACCGATTGGGGCACGTTCATGTCCATCCTTTATGGAGTCGGCTACCAAGGCGGGTTGAGCATCGAGCCGCATTCCCACACGTGGACGGGAGAGCTTGGGGACAAAGGCGTTCGGTACACAATCGACTACTTTAACCGTCTGCTGCTTCGCGGTTAATTATGAAGATGGCAATAGGGCGAGCCAATCCCTTATGCCATCTTTTTTCTTGTGTCTATGGCTAACCGCTACACGCCCAAATGAAATGAGAAGTAGTAATGTTGCTCGTTATGCAACAATTACGTTAATGATAAGTCTCGTTGAGAAAATGTTGCGCTTATGGCAACATTATCGCAACAAACAGCTAATTGGCCGCCAATCCGCTTAGATATGTTGCAGTTTGCGCAACATTTAGAACCATTTGCCCACTGGGAGGCGTAAATGTTGCCGTTCCTGCAACAACTTTGCCCATGACCATCTGACACAACACCCCCGCAACTTTTTCCTGATTTTAGCGAAAAATGAGCAGTGCATCAGCTTCGGCATGATATGATAACCATATATCGATAACAAAGGCGGTGAGCCTCCGGCGTATGAGTTTATTTACGATTGTTTTCATAATCATTTTAGTGTTTATTGTGCTGAAGCTCTTTCAATCGCGAGGTACCCAGCAGTCACGTCCTAGCGGCTTCAATTCGGCCGGCGCCCGCCGGCCGGCCATGACGATGCGCAAACCCCCGGAATATCTCGGCGTACCCGAACAGCATCCGGCGCGATCGGCCGCTGAGCGGCTTGAAGCCGCACTGTCGCCGGACTTCGAGGCACGCGTGAAAGACCGCGTGTTCAAGCGTACCCCAAGCATGCGCGAGGGCGAATGGCAGTGGCAGTGGTTTGAGCTGAAGCGTTATTTTCTCATGTGCGGCGTGCTTCGGAACGTTCCGATGTACAGTGTGCGCGTAGATGAGGTTTGGCATGAAATGCTGATGTTTACGCGGGAGTATGAGCAGTTCTGCAAGCAATTTTGCGGGGGGACGATTCATCATGCTCCGCACGGTCCTGAGGCGAAGCCTGCAGCCGGAGAACGCGCGTGGTTCGATTGGATTTACGGAGAACTGTTTCTGCCCGTTCCGGTAAGCGGACAGCTGTGGGGAGCCTTCTATCGGACGCCATTGCCGCATGAGTTAATGTACGAGCTGGAGACAGGCTCACCGGATGAACTGCGCAGCAAACGCTTCAACGAGAAGGCGGCAGCTCAGTTTGGCGATTTGAACGCAACCGTTGATTACTTAATTGATCGTGGGAGGCAGCTCGCTTCAGCCAAAGAGCAGCCAGTCCATAACCGCCAAGCAGACTCCTCCTCCGACATGATGACGACAGGTTTGCTCTCGGGGATGTTTTTCTACTCTTCATTCGGACCTAGCGATAACTTCCATAATCAGATGGATGAGAATCAAACGCAGGAACAGCGTGATGCGAACAGCGACTATAGCGGAGGGTCTGCACCTATATGCAGCGGCGACGATGGCGGCTCCTCTGACTTTAATGACGGCGGCAACGGGGATTCCGGTAACGGAGGAGGCTTCGATGGCGGGGGCAGCTCTTGTTCCGGCGGCGGCGATTCGGGAAGCGGTTCATCCTGTGGAAGCAGCTGCGGCGGGGGCAGCTGAGACTGAGATGCTTTTGACGTAATTCATGCTGCTTTCGGGTATACTTTGCATGTGTTTCTTGCACTCCGTGGCCCACATAGCACATTGATGCGTCGAATGTTATAATAGTCAGTTGAAGAAGCATTTCAGGAGGATGAATAGACCTATGGGCAATCTCACAATTTGCGACCATCCGCTTATCCAGCATAAGCTGACCTTTATTCGCGACAAAGATACGAAGACCAAAGATTTCCGTGAACTGGTCGATGAAGTCGCCACCATGATGGCGTATGAAATTACGAGAGATCTACCGCTTGAGACCGTTAGCGTTACAACGCCTGTCGTAGAAGCGACGAGCAAAGTCGTGTCCGGACGCATGGTTGGGCTTATTCCGATTTTGCGCGCAGGGCTCGGCATGGTGGAAGGGATGCTCAAGCTGATTCCTTCGGCTAAAGTCGGCCACATCGGGCTGTTCCGTAATCCGGAAACGCTCGAGCCGGTGGAGTATTACGTCAATCTGCCTTCTGATGCAACGGAGCGTCAGTTGATTGTTATTGATCCCATGCTCGCTACAGGCGGATCGGCGAATGCGGCTATCCAAGCGCTGAAGACCCGCGGCTGTACGCAAATTAAGCTAATGTGCCTCATCGCGGCACCGGAAGGTGTAGCGGCTGTGCAGAAGGCGCATCCGGAAGTTGATATTTTCTTAGCTTCGCTCGACAGCCATCTTAATGATCACGGCTACATCGTTCCGGGTTTGGGCGATGCCGGTGACCGTATGTTTGGCACCAAATAATACTGCTTTCGGAGCAATAACTGCTGCGAGTAAATTTAGGAGTGACATACTTTGGCTAAAATAAAGGTTATGACGATTTTCGGCACCAGACCGGAAGCGGTTAAGATGGCGCCATTGGTGCTGGAGCTGCAGAAGCATCCGGAACAAATTGAATCCATTGTCTGCGTGACGGCGCAGCATCGCCAGATGCTCGATCAAGTACTCGATTTCTTCAAAATCCAGCCGGAATACGATCTGAACGTCATGAAAGATCGGCAGACGCTGACGGAAACAACCGTCAAAGTGCTGGAAGGCCTTGAGCCGATCCTGCGTGAAGCGAAACCGGATATCGTACTCGTACATGGCGATACGCAGACTTGTTTCTTAGCCAGCTATGCTTCCTTTGTACAGCAGATTCAGGTTGGACATGTAGAAGCAGGTCTTCGTACGTGGAACAAGATGTCTCCGTATCCGGAAGAGATGAACCGTCAATTGGCAGGCGTACTCTCGGATGTGCATTTCGCGCCAACGGACAGAGCGGCAGACAACCTGCGCAAAGAGAACAAATCGGAGTCTACGATCTACATAACCGGCAACACGGCGACAGACGTATTCCAATACACGGTGGACAAATCCTTTACGCATCCGGTGATCGAATGGGCGGCTGGTAAGCGCATGATTCTGATGACGGCTCATCGCCGCGAAGCGCTGGGCGAGCCTCACCGTAATATTTTCCGCGCGGTGAAACGAATTGCCGACGAATTCGAAGATGTTGTTATTGTCTATGCGGTGCATTTGAATCCTGCTGTTCGTGAGCCGGCGAATGAAATCCTTGGCAATCATCCGCGTATTAAGCTAATCGAGCCGCTCGACGTGTTTGAATTCCATAACTTCTATCCGCACACCTACATGATTATGACGGATTCCGGCGGTCTGCAGGAAGAAGCGCCATCCTTCGGCGTTCCGACGCTGGTGCTTCGTGATACTACCGAGCGTCCTGAAGGTATCGATGCAGGAACACTGGAGCTGGTAGGCACGGACGAAGAGGTTGTTTACGAGCGTGCTCATGCGCTTCTATCCGACACGAAACTCTATGAGAAAATGAGCCAAGCAGCCAATCCTTATGGCGATGGGCAAGCATCTGTTCGTATTGTCCAGGCGATCCTGCATCATTTTGGAAAAGCGGACAAGCGTCCGGAGTCGTTCACACAACGTTCATAGTTTACATCAGTAGGATTGCATTCCGAGCAACGCAACAGCATACAGTGCTACTGTACGGTTTGGAAACCCGGAAACCCCAGGTAAATCAAGGGTTTTCGGGCATCCGTTCACTAAATGTTTGAATTTATATCAATTGACAAAAGTGAACCCGCTTGGCTAAAATAAATAAGAGTTTTGGAGTGATTCTAGGATGACGAATCCGTCCCATAACGACAATAATCGCAACACGGATAACGGCAGCTTCGGAGATAATCCTTGGCGCGCAATGGGTCTGATCGGATCCGTTGGCGGTACAATCGGTGCCTGTCTTGGACTGGGCTACTGGATTGGACTCAAGGTCGATCAAGCGCAAGACACCGGGTATAGCTCCATTGTTGGCATGGCTTTAGGTTTTGTTGTCGCGGTCTTCATCACCATCATTCTGATCAAGGCGTTTACTGGGGGCAAAGCGAAATAATGGATGATTTATCCGGCCACCTTCGAACGGTTAAGCGTATTACGTTCTTTTTTTTGTCTCTATGCTTTATTGGATGGGCCCTTCTTCCGGAATATAAACCGTTCTTCGGCGGTCTTGTTCTCGGAACTGCGGCAAGTCTTGCAAACGCCTTCCATCTTTCTTGGAAAGTACAGCGGATCGGCGCTATATCGGCTGCGGGTATCCAGAAACGCCATAATCTCGGTTTTCTGACTCGCGCATGTATTGCCTTGTTAGCGGTTGTGATTGCAACCAAGTACTTTTCGTTTAGCCTCTATGGAACAGTAGCTGGATTATTTGTTGCTCAATTGGCAACACTCATATTGGGATTTAAAGCCAAGAGAGATCCGGCCGTACGGCAATCCACCGATGAAAGGGGTGAAAACAACTAATGGATCATATTTTTCCTGAAGTAAGTCTGGGTGGCATTCGATTTGATTTGGCTGCCATTATCATGATAGTTATCACCAGCATTATCGTATTTATTATTGCAAAGCTGGCGGTTCGCAACGCTTCGGTGACCAATCCGACCAAGATGCAGAACTTCTTGGAGTGGGTGATCGAATTCGTACAGAACATTATCGGTACAACGATGGACCTGAAGAAAGGTCGTCCGTACTTGACGCTGGGGATTGCTATGATCATGTACCTGTTTGTTGCCAACTTGCTGGGTCTTCCTTTCGGTATCATTACCGAGGCGCATCACGGAGCAACAATCTTCGGCATGGAGCTTAACTTGCATGGTGAAGAGGAAGCGCACATCGCATGGTGGAAATCGCCGACTGCCGATGTTGCCGTTGCCGGCGCACTAATGGCTATCGTAATCGTGCTCACGCACATCGAGGGTCTGCGTCGCAACCGTAAGCATTACCTCAAGCATTACTTCGAACCTTATGCAGCATTCTTCCCGCTTAACGTAATCAAAGAGGTCGCTAAGCCGCTATCGCTTTCGCTTCGTCTATACGGTAACATTTTCGCGGGTGAGGTTATGATTGGCGTCATCATGGGCATGGGATGGTTTGGTATCCCTGCACTGATTGTGTGGCAAGGTTTCAGTGTTTTCGTAGGTGCAATTCAGTCCTTCGTATTCGTCATGTTGACCATGGTTTACATGTCGCAAGCGATCGTTCACGAAGAGCATTAAGACAGTAACAAACCTGCTACTGGCAGGAAACAATAAAACTATATGTAAACATTTTAAGGAGGATTTCTCTAATGGGAGCTTTAGCATTAGTTGCAGCAGCAATTGTATTCGGTCTTGGAGCACTGGGTGCAGGTATCGGTAACGGTTTGATCGTAGGTCGTACAGTTGAAGGTATTTCCCGTCAACCAGAACTTCGCGGTACTCTTCAAACTACAATGTTCATCGGGGTAGCGCTTGTAGAGGCACTTCCAGTTATTTCCCTAGTACTAGCGTTCATCTTCTTGGGCAAATCGTAAGATTACTAATGCATTATGGCGGGGAGTGCAATCAGCCTCCGCGCCTTCCTTTTGCCTGCTTCAATTGAAAGCCGGCTAATCTACGGAAAGGAGTGACGTACGTTGGATATCGTATGGTCCAATTTTTTCATCCAACTGGTTGCTTTCGGAATTCTTTACTGGCTGCTTAGCCGTTACGCTTTCGGTCCGCTATTCTCCATCATGGAACAGCGCAAGCAGTTCGTGAAAGAACAGCTTGAGAGCGCGGAGAACAGCCGCAAACAAGCCGAAGCACAGTATGAAGAGCAGAAGCAATCCCTTCAACAAGCACGTAAAGATGCTTATGAAATTATCGAGCAAGCGAAACAAACTAGCTCGAAGCAAGCAGATGAAATCGTACATGCTGCTAAATCCGAGGCTACTCGCCTGAAGGACGACGCTGTCAAAGATATCGAAAGCGAGAAAAACAAAGCGATTTCTGCACTCCGCAGTCAAGTTAGCGGTATGTCCGTCATGATCGCTTCCAAAATCATCGAGAAACAAATCGATGATAAATCGCAAGAGCAGCTTGTTGACCAATACTTGAATGAGGTTGGAAGCAAATGAGCCGCGAGAGCGTCGTAGCTAAACGCTACGCTAAAGCGCTGTTTGAACTTGCGCAAAGCAATAATGCGGTTGCAGATGTTGAGAAACAGCTGAAAATCGTCGTTGACGCCCTGACCGGAGATGCGCAAATCCGCAAGTTTCTTGGTCTGCCAAACGTCGAAGTGACGAAGAAGATCGACATTATTAAAGGTGCGCTATCTGACAAAGTGTCGGTAATGGTACTGAATACAGTAGAGCTGCTCATTATCCGCGGCCGTCATGACGCGATCGCAGAAGTGTACGAAGCTTATACGAAAGTAGCGGGCGATGCGCTCGGTCAGGCACACGCTACTATATATACGGCTAAATCCTTGTCCGCAGATGAGCTGTCCAAAGTGGCTGCGCAATTCGGCACAATGGTTGGCAAACGCATCATCGCAAAACAAATCGTTGAACCAGCTCTGCTCGGCGGCGTACAAGTGCGCATCGGCGACCGTTTGTATGACGGCAGCCTCTCCGGCAAGCTCGCTCGACTTGAAAAAGCTTTGAAAACTCAAGCATTGTAGATAGGGGTGAACGGAATTGAGTATCAGACCTGATGAAATCAGCACGCTGATTAAACAACAGATCGAACAATTTAAATCCGAAATTCAAGTCGTTGATGTCGGTACGGTCATCCAAGTCGGTGACGGTATCGCACGTGTGCACGGCCTTGAGAACGCTATGGCCGGCGAATTGCTCGAATTCTCGAACGGCGTTATGGGTATGGCCCTTAACCTTGAAGAGAGCAACGTCGGTGTCGTTATCATGGGACCTTACACAGGCATCCGCGAAGGCGACCAAGTTAAGAGAACGGGTCGTATCATGGAAGTTCCAGTTGGCGAAGCTTTGCTTGGCCGCGTAGTAAACGCACTAGGCCAACCGGTTGACGGCAACGGACCAATCAACACAACTGCAGCACGTCCAATCGAATCTCCGGCACCGGGCGTAATGGCTCGTAAATCGGTATTCGAGCCGATGCAAACAGGTATCAAAGCAATCGATGCGATGATTCCAATCGGCCGCGGTCAACGTGAGCTTATCATCGGCGACCGTCAAACAGGTAAAACGCAAATCGCGATCGACACGATCGTTAACCAAAAAGGCAACGGCGTTATCTGTATCTACGTTGCAATCGGTCAAAAGCAATCCACTGTTCGTACCGTTGTTGAATCCCTTCGCCAACAAGGCGCTTTGGAATACACAATCGTCGTAACCGCGAGCGCTTCCGAGCCGTCCCCGCTTCTTTACCTTGCACCTTACACAGGCTGCTCGATGGGCGAGTACTTCATGTACAACGGCAAACACGTACTTGTTATCTATGATGACCTTTCCAAACAAGCGGCAGCATACCGTGAGCTTTCCTTGCTGCTTCGCCGTCCGCCGGGCCGTGAGGCTTATCCAGGGGACGTATTCTACCTTCACTCCCGTTTGCTTGAGCGCGCAGCTAAGCTGAACGATGAGCTAGGCGGCGGTTCCTTGACTGCTTTGCCATTCATCGAGACGCAAGCCGGCGATATCTCGGCTTACATCCCGACAAACGTAATTTCGATTACGGACGGTCAAATCTTCCTAGAGTCCGACCTGTTCTACTCCGGTCAGCGTCCAGCGGTTAACGTTGGTAACTCTGTATCCCGTGTAGGTAGCTCCGCTCAAATCAAAGCCATGAAGAAAGTTGCGGGCACGCTCAAAACTGACCTTGCTCAATACCGCGAATTGGCAGCATTTGCAGCATTCGGATCTGATCTTGATAAAGTAACGCAATCCCGTCTAAACCGCGGTGAGCGCACACTGGAAATCTTGAAGCAAGGCGTTAATGCGCCATTGCCGGTAGAGCGCCAGGTCGTTTCCCTTTACACGGTTACACGTGGACACGTTGATGATATTCCGGTTCAAGATGTACGCCGCTTCGAAGCTGGCCTTCTGGCTTACGTGGATGCAAACAAACCAGAAATTTTCGCTTCCATCCGCGATACGAAAGATTTGACTTCCGACAATGAGAAAGTGCTTGTTGAAGCGATCAAATCGTTCAAGAACAGCTTTGCAGTGTCGGTTTAAAACCTTTCTTTAATCATTTAAACGGTATGCTGCTTATCGTATACCGTTTGAATACTGTGCGGAATAGAACTGGTTAGGGTGAGGCTTGCTTCACCCATACGGCCGGTAATAAGGTGGTGACAACGAATGGCTAAAGGTATGCGCGAAATTAAGCGCTCGATCAAGAGTAAGCAGAATACGAAACAGATCACGAAGGCAATGGAAATGGTTGCATCCGCCAAGCTCAAGAGAGCTCAAGATGCCGCTGTAGCATCACGTCCATATACCGACAAGATCAAGGAAGTCGTAGCGAGCATTGCATCGGGCGGGGGCGCGATTAAGCATCCTATGCTGCAAAGCCGCGAAGTCAAACGTACGGCCTACCTGGTCGTCACGTCGGACCGCGGTTTGGCGGGCGGATACAATGCGAACGTGCTTCGTAAAGTATGGACGGAGATTCAGGAGAAGCATAAGTCTGCTGCTGAATACGACGTTTTCGTCATCGGACGTAAAGGCCGGGATTACTTCAAACGCCGGAACATCAACCTTGCTGATGAAGTAACAGGACTTTCCGATTCACCGAAGTTTGCCGATATCAAGTCGTTGGCAGCAGCTGCTGTTAAAGGCTTCGAAAGCGGTAAATATGACGAGCTAAACCTGGTGTATAACCAATTCTATAATGCAATTACCCAAGTTCCTGTTATTAAGCAGCTGCTTCCACTGGATCAGTCGCAATTTACAGGCGCGAAGGCAAGTTACGAATATGAGCCGTCACCTGAGAAGGTCCTCGACGTTCTATTGCCGAAATACGCGGAAACGGTTGTTTACAGCGCGGTATTGGAAGGTAAAGCGAGCGAATTCGGCGCACGTATGACAGCGATGGGCAATGCAACGAAGAACGCGACGAAGATGATCGCAGGCTTGACGTTGACGTACAACCGTGCACGTCAGGCAGCAATCACGCAAGAAATCGCAGAGATCGTCGGCGGAGCTAACGCACAGGCATAAGCTTCACCATTAATGCATCCGAAGTAAGCACCAGCTGGTTGTGATCGGTTTAACGGCCGTTTCACTTCCGGCGGTGCAGCTCCGGAAAACATGAAGGAGGTACAAGAATGAGCAAGGGGCGTGTAGTCCAGGTAACAGGACCGGTAGTCGACATTGCGTTCGACAACGGACAATTGCCTGAGATTCTTAATGCGATAAAAATCGAAAGAACGGCTCAAAACGCAGGCGAGCGCGATATCAACCTTACGGTTGAAGTAGCAACTCACCTCGGCGACAATCTGGTTCGCTGCGTTGCGATGTCTTCCACTGACGGTCTTGTCAGAGGAACAGAAGCTGTGGATTTGGGTAAACCGATCACAGTACCTGTAGGACCAGCAACACTTGGCCGTGTATTTAACGTACTTGGTGATCCAATCGATAACAACGGTGATGTTGACCGTACGATCTCTAACCCGATCCACCGTCAAGCACCTCCGTTTGAAGAATTGTCGACATCACAAGAAATCTTGGAAACAGGGATCAAAGTTATCGACTTGATGGCTCCTTACTCCAAGGGTGGTAAAATCGGTCTCTTCGGCGGTGCGGGCGTAGGTAAAACCGTAACGATGCAAGAGCTTATCCACAACATCGCACAAGAGCACGGCGGTATCTCCGTATTCGCCGGCGTTGGTGAGCGTACTCGTGAAGGTAATGACCTTTACCACGAGATGAGCGACTCCGGCGTTATCGCTAAGACAGCGATGGTATTCGGTCAAATGAATGAGCCTCCGGGTGCGCGTCTTCGCGTAGCTTTGACAGGTCTTACAATGGCTGAGTATTTCCGTGATGAAGAAGGAAGAGACGTTCTTCTGTTCGTCGATAACATCTTCCGCTTCACGCAAGCTGGTTCTGAAGTATCCGCTTTGCTAGGCCGTATGCCATCCGCGGTAGGTTACCAACCAACATTGGCAACTGAAATGGGTCAACTGCAAGAGCGTATCACTTCCACGAAGAAGGGTTCCGTTACTTCCATTCAAGCGATCTACGTTCCTGCAGATGACTATACGGATCCGGCTCCTGCAACGGCGTTTGCCCACTTGGATGCAACGACTAACCTTGAGCGTAACATCGCTGCAATGGGTATCTTCCCGGCCGTAGATCCGCTCGCTTCGTCTTCCCGTATCCTAACACCTGAAATTCTTGGCGAAGAGCACTACCAAGTAGCGCAAACCGTTAAGAAAGTTCTGCAACGTTATAAAGAGCTTCTGGATATCATCGCGATCCTCGGTATGGACGAATTGTCTGAAGAAGACAAGCTGATCGTTCACCGTGCGCGTCGAATTCAAGTGTTCTTCGCGCAACCACTACACGTTGCGGAAGCGTTCAATGGTATTCCGGGCTTGTACGTTCCTGTTAAAGAAACGGTACGCAGCTTCAAAGAAATTCTTGAAGGTAAGTACGACCACCTTCCGGAATCGGCATTCCATAACGTCGGAACGATCGAAGACGCGGTTGCTAAAGCGGAAAAACTTGCTCAAGAGGTTTAATCGCTCATAGCTAGGGAGGTAATATCATGAGCTCCTTTTTATTGGAAATTGTAACACCTGAGCGTAAAGTTTACGCGGAGGATGTAAATATGATTATCGTTAAAGGCTCCGAGGGTGAGATGGGTATTATGCCTAATCACATTCCGATGGTAACGCCTTTGCGAATTGCTCCTGTTACGATCAAGAAAGACCGCTCTGAAGAAACAATCGCCGTTAACGGCGGGTTTCTTGAGATCCGTAAGGATAAAGTGGTTATCTTGGCTGAGAGCGCTGAGCTGCCGGGCGATATCGATCTGTCCCGCGCAGAATCAGCGAAGCAGCGTGCAGAGCAACGCATTAACGGCAAGCGTGATGAGTACGACCAACTTCGCGCTGAGCTCGCATTGCAGCGTGCGCTTAACCGGATCGCCGTAAAGTCGCGCTAAGATCGCAAGCGAAGAGGACTGATTCTTTCGCAGAAGCATTCTGCGAAAGGGTCAGTCTTTTTATTATGTATTTATGGTTGTAATCATTTGGGAGGAAATTGACAAATGATGGACACATTCCGTTGGTAAATCTGTAGTATAATGAGAAAATCCGACATCGTAAGGAGGTCTTGCCATGATAGATATTCATACGCATATATTGCCGGGCATTGATGACGGCGCTGCAGATATGGAAGAGGCACTAGATTTGGCTAGAGCTGCTGTGTCGGATGGAATCACCGGACTCATTGCCACTCCGCATCACGCCAATGGGCGTTATATGAACGATGCGTCATTCGCTCACCAGCAAGTAGAGCTGCTCAGAGAGCGACTAACCATTGAGCAAATTGCGCTTGATCTGTATGTGGGACAAGAGATTCGTGTACATAGTGATATGCTTGAAGCTTGGAGTTCAGGGGAACTGTCCACTTTGGCTAATTCCCAATATATTTTATTAGAGATGCCGTCTTCTTCCGTTCCCAAACGGATGCTGGAATATATTCATGAATTCACGATTATGGGCATACGGCCGATCATCGCCCATCCCGAACGAAATGCTGAGGTCGTACAGAACCCATCCAAATTAAGAGAAATGGTAGACGCAGGTGCCTATGGCCAAGTGACGACCCACTCTCTGCTCGGCGGATTTGGCAAACAAATCGAACGTTCAGCCTGGCAGCTTTGCCAGGAAGGTCTCATACATACGCTCTCTTCGGATGCACATCATGTTATACGTCGCGGCTATCGTCTTCAAGAAGCCTATAAGAGAGTAAGAGAAGAGCTTGGAGAGAGCTTCGAGCACTGTTACAAGCATAATGCTGAGGCTATCATTAGCAATCGTATTTTCAATGAATCACCAGTATTGGGCAGGACTACCAAAAGTAAAAAGCTGGAAAATCTCCTAAAATTTTTTGGGAGATAATTGACCACTTGGTGTATGGATGGTACTATTGGTAGTGATTGTTACAAATGGAGGCAATTTTAGACAAATTTAGAGGTTGAGGTGACTTATAATGACAGTAAGAAAAAAATTAGTAGTAACTACGATCGCAGCAAGTCTAGTAGCAGGTTCTCTGGCAGGATTGCCACTTAGCAATAAAGGATTGGCAGAGCAACTGGGTCTGTCCAATATTGCAGCAGCAGCAACTCCTACTTATGATGAATTCATGTCAAGATTGGATGCTATTCATACAGCACTTATAGCTGGTGGAGAAGCGCAAAGCGTACGCGATCTTCGCACTCAAATCGGCGCACTGACGTATGTAGCAAACAACGAGGCTATTGACCCTCTTTGGGCTTATGTTCCGTCACCGATTAATAGTGACGCCAACAAACATCTTCTGTTCGACACCTTCCAAGCTGTTGGAAAAATTATGTACAGCACGCGCAACGAAGAAATTGCAGCTATTCGTTCCGATGCAGATCTTCAAGCGGCTCTAGTAGCTTTGGCTGCTGCAACTAACACAGACAAGCTTACAGTAAATGACTTGCTGGCATTTGTTGATGCGGTTGAAACGGCAGCAGTTGAATCCGTGCAAACGAATCTAGCAGATTTGCTTAATGATGAGTCAGGTTCACTAGCAGTAGCTTTGATCAAAGCTGGTGTGAAGAATGTATTGGATAATGATACTCTAGTAGTTAGCAATGTTCTCAACGCTCTTAAAGGTAACACTTCTAATCAAGATTTGGCAGATGGCCTGGCAGCAACATTTGAGAACTTCACAACTGCACTTCCAGCGGGAGAAGCAGCGACGAAAGCGCTAGTGGTAGCAGCAGTTCGTGCAGAAACCGTAAACACGTATACGACTTCTGACAATGGACGCACTCATACATACACGCTGCAACTCAAAGGCATCACAATTCCTAATGCGCTGCTCACTTGGACAGCAAGCGGCAACGTGGATATTGAAGTTGTGGCGGGTAAAGTAACGCTTGCATCTACTGCGACGACTGGTACAGCATTAATTCAAGCGAAGTTCCAAGGTAAAGTAATCTTCGAGAAATCAGATACACTAACTTACTCTACTAGCACATATGTTCCGCCAATCACAACGCCATCGATTACTGACATTTTGAATGAGCTTAAAGGCAAGATTGCAGCTGCAACCGGCGCAGAGAAAGACAAGCTAATCCAAGAAGCGATTGATAAAGCTGCAGCAGCTATCGCAGAACTAGCGAAGATCGATGCTAAAGGCGACGTTAAGATTGTTGATGGTAAAGCAACTGTAACGGTAAGTGCGGCAGCAATTGAAAAAGCTATCAACGAAATCGCTAAAGTTATCGCAGCTTTGAAAGATGCGGCTCCTGGTGCGGAAGCTGCACTTAAAGTGGTACTGACAGTGGATCTCGGAACTGTTAATGCCAAAGATGTTAGTGTTTCCGTTATCGGCGACAGCGTGAAGAAAGTTATCGGAGCTAACGTAATTGGCTTCAACTTTGGCTTCAATGGCTTTAGCGCGACATTGCCGGTTGGTGCTGAGATCAACGATGCTTTCACATTCAATGTGAAGAACAACGCTCCTGCGGCTCCTGCAACTTCGTTGAAAGCTGTATCTGACGCTTATGACTTTGCCCTAGCAGTTGGCGGTAAAGAAGTTCACGAGTTCAGCAGCCCAATTGAAGTTAACATCCCTGTAAATACAACAGGTGTCGACAAAGATCTTCTAACAGTATTCGACGGTACGACTTATTATGGGGGCGTATTCCACGACGGCGTGATCACTGAGAAGCGTGACCACTTCTCCACATATGTAGTTGTTGAGAACAAAGTTGCATTCAAAGATATTAATAAAGTAAAAGCATGGGCTGGCCGCCAGATCGAAGTTATGGCTGCTAAAGGCGCTATCCAAGGTCGCGCTAATGGCGCATTCGTTCCGAATGGTGAAGTAACACGCGCTGAGTTCGCTAAGATGCTCGTTCGTGCACTTGATCTGGACAACGTATTGGCCAAAGAAGGCTTTAGCGACGTGAATGCTGCTGACTGGTTCGCACCATTCGTAGCTGCAGCATCCGAAGCTGGTATCATCAAGGGCCGTACAGCTACTTCCTTCGCGCCTAACGCTACAATTACACGCGCAGAGATGGCTGTAATGGTCGCTCGTGGCCTGGAAGCAGCTAAAGGGGTCAAAGCTAACGCTGAAGACCTGAAGGCTCTAGACGCATTCAAGGATGCTGGTTCGATTAGCGCTAGCTTAAAAGATGGAGTAGCTTTTGCAGCGAACAACGGACTTGTTGTTGGCGATAAAGGTAAATTCAATCCAAACGCTACAGCTACACGCGCTCAAGCAGCAGTTATTATCTACCGTGCATTTAACTTCAAGGGTTAATCAACTAGCATCACAGGATGGAATGGCATAATATACATCCCCCTTCAATGGGGGATGTATATTGCTTTAAAGAACAAAATTCACCCAGATTAATCCAAAATTTTGATGATGAAATTGCGAGGGATATGACGTGCAGATCGAGTTAGAACTCCGAGACTATATACGGATTATTACCAAACGGAAATGGATGATCGTTGCAGTTGTTGTCATCTGTTCAATGGCAGCGGGGTTGTATAGTTATTTCATGATTGAACCGGTTTATCAAGCGACGACCAAGATTGTTGTCAATCGCACAGCCGCCACAGGTACTTCCGCCAACGACTTGGATTTGAACGAAGTGAATGCCAATCTTCGTTTGATTGATACCTACAAAGAAGTGATCAAGACACCGGCTATTATGGAGGCAGTGTCCAACAAACATCCGGAGTTTAACATGAGCGTGGATGATTTGATTAAGAAAGTGAAAGTGAGCTCCGTCAACAATACGCAAGTAATGACGATGGCTGTTCAGGATCTCTCTTATGAGAAAGCAGCAGAGATTGTGAATGCAGTGACGCAGGTGTTTAAAGAACAAATTCCGACAATCTTCAACGTGCAGAATGTAACCGTACTGAACTTAGCGAAATTGAATCCAAGCAAAGACCCTATTCCGGTCAATAACAAACTTGAGCTAAACGTGATTTTGGCTTTCGTTGTATCTCTTATGGCAGCAGCTGGAATTGCTTTTTTACTTGAGTATTTAGATGACACGATTAAGACTGAGGCGGACGTTCTGCGATACTTGGAGCTGCCGACAATGGGCCAAATCGCCAAAGTGAAGAATGAACATGCGAATCGAGAAGAAGCGATTAAGACGGGTAACGTAAAGGCAGGTGAGATTTCGAGTGTCCAAGTTGGGAAATAGCAGATATCTGATTACGTATTACGAACCAAAGTCACCTATTTCAGAAGCTTATCGTGCGATGCGGACGAATATTGATTTCTCCTCAGTCGATGATCACATTCAAGTTATTATGGGAACCTCAGCATCACCGGGAGAAGGAAAATCAACGACAATCGCTAATATAGCCGTAGTTTATGCCCAAGCGAATAAGAAAGTCGTACTCATCGATTCCGATATGCGCAAGCCGACGATGCATCACACATTTGGGCTAAGCAATCGTCATGGCTTGTCTTCCTTACTGTCACGGCAGTGTGAGCTGGATGAGGCGGTTAAAGCTACGGACATCCCTAATTTATTTATTATTCCTTCCGGTCCTGTACCGCCTAATCCTTCCGAGATGGTTGCGTCTCAGCGGATGAGTGCACTAATCGAAGAACTGCGAACCAAGTTTGATATTGTCTTAATCGACACCCCTCCGACGTTAGCAGTAACAGATGCACAGCTTATTTCGACAAAATGTGATGGCGTCTTGCTTGTCGTTGAATCAGGTAAGGTCAAACGCGATGCAGTTATCAAGGCGAAGCAACAATTAACACATGTAAAGGCAAGAATACTCGGTGTGGTACTGAAGAACATAGAGCAGAAGAACAGTGATGGGTACTACTACTACTATTATAGCGAAACAGAAAAGTAGTTCAAAAGTATTGTTATGCCAGGTAATAAGTTCTATTATTATATCTGGGACTATTGTCTAATACTACCAATTGAGGGCATATAAGCCGGATAGTAATACTGAGAACATGGGGGAAGTCCAATGCTGTACAAGAAGCGTTCTTTGCTTTTATTGGGAATTGATTCATTAATCGTTTGCTTTAGCGTTGGAACGTCTTATTTATTCCGTTACCAGGGGACCATTCCAGCAGACTCTGTATTGCAAATGCTAATCTATGCATTAGTCACAGCAGTGATATGCAATATGACGATGGTTTACTTTAAGATGTACCAACGTATATGGAGATATGCCAGTATTGGTGAGCTTGTTTCTCTGCTGAGAGCAGTCATTCTTGGCTGGGTAATTTCCTATGGTTTAACGAGCATCATCATGGATGAGAACGTTCCATTGCCAATAGCGGTGCGGACCATGGAGACGATGCTGTTGATAATGGGTGGCATCCGCTTCATATGGAGAATGATTGTAGATAGTAAGAATACTGCTACTAATAAGTCTAGAGTGCTTATTATTGGAGCCGGAGACTGCGGTGCCATTATCGCGAAAGAGATTAAGAGCAATGCTAACGCGCAATTATATGTAGTTGGCTTTATTGACGACGATAAGAAGAAGTTACTACAACGCATACTGGGTATACCCGTTCTGGGCGATCGGTACGCAATTGAAGCAATTGTGAGAAGGCATAAGATTAACGAGATTATAATTGCCATTCCATCAGCTGAGAAGTCAGAGCTGTCTGAGATCATTTCGATTTGCAGAGTAACTAGCGCTAAGGTGAAAATCATACCTGCACTGAATGATCTAATCGCCGGCAAGGTATCGGTTAGTGCCATGAGAGATATAGATCTGGAAGATTTACTTGGACGCGATCCAATCCTGCCAGATTTGAAAGGTATTGCCGAATATGTAGAGAACAAGGTTGTTCTTGTAACCGGTGCCGGTGGATCCATAGGTTCTGAATTGTGCCGACAAATCACGATATTCAGGCCCAAGACCTTGATTCTATTAGGGCATGGCGAGAATAGTATCTATACCATTGAGATGGAACTGCGTAGACGTTTCCCAGAACTCGCACTCGAAACCATCATTGCGGATATCCAAGATCGTCAACGCATTGACGATGTATTCCGCTTACATAGACCACAAGTCGTCTTCCATGCAGCCGCGCATAAGCATGTTCCACTAATGGAAAGAAACCCGGCGGAAGCCGTTAAGAATAATGTGTTTGGGACTAAGAATGTGGCTGATGCGGCTGATCGTTATGAGGTGGAGAGATTCGTTCTCATTTCATCTGACAAGGCGGTTAATCCATCGAGCATTATGGGGGCCACCAAACGGATTGCTGAGATGTACATACAAATGTTAGACCAAGTAAGCCATACCAAATATGTAGCAGTAAGGTTCGGTAATGTTCTCGGCAGTAGAGGCAGTGTTATACCAAGGTTCAAAGAGCAGATCGCAGCCGGTGGTCCTGTAACTGTCACGCATCCAGAGATGGTACGTTACTTTATGACCATTCCTGAGGCCGTACAGCTCGTCATCCAAGCAGGAGCCTTTGCTGCTGGAGGTGAAATCTTCGTATTGGATATGGGCCAGCCTGTAAAGATTGTAGAGCTTGCAGAGGATGTTATCCGATTGTCTGGTTTCGAACCATATACTGAGATACCAATCGAGTTTACCGGTATCCGTGCCGGGGAGAAGCTGTATGAAGAGCTGCTACTGAATGAAGAGGCGATTGCGAAGACGAAGCATAATCGAATATTTATTGGCAAACCATTGGGTATTAATCAAGCGGAGTTGGAGCTTCAGTTTAAACGTCTGGAACGTGCAATTGGCGATGATAAAGATGACATTCGAAATGTTATTGAGTACATAGTACCGTTGTTTAAAGATGTTTCCTAACATTAGGAATTGAATTGGATGTGAAAGGAATGGATACTTTGCGAAACATGAAGAGATGGAAAAAGGTCGCATTGTGGATTGGCTCAATAGTTATCGTGTTTGGGATTGCAGGAGTATTTGTAGCTAATTATGCTGTGAATAAAGTGATTGGGTCTTTGTCTGCAAGTCTTGAACCTGATCTAACAAACAATACTACAGTTGAAACAATGGCTGTTGAACAAGAAATTGAGAGTAGCGCCGGTAATGAGTCACAACAAGAAGGTACGAAAAAAAATGAACCATCTGACAATGAAACGACAATAAATACTTCTCAAATCCAGGACGAAGATAACCAAGCAGCTAGGCCTGCTACAGATGATGGGAAAACTAAAACGGGTGATGAACAAATTAACAAATACTCTCCCGAAGTATCGGTTGAAAAGGCGAAAAACATAAAGGAATCGGTCTCATTAAAGGACAAGGCATCGGTGACTTCGATTCTTATTAGTAAACTTTGTTTAAAGGATATGAAAAAATTACAGCAGCTAGCCAGTGGTGGACTTAGTCTTGAGGAAAAAAGAGAAGCCCGCAAAATTGTTCTTAATGGAGTTAGTCCAGAGCAGTATAATGAACTTTCACAGATTGCTAAGAAGTATGGTGTTAGTCAAGGCAAAACTCATGATGATATAGTCAAGGAAGAGAGCCTGAATAAGTAATTTTATTAGCATTATTAGGATTTTGATAACTGAAAAGTAATTGATGGAACGCTTTCCGTGTGCTGCTGATTGTGGTAGATAATCAGCATCCGGGGAGCTTTTATTCTAAAGGGGACTTACTTTATAGCTATTAGATTGTTGGAGATATAAAATCGTTATTCTTTTGTATGAACCCTTTGGCACTGAGCGTGTAAGCATTTGCAGAATGCATAGTAATGATGGACTTGAAAAATATGGGGGGATTTAAACTGTACTCAGTATCAAAGAGTGTAATTGACTTCATACTTGCATTTGTAGGATTGATTGTTCTTGCACCATTATTTGCAATTATTATCATTGCGATAAAGCTGGATTCCAAAGGACCAGTGCTTTTTAAACAAACAAGAGTTGGTATCCACAAGAGAAGGTTTACAATTCTTAAGTTTCGTACAATGAGAATAGATACACCGAAGGACACACCGACACATCTACTCGAAAATCCAACCCGATATATTACGAACGTAGGGAAAATATTAAGAAAAACAAGTCTTGATGAATTGCCTCAGATAATAAATATTTTATGTGGTTCCATGGCAATAATAGGCCCACGTCCAGCGCTTTGGAATCAGTACGACTTGATTGCTGAACGTGATAAATATGGAGCAAACAATATTAGACCCGGATTAACTGGGTGGGCTCAAATTAATGGAAGAGACGAACTTACTATTGAAGAAAAAGCAAAGCTTGATGGTGAGTATGTCGAGAAGATTAGTGTATGGATGGATATTAAATGCTTTTTTGGGACATTAGTTAGTATTTTAAAAAGTGATGGAATTATTGAAGGTAATAACAGTGGGATAAAAAGAGAGTCCTACCGATCACAAAGGTAAATAACAATAATTTAAAAAGATAGCAGGTGATTAAGAGAGTGCTAAGGCGGAGAATTTTGATTTTATCAAATCATTTTATAACGTTATATAATTTCAGAAGAGAGTTCATTACAATGTTGGTCGATGAAGGACATGATATATATATATCAATACCAAAATCGGAAGATAATAAGTTTTTTAGTGATTTGGGCTGTAAAATCATTGAGACAACAGTGGATCGACGAGGTATAAATCCGATTACGGACATTAGGTTAATAATAAATTATATAAAAATAATGCTTAAAATTAAACCGAATATTATCTTCTCATACACCATCAAACCCAATATATATGGCTGTATAGCCTCGAACCTTACAAAACATAAACAAATAAGCAACATTACAGGAACAGGAGGTACTTTTATAAAAAACAATGTTGTTAACGTAATGGCGAAGTTTTTATATAAAATCTCACTTAAAAGGTCGTACAAAGTATTATTCCAAAACAGTGGCGATAGAGACTATTTTATCAATAATAACTTGGTAAAAGCCAATTATGCAATGGTCCCAGGATCTGGTGTGAATCTCGAACAATTTTCAGTATGTGACCTACCGAGCGACGATATAGTGAATTTCATTTTCATTGGAAGAGTTATGCAAATTAAAGGCATAGATGAGTATTTAATTAGTGCTAAAAGCATTAAAAAAAAATATCCGAATACAAATTTTTATGTGGCTGGATTCATTGAGGAAGATAGATATAAAGAGATTATTAAAGATTACAATTTAAAAGGAATTATAAACTATATCGGATTTCAAAAGGATATTAAATCATGGATTCAAAAATGTCATTGTACTGTTCTTCCCTCACATGGAGGAGAAGGAGTTCCAAATGTTCTTTTAGAGTCAGCGGCAATGGGTAGGGTTTGTATTGCATCGAATATAAATGGTTCAAAGGACGTTATAAATGATAATCACACAGGCTACCTTTTTGAACCAGGAAATGCAAGGGACCTAACAAATAAAATAGAAAAGTATTTAAATATCAACCATAAAATGAAATTAAATATGGGACTTGATGCTCGAATTAAAGTGGAAAATGAATTCGATCGACAGATTGTAATAGATACTTATCTACAAGAACTGCAAAGAATTTAAAGGAGAATAAAATGAAAAAATATATAAGAGCTGTATTTTGCTTATTATTTTCATTAGTAAAGTTCCATTTGATTAAGTTATTTCATTTTAAGAGTTTTTATTTTACTTTTTTTAATATCGTTTCTCCTTTCACCGAGATTGAAATCGGGAAAAGAAGTAAATTAATTATTGGCAATAAAATTCGTATGCGTAGTGGTGTTAAGATTAGAGTTAGACAAAATGCAGAGATATCAATAGGAGATAATTCATCTTTTAATCACGGTTGTATAATAATTTCTCATGAGAAGATAACTATAGGGAAAAATGTTCAGGTCGGTCCGAATGTGTTTATTTATGATCACGATCATGATTATAAAGCCGCTAATGGTTTGAAAAATTTAAAATATATTACATCTCCTGTTGAAATTGGTGATAATGTATGGATTGCTGCAAATACAGTTATTCTAAGAGGGACAAAAATCGGGAATAATTGTGTGATTGGAGCAGGGAGTGTTATAAAAGGTGAATTCGCAGATAATACAGTAGTTGTTCAAAAGAGGGATACGAAAACATTCCTATTTAACCATGGATAGATATTGAAGTGTTTCTTAGTATTTGAAATAAGCAAACAAAAAATGATAAGTGAGTGGATAGGATTTGGATAAGATACTTTTAATTACTACTCGAAATATACTAAATACCAGTGGTGAATTACGACTTATTAAAAACCGAGCAAAAACATTATATGAGAAGTGGGGAATACAAACAGATTTCGTTGTTTTATGCAGCAATAAAAAGCTAAATAACAATAACGAATCAATGGGATATAAATGTAAAGTAATCAAGTTAGGTATAGAAATGAATAATCCTTTAAGTGTTTTGTCTGTTATTAAGAGGAGTAATATCATTATTTCTGAATACGTTAGATCTGGCGAATATAAATGTGTTATTTTATCTGGGGTTGGCACCTTGCACTATGTCAGAAAAATAAGATCTTTAGACAAAGAGATTCCAATTATTGCTGATATTCATGGAGCAAATGATGATATGTTGCAATTTTCGGTTGGAAAAAACTTAATAAGGAAAATACGCCAAAAGATAATTTATCAAGTTGCTAGGTATGGCGAATCAAAGCACTTGAAAGATGTTGATGCTACTCTTGTAGTTTCTAATGGATTAGTAGAACATCTCACGAGTGAATATAAATTGAAAAATCATAAATTTTATATCGCTCCATGTGCGATTGAGGGAGGGAAGTTTAATGAATTTGAAAGATTACAATATCGAGAAATTTATAGAAAGAAATATGGAATAAAAGATGATGAAGTATTATTTATCTATTCAGGCGGGGTTTCACCATGGCAATGCATTGATAAAACAATTAAACTATACAAAGAAATAAAACAAAATTCCAGTATAAAAAGCAGATTACTAATACTTTCACATCAAAGAAATGAGATCGTTCGGTTAATTGACTGTGAAGATGCTATTATTGATAGTGTAAATGCAGAGGTAGTAAATAACGTATTATGTGCAGGGGATTATGCTTTCCTTATTCGGGAAAATATTGTTACAAACAATGTGGCATATCCAAATAAATTTCTAGAATATGTGCAAAGCGGAATGAAAATTATTACTACCCCTTATGTTTATGATGTTGCGGCCCAGGTCAAACAGTATGATATCGGAATTGTATTAGACATAGATCGAGATGAAAAAAAAGTTCTCTATGATTATGTATCTAGAAGAAATATTAAAGATGATAGTGAGGCTCGAATTCAGCTTCTCCATGAAACAAGTTTTGGTAATACTCTAAGTGATTTTGTGGATAATTTATAATTATATCAATGAATTATGAGGATGACTAAAGTATATGAATTCTAAACTAAGATACCCTTTAGCAAGAATTACCGGCAATCAAATGTCTCTAAGTTTTATTATTATTGCATCAATGATTGCTTTGTTAAACAGTTTTTATTATGACAATTTTAATGTAATGTTAGTTCTTACTATAGCCGAAGTATTAGTACTCGCTAAGTCATTCGTATTTAAAGAAGATCATAAGTACTTATGCTATTATATTATCTTTCTTAGTTTGAGTATGGAGTCCCCATCATTTGTTGGTACAGATGTGTTTTATGGATTCAAGAACTTTAAGATAGCAGGAATAAACGTTGGCATACTTTGCATTCTGCCCCTTTTCATAAAGTATCTAATAAAAGGTTCAATTAAAAACGTATTGAAATCCAACGGATATATAAAAAAATTTATAACTACAGTGATAATTATGACTACTATTGGTTTCGTAATGGGAATGCTAGGTATACTATTTAATGATAATAACATCGCGAGCTCACCAAATGTTATTTCTAAGTTTATAGATGCGAGTTACATATTTATTGTTGTATTAATTGAAGTTATTGTTGTTAGCTGCGTTATTAGTGAAAATAAAATAAATGTAGATCAAATTAAACAATGTTTACACGGAATAATTATAAGCTTAGCAATAACTCTGGTAGCCTCATTATTGTTCGGTAATTATGGTAACCGGGGTGGATTGGATTCACTTCAAGTAGGTAATATTGTGATGCTCCTTACTTGCGTGGTGCTATTGCCATTGTATACTAATTATTCAAGATTTGAAAAAACACTACTCCTTATTATTGGAAGTATAATTACTATATTGTCTTTATTATATAATACGAATGGAAAAATGATTATTATTATTGTATTAGTTCCGATGATGACGATTGTGTTATTAATTCGAAAAAGAAAACCATTGCAAGCTATCATTTTGATTACTATATTCATGGCTGTAATGTTGATTGCAATGAACTCTTTGGTTTCAGCTATGAGTAATCACAGTGTATTGTTTTCTGTCAAATTGGAACAGGCTAAATCAATGCTCTCAATTTGGAAATCAGGTTGGCTAATTAATCTGCCGGATTCCCCCAAAATGAGAATTTCTGAAATTTTAAACATAACATATGAGTATGCGAGCAAACCGTGGTATTTAATTACAGGAAAAGGTTATTTAGGGACTATCACAGATCATTTAAATATGTTTGGTGTAATTGATGAATTTTCATTTTCAAGTTGGGAATTAGCCAACAAAACATACTATAGTATGCATGAAACGTTAAATGTATTATTTTTAACCAATGGTTTAATAGGAGTTTTCTACTGTCTCGGTTTATTTATAATCATATATAAAAATTTCCATAAATCTCCATGGATAATGATTGGTGGATTTTGGTTTATACTGTTTTATGCATATTCTATAACAATATCAATATTTGGTGTAACTGCTTTTATTATTGGATTATTCGATCTTGATAGGGAAACACCAAATAAAAATGAGGTTGCGTAATGAAAGTACTCAAATCGGTTTTTTACATACAAGTATAAGTGGAGGTTCAAATGAAAATTCTTGTAATTGATTATCTATTTGCTGAAGGTCATAAACACTTTAATAGCAATATAATTGATTGTTTGTCCTCTATCGCCAGTGTTAAGGTAGTTGCTAAAAAAGATTACTATATTGATTATAAGAACAATTGGAATGGTGTTGAATTAGTAGAATTTGAGCATAACAAGAAAAGAAAAAGAGAAAATGCAATAAGCAGAAAGTTAGAAACGATTTCGATAATGCTAAGAACAGGTAATATTGATAATGGTCTTGCGTATGACTTTGTTATCATTTTGGCTTTTGATACTATCGCAATGGCGTTGTCTAAATTGTTTTTAAAAGGAGATAACGTTTTAATAATACATCATAAAAATATTGATGAACTTAACCGAAAATCAAAAAAAATAATCTTTAAATCTTATATGAATAAAATGCACCATATAGTTTTTGAAAGCTATTTTAAAGAATATTTAGTAGATGAAATTGGAATTGCCAATGAAAGAGTTCATGTAATACCTCATCCAGTGGAAAACAAAAATATTAAGAATATAAACCGAGAAAATTTGTATCGTTGTGTGGGTTTGAGTAATAGTAATGATGAGTTATTTTTAAATAGAATTATCGAAAGTGAAAAACAAAAAAATCATTTTAAAACAATGAACTTAAAGGCTGTGTTTAGATCAAAGCAGTATCAGTATGATAATAATCATTTGAAAATAATAAATGGTTTCTTGCCAAGGATAGATTATGAAGAATATATTCAAGGTTCAGAAAGTATATTGGTTCCTTTACCCTTAAATTTTAAGTATAGGTCAAGTGGGGCTATATATGACGCATTCTCTTTGCATAAGATAGTTATTACTAATAATGACGATATTGTTAAGCAGTATCAGAATAAATATCCAGGAATTTGTATTGGAGTTCAAAATGAATCGGAATTCTTTAGTGAAATTAAAAAAATAAAAAATAACGCAAAATTAACTGAATCGTTTTCAAGATTCATCCAAGATCATAGTCTGGAAAGAATATCGTCGATTTTTAAGACCGAACTTTCAAATACTTTAAGATATAACAGAATGATTAACAAATAGAATTGAAATTGCAAGTCGAGGAGAACTGTGATAGTGAAAGTCACTAAAAGAGATGTTATGTGGAATTACTTGGGGACGCTTATGAGTATGGGCAGTAATTTTATTGTACTGCCTTTCATTATGCATTTTCTTGATGGAGATACACTAGGGTTATGGTATGTTTTCCTTAGTATTGGCGGTTTAGTTACACTATTTGATTTTGGTTTTAATCCGACTTTCGCCAGGAATATTGCATACTGTTGGAGCGGAGCTTCAAAATTGAGTAAAACGGGTGGGCACTTTGTAACTAATAAAGAGCCTAATTTTATTTTGATGAAAAAAGTTATCGCAACATGTAAGAGAATTTACCTAATAATTTCACTATCTGCTCTATTTGTATTATTAACTGTAGGGACTATCTATATTCTACACCTGTCAAGAGATTTGAGTGGTTATTCGCATTATATAGCAGCATGGTTAATTTATATATCTGCGGTTTTTATGAATTTATATTATAGTTATTATACAACATTCCTGAGAGGTGTTGGTGGAGTTACACAAGTTAATGTTGCAAATGTTTATTCCAGAACTTTTCAAATTGTAGCTTCAATTATTTTATTATGTAGTGGTTTCGGATTAATCGCAGTTGCTATAAGCTATTTGGGGTATGGAGTGTTGTTTCGAGTATTATCGAAACATTTTTTTTATAATTTTAATAAAATCGGAGAACATTTAAATAAAGTATCAATCATTATTGGCAAGAATGATATAAAAGAATCTTTTAACATAATCTGGCATAATGCTTGGAGAGATGGTCTGGTTTCGATCTCAAGTTATTTCACTAACCAAGCGAGTACTATAATTTGCTCAATGTTTTTAAGCTTAACTGAGACTGGAATTTATTCAATCTCAGTGCAACTTATAACAGCAATTGCTACAATTTCAGGGGTATTATACTCTGCATATCAGCCATCCTTACAATCTGCTTATATAAATAGAGATATTGAAAAATTAAAGCGACTAATGTCCTCTGCGATGACTGCGTACTGTATAATTTTTATTGCAGGTGTAATAGGATTGTTGGTTTTTGGGATACCTTTATTATCAATTGTTAAACCAGATACTAGTTTTAATATTCCAGTTCTACTTTCAATTACATTTTATATTTTCTTATTATTTCATCATTCCTATTATGCGTCGTACATATCCAATACCAATAATGTGCCGTATATGAAAGCTTTTTTAATTTCAAGTCTATCAGGTATTATTTTAGCTTACATAATAATTTATACGACAAACATGGGTGTATGGGGGCTTATAATCGCTCAAATTGCTGTACAAATTGTATTTAATAATTGGGTTTGGCCGTTAAAAGTTCTTAGGTCACTCAATCTAAACTTAATAAGCATGTTTAAAATGGGCTTTAAAGAAACCATTAGTATTTTTATTTTAAGAATTAGTAATAAAGTGTAATGAAATAATCTAGTTGCCTAAGGAGAAGTACTTATGAAAGTTATCATATTAGCTGGTGGAAGTGGTACAAGGCTGTGGCCACTTAGTCGTAATAATTATCCAAAGCAATTTATTAAGTTACAATCAGACAAACCTTCTCTTTTTCAAAAAACTTTTATTAGAAGCTTGTTATTAGTGGAAATAGATGATGTATATGTCATTACTAATGAGAAATATAAGTTTTTAGTTATAGGTGCGATCGAAGAATTAGGTTTTGAATTTAAAGAATCGAATATTATTGTTGAACCTGAAGCGAAGAATACTTTGCCGGCAATTTACGCCGGAGTTCATGAAATTAATAAAGTGGAGAAGGATACAGTAGTAGTTTTTCCATCTGATCATATTATTGAAAGAGAGCAAGAATTCGCGGACATAATTAGAAAGTTCGAAGACATCTCTAATTATTCATTAATAACTTTTGGTATAAAGCCTGATAATCCAAATACAGGTTATGGTTATATTGCACCTGGAACTAAAAAGGGTGATTACTTTGAGGTAAAAGATTTTAAAGAAAAACCAGTTTATGATGTAGCCATATCATATGTAAATAACGGATATTATTGGAATTCCGGTATTCTTATGTTTCATTCGGATTTTTTTGAAAGAGAAGTAAAAGAGTTTACTAAAGACATTTATTATGCTTTTGAGACATGCAACAATATTAATGATGCTTTTAGTAAAATTGAAGGAAATTTTTCCGTTGATTATAGCATATTAGAGAAGAGTAGTAATGTAGTTGTAGTGCCAGTGGATATTGGTTGGAACGATCTTGGTAGTTTTGACGCTATCTATGATGTATTTGACAAAGATGAGAATAATAATATCGTTAATTCAGATAGCATTGTAATCGATTCAAGGAATAATTACATCTACTCGGAAAAAGAGAAATTAGTTTCAATTGTTGGTGTTACTGATTTAATTGTAGTAGATAATAGAGACGCTCTATTGATTTGTAAAAAAGATCAATCACAACAGGTAAAAGAGATAGTAGATACATTAACATTGAAAAAAGATAGTAGAGTGGAAAATCATGTTCACAACTATAGACCTTGGGGATATTATAAAGTACTTGAAGAAGAAAAGAACAATTGTAAAATTAAGAGGGTAAAAGTCAATCAAGGGAGAAAGTTAAGTAATCAATTACATCATCATCGCAGCGAGCATTGGATTGTTGTTAAAGGAATAGCAAAAGTAACGATTGATGGTGTTGAGAACTTCGTGGTCGCAGGTGAGAGTATATTTATAAAGCAAGGGCAAAGACATAGATTAGAGAATCCTGGTAAAATAGTGCTGGAGCTTATTGAAGTGCAAATTGGTGATTATCTGGAAGAAGATGATATTATTCGGTTTTAGTGATCAATAATAGAATTGTTACTTAATGTACAAGAAGTAAGAGATTAAGAGTAAAGGAAGGCACTTCAATGTACAAAATAGCAGTTGCAGGAACAGGCTATGTAGGCTTAGTTGCCGGTGTTTGTTTTGCTGAAATGGGTCATCAAGTAACATGTGTTGATATAGATTTAAAAAAAGTAGACTTAATGAAATCTGGTATTTCTCCGATTTATGAAACAGGTTTGGAAGAATTAATGCGCAAGAATTATGCTGCTGGAAGAATTAATTATTCTACTGATTATAAATCAGCTTATAGAGATGCAGATGCAATCTTTATAGGTGTTGGAACTCCGGAGCAGCCGGATGGTTCTGCCAATCTCTCTTACATAGCAACTGTTGCAAGGCAAATTGCGGAGTCGGTAGAAAAGGACTGTCTCGTGGTCGTGAAATCCACTGTTCCGGTTGGTACAAATGATAAAGTAGAACAATTCATTCATGATTTCTTAGTCAACGATGTGAGAGTAGAAGTAGCATCTAATCCTGAATTCTTGGCACAAGGTTCAGCAGTGCGTGATACATTGCATGCTGATCGTATTGTCATTGGTACAGAGAGTAAATGGGCTGAAGAGCTGCTAATGAAGATCTATGAGCCTTTTAATTTACCTATTGTTTCCGTCAATAGAAGATCAGCAGAAATGATTAAGTATGCCTCAAACGATTTCTTGGCTCTTAAGATCTCCTATATGAATGACATAGCCAATCTGTGTGAGCTAGTCGGCGCAGATATTCAAGATGTTGCAAAAGGGATGAGCTTTGATGACAGAATCGGCAGCAAGTTCTTAAATGCTGGTATTGGCTATGGGGGGTCTTGTTTCCCTAAAGATACTAAGGCACTCGAGTATATTGCTAAGCAACATGGATATGAACTACGAACGGTAAAAGCTGCAATTGACGTCAATAATGATCAAAAAACGCTCTTATATAAGAAGGCAAGTAAGCGATTAATTACTTTCAATGGTCTAAAAGTTGCGGTACTGGGACTTACATTTAAACCGGGTACAGATGATCTGAGAGAGGCTGCTTCCCTAGTTAACGTCCCCATGCTATTAGAGCAAGGTGCAGATATTTATGCTTATGATCCTGTCGGAAAAGAAAACTTCTCCAAAGTTTATCCTGAAGGGGAGCATGGTAAAGGCAACATAACGTATGTTGATAGCATAGAAGGTGCTTTAGAGGGAGCGAATGTCTGCTTTATCTTCACTGAATGGGGAGAAATTAAATCTATTTCAGCGGAAGTTTATAAGTCATTTATGCGCACTCCGTTAGTCTATGACGGCAGAAATTTGTATCAAGTTGATGCAATGAAAGGTGCAGGCGTAGAGTATCACTCGGTTGGCAGAACACCTGCACATAGAGAAGACAGCAAGGAGTTGAAGAGCTTTGAACTTCAAACCTTTTGATTCTAGTAAAGTGTATCTTATTACCGGAGCGGCTGGCTTTATTGGATCCTTCTTATCTAAAAAGCTTCTAGAGCAGGGATGTCGAGTCATTGGTATTGATAATATCAATGATTACTATGATGTGAATCTTAAGCATACTCGATTGGAACAACTTCAAGCTTTTGAGAAATTCACGTTTATCAAAGCCGATATCTCTGATAAAACAATAATTACTGCAATATTTGAAGAACATAAACCAAACTATGTAGTGAATTTAGCTGCTCAAGCAGGCGTTCGTTATTCCATTGAGAATCCGGATGTATATATTCAAAGCAATATTATAGGGTTCTTTAATATCCTAGAAGCCTGCAGAGCTTATCCGGTCGAACATCTCGTTTATGCTTCATCTAGCTCGGTGTATGGTGCGAATAAGAAAGTGCCTTTCGAAGAAACAGATATGGTTGATACTCCTGTTTCGCTCTACGCATCTACCAAGAAATCAAATGAGCTAATGGCGTATACATATAGCCATTTGTACAACATACCGGCTACCGGACTTCGATTCTTTACCGTATATGGTCCTATGGGTCGACCGGATATGGCCTATTTCGGATTTGCGGATAAATATTTTGCTGGCCAACCTATTCACATCTATAATAATGGTGATTTTGAGAATGACCTCTATCGAGACTTTACATATGTAGACGATATTGTAATAGGCATTGAACGATTGCTCAGCAATTCGCCTACCGAATCTGTTCCACACAAGGTTTATAATATTGGAAATAACAGCCCTGAGAAGCTAATGACCTTTATTGAAACGTTAGAAAAGGCTCTAAGCAAGGCTGCTGGTAAAGAAGTGGTATTTGAAAAGGTATTTGAACCAATTAAGCCAGGTGATGTGCCAGCAACTTATGCGTCTATACATTTGTTGCAACAAGCTGTAGGATTTAAACCGGAAACCCCAATCGAAGAAGGATTGCAAAAGTTTGCGAACTGGTACGTGGAGTATTATGGGGTAACAAGGAGTGAGACTACATGAAGGTTCGGAAAGCTATTATTCCTGCGGCAGGACTAGGGACAAGATTCCTTCCGGCGACTAAGGCACAACCAAAGGAAATGCTTCCAATCGTGGACAAGCCAACGCTTCAATATATTATTGAAGAAGCAGTGGCATCTGGGATTGAAGAAATTTTGATCATAACAGGTCGAAACAAAAAAAGCATTGAAGATCATTTCGATAAATCCGTCGAACTGGAATTGGAACTAGAGTCCAAAGGGAAGCTTGATTTGTTAGAACAAGTTAGAGGCATTTCGGATATGGTAAATATTCATTATATCCGTCAGAAAGAGCCTAAGGGGTTAGGTCATGCCATTCATTGCGCAAAGAGTTTCATAGGTAATGAACCGTTCGCTGTTATGCTTGGAGATGACATTGTTGATAATCCTAAGCCTTGTTTGAAACAGATGATGGAAATCTATAATGAGTATAAGACTACTATTCTGGGTGTTCAAGAAATTGCGTATGAAGAAGTCGGTAAGTACGGTATCGTGGAAGGTAAGTATATTGAAGATCGGATTTACAAAGTAAAGGGGCTAGTTGAGAAACCATCTGTGGAAGATGCACCTTCCAATATAGCCATTCTGGGAAGATACGTTATTACTCCGGCTATCTTTGAAATTTTGGAATGTACAGAACCCGGTAAAGGTGGAGAGATCCAGCTTACGGATGCACTTAAGGTTCTAGCGCAAAAAGAAGCTATGTACGCTTATACCTTCGAGGGAAGAAGGTATGATGTTGGTGACAAGCAAGGTTTCTTGCAAGCAACAGTAGAGTTTGCTCTTAAACGAGATGATTTGAGAGAAGAATTTCTAGAGTATTTAGTGCAGGTAACTGAGAAGGAAAGTAAGAATAAGGCAGCTGTATCACAGTAATTATCTGGATTCAAACATGAACTAGCAACGTTATTAATAGAAATGAGTTTTTCTAAGAAGAGGTGCATACGAATGTTAAACCGCAAAGCTAGTAAACTAACGCTTTCCTTACTTTTATTCACAGCAATATTACTGACGCTCCAATCCATCGTCGCCGCAGCTCCTTCAGCTGCACTTAAAGTTAAGACAAGCTCGTTCAACATGGTGTTCGACGGGAAGACGCTTGTACTTCCGGATGGGCAATACGTATTTGCAGTTAACGGCACATCTTACGTGCCACTGCGTTTTGTGTCTTATGCCCTGCAGAAGAGCGTGCAGTGGGATGCTAAGGCTTCTCAGGTTACTGTAGCGAATCCGAATAAACAAGAAGCTGTTGTTTTGAAGGACTACCTTACTAATGTCACTGCACATGGTAATGAAGTGTCGGCTAAAGGCGGCGTGTCCGTGCAGCTTACTCCGAAGAGTGTGAAGGTTGTCGTGGATGGCAAAGCAAAGGTGCTGCCTAATGGACAGTCCGGATACATAGTGAACGGTGCATTGTATGTGCCGGTACGCTTCATGTCGGAAGCGGTAGGAACTGCTATACAGTGGGATCCGGTGAAGAAGCAAGTATATGCAGAGTCTGCAGCCTATCGGGCTGAGCATGGATCACAAGGCAATAATGGAGGTACTGGTGGCACTGGTACTGGTTCTAACGGCGGCACTACCGGCGGGTCGACAGGTGGCTCCACTGGCGGTGGTTCTGGACCGGTTAAGCCTTCTTACGAGTCCATTACAGCTAATGCACAGACGCGTCTTACTTCCCTGCAAAATAGCTGCCAAGCCGCGCTGATGGATATTGGCATCCAATACATCAGCTCGAATGATGCGAAGCTGAAGGAGAAGCTGAAGAATCAAGGCTACGCCAAGCTTGATGCCTGCACAGCTTCCTTTAATACAATCGTAGGCGAGGTCGAGGCTCAGCTGAAGGCTAACGGCTATAGTACTGCGATCATTGCTGACTACCGTAAAGAGTTTAATAGCCAAGTCGAGGCCGGCAGAGAAATCATGAAGGGCATGGCCTAATCAGACCGAACAAACAAAACGACTGCTCCCTGGTGGAAATTGGGGAGCAGTCATTTTTATTAGAGCGCTTTTAAGATATTTATCCAACCCATGAACGAAATGATTACAAGACCTTTATATAATTCATGACCCATAAACGCCAGGCTTCTTGATGTAGTGAGAAGTATGAACAGGATCTAGGTTATAGACGTAGATGTGATAAAACGGTTTAATCAGCCAAGACGTCGTCTTTGCTTGGACCACATTTTAATCCACAGATAGTTGTCATCATCCCGGTAAAAACGGACACCAATCAATTTCAAGGGGGACCACACTTCTTTGAAAAAGTAATTTGGCATCGCCTCTACCTCCATGAAGATATATTAAATATCATACTAAGGTAATGGTGCAGAGTGTGTCGAAATTCGTCGATAATATTATGGATTTTCAAAAAAGATAATGAGGAAAGAGTAAGAAATATAGCGAAACGTAGGTTTTTAAAGGGGTTATTATGAAAATAGGTAATAGGAATCAGATTGGGTAAATTGGACTAATAAGGTGGGTGTGGCGCGAATGTATAAAGGGACTTATGTGCATGCACATAAGTCCCTTTAATGTAAATTACAATTAAGCTTTATTTAGTTAATACTGTCTACATAAATACTTCCGCTCCAAGCGCCGGATGTGACGAGCTCAACGCCGATGTTCTTCATCGGTGTGGCTGCGCCGGAAGGGATTGTTAAGGTGATGGTGTTCCATGCATTCTTCGTCAAACTTGCATAGGTTTGATAGTTGCCATACCAGGTCCAGTTGTTGCTTTGTACATAAGGCTGGATGGATGCAATGGCTGCGCCGCTTGGTACCCAAACGCGGAAGGAAAGCGTGGTGTTCGCGCTTAACCCGCTTGGATTATCGAGTTGTGCATAGTAGGTAGCCACGCCTGTTGCGCTAGAGGTCATTTTCAAAGAATAGCTGCCGGCATAGGCGCGGTCCGTACTTGCAGATACGGCTAGACCATTTCGGCCGAAGAAGCTTTGCAGGGAATTGCTCTCGAAATTAAACTTTGCAGTATCCGTGGTTGCTGGCGGGAACACCAGGGAGTAGTGTGCGTCACGGAATGCTTGTGTAGCAGGTCCGAGGTTCGTGATGCTGCCATTGCTATCGACACCGTTAGACGTCCAAGGCATAACACCTGCGTATCCATTGGTGTACGCATTAGCAAAGTCGCTTGTAATGGTATGACCGGTGGAACCAAGCGCAGGGGATTCGCCAATCACGACAGGGCGGTCATGGACGATACCGAACGCGGTAGGCGTCATGTAGAATGGAATGCCGAAGTAAGGGTCTTGCCAGCCGTAGTAGTGAGGGGAGTAGAAGTCGACCTTCGCGAGTGTGTTGCTGACTTGGGCCTGCAAGGCAGCATCGCTTATTTTGTTGTCGGTGGAGCCGGATTGAGTAGCGCTGTTATACTTGACCATGCCTAGGCCGACCGTTGTGAGAATGTTGCTGTTCTGATGGATCGCGACGGCTGCTTTGGCAAAATACGTTTGCAGGCGAGCCCATGCGATTTGACCGGCTGCAGCATCTTCATATACCCAGTCCGGCTCGTTCATCAGGTCGATGGACCAGAGCCATGGGTTGCTCTTGTAGCGATTCACGAATGGAATGAGGTAATTGTTCACGTAGGAGTCGATGTTGGCGTTCGTGCTGAGCATATTGCGCCAGCTGTTGTAGTTGGTGTGGGTGTTCTTAAAATGGTCGAAGGACATCAGTGTTGCCATGACATAGACACCACGATTTTGCGCGATTTGGAAGAGACTGTCGAGGTTGTTCCAGTGAGCGGTTGTTGCGCCGGATACGTTTCCGCTGCTGTCGATGTTGATGCCGACTTCGCCATTGCAGGTAATCCAGATCCGCGTGGAGTTGATGCCGTTATTGTGAAGCGTCTGGAAATGGTTATCCCACCACGTGTAGTCGAAGGATCCGCCAAAATCATTCCAGCTGTTCCAAGGCGTGTTGGCCCCATTCATAAAGATCTGCTGACCGCCTGCATAGAAGTTCGTACCGGTGATCGTAATTCGATCGCCATACGCCGCTCCGGCCGAAGACGGTAAGATTAGTGCGCCAAACAGCATTGCAAGTGACAAACATAGAGACATAAAGCGTGAATTCTTTTTCATTAATTTCACTCCTCTCGTATGTGAAGCGCTCACATTATCTATTTTTTACTAATAATGAAGTTCCGTATAGAGAATATTGTTATGTAAAGGGTAGAAATAGGTCATTTAAAGGTAGGGTTTTTGCAATCTGGAATAGGATTAGACGATTTCAATTTAAAATTGTACGCCAAGTAAGTTCGATAAAAGCGCTAGATACCGCACTATTTGCAAAACTCTCATTGATGCTGGTGTATACTAGGCTTCGATAAATCAAGAACGGTAAATTTACCCATATTTTTACCAAATTATAAGTTTAGAGGAATCAGTGAGTGGTGTGCTGGTAGATAATGCTAAGTGGAATATAAATTGACGGGCTTCGACAGGGCCTTTATACTTAATTGATAACTGTTCTCAACAATGCTGATCGATAGTGATAGAGCAGAGTGATAGAACAGAGTAACAGGATACAGGTGACAAAATGAAAAGAGCAGTAATTGTTGGCGGCGGTCTGGTAATGACAGCCGTATTTGTTTGGCTGTCGCTGCAGTGGTTTCATGGCCGTCAGATCGATGAAGCTTTCAGGAGACTGCTCCATTCGCCTGGGTGGATTGCAGCTATGACGATAGGATATGGCTGTTCCTTTTGGCTGAAAGCGGTAGCTTGGCGATTATATGTGGCCCGGGAGAACGAGGATCGGCTGCGTACATACATGTATCCCTTACTTGTTAGTCTATTGGTTAATCATATACTGCCCGTTAAATTAGGAGATTTGGCGCGCACCGGAATGCTGGCTCGGCAATCGAAGATGCGCTTTGATGATGCGCTTCACTCTGTGGCGATGATGCGGCTGCTGGATATGGTTTCGCTGCTGCTCATTGGTTCAATTGGAGCCATCACGCTGGGATTGTCTTTTTCGCCTCGCTTCCTGCTTGTAATGATTGTTCTGGGAGTGGTCATGCTAGCCCTGGCTACATGGCTAAGCAGGAAGTGGAAACCGTTTCAACGGCATTTCGAGCGGCTGTGGACGACGATTGGATCGCGCAGGGGAGCGGCAGTTGCGCTGCTTACGCTCGCCAGTTGGGTGCTGGAAGGTGCGGTTGTATACGGTGTAGTTCATGTGCTCAATTTGCAGGTTGGCCTGCTGCAAGCCGTTTGGGCTAATAGCATGACGATTGCGGGACAGCTGTTCCATGTGACGCCTGGCGGTATTGGAACCTATGAGACGACTTTAACGGCCTCGCTTGGGTTGCTCGGCATTGCCGGCAGTGATGGGTATACAGCTGCGTTATTATCGCATGGCTATAAATTTGGTTTTGCCTATACAGCAGGAGCAGCAGCGTTGGTTCTTGGAGCTGTTTCCCGGAGGGAATTAAAGGAATGGTTCGGCTTAAAGGATAGAGGGAGGCAGAAGAAATCGTGAAGAAAGCGTCAGGATTTGAAATTGTTGCAGCCAGGTGCTGGAACTTGTTGAATGAGGGCAAGCCGTTTACGCCGATTTTTACGGTTGGTGTGTATCTCCTCTACCACATGAATGCTTGGGGAGACGGTAGCTTCTGGGAGCAGTTTGGACTTGGACTTCTGGCGGCACTGCCGCTGTTTGCCCTTTATTTTCATTTTGATTTTCCGCTGTTTCTGCGTAATTATCTGTGGTTCCCGGTTATTGGTGCGCTCGTGCTGTGGCGAGATACGTATCTGGATATGGGGCTGTATGCGGCGGCGATTGGATTGTTCTTGTTCTTCACGATCTATTTCTGGGGCACCTTCTATTATCATCTGCGCATTGGTACCTCGTGGTGGAACTTTAAACGATTTTGGAAGCTCGTCCTGAAAAATAGCGATTCCACAAGCGGCAATGCCCAAGAGCAGCTGCCGAAGTTTCTGCTATTGCTGTTTATTATGGATACGGGAGGCTCCTATTGGGCGGACGTGGATGGAGCAGGAGCACAGGTTGATTTTACATGGAGCAGTTATGTGTTGTTCCTCTTGGGTGTAGCGCTCTATGCATGGATCCTGCATCGCAATCTGTTTGATTGGAAGCCCAAAGAAGTGGAGGGCTACACCGTTCCGGTACAAGCCCAGCCTGAAGAGGCGAGCAGCGGGAAGGTGTTTGTACTTGTCATCGATGGGATGCGCAAGGATCGGTTCGAAGAGGCCAATGCCCCATTCCTGAAGAAATGGCGCGCAGAAGGTACGGAATACACGCAAATGGAAACTCTTTATCCTGCACGTACAGTAGTCTGTTTCTCGTCGATGTTCACGGGGTCGTACCCGCGCGAGCACGGGATTACTTCGAATATGGTATGGAAGCTCGGGATTAAAGTCGAATCGATCTTCGACAGCCTGCGCAAGGTGGGGAAAAAAGGACGACTCCTCGGCATCGCTCATCTGATTGACTCGATGGGTGAAGACGTGGAAAGCGTAACGGCCGTTATGCATAACGACAAAGCGGACCGCAACATCATGGAACGTGCAAAGCTTATTATGGCGGAGCAGAATCCGGACTTGCTCGTCGTACAGTTTATTGCGACGGACCAAACCGGTCATAGCATGGGAGCGCTGTACGACGAATATCGGCAAAAGATTGAGGAAGCCGATGCGCTCATCGCTGAGTTCGTGGGATGGCTTACAGCCCAAGGTCACGCGAAGGATGCTACGTTCATTATCTGTGCGGATCATGGACAAGCGGATGGCATTGGCGGGCATGGCCATCTCGATGAAGGAGAGCGTTTCGTTCCGTTCTTTATGTACGGCCCGCATGTGCGTGCAGGTGTGAAGGTTGAGGCGAAGCACTCGCTCGTGTCGGTTGCGCCGACGCTTAGTTATTTGCTTGGTGCTCCGCTGCCGAGTCATAGCCGTGGACCGGTTCTCTCGGATGCTTTTGAATTAGATAAGTAAAAGTTTAATCTATTGTAAATTTTGGATAGAAGGAAGCTGGGCAGCGTGAAAAAGAAATTGATTGTGTTCCTTCCGGCGCATAACGAACAACAGAATATCGGCAAGGTTATAACCAGAGTCCCGCGTGATTTTCATCCGGATTGGCAGGTTGAGGTGCTTGTCATCGACGATGGTTCCACGGATGGAACGGTGCAAGAAGCAAGGGAAGCGGGAGCGGACCATGTGGTTTCTTTTGTCCGAAATCGAGGACTTGGTGCTGCGGTGCGCGAGGGGCTTGCCTCTTGCGTGCGGCTCGGTGCGGATATTGGGCTTATGATCGATGCGGATTACGAATATCCGGCAGATGAAATTCCGGATGTCATCGCGCCAATTCGAGAGGGACATACCGATTACACGATGGGCTCGCGGTTTAAAGGCGTCATTCGCGGGATGAGGCTGCATCGCCGGCTGGGCAATATCTGCTTCACCTTGCTGCAGGCTGTGCTGCTGCGCCGGATGATCTGGGACGGACAATCGGGGATGCGCGGCTTCTCAAGGGAAGCTATGGAGCATGCCGAAATCATCCACGATTACAACTACGCTCAAGTGCTGACGCTGAATTTGGTGCGCCAGGGCTTCGTGATGAAAGAAGTGCCGATTACCTACCAAGTGCGTACGCACGGGGAATCCTTCATCAAGTTTCGCAAGTACATGTTCAATGTGCTTCCGGCGGTTTGGAAAGAGATGCGTCGCCCGGTGGGAAACAAACGCGGTGTGCGGCATAAGCAGACTGGCACGGTTGCGATTGGGCCTGGCGGGACGAAGTGAAACATTTATTGAAACGCGAAGTGAAAACAAGGGAACACCGAGTGAAATGAGTCACAGTTGTAAAGGGGGAAGAAAGGTGCGGCAGCGGGTTCGGGCGGATGGACGAAGCGGGGAAGCTCGTGGAGTAAGCAAGCTGGATAACAAAATGACGTTGAAGTCGGTGGCTGCACCGGCTTTTCTTCTTGTTGGGGTCATCCTGTGGGTGGTTTACAGCTTCATGCACAGGAGTCCGTATGCGGCGAGCTGGGATGAGGTTGATTTTGTGTTGGCGCTTGATCGTTTCGATCTGCTGGCGATGCAGCCGCATTTTCCGGGATATCCGTATTTCGTCATGGGGGCATTGGCTGTACAGCGATTCATCCCGAATGCTGTTTATGCGTTTGAGACGTTAAACATCGGGCTGACGGCGCTGGCGACGATTCCGATTTGGCTGCTTGCGAGACGAATGCTTTCTCCGCTGTGGTCTGTTCTAACCGTGCTCTTAGTGCTGACAGCGCCTTATCTGTGGCTGCAATCAGTCAGGCCGATGTCGGAGGGGGCAGGTATCGCGCTCTTGTGGTGGTTTCTATGGAGCTGGTGGCGGGCGATGGAGCGGTCCACATGGGGCAGAATGGTAGTGGCTTTGTTTGTGTTCGGGCTGCTGATGGGGATCCGACTTTCGTTTGCGCCTTTTGGCTTGGCGCTGGTATGGCTGCTGGTCGTGAGTTGCGTGAACTGGCGAAGACAAGGGAAGAGATTGTGGCCTCGCATCGTGCTGTTTGGTGCGCTGGCCGCTGTGTTTCAGTTGTTGTGGGTAGCCGGGCTGGCGCTTAGCGAAGGCGGCTTGCTCGGGTTTATCCAGCTCGCCGCCGCATTTACGGCGGGCCATTTCAGCGAGTGGGGCGGCGGGGTTGCGTCCGCCGGCAGCGGGCTGAGCTTCGCGGAGCGCGCACTGCGCTTCGCGGGCGATAATGTGCTGTGGAGCGGGATGTTCGCCCGCTCTACGGCACTGCTCTATGCGGCGGCGGGCCTGCTCTTCGCCGCCGTGCTCTCCGCGGGCGCGGCACGCTCGCCCCGCGGCGGCGCGAGCGCGGGCGAGCCGCGCCTGGCGCCCCGGGCGGCGGCATGGCTCCGCCGCCCGGCGCTGCCGGGGGCGCTCGCTGCGCTCGCGAGCGCCTACGGCGCCTGGGCGCTGCTGGCGCAGAACATCGACAAGCCACGCCACATCACGCCGCTCATCGGCGTGATGTGGCTGCTGCTTGCGCTGTTCTGCGCGGCAGCGCCGCTAGCGCGGCCCGCCGCGCCGGATGCACCGGCGGTGCCCGGTGCATCCGCTGCTGCGCAGCAGCCCGCGGCGCCGGCGGAGCGCGGCTTGCGCGCGCGCCGCGCGCTGGCGGCCGCGGCCGCGCTGCTCGCCGCCTGCATCATTGCGCTGCAGGCGGCGGTGGGCGGCTCGCTGGTCGCCAGGCAGGCGAAGGAGCTGCCAGCTGTGTATCGGCTTGAGCAGGGGCTGCGGCAGCTGGCCAGCGACAATCCCTCAAGCCGATTCGTCGTCTACACGTGGGAAGAGATGCGTGTGCTGCAATACCTGCATTCGCCGGTAACCAACCGTAGAATCGAAACCTACGATTATTTTATTGCCGATGTGCAGGCGGATCCGGAGGCGACGATTCTATTGACGGATCACGTGCTCAAGGGGTTTGAAGAGCAGGTAGGCTCGTTGCGGGATTGCGTGCAGCCGGTCGCGGTCTATCGGAGCGAGGAGCTGTTTGAGCCGGTCTATAACGAGATTCGTTTATACAAGTGGATAGGGAAACCGAAGAATTAACCTCGCGGGCAGCGGGGTTTTCTTTTTCTCCGTTCAAAATACACCTTTTCTACTGTGCACAGTACTTCTTGAACCTCCTGTTAGACCATCGCATGTTCAGCCTTAGCATCCGCCACCCTCAACCACCTCATAAACACGACTCGCCGCCAAAGCACCTGGCTTCCGCTCCCATTCTTCTCTCTCCCAAATAGGACCAATCTACCGGAAAATTAGCAAGGCAATTTCAGGAAATAAAAGTGATTGACACCTCAGTTGAAAATGATTATCATTGTTAACGGGTCATCTGCAATATGAATTTTATATGAATTTATGTCTGACGGAAGGTGATATGCAATCATGCGTTTGACGTTTACGAAGACCATAATGCTGGTCATGGCGCTATTTTTTTCACTTGCACCAACGGGGGCGTGGGCCTATTCATATGGCGATGCCAATACAGAGGATGTCGCGGAAACCTTTAAGATCGTTGCAGCCTCGCTCAGCAAATCTCCTGCGGACTGGAACACTGCGCTGGCCGCTCATAAAGAAAGACGTGAAGAAATTGCCGCTCATTTCGGCAATTCGGTAGCCGCTACGCTAGATGCTAACTTCAAGTCTCTCAAAGCGAAGGAGACGATTGCCAATTACAAGGCGATTCTAATCATGAACCTTGATCGGCGATTCGAGAACACGCTGAAGGATGTAAGTGATTACACGAATGCGAAGATGCTGCTTGCCAAAGCACGCGCAACCTTCGTTGCGCTGACTCCTTACGCGGAAGCCAAACTCTCAGCTGCCAAAATGAGCAGCTTAAGCGCCGACTTTGATGTCGCGCTTGATGCCATCGGCAATCCGGGATTGTTCGGCGTGGGGCAGAAGGACGCTGACGAGAAAGCGTTGAAAGATGCTGTCAACCGTATTTACAGCTCGCTTAAACCGCTGTTCCCTTATACCGCGTACAAGGAGCCGACCAAACCGGCTGCCGGTGCCGGTACAAGTACAGATAAAGGTACAACCGCAAAACCAAGCACGAACTCAGGCAACACAGATAAAGGCACGACGCAGAAGCCTGATAAACCGGTTACTAAGCCGACCGAGCCTGCTAAGCAGACGGAACAGCCAGCTGACAAGCCGGTTACGGCAGAACCGGACGCGGCAGCGCCGGATGCAGCGGAAACGGCCGATGGTGACAAGCCGGCAGCTGAAGAAGCCGCTCCTACGGATGCAGCGCCTGCCGACGATCAAGCCGCATCGGCGGATGATCAAACGGCAGCAGCCGAAGAGCCTGCTGATACAGCTGATAATCAAGCCACTGATGCTTCGGAGTCAACTGACAATGCAGCAGACGATGCAGCTGCGACTGACAATACGGCAGTAGCGGACGAAGCCGCGGCAGCGGCAGCAGAGCCTGAGACCATTGACGGCACGAAGGAACATGCCGCAATGGCGCGTACGGACAAAACCAATACGGGCGTCACTGTCGGTGTAATCGGCGGCGTCCTCATCATTGGAGCAGGTGCGGTTTGGTTGGCTAGACGCAAAGGGTTTTTCTAAGCAAGTGCAAGCGGCAATCATCCCTAATTAAACAAGGAGTGTTCAAAACGATGAACCGAATGAAGAAATTTTTATCCATCCTTCTTACGATTTCAATGCTGGTAGCTGCCGTATTCACTTTCGCAGCAACTGCATTTGCTGATGATGCACCACAGAAAGCACCGGTAAATACCGATGTAGCACCCCAACTGAAAGCTTACCAGAACCTGCTCGACATGTTTGCTCAGAAGAAACCGGTAGCCGATATCAAGAAACAATTCGAAGCGGATTTCAAGCTTAACGTTAAAGGCGTTGACGACAGCATCAAAGCCGGCGACCCTGTCATCAATGAGAATGTCAACTTCGTTCTGGAGAACGCAGTAGCAGGCAAGCTTACATATGAACAAACGCAGCAAGCCGTTGATAAAGGTCTGCAATGGTACTTCTACTTCCTGATCAAAAACCTGACAAACGTAGGTGCGAAAGGTGCCCTTACTGCAGGCGACACAGTCAAAGCGCAAGAGTTCATTGACAAAACAGTTGCTGTTTACACCGCTGCCATCGATGCAACAGTGAAAGCAACAGACAGCAAATTCGGCACTTCCTCTTCCAAATTGGTAACGGAAACGTTGTTCCCTGCTTTCAAAGCAGATATCGAGAAGAAAGACGTAACATCGCTTAACGTTCACCGTCAATTACTCGATAAAACGTTGATCAAAGTGTTTGCCCTTGCAACGCTTTCAGCAGCTGATGATGTTCAAAAGGTCGCTGCAGCCGAGAAACCTGCGGCAATCATCAAAGGCTACTTCTACTACATGAGCGTATATGGCTACCTGAAGGGTGGAGACGCTCCTGACGCAGATCTCGTATACAAAGCATTCGCTTCCGGCGATGCGAAACAATTCAACTATGATGCGATCAAGAAAGCAATCATCCGTTGCAACATCGCAAAAGTAAGTGCGTACACAATCGAAGTACTTGAGAAACTCGAGAAGGGCGACGCAGCTGACGCAGCTGGTACAGGCGGTGAGCTTTATGGTTTCTTCGCAGCTCTTGAGCCGTTCCTTGGTGCAACCTACAAAGAAGCAAAATCCCTGACTGACGAAATTCTTGTAGCTTCCGCTGCAGGCAATGCAGATGCAGTTCGCGCAATCGGCTACAAAATGGCTGCTTATGCAGCAACAGTTGACGGCATTTCCTTCAATGTCGGCGACAAAGAAGCAGCAGTATCGGGCACGGCACAAGAAGTAACGCCTTCTTTCATCGAGAAAGCTACCGGCCGTACGCTCGTACCTACTCGTTACCTGCAATTGCTGGGCTTCCAAGTTGACTTCAACAATACAACGAAAACAGCTTCGGTAACGAAAGATGGCGTAACGCTTGCTCTAACAATTGGCAGCGATGCAGTCCTGAAGAACGGCGAGCCTGTTGCAGACTTCAAGCTGGATCAACCGGTAGTTGTAAAAGACAGCGTGACCTACCTGCCGCTCCGCGCCATTGCTGAGCTTTCCGGGAACCATATCTATTTCGAAAAAGGTCATGTTATCGTAATCAAATAGAGTTATCGCAATCCAATAAGTAGGGGCTTTTCGTTTGCCCGCAACCACCGCTTCCCGTCCTCTTTGCAGGGCGGGTTAGCTCATTTTACGAACGGTAAGGAGTGACTCTTCGCATGAATTTGCAAGCCTTTCTCATCACATTTCGCGAAGCGTTCGAAGCCATCTTGATTGTCGGCATTATCATTTCGTACTTAAATCGAATCGGCCAGTCGAAGTGGAACAAATGGGTGTGGCTCGGGGTTGTTATGGCGATTATCGCCAGCCTTGGCGTGGCCCTGGTCTTCCAAATCGTGCTGGACGGTTATGCGACAATGGGCAGCCGGGAATATTTGCGGATTGGGATTTTGCTGGTATCTGCGGGATTGTTAACCCATATGATCCTGTTTATGAGTAAGCAGAATCGGGAGATGCGAAGTAAGCTGCAGCAGAAAGTAGCGCTTATTCTTACGGCCGGCGGCGCGCTGAATATGATTGTGCATTCCTTCCTTGTTACCCTTCGGGAAGGCGTGGAGACCGTATTTTTCTTTGCTGCCATCTCCTCCGGCGACATTTCCAAGGTACTGCAAAGCTGGGGAGCGTTGTTCGGGTTAGTTGCGGCAGGCGTGCTTGGGATCGTCGTGTTCAAAAGCAGTAAAAAAATTCAGATCAGCACGTTCTTCAGAATTACGAGCGTATTTCTGATCATGATTGCAGCAGGATTGTTCGTCCAAGCGGTTGGCGTCATGCAGGATTTGAAGCTGATCGGCAGCGTCTATCACACGCCGGGCGGCGAAGTTGGCGCGATGTATGATCTGACCTGGTTCATGCCTGAGCATCCGATCGACGAAACGAACTATATCCGCGATACCGGCAATCATCCGATTCTGAACGGCCAAATCGGCATTTTCTTCAAGGCGTTCCTTGGTTATACCCAAGATCCGTCGCTGGAGGAATTCGTACTCTATTGGATGTATTATGGCTTCGTATTTGTCTTGTTAGCGAGGCAGAAGAAGCTTGCAGAGTCGGCAGAGTCGGTGGATAAGAGCGCTTCTATGGAGGGCACTCCGCAAGAAGGCCCAAAAAAGTCGGACGATAAAGATATCACAACTGCTGTGTAATGAATCGTGTTAGAGGCTCCCTTTCGCCATACTAGGCGCAGAGGGAGTCTTTTTTCGTGTGTTGGGAGAAGGGGCGACTGCTTGGCGGGGGCGGTGTTCTACTATTAACAACTTGATGTGTTTCGGGAGTTTCGCGTTGATTAGTGCGGGATGAGGAGTGCGAGGCGTGAGGTGTGAAGAGCGAAGTCCGACCTTTAAGGTGTGAGGTGTTAAGTACAAGGTGCGAACTGCGAATTGTGACGGCGAAGTGTGAACAGGGTGGTGCAAGGTACGGAATGAACGAACGGTGCAAAATGTGAAGTGCGATTTGAGAAAATGTGGGGGCGATGTGTGATCGGTGTGGTGTGAGGTGTGAACTGTGAGGTTCGAATTGAAAGGAGCGAACGTGAGATAAGTTGCACGATGTGCTGCTCGAGGCACTCGGTGTGCGAACTGCGGAATCCAGAATTCTCTAACGAACGGTAGAGGTCTTATTTGCCCCAAAACAGCTCCAATAATATTCTAACGAACCGTAGAGGCTCTATTTAACGGTTTTTGGCGATTTGGGAGCCGACTATTTCAATATAAGACCTCCATGGTTCGTTAGAATTTCGAAGTACCGGTATTCGGCTAAATAAGACCTCTACGGTTCGTTAGAATTTCGAAGTATCGAGATCCCAGCCCCAAAACGTCTCCCTGCGATTATCTACCCTTTTTCAATAGTTTAATTTGCATAAAATTTCCAACAGCTGTACATTCTAATGGGGAAAACCTGCAGATTCTGGCCTTTTTTGTAAAAAGGAAGCGCATCCAACTACATCATAGACGCAAGTGGCAGGGTTTGTTATAATTGTGAGGGAAAATTGACCAAGGCGTCAGCACCTATCCCGCCCTATAGACTCATAACCATGGAGGCGAAATGTGTGGAGAAGTACATCAACAATTACGTGATTGTGACGATCTTCATTCTACTCGGTATCCTACTTCCGGTGGTTGCTTTGGCTGTCGGCCGTATACTGCGTCCGCACAAACCGAATGAAGAGAAGAAGACCACTTACGAGAGCGGGAACGAGCCCGTTGGGGAGGGTCAGGTCCGCTTTAATGTGCGCTACTACTTGTTTGCGCTCATGTTCGTTATCTTTGATGTCGAAACCGTTTTCCTATACCCTTGGGCCGTTGCGTATAAGCAGCTCGGCTTATTTGTGCTTGTTGAAATGGCCATTTTCACAGGATTATTGTTAATTGGATTACTCTACGCCTGGAAAAAGAAGGTGCTCAAATGGAATTCAATTTAGAGTCGATCACGCCAGAGGAACGCAAAGAACTGGAACGCAACGTATTTATGGGTACGCTGGAGGAACTTAAGGCATGGGCTCGGAGCAACTCGCTTTGGCCGTTAACTTTTGGACTGGCGTGCTGCGCGATTGAGATGATGGGTACGGGTGCATCCCACTATGACTTGGACCGATTCGGCGTTATGTTCCGCACATCTCCTCGTCAGTCAGACGTTATGATTGTGGCGGGTACGGTCACGAAGAAGATGGGACCTCTGCTTCGCAGACTTTATGATCAAATGCCAGAGCCCAAATGGGTAATCGCCATGGGTTCATGCGCGACCGCAGGCGGACCGTATGTGAAATCCTACGCGGTTATGAAGGGCGTCGATCAGATCGTCCCTGTTGATGTATATATACCGGGCTGTCCGCCGAATCCTGCAGCACTTATCTATGGAATCAATAAACTGCAAGAGAAGATCCGCTACGAGGCGAAGACCGGGAAGCGGGTGACGAATCGATGAGCGATGATAAAGAGAAGGATCTGGGCCAGAAGGAGCAGCCGAATCAATCGGAGCAACCGGAGAGCGCAGCCCCTGCGGAGGCGCAACCAGCTGAGGCGATAGCAGCGCCGAGCGAACAAGCTGCCGAGCCAGCAGCGGCCGCTCCGGTGAGCGAGCCCGCGGCACCTGCGGCGAGCGACCCCGCAGCGGAGCAAGCATCCGCCGCGCCGGCGAATCCGCCCGCAGCGGAGCAAGCGGCCGTGGATCCGGAGCGCGAAGCGAAGCTGAAAGCTGCCGCGGAAGCGCGCGCAGCACGGGCCGCGGCCAAAGCCGCAGCCGGCGGCGAAGGAAGTGGCGATGCTCCGGCCGCCGGCGATGTCGAAGCGGAGAAGGCGGCGAAGATCAAAGCTGCCGAGGAAGCGCGCGCAGCACGGGCGGCAGCCAAAGCAGCAGCCGAGAGCGAAGCCGTTCCGGCTGAACCGAAGCCTCCGTCACCGAAGCAGCCGCAGCTGGATGAAGCTTCGGCCCTCATACGTTCACTCGTTTCTGATGATGCCATCGTGGAAGCCTACATAAATGAAATAAACAGTCATATGCCGACGCTTGTCATTCGGACGGATCGTCTGCTTGAAAGTGCCGAGCTGTTAAAGTCGCATGAATCGCAACAATTCGATTATTTGCGGAACTTATCCGGCGTCGATTATGAGACGCATCTGGAAACCGTGTATCACCTGGTATCGCTGCAATCGAAGCGGGAGCTGACTGTGAAAGTGAAGACGGATCGCGACAATCCGCAAATTCCGTCCGTTGTTCCGGTTTGGAACACGGCCAACTGGAATGAGCGCGAAGTGTATGATTTGCTCGGTATTCATTTTCCGGGTCATCCCGACCTGCGCCGCATCATGATGCCGGACGATTGGGTTGGGTATCCGCTGCGCAAAGATTACGAACCGCTAGACCCGGAGGTGTGATGAGCCGTGATTCGTACAGAAGAACTGCTGCTTAACGTCGGCCCACAGCATCCCAGCACGCACGGCGTATTCCGTATTGTCGTCAAGCTGGACGGCGAAGTCATTACGGAAGCAACGCCGGTCATGGGATACCTGCACCGTGGGACCGAGAAGCTTGCGGAGGATTTGAACTATACTCAAATCATTCCTTATACCGACCGGATGGATTACGTCTCGGCGATGACGACCAACTATGTGCTCTGCCATGCGGTAGAGACGATGATGGAGCTTGAAATTCCGGAGCGGGCAGAGTTTATGCGACTGATCGTCATGGAGCTGCAGCGAGTAGCCAGCCACTTGGTATGGTGGGGCACATACCTGCTTGATATCGGCGCCATGAGTCCATTCCTCTTTGCATTCCGCGACCGCGAGATCATTATCAATTTGTTTAACGAGCTGTGCGGCGCGCGATTAACGTACAATTACATGCGCGTTGGCGGGGTTAAATGGGATGCGCCTCCGGGCTGGATCGAGAAAGTGCGCGAGTTTATTCCTTATATGGAAGGCAAACTCGATGAGTATAACAAGCTCATCAGCGGTAACGAAATCTTCCTGGCGCGGATTAAGGGCATTGGCCGCTACGATGCGCAAACCGCGATCGACTACGGACTCTCCGGCGCGAATTTGCGTTCCACAGGCGTTGACTGGGATTTGCGCAAAGCGAAGCCGTACAGCTTGTACGACCGCTTCGAATTCGATGTACCGGTCGGCAAGAATGGCGATTGCTATGATCGCTACCTGATCCGCCTTGAAGAGATCCGCCAATCGCTTCGCATCTTGAAGCAAGCCGTCGAGCAGTTCCCATCATCAGGCGATGTTATGGGCAAGGTTCCGCGCGTTATACGCCCGCCTGCCGGCGAGCTCTATGTCGCGATCGAATCGCCGCGAGGCGAGATCGGCTGTCATATCGTCTCCAAAGGCAAAGCGGAGCCATACCGGCTTAAATTCCGTCGCCCATCCTTCGTAAACCTGCAAATATTGCCGAAGCTGCTGGTCGGGGAAACCATGACGAACCTCATTACCATTCTGGGCGGCATTGATATTGTCGTAGGGGAGGTTGACTGCTGATGGGATCTTGGCTCGATGAAACATTGACATGGGGAAACGCGCTGCTGTTCTTCCTATGGGGCGTCATCCTGCTCGTGATTGTACTCGGCTTTGTCACCTATGCGATCTTCTTTGAACGGAAGGTTATCGGCTGGATGCAATTCCGGATCGGTCCGAACCGCGTTGGCCCATGGGGGCTGCTGCAATCGGTAGCCGATATTACGAAGCTGCTGATTAAAGAAGATACGATTCCGCGCAAAGCAGACCGGATGCTGTTCATTCTCGCGCCCGCGCTTGCTTATGTGCCTGCTTTTGCCGTACTGGCGGTTATCCCGTATACGCAAAAGCTATATTTTGCCGACATTAACGTGGGCTTGCTCTATTACGTGGCCTTGTCGGGCATCTCGACCATTGCGATCGTACTGGGCGGTTGGTCGTCCAATAACAAATACGCGCTGCTCGGCGGTATGCGTTCCGCTGCACAAATGATCAGCTATGAAGTACCGCTTGTCATCTCCGTAGTCGGCGTCATCATGATGTCGGGCTCGCTCAACCTTCGCTCCATTGCGGAGCAGCAGGGCGACTGGTTCTGGCAGTGGAATTTCATTCCGCAAATCATCGGCTTCGTGATCTTCGTCATTGCGGCGGTATCGGAGCTGAACCGTACGCCGTTTGACTTGCCGGAGGCGGAATCGGAGCTTGTAGCCGGTTATCACGTCGAATATAGCGGCTTCCGTTTTGCATTCTTCATGCTGACAGAGTATGTGTACGTGTATGCCATTGCGGCACTCACGACCGTATTGTTCCTAGGCGGATGGCATGCGCCGGCACCGTTCCTGACCTGGATTCCGGGGATCATCTGGTTCCTGCTCAAGTTCTCGTCGATCGTCTTCTTCTTGTTCTGGATCCGGGCGTCCATGCCGCGTATCCGCGTCGATCAGCTGATGGGACTGGGCTGGAAAGTGCTGCTGCCTATAGCGATTCTGAACGTGTTTCTAACGGCAGTGTATATGGAGTTGTTCGTGAAGTAAGCTTCCGGCTCAGGCAGATCGCTCTGAGAGAAGCGTCTCTAGTAAATATGGCAGTCATGTTCAGGAGGGAACTGGAATGAAAGGTCTCTTAAAAGGGCTTGGTGTTACGCTCAAATCAATGACCGCGAAAAAAGTTACCACTTCCTATCCCGATGTGCCGATCATCATGCCGGATCGCTACCGCGGCATCCAGCATTTTGAGCCGGACAAATGCATCGTGTGCAATCAGTGTGTACGTATATGTCCGACGGAGTGCATTTCGCTTGTAGGGAAAGCGAACCCGGATCCGGACAAAAAAGGGAAGGTCATCGACACCTATGACATCAATTTCGAAATCTGCATTCTCTGCGATCTGTGCACGGAAGTTTGTCCGACCGAAGCGATCGTCATGACGGGGAATTTCGAATTGGCGTCTTACAGCCGGGATGAGCTGTTCAAGGATCTGAAATGGCTGGATGAGAACAACCGCAACGTCCGCCAAGACAATAACAATATCGGTGCCCCCGCAGCGGCCAAGGGGGGCGCGAAATAGACGATGTTCAACTTCAATTTTTCCGGTGAGTTCGTCGCCTTCTTCGTGTTCTCCGTCCTTATCATTAGCGGTGCCGTACTGATGGTCAGCTTCACCAAAGTCGTACACATGGTCGTCTCGCTTGCGGCTGTATTCATCGGCATTGCCGGGATGTTCGTCCTGCTTGAAGCGGAGTTTCTGGCCTTTGTGCAGGTGCTCATTTACGCGGGAGCGGTCTCCATTCTGATGATCTTCGGCATTATGATGACGAAGCATCATGAGGCGGAGGCCGAGCGGGTGAAACCGCTGCGCGAAACCTTGACGGCAATCGGCGCCCTTGCGCTCTTCGGCATTCTGTTCTATGCCATCCGTCAGTCCGAGTTTCCGGAGCCGGAGCAGTCGCTTATGCGGTCGGGAGACAACACGATGGAGATCGGCAAGCTGCTGTTTACCGGTTATGTCATTCCATTCGAGCTCGTATCGGTGCTGCTGACGGTTGCCTTTATCGGGGCGATCGTGCTGGCGAAGAAGGAGGCCGAATAGGATGTTATCCTCGTATTTAACAATGGCCGCGATTCTGTTCTGTATTGGACTTTATGGTGCGCTTGTCAAACGGAATGCCGTTATTATCCTGTTGTCCATCGAGCTCATGCTGAACGCAGTTAACCTCAACCTCGTCGCATTCTCCAAGTATGGTGTTGTCCCTTCGCTGACTGGGCAAATGTTCACCCTGTTCAGCATTGCCGTAGCGGCTGCTGAGGCGGCTGTCGGAATCGCCGTACTGATTGCGCTGTTCCGCGCGCGCGGGACTGTCAATGCGGATGAGTATGACGAAATGAGGAGGTAACGGCATGGATACAAGTTTCTCACAATCAGCCTGGCTGATTCCGCTCTTTCCGTTCGCGGCTTTTCTGCTGCTGCTTGCCTTCGGGCGCGGGCAGCGGATGCTTGGGGTGACGCTCGGCGCAATTAGCTCCTTCGCAGCCCTGGTGCTGTCGATTCTCGTATTGATCGAGCATATGGCAGATGGATCTGCTTATTATCAATATGCGTTCAAATGGATTCAGCTCGGCAGCCTCGTGATGAATGCGGGCTTCGAGGTCACGAATTTAACGGCGATTATGCTCGTAGTCGTGACGTTAGTCAGCTTTCTGGTGAATGTGTACTCCGCGGGTTACATGAAGAGCGACGAACGGATTTCCGTTTTCTACAGCTATGTAGCGCTGTTTACGTTCTCGATGTTAGGCCTCGTGCTGGCCGATAATATGCTGACGCTCTATATTTTCTGGGAGCTGGTAGGCGTATGCTCGTTCCTGCTGGTCGGGTTCTGGTACAGTAAACCGGAGGCGAAAGCCGCGGCCAAGAAAGCGTTCATCGTGACGCGGATTGGCGATGCGGGCTTACTCCTTGGTATCTTGCTGCTCTATTGGTATATGCCTGATCATGCGCTTGATTTTGTGGGGATCGGCAATGCCTTTGACGGAGGTACGGGAGTGATCGCGGCGGGAGTAACAACCTGGATCGCGGTACTAATCTTCATCGGCGCTGTCGGCAAATCCGGTCAGTTTCCGCTCCATGTCTGGCTTCCGGATGCGATGGAAGGCCCGACGCCAATCAGTGCGCTGATCCATGCCGCAACCATGGTTGCTGCAGGGATTTATCTCGTTGCACGGACTTTTGATATTTTCCAAGCTTCCCAGACGGCAATGGATATTGTCGCTTATGTAGGCGGCTTTACCGCCATATTCGCCGCTACCATCGGTGTAGCGCAGAATGATATCAAGCGAATTCTCGCTTACTCTACGGTCAGCCAGCTAGGCTATATGATGATGGCTCTTGGCCTTGGCTCGATGACGGGCGGCATTTTCCATCTCTTCACCCATGCATTCTTCAAAGCACTGCTCTTTCTCGGAGCGGGCAGCGTCATTCACGCCGTACATACGCAAAACATTCACGAGATGGGCGGCTTAAGCTCCAAAATGCGCATTACCACCTGGACATTCGGTATCGGTGCGCTCGCGCTTTCCGGTATTCCGCCGTTCTCCGGCTTCTGGTCCAAGGATATGATTCTCAATACAGCGCTTCACGAGAAACCGGTGCTCTTCGTGGTCGGCGTAGTAGCGGCCTTCTTCACCGCATTCTATATGTCGAGGCTGTTCTTCCTCGTCTTTATGGGCAAGCCGAAGGGCGACCATGCCCATGAGTCACCGTCCTCGATGACGATTCCGTTAATGATCCTAGCCGTTCTTGCGGTTGTTGCAGGGTTTATTCAAACGCCTTGGAACGACACGTTTGGAACCTGGTTAACCGACGGTGCCGAGCAGGAGCACGGCGGCGGCGGTCTCGTTATGGTCATTTCCGCAGCTGTCGGTCTGCTAGGTTTGTATCTGGGCTGGCTGGTCTTCGTCAAAGGAACCATTGCACGCGATGCCGTATCTTCAAGAGCGCCATGGCTTGTAAGGCTTCTAGAGCGCAAATATTACATGGATGAGCTGTACGACTTGCTGCTGGTACGTCCGCTGCGCGGGCTCGGCCAGCTGCTGAATATGGTGGATGACTACGTAGTTGATGGAATCGTTCGAGTAGCAGGCGGGACGGCAGTGCTGTTTGGCCGCGGCGGAACAAGGCTGCAATCGGGGCAAATCCAAACCTACGGTCTGGTTACGCTGCTGGGTCTCGTCGTTCTCATTGTCGCAATTGTCGGAAGGAGGTTCTGGTAATGCTGGCTGATCTTCCGATTCTATCTCTTATTACATTTTCGCCTCTGCTAGGCATTCTAGTGCTTCTGCTTCTACCTAAGCATAGGAGCCGCTGGCTGAAGGTGGCTGCGATCTCGGCTACGATTCTTCCTTTGCTGCTATCGTTATGGCTGTATGCCGATTATGACGGCACCAAGGGTGGAAAGGTCTATGAAGAGACGGCAACTTGGATCAATACCTCGCTGAACAAAGAAGCGGTAGGCGATGTAAGCTCGTATTCGTTCTCCTTCCAATATCATATGGGCGTAGATGGTCTATCGCTGCCGCTGCTGCTGCTCACAACGATTGTGGGTGTGATGGCTGCGCTGGCTTCCGTACATGTGAAGAAACGTTGGAAATCGTTCTATATCTGGTTCTTGCTGCTTGAGATCGGGATGATAGGCGTCTTCTTGGCGCGAGATGTCTTCTTATTCTTTGTCTTCTTCGAAATGACCCTTATTCCGATGTTCTTCTTAATCGGGATCTGGGGGTATATGAACCGCGAGAAAGCGGCGAATAAGTTCCTGCTCTATAACGGGATCGGTTCTGCGATCATGCTGCTAGCGTTCGTTCTTCTTGTCTCAACGGCTGGCTTCCGAGTGGAGCAGCTGCCGGATAAACAGCAGACGAACCTGAGCTACAGCGGCAGCTATGAAGTCATCAGCTCGAATCTGACGAATCCGGACTCCTACGTGAATATGTCGTCGGAACAGATGCAGGGACAGGATAATCCGCTGTATCTCTCGGAACGGATGCGCTGGGTCATCTTCCTATTGCTGCTGATCGCATTCGGTATTAAGCTGCCGATCTTCCCGTTCCATACGTGGATGCTGCAGGTACATGCCGAAGCGCCGCCTTCCGTCGTTATGATCCACTCCGGCGTTCTGCTCAAGATGGGGGCATACGGGTTACTCCGATTCGGGGTATTCATGTTCCCGGGAGTGGCGAAGGATTGGGCGGTGGCGCTTGCCATACTCGGTGTCGTCAATATTCTGTATGGCGCGATATTGGCGCTCGTGCAGAAAGAATTCAAACTCGTGCTTGCCTACTCCTCGATTAGCCATATGGGGATCGTGCTGCTCGGGATCGCTTCCTTTAATGAAATCGGACTAAACGGTGCGCTCATTCAATTGATCTCGCACGGCTTTATCTCCGCGCTGCTGTTCTTGGTCGTGGGCAGCATCTACGAGCGTACGGGGTCGACGGAGCTGAAGGATCTCGGCGGTTTGGCGAGAAGCATGCCGTTTATGAGCGGCATTCTGCTGACGGCCGGTATGGCTTCGCTCGGGTTGCCGGGCTTGTCCGGATTCGTGGGCGAGTTCCTCTCGTTCCTGGGACTGTTTGATTCCATGAGAGTGATTACGGGTATTGCGGTACTCGGCGTTATTCTAACCGCGATCTATGTGCTTCGGAGTATACTTGGCATTACCTTCGGCTCGATGCCGGAACGGTTCGGGGCGGCACGGGATGTGCGCCTTGTTGAAGCGGTGCCGATGATTACGCTGCTAGCTTTCATCGTACTGATCGGGGTGTACCCGGCTGTTCTGACGGAGCCGATGAAGCATGGCTTTGACATGCTGCTTCAGCAACTTACAGAGAAGGCGGGGAGGTAGACGATGGACGTCGCACAACAACAGCTGCAATCGCTCACCTGGAGCGATGCGGCCTATCTCGCCCCGGAATGGATATTGATCGCCTTTACGATTGTGCTGGCTGTACTGGATTTATTCCTGCCGCGCCGTTCGTCCATTATTGGTTGGTTGACGCTGGGCGGCATACTGACATCGCTTGGTTTTGTCGTATGGCGGATGCTGGATATGGCTTCGAAAGCGTCGGATGCGGAAGCAGCCGGTCAAACAACGAGCACAGTCATTCGAATCATGGCTGACAGCTACCGGATCGATTATTTCTCCAGCATGCTCAAAATCGTGTTCCTGGTGGCGACCGCACTTATCGTGCTGATGAGTCTGGGTACGGTGAAACGGTCCGACATCGTGGATAAAGGCGAGTTCTATTACTTGCTTCTCCCGGCAGTCGTCGGTGCCATGATTATGGCTTCCTCAGGGGATCTGATTACGCTTTACATCGGGCTTGAGCTGTTAAGTATCACGACCTATGTGCTTGTCGGGATTCGCAAGCAGGCGGTGCAATCGTCTGAGGCCGCGTTTAAATACGTTGTGACCGGCGGTATTTCTTCGGCACTGATCCTGTTCGGGATGTCGTATCTCTATGGCATCACAGGAGCTACGAATCTTGGCGCGATTGCGCAGGGGGTTCAGCAGCATGCGGCCGACTTCCCGGCACTGCTGTACGTCGGCTTCTTCTTCATCTTAGCGGGTCTTGGTATTAAAATCGCCGCAGCACCGTTTCATTACTGGGCAGCGGACGTCTACCAAGGAGCGCCTACGCCGATTACGGCTTTCTTGGCTGTTGTCTCGAAAGGCGCGGCGTTCGCGGTTATTTTCCGCCTCGTGTACAATGTGGCTTTCTACGCTTCATCGCCGGATAAGCCGATTGCGGATGATATTTTCCTAGCGTTAAACGTGATGGCGGCCGCTGCGATGCTGGTTGGCTCCGCAATGGCGCTTCGCCAATTTAATGTGAAACGGCTCATCGCGTTGTCCGGTGTTGCGAATGCCGGTTATCTGCTCGTTCCGCTTGGGCTTTCGCTCAAAGGGATGCACGCTTCCAATTTCGGTGAGTTTATCTTCTATCTTGCGGCTTACCTATTAATGACGATCGGTTCGCTTACCGTATTCACAGTGGTTAGCAAGTCGGCCGGAAGTGACGAGGTAGGGGCCTTCTCGGGACTTTATTACAGGGCACCGTGGACCGCAGTGGCGATGGTCGTCTTTGTCCTCTCATTAGCCGGTCTGCCGATTACAGGCGGCTTCTTCGGGAAGCTGTTTATCTTGCTTGGCGCGGCGCAGTCTCATCTCTACTGGATTGCGGCCATTATGGTCGTGAGCAGCGTAATCTCGTACTATTTCTACTTCGGCATCATCAGGCAAATGTTCATGCGCGCTACCATCGATCATGAAGTGCAGGTTCCGGTCACAAGCGGAATCGTCATCTGGCTGTGCGCGGTTGCAACCGTGGTGCTCGGTATCGTGCCAAGTCCGGTGCTGAACTGGATTAACACGCATTTCTCGATTGTGAATGATCTGTTTGTACGATAGCGAGGCAGCGAAGCAGGGTGAGGTTAGGGTCGAAAGGACGAGGGCGGACCTGCGGGTCCGCTCTTTTTCTATGTTAAACTAAGGGGAATGACGCCGGACGTATGGACAAACCGGACAAGTTATCATCCAGCCGTATTTTCGGGGGTCTGCTCGTCCTAGTTCTTTGTTCTCGGAGTTCAATGAATCTTTAGATTAAGTCAGGCTATAAGGCGCATAAACATCGGAGTAAATGGCTTATAAAGCAGGACTATCGACCTTTTAATTGGTGTTTCTACAAATTCCTTAAAGGAGAATGGGACTCCGGAAGCGAAACGTTTCAGATCACGGGCTGCAGGTTAAAGGCAGACTATGATGATCAACTCCAATGGGGAATCTATCTATTGTATGAGACCGAAAGGGACAGTCGATGTTATGCCAACACTAGGCTGTAGTGAAGATACGTTTAATTCTGCGGTGCGCCACGCCGGCAGCCGCATCTGTGCCGCGGCCGCGTTTGCACCGCGCGCGCTGCTGCACGCTGCGCTCGCAGCGCTGCTGCTCTGGAGCGCCTCTGCGGGTGCGGCATCCGTTGCCGCCGCAGGGGCCGCTCCCGCGGCCTTGCCGCCTGCGGCGGCCACCGCCGGCCCGCACGGCGCGGCCGCGGGCCAACCCGCCGCCGCCGGCGGCCAAGATGAGCCCGGCGGCTGGCTCATCAAATGGCGCGACCCGGCGCTGGCGAAGCCGCTGCCGGGCACGCGCCTGCTTCGCCGCCTGGCGATGCCGGCGGCGGGCGCCGTGGACGTTGTCCGCCCCGAGGACCCGGGGGCGGACACGTCCGAGTGGCTCCTCCGGCTGCAGCGGCTGCCGGAGATCGCTTACGCCCAGCCGATCAGCAGCGTCAAGCTGCTTGCTGCGCCGGCGAGCAATGATCCAGAGCTGCCGAAGCTGCTGCATCTGGATCAAATCGGAGCCAAAACCGCCTGGACGAAGGTGCATGATCAGCTGGATCTGACCATTGCGCTTATCGATACCGGCGTCGATTTGGATCACCCGGATCTCAAGAACAATCTGGTGGCCGGCACGAATCTGGTCGACCCGGGCAAACCGCCCGAGGATGACAACGGTCACGGGACGGCTGTAGCCGGAGTTCTGGCGGGGGAAGGGAACAATAAAGAGGGCATCGCAGGCATTCTATGGCATGCCAAGCTCATGCCGATTAAAGCGCTGGATGCCGATGGCTTCGGCGATGAAGAACGATTGGGCAAAGCGATCGTCTATGCGGTCGATCACGGAGCCCGGATTATCGTCCTCTCCGTGGGTCTTTATCGCTATTCCCCTTACCTCCGCGACATCGTGCAATACGCGGAGTCTAAAGGGGCACTGCTTGTAGCTGCCAGCGGGAACGACGGGCTGGCGCTGGGTTCGAAGGCCGAAGTGAAATATCCGGCCGCTTACGCTACGGTACTTGCTGTGGCCGGTGTTGACGCGGATGGGAAGCCGGAGCCGCGCTCCAATGCCGGACCGGAGATTGATATTGCGGCACCATGGCATGTCTATACGACGGCACTGGGAGGCGGGTACAAGCATGAAGAAGGCACCTCGATGGCTGCGCCTCAGGCGGCAGCTGCGGCAGCGCTCGTATGGGCGGTGCATCCCAGCTATAAACCATACCAGGTACGTGCTTTGCTCAGACAGACGGCAAAGGATATTGGCAAACCGGGGGTGGATGATGCCAGCGGCTACGGCCTGCTTCAGATCGACCGCGCTGTAACGGGCGTGCTTCGAGCAGATGGCTACGAGCCGAACGACACCAGGCAGACAGCGCGTAAATTTCCGCTTGGTAAACGGATCGCGGCTGAACTTGCAGGTGGCCAGGATAAAGATTGGTATACGCTAGATGCGCCTTATGATGGCGTGATTTCCCTTCAGTTTCAAGGGCTCCTCGCCGGAGGGGAGACAACGCCGATCCTCCAGCTGAGCCATGTTGCGGGGGGTGCAGTGCAGGGCACAAAAGTTACGAAACTCGGCAACCAAACCGTGGAATGGAACGTTAAGAAAGGGAGGAACGAATTTGAGCTCCGCTTCTTCGACCAAACAACCAAGCAGCGGCTGCCTTATTTGCTAACCTCCTCCTTTGAGATTGCCCCGGATGCTTACGAAATCAATGATAAGCAGTACCAAGCGTTTACGCTGAAGCCGCAGTCCCAGCAGGTGACGGGTAATTTCCATCAAACAGGGGACCGCGACTGGTACGCCATTCATTTTGAAACAGGGGGCACGCTCAAGCTCTCGCTGTCGACCGACTCCGCACGGATTGATCCCGCGCTCGCCTTTGGGCGGCAGGGGGAAGAACTGCAGGAAACCGACGAGAACAGTGAAGGGGAAACCGAAACCTCGGAGCTGATCCATGTTACTCCGGGTATCTATTACATACGCGTTCACAACGGAATGTCGGCGCAGGCCGGCCCGTCTGCTGCGGCGTATACGCTGAAGATAGAGCTGATTTCTAAATATACGGATCCCAACGAGCCAAACAACAAATCGTATGAAGCAACAGGCGTTGCCAAAGGTTCTGACTATTGGGGTGTCATGGGTGCCGATGATGCCGACTGGTATCAATTGCGCCTTGGAAGCGAAAGTGTGTTATCCGTGCAGGTTAACGGTATTCCGAGTGGAATCCGAATGAAGGCGGAGGTGTACGATAAACGGCAGAAGCCGTTATTTACCTTGCAGTCCGCGAAGAATGAAACCAGCATGGTCAAAGAGCAGCGCGTACAGGCAGGCCTGTATTACGTCAAAGTGACGGCGAGCAGCAGCTTTGACAGACAGTACTATGGCTTTCGGATGGATGCTGAGCCGGTCGTAGCGGGATTCCGCGATATCACCGGTCATTGGGCAGCGGATACGATTGTTGCGCTGAGCAAGGAAGGCATCGTGGAAGGGAGCGGCAATTATCGCTTCTACCCGAATAAGAGCATTACACGAGCAGAAGCTATATCTATGCTGGTGAGGGCGCTGAATCCGAGTGCGAGTACAGGACCGAGCTTCACCGATGTAACGACCAAGCACTGGGCGTACGCCGCCATTACGAAAGCTTCGGGAACCGGATGGGTCGGGGGTTATCCCGGAGGGGCCTTTGGTCCCGGCAAACCGATAACCCGTGAAGAAATGGCGGTTATTTTGCTCCGGGCCTTACAACTGAATAGTTCGCGTCCCTACGTATCCCCATTCGTGGATGTGAAGCTGACGCGCTGGTCCGCACCGGCTATTCAGACGATGAAGCAGCAAGAGCTGCTCGGGGGCTACCCGGATGGCAGCTTCAAACCGGAGCAGACGGCAAGCCGGGCGGAGTTCGCTGCGCTGCTGCTTCGGGCAATGAATAGTTAGAATTTGTAACAGGGAGTCAATCAGATGGATCACTTAGCCGCTAACGCCGGTATACATGCACTTATTTCCATTGTTGTTGAGCTATTCAGCATTGCAATGGCTTGGATTGTCTTGCAGGAGCTGAAGTTTGACACCATCCTGAAGCGGCCGCGCAGCTCGCAGGCACGCATTTTGCAAATTATGCTCGCCATTGTCTTAGGGCATGGCTTTGCCGGCTTCGTACTTGATTACTGGAACTGGTCGGGCTTGCTGAAGGGAATTGTCGAATAACAAGATGGCAATATGTCAACAATGGGTAGTATATGACGGTACGAAACGAGAAATAGGCTGCGAAGACTATAAATAATGCCATTTCAGGCGCAAGTTCGACAGGTAGAAAATAACGCTTGTCGTTTCTTGTAAACGGGTGGTAAGATGTAGGTTGGGTACGGAGCGCCGTACCATTAATTGTGCATAAGACAAGAATCTACTGCACGCGGAGGGAAACCTAAAGATGAGCAAAATAATCGTCCGCGGCGGCCAGCGACTATCCGGAAATGTTCGTGTAAGCGGAGCAAAGAATGCCGTATTACCGATTCTCGCTGCCACGTTACTTGCAAAGGAAGGCGAGAGCGTCATCCATGACGTGCCTAATTTAGACGATGTAATCACCATTCAACAAGTGCTTGCCGCACTAGGCGGTAAGCTGACATATGACAATGAAACCATGCGGATCTCCGCAGCTAATTTGACTTCGTTTGAAGCTCCTTATGAATGGGTGCGCAAGATGCGTGCATCGTTCCTCGTTATGGGTCCGCTTCTGGCTCGTCTTGGCCGCGCGAGAATTTCCCTCCCCGGTGGATGTGCGATCGGCACGCGCGCCATTGACCAGCATTTGAAGGGCTTCGAGGCTATGGGCGTCGAAATCGTTCTGGGTCAAGGCTTCATTGAAGCACGCAAAGAAGGCAAGCTGAAGGGCGCCAAGATTTATCTGGATGTAGCCAGCGTTGGCGCAACAGAGAATATCATGATGGCGGCTGTACTTGCCGAAGGCACAACATCAATTGAGAATGCGGCGAAGGAGCCGGAGATCGTTGATCTTGCCAATTACTTAAATGCCATGGGCGCGAAGGTTCGCGGAGCAGGCACAGGCATTATTCGTATTGAAGGTGTGGAAGAGCTGAAAGGCGCTCAGCACACCGTTATTCCGGACCGCGTCGAAGCGGGTACGTTTATGATCGCGGCGGCTATGACAGGCGGCGACGTTCATATTGACGGCGCAATCGGCGAGCATTTGGCACCGGTGATCTCCAAGCTTGAAGAAATGGGCGTATCGATTACGGAAACAGACAACGGTCTGCGTGTAGTGGGTCCGAAGAAATTGAAGTCCGTGGACGTCAAGACGTTACCATACCCAGGTTTCCCGACAGATATGCAGTCGCAGATGATGGCGATCCTGATGATTGCCGAAGGCACGAGCATTGTGACGGAGACGATTTTTGAGAACCGTTTCATGCATGTCGAGGAATTCCAGAAGATGAGTGCACAGATCAAGATCGACGGCCGCATGGCTATCGTAAGCGGCAATACAGCACTTACCGGCGCTAAAGTAACCGCTACCGATCTTCGTGCAGGTGCGGCGCTTATATGTGCGGCGCTTTGCGCAGACGGTGAGAGCGAAATTACGGGTCTTCACCACGTAGATCGCGGCTATGTCGATATTACCGGCAAACTGGCAGCGCTTGGCGCTGATATTCACCGTATCGATCCGGTACCGGCTGAGCCTGTGTATTCGAAAGTACTCGAAGGCGTTGCTGCGGTTCTAGAGGAACCGGTTGTTGTAGCGGCAATGTCCGCAGAGCCTGTGAAGCGTGAGAAAGAAACGCCTCGCTTGAAGGTTCAACCTACTTGGGCATAAGATACATTCATAACACATAACCGATGAAGCTGCCTCAAAGTCACTTGTGACTAATGAGGCAGCTTTTTTGTTTTGTGCAGCATTGCCGTTACGATCTCCCCTCCCACCTCGAAGGAAGCTTGAGCATCCGGAAATCGAACTCCCAACCTCGAAACCACGCCGATCTCGAAATGCTGTAACGAATCGTACAGGCCTTATTTGCCCCAAAATAGCATTAAAAAAATTCTAACGAATCGTGAAAGCCTTATTTGATTATAAATGGGTAATTCGGAGCCGATTTCACCCAAATAAGACTCCTAAGATTCGTTAGAATTTCGGAGACGAGAAATTCGGCCTAATAAGGCCTCTACGGTTCGTTAGCGTTGAAACGACAAGCCGCTTCGACCCGCCCTAATTGCTTCGCAGTTCGGAATCGTCAAACCAAGGTTCATCCGCATCCTCGCATCCTCGCAACAATCTCTTCTCCCTTTTCGGTACTATCCTACTTTTCCGGTTCATAGACTGTAGCAAAATGTGAATTACGAGAAATGAGATTAGCAGAACAGGAAGGAGCAGCAGATGGAGCGTATGAGATGGCGGACGGGCAGTCCGAGGAGCCGGTGGTTGAGAGGCTGGATGTTGTGGTTTACATGGGGATTGCTGCTTGTCGTGTTGGTGAAAGGGGCTGTCTATCTCCTCGATGATAGGGATGCCGCCGCCACGGGAGGCGAGCCTAGCCGATCGGCGGAGCAGCAAGTGCCCAGAGTGGCGTCAGAGCACAACGCAGTAGAGGAAAGCGCAGAACCGACCGAGACGGACAAGCAGCCGGAGAAGGAACAGCGATCGGTGGAAGCTTCAACCGTGATCAAGAACGGCAGTAAAGGGCTGAAGACGCTGAGCGCCTATGACCGAATGTGGGTTAAGGTCTACCTCACCAAGGAGAAGCGGATTGAGAAAATGCCCATTGAACTGTATGTACGCGGTGTGCTGGCAGGCGAGATGCCGATTGATTTTGAACTGGAAGCGTTGAAAGCGCAGGCGATCGCAGCCCGAACTTATATCTATAAACGAATGCAATTAAATGACCATAGCGGGCTGAGCGGTGAAGCGGAGCAGGCGGATGTGAACGATACGGTGATGAATCAAGTGTATGTGCCTCTGGGCGCGCTTCTGACGCGTTGGAGCGGGACAACCAAGGAAACGAACCTGAAGAAGCTTAATGAAGCTGTAGAGCAAACGAAAGGACAAATCGTCACGTACGAGGGGGAGCCGATCCAAGCGGCCTTTTTCTCCACGAGTAACGGGTATACAGAGAATGCTTCGGATTATTGGGACCTCGATCTTCCTTACTTGCGCAGCGTAGCCAGCCCGTGGGACAAGGCTATTTCCCCCAACTATAAAGAAACCGTAACCATGACGCTGAACGAATTTAGCGATAAGCTTGGCGTAAAGAAAAGCGCGGTCCGTCAGATGCGGATTCTGGATACGACAGCGGGCAAACGCATTAAGACGGTTATGGTCGGCAGGGAGATGCTGAGCGGCCGAGAGATTCGGGAGAAGCTTGGCCTGGCCTCCTCCCAGTTTAATTGGACGATCCTCGATGATGATATCCAAATCACCACTTTCGGCTATGGCCATGGAGTAGGAATGAGTCAGTGGGGAGCGAACGGGATGGCTCAGAACGGCGGAACGGCAGCGGACATTCTCGCACACTATTATTCGGGGACGCAGCTATCGAAGGCGAAAGGGCTGGTAGAATAGCATATCCGCCGCCCCTATCTTCTCTAACAATCTCAAAAAATGTTAAACCCTCACGTATAAACTGCTAGGTTGTGGCAACAATGGCTAGTGAGGTGATCGAACAATGAGTGATAACAAATCAAAGTTCAATGAAGAAGCTCCCAAAAATGTAGTGGGAGGCACTGCCGTCAAACCATCTGCATGGAGAAAGCTGCTTTCGAAGAAGTGGGCAGCACCGTCAGCATTCCTAGCCGCGGCAGCAATTATCGTAACCTTAATGTGGCTCTATGGGGGAGCTGGGGAAACTAGTAACAAGCCAGCCAGCACCGACGTAGAAGTCTCTCAAGGTACGACGGACGGAATGACAGCAGAGCAACTGCCGGCAGATGATGAAGCAGTGAACTCATCGGAGTCAGAACTGATGAAATGGCCTGTTGACCGCAGCCAGCTGGATGTTGTAGCGCCGTTCTATGATGCGAAAGCTTCCGGCGAAGAGCGTCAAGCGGCTTTGATCCAATCGGGCAACACGTTCGTAACGAACATGGGGATTGACTTCGCGAAGAACGATACGGCATTTGATGTCATGGCAGCACTGAGCGGCCGCGTCATCGTATCCGAGAAACACCCGCTTAACGGCAACATTGTCGAGATCAAGCATGCGGACGGAATCGTAACCGTCTACCACAGCTTGAGCGACGTCCAAGTCAAAGTGGGCGATGAAGTTAAGCAAGGCACGGTTATTGCGAAAGCCGGCAGAAGCGAGCTGGAGAAAGAACTAGGCGTCCACATGCACTTTGAAGTGCGCAAGGACGGCAAAGCGGTAAACCCAAATACGTTTATCACAACTGATTCCGTAAGCGCAACCGAGAACTAGAAGCAAGCGGAGTGCTTAGAAGGCAGGATACAATCCTGCCTTCTTTTTTTATGTTCATTTGCGGCCTTCATGGGCCATTTGGAGCGGATAAGCACGGGTTTCTGAAAATAATTGCTGTTCTTTAGCTTGTCACGCTTGGACACAAAGAATATATACCCGTACCCCTCATATAATGTACCAAACTATCTCGAGTAGGGAGGCGGGAGCGTGCACGATTACATCAAAGAACGGACCATAAAAATCGGCCGTTGCATCGTCGAGACGAAGCACACGGTGCGGACGATCGCTAAAGAATTTGGCGTCTCCAAAAGCACAGTGCACAAGGATTTGACCGAGCGATTACCGGAAATAAATCCCGATTTGGCAGACCAGGTCAAGCACATTCTGGAATACCACAAATCGATCCGGCACCTGAGGGGAGGAGAAGCAACCAAAATCAAGTATAAGAAGAGCTCAGGACGTAAGCGCGAGGTTCTTGCCGCAGCAAAATCGTAAGCGATTTTTTCTACAAAAATAGAGGAATTTCGTACATTTCAGCGAATACTAAACAAGATGATCATTGCATCGATTACTAAAGACGATTGTTTTGTGAGTACATGCGTAAGTTTGTATATGCGGCACTCGTCATTCGCCCTGGAGGAATTAGAGACCTTATGTTCAGCAAGGATATTGGGATTGATTTAGGAACAGCTAACGTGTCCATTCATGTAAGAGGGAGGGGCGTTGTACTTGATGAGCCTTCAGTCGTCGCGATTGAGAGCGAGACGAAGCGCGTGCTTGCAGTAGGTGAGGAAGCGCATCGGATGGTAGGACGGACCCCTGGTAACATAATCGCCATCAGACCGCTTAGAGACGGTGTTATCGCTGATTTTGAAATTACGGAAATTATGTTGAAGGCATTTATCGATCGCGTGGGCGGCCGTTCTTGGTACAGTCGCCCCCGTATTTTAATTTGCGCACCAACGAACATCACATCGGTGGAACAGAAGGCGATCCGCGAGGCTGCAGAGCGCAGCGGCGCCAAGGATGTCTTTCTTGAAGAGGAGCCTAAGGCAGCTGCAATTGGCGCGGGCATGGATATCTACCAGCCGAGCGGCAATATGGTTGTTGATATTGGCGGCGGTACAACTGACGTGGCCGTGCTTTCCATGGGCGACGTTGTAACCGCCTCTTCGATTAAGGTAGCAGGGGACAAGTTTGACGAAGCAATCATGAAATACATCAAGAACAAGTACAAGCTCTTGATCGGGGAACGGACAAGCGAAGATATTAAAATCAAGATCGGTTCCGTTTACGATAATGGTTTCAGACAAGAGATCGATATTCGCGGCCGGGATATGGTTACAGGCTTGCCGCTGACCGTGACGATTTACTCGGAAGAAGTGCGTGAAGCGCTTTGGGAACCGGTATCGTCCATTGTGTCCGCAGCTAAGTCCGTACTGGAACGGACTCCGCCGGAATTATCGGCCGATATTATTGACCGCGGCGTTATCTTGACAGGTGGCGGCGCACTGCTGGGCGGCCTTGATGCACTGCTCGCTGAAGAGCTTAAAGTACCGGTTCTGATTGCTGAAGACCCGATGCACTGCGTTGTTAAAGGAACAGGCTTGCTGCTTGACCATTTAGACCGTTCACCGCGCAGAGAGAACGGAAGACGCTAAACGATAAACGGTTGAATGGCTGCATGCAGGAATGTTCGGGTAGGACGCCTTTAGGGGGGCGTGCCAAGGGACAAGCTTTTGTACGCAATAGTTAGTTCAAAAGTCATGCAATCGTTCTATTCATCGTGAGGATGGGTTAACCGATATATATAACATAGGTAACCGATTCAGTACGTTGAGCGCTCAGGAGGTAGCTTCATGCTAAGAGGTCTATATACAGCTGCATCAGGCATGATTTCGCAGCAGCACCGGCATGATACAGTAACGAATAATATTTCAAATTTAAATACACCTGGTTATAAAGAGAAGAGCGCGGTTACGCACTCCTTTCCAGATATGCTGCTCCGTTTGTCCGGCGTCCAAGACGGCGGAGGCCGTGTAGTAGGCAAGCTGAACACCGGGGTGTTCGCGGAAGAGAGCCTGCAGATCAACCTGCAGGGCGATTTGATGCAAACGAACCAGTTCAGCGATTTTGCCATTGTATCGGACATTGAAGTGCCCGGCATGACGTTTGACGGATCGGGCAAAGCGATGTCAGCGGATGGAAACTACGTGTTCCAGCCGCAGGCATTCTTCACCGTTCAGAATACGAACGGTGAAACTCGTTATACGCGCGATGGTCAATTCAAGCTCGATGACGAAGGCTTTCTGACGCTGCCGGACGGCTCCCGCGTACTTGGCGCTAATGAACAGCCGTTCCAGCTGCCGGCAGGCATGACGTTTAACAAGCTGACGTTGACGAGCGACAATCAGCTGGTTGATCCGGAAACGGGTCAAAGCGCCGGTCAACTGCTTATCTCTGTTGTGGATAATCCGAATAACCTTGTGCGTGAAGGTGACGGGAAGTTCAAGCTTGGCGATGATTCTGTTGGCGTTCGGACGATGACTGCAGGCGATCGGGTAGAGCTGAAACAGGGCTACGTCGAGCGCTCTAACGTGGATTCGGCACAGTCGATGGTTGACTTGATGTCGGCGGCGCGCGCCTATGAAGCGAATCAGAAGGTTATTCAATTTTATGATAAAAGCTTAGATAAAGCGGTTAATGAGATTGGCAGAGTATAACCACTCGCAAGCAATGCTTAACGATGCACGGCAGGGGAGGCTACTGAATTGAACGGTTCGATGATTAATGCGATGGTGTCCATGAATGGGCTGCAGCAGAAGCTGGACTTGCTTGCCGACAATATTGCCAATGTGAATACAGTCGGCTATAAGCGCAAGACCGGCACATTTGAAGATTTGCTGACTACGCTGAAGAAGCAGCCGGAGGTGTTTGATCAACCCGGACGTCTGACTCCGCTTGGTTTCAACCAAGGCTGGGGCTCGCGTCTGACGATGATTCAACCGGATTTCTCCCAAGGACCGATTCAACAAACGGACCAACCCCTCGATGTAGCTATTGAAGGCAATGCGTTGTTTGAGGTAACGGTTAATGCCGAAGGTGATCTTGGTTATACACGCGGTGGCTCGTTCCAGACCACGTTTACGCGGGACGGCGTCAATATCCTGACAACCAAAGAAGGCTACCCGATCTCGTCTGTAGATGGCAATCCGATTGAAATACCTGCAGAGATGAAGGAAGTCAGAATTGATCCGAATGGCAGCATCATAGGTACGCTCCCATCCGGTGAAATTGTTCAGATGGGGCAGCTGAAGCTGGTTCAAGTGGACAAGCCTTCCCTCTTGTCGCAGGTAGCAGACAATTTGTTCGCCATTGCGGATGGATTTCAGGTCAATGATGTCATGCATAATGTTACAGCGAGCGCCGAATCTAAGATCGCAATAAAACAAGGTTTTCTGGAGCAATCTAATGTCGTCTTGTCCGACGAGATGACGGAATTGATTAGCGTGCAAAGAGCTTATCAGCTCAGCTCAAGGGCATTATCTTCCAGTGATACAATGCTGGGCCTTGCAAACAATTTGCGCGCCTAGGAAATGAGTGAATGCGTATGGATGCAAAGAAAGAAACAGCGGCTGGTTTAGATGGAGTTTCCCAAATGGAGCGTTCTAGTCTGATGAACCCCGCGCCTGCAAGCGAGAGACAGCGACAGAGCGGTACGACTTCCTCTGAGCGCGATCTCGAAGCTGCTAAAGGCAAGACATCAGCGCGCAAGAAACGTAATCCGGCTCTTCGGGCTTTACTGTGGACGCTTCGCAAGAGCATCGTTCCCATTCTGTGCATCGCAGCCGTGCTCGGCGGCATGTACATGGGCTATACGATAATCGGCAAGCGGCCCGGAGACGAAGTGTTCGAAATTGCCACTTGGAAGCACATGTACGATCTAGTGTTTGCTGACTAATAGAAGCCTGCTCATTCGAGCAGGTTTTTTGATTTCCAATTCTATTCCACGCCGCATAAATAAGCACCTCCCCGAATATCATCGGACTACCATAGTAGTTGGCGATGAACACTTCGAAGGAGGTGCTTTTGGTTTACTGTTTACTTCTTATTTTACGGTTACGCGGATACTGATGGATTTGCCGTCAAAGGTGGCTCTTACCATCGTGCTTCCTTTGCCGACTGCCGTAATGACGCCAGCTTCTACCGCAGCTACTTTATTGTTGCCGACCGTCCATGCCGCGCTCTTCGAAACATCCGTGATACGACCGACATCGTATTCAGCCGTAACTTTAACGGTTTCTTTGCCTTCTGCAGCAAGAGTAAGGGACTTAGCCGACGAAGTCAGCTTCTTCACCTTAGCAACGACCGTAATGGCAACCTCGATCGATTTGCCTTGATACGTGCCTGTCAGCTTGCCGGTACCCTCAGTCAACGCTTTTACAGTGCTTCCTTTAATAGAAGCAAGTGTTTCGGGGTTCATTGTCCAATTCATCTTGGAGCTTAGGGAAACCGACTTACCGCTCTTATAAATCCCTGTTACTTTAAGGTTCTTGGTACGGGAGATGTTCAGCGAAAGACTGCTTGAATCGACGAACAGCTTCGTAATTTCCTCTTCAATGGTTACCCGGATCGTAGTTGATTTCCCGAGGTAGGAAGCGGTAAGGGTAACGCTCGAGGCTTGCAAGCCTCTCATATTCGGAGCTTTCACGAGCAAGTTGGCGGAGGAGCTCTTCCAAGTGACAAGGCTCGTTACGTCTTCCTCTTCGCCGCTTTCATACATGAGCGTGATAACCGGCAGCTTCACTTCTTTGCCAAGTACAACGGAAGCATTGGTTTGATCCGGTGTCAGCATAAGCGGTTTCTCGTGCACGACTACAGTAACGGTGACCGTCTTGGATTGAATGGTACCCGTAAGTACGACTGTGCCGATCTTCTTCGCCGTCCACTTTCCATCTACTTTGTCCATAATATCCTTGTCGCTGCTCGTCCAAGCAACGAGGTTCGTGACGTCGATTGTTTCTTCAGCTATGGATTCAGCCGAAATCTTCGGCAATGTAACGCTATCGTTCAAGAAGGCATCGACGGTCTCGGAAGCTGCTTTGAGGCTGCTGACAGTCGGATAAACGGTGACCGAAACTTGCTGGGAAAGACCCAAGTAAGTCGCTTTAATGACCGTGGTACCAACGCCTTTAGGGGTAACGACGCCGTCCTTAACGGTTGCGACAAAGAAATTGGAGGAGGTCCATGCTGCTTTGCTCGTCACAACCTCAGGTGTACCGGTACCCTTCATAACCGTTACATTGAACGTTACCGGGCTATCTTGCATACTTAAATGCTGGTCTTCTTTCGGTGTCATCCGCATGGCTTCATAAGCAGGGCGAACTACGACATTAATGCTGCTTGTTACGCCGAGGTAGGACGCGATAACGGTTGCCGTACCGCTGCCGACCGGAGTAACAATACCTTTGGACACGGTAACAACGGCAGTATTGCCGGATGTCCACTGCGCCGTATCGGTAACCGTCGCGGAATCGTCATCTTCGGTGGTAACTACAGCCGTTAACGATTTAGTGCTGTCGCCAACATAGAATTCAAGTAGATCATCAGGGGAAATGGTGATCTTATCGTAAGGAGAAGTTACGATTAATTTCACCGTATCGGTTCTGCCTTTGTATTTGGCTGTGATGGTTGTTTCGCCTGCAGTAAGCAGCTTGATGTCCCCATCGTCTACGGTTGCAACAGCCGGATTCGAGCTTGTCCAAGTTGCGGAATCGGTAACGTCTTCATTAGCGCTGCCGCTCTTGGCAGCAGTAAGTGTATAGGAGATCGTGTCGCCCAGATGTACCTCTTCAGTGGCGTCAACAGTAGTCCCGCCCTCCGAAATCGTTACGCTGTCGTAGCGATAATTAACGGTTATAGGCAGTGTGATTTTATAGCCTTTGTATGTTGCGCTAACCGTTGCAGTGCCCTTCGTTAAACCTGTAACAACACCGGCGGACACTTTCAGGATGGCCGAGTTGGAAGAGCTCCAAGTGGCGTCTGTCGTAACGCTTTTTGCGGAAGTTGCACCTTGTATAGTGGCATTCACTTCAAGTGAAATCGAATCATCATCGATATAAAGCACGGCGGGTGACGGAGCGTTGTCAAATGCAATTCCCGTTACGACTTCATCAGCGTAAGCGAGTCCTGCAAAGGAAGAGAAGCTCAGGACGATGGCAAGCATCACTGTAAGCCAGGTGCGTTGCCACAGGGGTGCAGCTTGTTTGTTCATGCGCATGATTGTCTAAAACCTCCAAAGACTATAAATTTCCTATCCTCTATAGTTAACGGCTTTAGAAGGGGGAAATTGAAGGTGTCAGATAGGTATTGCCAAATTTAGTTCGCAGGTCATGGCCAAATGCGTGCAAAGAAACGGCAAGAAATGAGGTTTGCGGCTGGTTTGGGCATAGCCCGGACAGTTTTATTTTTTCCAGCGTAGAGGTATAATGGGTTAGAATCTTTGAAGCATCTTTTCCGCCATAAAGGTAAGGGGGCGTAAACGTTTGAATCTTCCTAATTTGCTCACGATGCTTCGTTTTGCTTTAATCCCCGTTTACGTTGCCGTATTTGCATCGGACGCTTCGAATCATATGAAATGGGCTTTTCTGATTGTTGTCATCGCAGGGCTTACAGATATTTTGGACGGTTACCTGGCGCGGAAGTACGGGCAAGTGACCTCGGTAGGGGCGATGCTGGATCCGCTCGCGGATAAGATGATGATGATTACCGTCATCTTGTCGCTGCTTATTACCGAACATATTCCGTGGAGCGCGGGAGCGGCTATATTTATCCGGGATGCGGGGATGATTGTCGGATCGGCATTTTTTCATTTTCGGGGGAAGAAAACAGTCCCTGCAAATTGGATGGGGAAACTGACCACCATCCTGTACTACTTGGCCATCATGTTTATCTTCTTTGAAATGCCTTTTGCCAGAACCTATTTATGGGGCGTCATTGCGTTTTCATTTATCACTTCATTTATTTACATTTTTCTTTTCGTTGGCTTGAATAAGGACGAAGAGGAGCAAGGCAGTGCGGTGCAAAGCACGGAGGAGCAGACAGATACAAAGGCTCCGCCCGCATAATGGTAAAAAGGAGATTGAATTCGCCTTGGCCGCGAGGAACGGCTGTAGCGTTCAATCCCCCTTATCTTAACCCCACGACTGCAGTTTCGTGATGGATGGCCTTATTTTGGCACAATACCTTGTAATTTATTACACCAATCTTGAAGGGAGCTTACATCATGTTAGATATTAGACAAATCCAAGAAATTATACCGCATCGCCCGCCGTTTCTGCTCGTTGACCGCATTATTGAGCTGGAGGAAGGCAAACGAGCCGTCGGCATCAAGAATGTGACGATGAATGAACCGTTCTTCACGGGACATTTTCCTCAATACCCGGTAATGCCGGGTGTTCTTATTGTGGAGGCGCTGGCGCAGGTCGGCTGTGTTGCTATTCTGAAAGTAGAGGCAAACCGCGGCAAAATCGGCTTCTTCGCAGGCATTGATAACTGCCGTTTCCGTGGACAAGTGGTTCCCGGCGACACCCTTACATTAGAAGTGGAAATTACAAGAATGAAGGGCATGATCGGCAAAGGACAGGCTGTTGCCAAAGTTGGCGATAAAGTCGTAGCTGAAGGTGAGATTATGTTCGCACTGAAGGATCCTGAATAAACCCGGCAGGATCGGGTTAATAAAGACAGGGCCTTGAGCTTGCTACATATATAAAAAAACCGTAACTTAACTACGGATGGAGAGAGGATGCTGGAGATGAACCATTCTACTGTAGAACGATACGAGGCTTGGCTGAGCGATCCGATGATTGATGCTGCTACGAAACAAGAGCTTGCCGCGCTGAGCGGCAACGAGAAAGAAATCGAAGATCGTTTCTACCGGGAGCTTGAGTTCGGAACAGGCGGACTGCGCGGCGTTATGGGCGCAGGGACAAACCGATTGAACAGCTATACTGTCGGAAAAGCTACACAAGGACTGGCGAACTGGGTACTTACGAAGAGCAGCACCCCTTCCGTGGTGATCGCATACGATTCGCGCAACAATTCTCCTGAGTTTGCGCTTGACGCTGCACTTGTTTTGGCTGCGAATGGTGTGACGGCTCATGTTTTTCAAGCCCTTCGTCCAACCCCGCAGCTGTCCTACGCCGTTCGTGCGCTTGGCGCGACAAGCGGTATTGTTATCACGGCGAGTCACAATCCACCTGAATATAACGGCTATAAGGCTTATGGTTCCGATGGCTGCCAGCTTGTTCCGGGAGATGCAGCTGAGGTTATTGGCGCGATTCAGCAAGTAACGGGATTTGATCAAGTCCGCCGCATGGGCCGGGAAGAAGCGGAAGCTAAAGGCTTGCTGCACTGGCTGGGCGATGCGGAAGACCGCGATTATATCGCAACTGTCGCAGCGGAAAGCTTGAACAGCAAACTGCTTGTGGACGGTCTTGGCAAGGCGCTGACTGTCGTATATACACCGCTTCATGGTGCGGGCAACATGCCGGTGCGCGAGGTGCTTAAGCAAGCAGGTCTGACGAATGTTCATATCGTCCCTGAGCAAGAGCAGCCTGACGGCTACTTCAGCACGGTGAAATCACCGAATCCGGAGGAGCGGGAGGCGTTCAATCTCGCGATTAAGCTCGGACAAGAGGTAGGCGCGGACATTATTATCGGTACCGATCCGGATTGCGATCGGATGGGCGCGGTTGTTCGTAATAATGAAGGCGAATATGTCGTGCTGACGGGTAACCAGTCCGGCGCGATCATGGTCAATTATTTGCTTAGCATACGTAAGGAACGCGGCGATCTGCCTGCTAACGGCGTCGTAGTGAAGACGATCGTGACGAGCGAAATGGGCGCTGACATTGCTGTTTCCTATGGGGCGGAAGTCGTCAATACGTTGACCGGCTTCAAATATATCGGCGAGAAAATGACGCAATATGAGAAAAGCGGAGAGCGTACCTTCCTATTCGGTTATGAGGAAAGCTACGGCTACTTGGCTGGCACTTATGCGCGTGATAAAGATGCGGTTATCGCTTCCATGCTAATTTGCGAAGCAGCTGCTTATTATAAGAGCAAAGGCAAAACGCTGTACGATGTCCTTCTTGAACTGTATGCGCAATTCGGCAATTATTTAGAGCATCTGGAATCCCGTACACTTAAAGGCGTTGACGGCGTTGCTCAAATCGGAGCGATCATGGAAGATTGGCGCAGCAATCCGCCTGCAGAAATCGGCGGCATCGCCGTGGATCAAATGCTTGATTATTTGCCGGGATTGGGCGGCTTGCCTCCTGAGAACGTGCTTAAATTTTTACTTGCTGACGGTTCATGGTTCTGCCTGCGTCCTTCAGGGACGGAGCCTAAGATTAAGGTGTATTTTGCTGTACGCGGCAGCTCACAAGACGAAGCGAAGGCGGCGATTGCGCGCCTGACACAAGCTGTGATGGAGCGCGTGGACAACTAGATCGGAAATGGGATCGGAGCTTCCGTACGTGAATATTGCTGCGGAAACACAGACAGATAATCGTAGCGATAATTCCTACGGAGAATGTTAAGGAGTGGAAGATGTGCAAACTGGTTGGCAACAATGGAATCGCAAAGCAACGTTTGTCCTTTGTGTATTGACGATATTAGGGTTGATTGCAGCGCTTCCTATCGGCGCTACGCGCTGGAAAATGGAAAAAACCTCCGACAAGGTTCAGATGGTGTTCGATTACCGCGATTTAGTCCAAATCGCCGCTTATCAAGCCCATCCGAAGCAGTTCGTGAAGGATGAGCTTACCAAGATGCATGAGGCTGGCATTACGGCGATGGCGGTATTCGAGTCTTCGCTGCAAGAGCTGAGCTGGGCAGGCCGCTTGACGTTATACAATTCCGCCAGCGCAAGCGAGCTGCAAGGCAAAACGGCTACAGCTGATGATAATTATACGTACGTGCTGTTCTCGAGCGCCAAGGATGAGGAAGCCATTCGTCCGATCTTGGAGTCGACTTACAAACAGTGGGGCATTACGACTTCCTCATGGAGCTATGAAGGACAAGGCGGTTTGATCCTGGAAACGCCGCTTGAGAATGCGATCTTGAAGCCGCTGGTACCGGATCCGATTGCACTTGGCGAGATTCATGCTGCTGGCTTTGCGATTGTGCCGCGTTTGTCCGACCGCATGCCGTTTGATGCCGCTTCGGTGGATGCGATGCTTGACGGTTTTGAACAAATGGGCGTTACGCGCATTCTGTTTGAAGGCGATGCCGTCAAAGGTTTCGCGGACAACGCCGAGCTGAAGAGCTTGAGCCAATTCGCAGAGCTGCTGAATAAGCATGGAATCGGCATTGCGACCATCGAAAACTCGAAGCCTCAGAAGGGCATGAACACGCTCGGCTATTTGACTCATTATAATGTAGTAAGACTCTATTCGCTTTCAGACAATGATTCGGCATCGATGAAGCCGGAAGAGATCGCAGATCGCTTCCAGCTTGCTGCGAAGGACCGCAGCATTCGGATGTTCTATCTGAATGGAGCGCCTTCGAGCAATCCGGTGAAATCGATGATTACCGATCCGCTTCAAAATTTGTATGATGCCATGCAAGACAAGAACGGTGTATTGGCCAAAATGGACAAGCTTGGTTTTGCCATAGACAGTCCGCAGCCGTTCGAATACGAATCGCCGTCATGGCATAAGCCGCTTAAAGCTGTCGTAGTGCTTGGCGCTGTTGCCTTCATTACATTGCTGATCAGTGCATTCCTGCCAGGCGTAGCGATTCCGGTGTTCGTGCTTGGACTTCTCGGCAGCGCAGGCTTGTATGTGCTTTCGAAGTCGATTCTCGAGCAAGGACTTGCGCTTGGCGCAGCAATCAGTGCGCCAACGCTGGCTATGATCTGGGCGATCCGCCGCGTACGGACGCACACGGTTGGCAACCGCAGACCGATCGGCGGTGCGGCGGATGATACCGCGACTCGCGTAGCGGGCGGAGGCGATCAACAAGTACGTTGGTTCTTCCCGGGCATTAGCGCAGGACGCCGTCTCTTGATGGCTATTACCATCTTTGCTGCAACATCGGTTATCTCCATGAGCGGAATCCCGTTTATCGTGGGTCTCTTGAACAATATTACGTACAAGCTGGTACTGGAGCAGTTCCGCGGCGTAAGTTTGCTGCATCTCGCTCCGATTGCACTCGTTGCACTGTACTTGCTTCTATATACAGGCGAATCCGTAATCGGCAATTTGCGCAAGCTGTTAAAGATGCAAATTACCGTTCTCTGGGTGGGTGTAGCCGGCGTACTGGGAGTTATGGCTCTCTATTATCTGTCCCGTACAGGTAATGAAGGACAAGCTTCCTCCCTTGAGCTATCGTTCCGTAATGTGCTGGAGTCGACCTTCGGCGTTCGTCCGCGGACGAAAGAGTTTCTGCTCTCGCACCCGCTCTTCTTCTTCGGCCTCTTCGTTGCGCTTCGATATCGTGCAGCGTGGGTATTATTTATTGTAGGTTCCATAGGACAGCTGTCTATGGTGGACACTTTCGCGCATATTCATACACCGCTTCCGATTTCCATTATCCGTGATTTGCTTGGTCTTGTACTGGGCGCGTTGATTGGACTTGTGATGATCGGCGTGTGGCAGATTGGGGAAGGAGTTTGGAAACGATGGGCACCACGAATCGCACAACTGAAACAGGGCTTCAAGTCCGGCGTGTAGTCATCTCCGGCTACTATGGTTTCCGCAACAGCGGTGACGAAGCGGTGCTGAAATCGATTTTGTTCGTGCTGGACGAAGAGGGTGTGAAGCAGGGGCTTCGCATCGTGCCGATCGTGTTGTCCGTTGATCCTGCTTGGACGACTTCGATGTATGGCGTAGAAGCTGTGCATCGGATGCGCCTCGGTGAGATTGTTCGCGCTATTCGCGGCAGCGACGGTCTGATCAGCGGCGGCGGCAGTCTGCTGCAGGATGCAACAGGTGCCAAGACGATTCCTTATTATACGGGCATTCTCAAGCTGGCTCAGCTGCTTGGGAAGCCCACATTCGCATACGCGCAAGGGATTGGCCCCGTGAATCGCCGGTGGATGGACCGGCTGATTCGCGGTGTCATGCGCCGCAGCGCGTATGTCTCTGTGCGGGACACGGAATCCGCCGCTTTGCTTGGGCGGATAGGGGTACCGCGTGACCGGATCGACGTTGTACCCGATCCGGTCATGGCTTTGCCGTTGCCGGCCGCGCAGGTGCCGGCCGGCAGTGTTGGCGCAGACGCGGCGGAGGCTGCGGCGGGCATTGCGCCGCTGCCGGTGGTCGGCGTGTCCTTGCGCCACTGGCGCAAGGACGGCGCCGACCTGGCGCGCGTCGCCGCGGCGCTTGGCGCGCTGGCCCGCAGCCGGGCGGTGCGGCTGCGGTTCCTGCCGTTTCACACGCCATCAGACGCGGAAGCGTCGCGATGGGTGATGGAACAGCTCGGCGATCTCGGCGCGAGCGTAGCCGAGATTGCCGAGCCCGGCGATGACCCGCAGCTCATGCTGCTGGAGGTCAGCCGGTGCGACGCGCTGCTGGGCATGCGCCTGCATGCGCTTATCTACGCAGCGAATCAGTCCGTTCCGATGCTCGGACTATCGTATGATCCGAAGATTGATCAGTTCCTGAACCGGATCAATCTAAGCCCAATCGGGACGACCGAAGCGCTTGATCCGCAAGCTTTCGTATCCGCGATCGGCGAGCTGCTCGACGATCCGCAAGGGTGGCGCGCCGATCATCATGATGCCATTTCACAATTAAAAGAAGAAGCGCGTGTTCCGGCGAAACAAATTTCTGCATTTTTACGTTAATCAATATATGGATGCTCCCTCTCCCCAGCAAACACGAAAGCTACTAAAGTGTAGATATATGGCCGAAAAATGTAGCGAATGCGCTGTGCGAGAAAGAAAATGTCGCAATAACTCGACCAAGCAAGCGATTAAAAGGGGAATTCCGTGAAAATTGCTTGAAAATGAGAGTGGAGTTTCTTTTTCAAACAGCGTATAATTCAATCCGGCGATAGCTATGAAAGGGAGATGGAAATGACTCAGGTCGTACTCTACTCAATCGGATTTATTATTTCATTATGTCTTGCACTTGCACTTACCCCGTTTGTCATTAAATTCGCTAACAAAATCGGGGCAATTGACAAGCCAAATCATCGTAAAGTTCATACACGAATAATGCCGCGGCTTGGCGGCCTGGGGATATATGCTGCTTTTGTCGGTGCTTATTTTGCAGTGAAACCTTTCATTCCGGAAGGCTTGCTGCGCAGCTACGACTTGAATTTGATTAATGCGCTGCTTGTTGGCGGCACGATCATTGTGATTATCGGCGCACTGGATGATCGTTTCGAACTATCTGCAAAAGTAAAACTACTGGGTCAATTGATTGCGGCATGCGTTGTCGTACTCGGCTTCGGCGTTAAGATTGACCTGGTCAACATTCCGTTCGGCGATGCGATGCAACCGATTGCGGCGTGGATCAGTATCCCGCTTACAATTATCTGGATCGTAGGCGTAACGAATGCGATCAACCTGATTGACGGCCTTGATGGCTTGGCGGCAGGCGTGTCCGGTATTGCGATCAGCAGCATTCTTGTAATGGCTGCTTTCATGGGCTCTGCACCGGTTATCTTGCTAAGCGCCTTGCTGCTTGGCGGCGTGATCGGATTCTTGGTTTACAACTTCCACCCTGCGAAGATCTTCATGGGGGATACCGGTTCCTTGTTCTTAGGATTCGCACTTGCAACACTATCCATGATGGGCTTTAAGCAGGTTACGATGGTTTCCTTCATTACACCGCTTCTTATCATTGGTGTACCTTTGTCGGATACGTTCTTTGCAATCGTACGCCGCTGGGTGAACAAGAAACCGATCTTCGCGCCGGACAAAGGTCATCTGCATCACTGTCTACGCGAGCTTGGCTTCAGCCACCGTCGTACCGTATTGATTATTTACGGAATCGCATCGATCTTCGGGATCTGCGCAGTACTGCAATCGACGATTGTGCAATCCGATGCTGCAAACTGGATTACTTTCGGCGTTATTCTCGTTCTCGTGTTCATTCTCCAAATTGGTGCGGAGCTTATCGGTATCGTGGATAAAAGCCGCCGCCCGCTGCTTAACTTCTTGCAGCGTTTAGTGATGGGCACCGAACAATCGCGCTCGAAATAATTAACAATAAGTTAAATAAGAACTTCGCTCCTTACGGGGAGCGGAGTTTTTTGTTTTGTATGGGGTTTTAGCCGTTAGATTTCTGGTTCTTGTCTAAACTTTTGGGGGCTTAGCGCCGATAAAAAGGATACATCAAATTATGTGTATGGGATTGAAGTGGAGGAGGCTCACCGTGATCAGAAAATTAGTTGCGTTGTTTATTATGTTGGCCTTAGTGATTCAATTAGTGCCTGCCAATCGCATTGAGACTGCTCATGCAGCGACAGGCAATTTTACGTTCCCAAGTGAAAGCGATCAAATTGGTTCCCCGAGAGTAACAACCGATGAGCGCATTACACTTCAAGGGACGCTAAATAATGTGGATCCGACATCGATATCTTACAGCGTGTCGCAAATCATTGATCCGACTAAGCCGGACAAACCCGGAAGTGTTCGTGAGAATCTAACCAGTAACATTTCGGTGAACGGTTTCAGCTTGCAAGTGTTCAATATTCAATTGTTTCCTGGTCTTAATAAAATCACATTTAAAGGGACGCAAGGCGGAGGAGAAGTAGCGAACTCCATTTACGTCGAATATCGAAACGGACCGATGCTTTATGATTTGACCGCAAGCCTGGACGGAAACAACTTTCCGATTGTGGATAATGGAACGACTGTCGTGCAGTCCACCACCTCGCGCGGACGCAACACTGCGGATATTAGCATTACAGGTAAAGCGCCAAATGCGCAGCAAGTGACGATTGTTGTGAATGGAAGCAGTAAAACGTACTCGGTCAACAGCGCGAACAATAATTCGTTTGCGGCAGCACCGATTACATTGAAGAAAGGAAAGAATCAAGTTACGATCCGCATCAAGAACGGAACGCAAGTCATCGAAACCTCCCGTGACATCGCGTTCTACAACGGAAGCGTGACGTTCTATGATGTCAATATCAATGAAATGAATGCGGGTGTTTCTGTGCAGTCAGCTGCACTGGAGTACAACCCGAATTTTGTAATCGATACGACTCATAACCTGCAATTGACGGGTAAAGTCATTGTGCCGAACAGCTACTATGCCGACCCGCCTTCAACGATTGAAGGACCGCATCCGAATCCGGCTGCACCTTTGACCGGGTTGAAGGCTGGCTATAAGAAGCCAGGGGACCCTACTTATACTGATCTTACAGGCAGTCTAACGACAAGCTTAAAGGCGGTTGGGAATCCATCGAATACGGATAAATTCTTCGTTTATGACTATACAATTAATCTCGGAGTTCCAAATGCAACTACCTTAACTACGGATACCTTATATAACGTCAAGCTTACCGGCTACAATGAAGAGAACGCTCATTTGAACTTGACACCGACTGAACAAGGCACAGATGCGCTCTACTTCTCACTGCGTGATAAGAACAAGCCGTTTGTCAGTCAAATCAATTACCTGGCAGGATATAAACCTACAAGCTATCAAGGCATTGAAGGTACGCCGCTCGAAGGCAAGAACATCTATGGTTTGCCAGTAGGCATTGAGGTGCTGGTAGGCAATTCTACAGGTTCGACTATTACCGTCCCTGATATTGACGACTTGTACAGCGATACTCCTACTGCACACCCAACTGAGGTGCCGCTGCCATTACCCGGACAATCGCTTGGTTCAGGTGAGTACGCCATTCGCGATAAATCGTTCGTGACGAGAACGGTTAACGGTATACCGCAAACGTTTGAGAGATTTATATTGGAGTTTTACCGAATGCCGTTTGAGGGGACGCAAACTATTACGGTGAAAGTGGCTGGCGGCGATACGAAATCCGCGAAGTTTACGCTGCTTTATGGCCCTTATGCCAGCTTCAATAAAATCTTCGATGGTATGACCGTTTATGATGATTCAACGTTGGACCCGACAGTGCGGGTAACTGAAATTATCACGAACAGTCTGGGTAACTTCAAAGGTGTTCTGCAGAACATCAATAATACGTCAGAAATCAGATATGATAATACGTTAGGACCACGTACTGTTTACTTTTACATCAATAACGTACCGTTTCCTCTTGTAAAAGTCGGCACGGACGTCACTGAATTTGAAATTAAGCCTACTGAATTGACGAATGCACTCGGTGCGATGTTCAATGGTGAGAACGAAATTAAGTTTGTTTTCCAAAGCTCCAAGAGCTACTATGAGAAGGTCGTTAAGGTAAACAAAGTACCGACGAACCTTCCGGTTATTCCTGCTCCGGATACGTTAGGCATATTCCCGTTTACTTTCGAGGATGCGATTACGAATCCGAAGCCGATTTTGAATGATCTTAACTTCCCGAAGACAGGTTCCATCTACACCACAACTGAACCATTTATGAATGTCTTTGGTACATTTGATTTCATTGATCTGGGCGATGAGACTGAAATAGCAGCTAAAATGGCGTCATTACTAGCTGTGAATGCATCCGGCCATAAAGTCGCTGACGATTATATTTTGAAAATCACCGGTGCGTCTCTCACGACCCCAATTACATGGAAACTAAGCGATCCGTTCCAAATTGTTAAAGGGGATTCGCCACTAGGCATGTTTCCGGCAAACGGCAGTATCAATGGAAATTTGGTAGTCCAATATGACGTTCTTACGGAGAAGTTTAAATTCCTCCTGAGAAAACAGGAGCTGAACGCAGATGGAAGCTCCAGCGTTTATCTATTCAATGTGTATAACAGTGGGGATCTCGGACCGAAGGCGACATATCGTTTAGAAGTTGACCCGACGGTACTACCGTACAAGATACTTCGCCCGTACTTACCGGCAGAAGGGATCGTCAACAAGAACTACGTTGATGTCATTATCAATGCCAAAGGTGCGAATAAAGTCACGATCAATAAACAAGCAGCTGATAAATTCGCTTACGATGCGGATAACACCCCGGCAAACGGTATTGAATATCCGAACGCTTTTAAGGCCACCATTTCAGGTCTTAAACCGGGCGTGAACAAAATCAGCTTTACGATTGAGAGTGCATCCGACAAAGTAAGTAACTTCATTGAGATTACCTATACGCCTACGAACATACCTGGCGCACAGCTTTTGGATGACATGAAGAACTCGAACAAAGTGTTTGACGGTGCGGTATCGCTAACTTTCCCAAAAGGAACTGCGCTCATTCGTCGCGATTACAATGTACCGGCTAATTTGAAGAACCAAATCTTCACTGGTCATAAGCTTCTATTCGCCATTGCAAACCCTGAAGATGGCGTTGTAGATCGCCGTGAATACGACAATCCACCAGCCGATTTTGATCTGATCATGCAGAATTTCGGCACAAGATTCAGAGTATCGTTCCCAACTCGCTTCGTAAAGTCCAGTCCTGTCTACTGGATTGATGCCGGGCTTGCAGACGATATATCTACACCAAACTATGACCCGCTCAAAATGGGTGTGGATCCTTACCAATATCCTGGAGCGAAAGGCCCTGGAGATACGAAGATTCCTACTTATGACGATCGACCAGATGACCGTGAGCTTGTTGTTTCCAAGCGCGGGACGCTTACACTTTCCTTCGATCCAAGCATCCGGAACACAGCAGGAACGATTGTAACTGTATTCCGTTACGACGTGAAGAATAAGTTCTGGGTGAACCTTGGCGGTACGGTAGATTCGAAGAAGAACACCATTACAGTTCCCTTCGACCAGTTCGGATATTATGTCGTGGCTAAGATGGGTTACTCCTTCTCCGATGTTACGAACCATCCGTATGCGCGTAACTATATAGAAGCAATTTATTCGAAGGGTGTCATGAATGCAGCCAACTTCGATGATTTCGGAGCTGATATGTACACAACTCGCGGTGAGTTTACGAGCATGATCGTCAAGGCGCTTAATATTCCGCTTAACTATGAGCTGAGCAAGCCTCACTTTGACGATGTGCCTCCGATCATCAATCAAGATGCACTTTGGGATTATAGTACAATCGAGACCGCAGCACGTGAAGGGATCATCCGGGGTACACAGCCGCGCGCGTTTGAGCCAACGGCAAACTTATCACGCGGAGATGCTGCCGTCTTCCTTGCAAGAGCACTTAACTTGAAGCTCGATACGGATCCTGATAAAATCGATAAAGCATTACAAAAAACCTTTAAGGATTACGCGGACATTGACTACTATGCTAAATCGTCTGTGCTTGCGATTGCCAAGAAGGGATACATCAAGGGATCTCCGATAGACCCAGCTGATCCGAAGAAAGGCTTTACGTTCGAACCGAAATCCAGCCTGCTTCGTTCCGATGCGGCTATCATTATCGGCAAAATGCTAGCTGATCTCAAGCGACTTCCTAAACTAAACTAAGTTGGATATGGTTGTGCTGCCCGGGAGAATTCCGGGCAGCTTTCATTTTGTTACAATTACTTCAAAGGATTGCTAGAGTTATCTTTACATGGGAAATGTTATCTATCGACGAATATAGGACATTCGGCTTATAATAAACAACGTGGTAGACAAGCTGTTCTAGTTCATGTGGCATATCGACAAACTCGAAGAAATAGCGTTTGAGAATAAGTTTTAAAGAAATTTCAAAAAACTTTTCCTTACGACGCAACTTTTTCGAAACCTGTGCGTTTAATTACATGAACCAAGCAACAGGAAAACTGACCAGCCGTAGCGGAGTACTTGGAACTAATTCTCAAATTGCTCTTTACGCTAGATTTAGGCCATTGTATAATGTTATAGTGGTGTTCAGACTCTACCAGATATTTCTTGTCAACTTTTGTTTACAAGATTCTGCGACAGGTTCCTACAAGGAACACTTCAAGCAGACATTATTTATAAGAAATCTGCTCAACTCGTGAAAGGGGGTGAATCGGCCAATGAGACAAACGAGCAATCTATATTCTAAACAAAACTCTAAAGAAACTAAGCATTATATAGGAGGAGACAAAAAGGTTATGAAAAAAAGTTTATCCCTACTCGTAGCAGCAGCTATGACTCTATCTACAGCATCGGTGGCATTTGCTGCTGACGGCGCAACAACTACTGAATTGTCCACACAAGCGAAATTTGACGCACTTAAAGCAGCAGGCGTATTCAGCGGTTTCCCAGACGGTACTGCTGGTCTTGACAAAGAAATGACTCGCGCTGAGTTCGCTAAAGTACTTACGAAGCTAAGCGAGCTTGCAGAAAACTCTGCAGCTAACGTTTACTCCGACGTAGCAAAAACTCACTGGGCAGCTGGATTTATCGGCGCTGCATCTGAAGCTGGTCTACTTAACGGTCTTGGCGCTGGCAAGTTCGGTCCATCCGGTAAAGTAACTATCGAGCAAATCGCTAAAGTTGCTGACTTGGTAGCAGGCGTTGAGCCTTCTGACAAAGAAGTAACTGGTAAAGTATCTGCTTGGGCTAAAGGTTTCGTAGCAGCAGCTATCGAAGCTGGCTTGCTTCCTGAGCTTCCGTCCTACCAAGTGAACGCTACTCGCGGTCAACTAGTAGACGTAGCTTACGATCTTGCTCAACCAGTTGAAAAAGATCTTAAAGCAGTAGAAGCTAAACAATCCGGTGCTAAAAAAGTAACTGTTAAGTTCAACAGAGAAGCAGTAGCTGCTGAGAAAACAGCTTTGACTTATGAGTTGAAATCCGGTCTTACTACGTACCCTGTAACTGCAACTTTCGCAACTGATAACAAATCGGTTGATCTTGCAGTAGCTTACCTGCCAGCTGGTGACTACACAGTTACTGTTAAAGGCAGCGATGCTATCAATGTTAAAGTTGAAGACGAAGCGGCTAAGAAAGTAGACATCGCTGTTACTGCTCTTCAACAAGTTGCAGATCAAGACCTGGGCGTTAAAGTTTATAACCAATTCGGCGAAGAAATGAGCGGCGTAAGCACTCAAGTCTCGTCTTATAACGTAACAAAAACTAAACAACTTACAAACGGTAACGTTCTTGACCTTAACGTAGGTGGCGCTGACGAAGCAGCAATTAACGATGTTATCAGCGTAACAGCTATCGTTCCATCCGCTGGTCTTTCCGTTAACAAACAACTGAAAGTAATTAACGGTAGCGCAGCAACTTCCATTAAGCTGGATCAAGTACAACCAATTACAGGTGATGCTCGCATCTCCGTTAAAGATGGTTATGTTCTTCCACTTACTTTGGTAGATGCAGCTGGTCAAAAAGTTGTACTTCCTAACGGTGACATCGATCTTTCTGGTCTTCCGGCAGGTGGAAAATCCGTAACTTATGCTGGTCTAGTATTCTACGTGAGCGATAACACAATCGTTGACAAGTTCACTGTTACTGACGGCGTAGTTAAGTTCGCAACTAAAAAAGCAGGCACTGTATATGTTACTGTAACTAACGGCGCTGCTGCAGCAAGTGCACAAACTTCGATCGTTGTTAACGATGCAGCGAAAGTGAAAACTTTCGAACTGGGCAACTCCGGTAAATTGATCGTTAAAGGCGAGAAAGCAGTTCTTCCTTTCACAGCAGTTGACACTTATGGTGCAGCAATTGCAGCTAAAGACGTTGTTCTTACTAACGTTAAGTTCAATGCATTCGGCAGTGAAATCGTTCCAGTGAAAAATGCTAAAGGCGAACTCGAGTTCAACTTCGGCCAAACTGGCGCTACTACAATTTATGTATATGTTGATGGCGTTCTTCAAACTAAGAGCGTTAGCATCAATGTAGCTGACGTTGCAGTATTCAAAGCAGTTCACAGTGTTGATGTAGCTTCTACATTGGAAGTTGGCGCTAAAGTAGATTTCGATCAAGATAACATCTTGTTGGTTGACAACTACGGTCGTACTTCCAACGTTGCTACTGGTAAATTCACAGTAACTAGCGGTACTCCTGGCGTTGTGAATTATGTTGGTGGTCAATTGGTAGCAGTAGCAGCTGGTACAGCTGAAATTACTGTAACATCTAATGCTAATGCTGATATCACTTCCAAAAAATTCACAGTAACTGTTGTTGCAAACAGCGACATCAAATCGTATGCTGTTGACACAATCGACACTCTGTTCGGTAGCACAACTGCTGCAGACACTGTTGGTTACGAAAAAGCGGTAACTCTTGTTGGTAAAACAGCAGGTGGCACTACTGTAGCTCTGAAATCCAACACTCCAGATTTCGTAACGAGCTCCGATGAGTCCGTTCTGAAAGTTTCTAACGACGGTGTTACTGTTGTTGGTCAAAAAGCTGGTAAATCCACAGTTGCAGCTTACCTGAACGGCAGCAAAGTTGCTGAGCGTGAAGTAACTGTTTCCACAGACGCTAAAGTTGTTAAAACTGTTGAGTTCAGCGCTGATGAGTACTCCGTATCTCTCGCTGGTGTTAAGACTGTAACTCCAGGAGTAACAGTTAAAGACCAATACGGCGTTCCAATCACAGCTCCAGGTAAGATCTTAGTATCTGACTCTACGATCGCTTCAGCTGTTGGTGGCGTGGTAACAGGACTTAAAGTTGGTTCAACAACAATCACTTATGTTGCTTCTAACGGTACAACTGATACTGCAGTTATCGTAGTTAATCCTTAATAATTAGTTTTCCTAAGAACAGGCGAGGTTATCCTCGTCTGTTTTTTTGTTTTCGAAAATAATCACTAAATACCAATTCGAAACAAAATGTGCCATTCATGCGTCTAATTAAGTATAGAATGCAGGAGGGATGAAAGTGGCTCACAAATGGATTAAGATTGGCTTCATGACTGTAGCAAGTACTGCATTGTTAATGCAAAGTACAAGTACGAGCTTACTAAGCACTAATGTTGCATCTGCAGCGAGCACTGGCTCTAATTTAATCTCAAGCAAGATTGTAAAACTAAATGCATCGGCTTATCTAACGATTAGAGATGTGCATTTCCTTATGCAGGGGAAAGGAAAGGTTCTTGTATATTCGGTTAGCTTAACGAATATTGGAAATTCATCGCTTGATTTGATGGATTATTGGCTTCGTGTGAAAACTAAAACAGGGAAGTCCTTTAAATCAACGCTTATTGAATCGGATAAAGACAAAAAAGAAGTTGCTGCAAAGACGACCCAATATCTTACTTATTACACGGTGGTCGATAATCAAACGAAATTATCTGACCTTGCTTTCCAAGTAGTTAAATGGGATTTCTCCGCGGCAAATTACGAGAAAGTATTAGGAAATATTCAATATCCGGCCAATGTCACAGATAAAGTAACACCTTACCAAGCAGCAACTATGCTATATGATAATAATAAAGTTAGAAGCGCAATCAAACAGGCTTACATGACAAAAGATGCCAACAATGCCTATTTGGTTATGAATGTACTACTAGAGAATGTTGGCTTTCAATCAAGCGATCTATCAAAAATGAATTTTTTCATTCAAACGGATAGTTTATCTGTTTACAACGTTGCTGCATCAGGCATAGATCAAACTTCAATTCAACCTAAAGAACGTAAGATTGTAACGCTCCATGCCACTATTCCGCTTGCAATTGCGGGAAAAGCTTTGTCTCTTGTCGTTGCGCAAAATGACGATGCCAGCAAGGTCCAGCTACCAGTAGGAGTCTTTGCACTTCCAACTACCAAGCCTTTAGTTGCTGCACCAGTAGGTAAAACTCGGATGGTGTATGTAACAGGAACACCGGTGAACACGTTGACGGGGCAAGCATTTGTTTCTCAGGGTACGAGCAATAAAGATGTCTCCCTTGATTTCACTCTAACCAACATCGGAGCAGCTTCCGTTGCAAGTCCGAGCTGGGATTACTTCGTTGTGACCTCTTCGGGCACAAGTTATCCACTTAATTATACGAGAGAAGAGAATGCTGTTTTGTTGCCACAAATCGAGAAAACAATCTCTTTATCCGGCCAACTCCCTACTAATCTTTCACTTAGTACAGCACAACTGGTCGCTAAATCACAAGCAACTGAAAAAGAAAAATCATACATTGTCGGTACCTATTCTTTACAGTCAACAACACAGCAAGGAACGCTTGGCGGATCGTTTGCTTACAATGATTTCGCTATAAAATTAAATACCATTCAAAGAACGCCAAATAGCGACCATGATGTACTTCTTGCTAATCTAACCGTCACCAACAAGAGCACAATAAGCCAACAAATTCCGAATTTAGGCGGGTATTTTATGGTTAATGGTGTGAAAGTAGGTACTGAACAAAAAGCAGTTGCACTTGATAACTCAATTACAATCGCACCAGGTGCATCAGCCAATTTTGTCGTGCATTCTGATATTCCGTACACGACTTCAATCGATAAAATTACTTTTGTAAGCACAGAGACTGTACAAGATAAAGCAGGGAAGCAGCTGTATCAGTTCTCAGCTCAGAATTTGAGCGAGGTTGCGAGCAAGAAGCTGACAGATCTATATAAAATCAATAATTTAGGAAAACGTTCAACAATTTCCGTAACAAGAACAGCTATATTTGACGGTTCAACAAAAAACAACTTCTATGCCGAGCTCGAAGCGGTCAATAATGAACTGCGTACCTCGCCAATTGCCCAACTTGGTGGGTACATTGTTGATAAGAATGGAGTTGTAGTACCTGTTCAATTTGCAACTGTTAAAGATAAACTGTCGCCAAGCGGTAAAGCTTTACTAAGCGCATGGGCATCGATATCCAAGAAGTTTGATACTACTTCATATAAATTTGTTTTAGGTCAGGCGATTACTACGGGCACTAGTGGAGGCAGCACAACAACTGCTGACAATGGTGAAGCAGCAGTCAATTCTGTTCTTGTCGATATGGTTTCTTATCCGTTAACTGCTACAGCATCAGCTACGACAACTAATTTAAGTAATATTCAATTCCCTGGTTATACACTCGGCTTGAATTATATCAATACATTCTTGAATGTCACCGGAGATTATCAAATAGCCGGAATGAAGATGACAATGGATTCCAGCTTATGGAAAAATACAGATTATGAAGTTGTTGCCGGTGATCATAAAGTTTTAATCGAGTTTGTAAATCAAGATAATAGTAAACTGACTTTCTCTAAACAGTTTAGTATTAATGCAGCATCTGAGAATGAAGAGCAATTGAAGGAAGCAATAAACAATCCATTGACTCTTGTGTTTAATGACCCAGACGTTCAAGCTAAGATTCAAAGATATGATGGCTATAAATTAAACGTTTATGATGTATTTGAAAATACGAAATTACTTGTGGCAAGTAAAGATTTGAAATGGTTTGTAACAACACCATAGCCCAACGAGCAGAGCCAGATCTGTATCTGGCTCTTTCTATTATGAAGTGGTAGAAGTTATGATAGATTTCAAGTATGCTAGATGAAGAATGTTTGTAAGGAGGTTTATTTCTTGCGATTTAAAAGCCTTAAACTAGTATTCTCTATTCTTGTAATCGGATTTGCTGTATGGTTTGGGACCGAATGGACAAGTGAAGCTGAAACAACTGATACCCCAGGTTCCGTAAACGACCCAGTCGTAACGAAAAGCTACATTGATAAACAAGTAGCCGAGCTTGTGAAGGCAGAGCTGGCCAAACAGAACGGACAGGGTACGGACGACAAGAAGCTGCAGGAGATGTTCGATGCGTTCCGTGAAGAAATGGAGCAAAGCGGAGGTTCATCTAAAGTAGAAGTTGTTACTGTTCCTGTTGGGAAGCGCCTAGTTGCTAAAGATGGTACTGAATTTATCGTTCGTGCAGGCAAAGCGATGGCCTACAGTTCAGATGCTAATGGGATATCTGATCTGACGGATGGTTCAGATATTACGAACGGTAAACCTGTCCCTAATAATCATTTCATTCTATTTCCGCGCGGCGGCCGTGGTGTAACGCCACAGGTTGGACAAAAGACCGGATTAACGGTGCTTGTTCGCGGCGATTATGAAATGCAAGTCCAGCAATAGTTATTTTTACCCGATCTGACAACAAGTTATCCGCTTTGAACCGCGCATTCCGGAACAAACTATAAGCATCCCATCAGGAGGTGCTTATCATGTCGAGAAGTAATCGCAAAGTTGTACCGGAATGTGCACAAGCGCTCAATCAAATGAAGTATGAAATTGCGGCAGAGCTTGGGCTTATGTCGGGTGGATATGCAGCCGGTTCTGCGGATACGGAGTTTGGCACAGAGCTTGGAGGAACTGGCGGTTCAGGTGGTCACGTCAATTGGTCGCAGCTTGCGACAAGAGATGCGGGATCTGTAGGCGGTAATATGACAAGGCTGCTCGTCCAGCGCGCAGAGCAAGTCCTCAAAGGGCTATCGTAGTTAGCTGACTATTGCCATTGACACAATGCGACAGTTTCGGTATCATACTGTTTTAGAGAGTATTCATGAGACCTTTTCCGATTTCAACGTCGGAAAAGGTTCATTTTTTGGAATCGAAACGTTGGGCATTATATTGAACCCATTTTCGGGTATTCATTTTCTTATAGAGTCCCAGCATTTTGTGCATGTTATTCATCATACTTAGAATTTTGAAAGCTGTAGGAGGTTGAGATTAGATGTCACTTAAAGGACGTCACTTGTTCACATCGGAATCCGTTACAGAAGGCCATCCCGATAAGATATGTGATCAAATTTCAGATGCGGTATTGGATGCTTTTCTTGAGGTTGACCCGTATGCGCGCGTAGCGTGCGAAGTTTCGGTAGCAACCGGTTTGGTGCTTGTTATCGGCGAAATCAGCAGTAAAGCGGATTATGTCGATATTCCTGCAATCGTTCGCCGTACTATTAAGGATATCGGCTACACGCGTGCTAAGTTCGGCTTCGATTACAGCACTTGTGCGGTTCTTACATCGCTTAATGAGCAATCGGCTGACATTGCGCAAGGCGTTAACGCTGCCCTTGAGACTCGTGAAGGCGTAGAGAACGTTCATCAAGAAAACCCGGATATCGGTGCAGGCGACCAAGGTTTGATGTTTGGTTTTGCTTCGAACGAAACACCTGAGCTTATGCCGCTTCCAATCGCGCTTGCTCACCGCATTTCGCGTCAATTGTCGGAAGTACGTAAGAACGGTACGTTGGATTACCTCCGTCCGGATGGTAAAACGCAAGTAACGATCGAGTACGTAGACGGCAAGCCTGTACGTGTAGATGCGATCGTTGTTTCGACACAGCATGCGGAAGAAGTTACGTTGGAGCAAATCCAAGCCGACATCCGTAAACATGTTATCGCTCCTGTCGTTCCTACAGAATGGCTTGACGAAGAAACCAAATACTTCATTAACCCAACAGGCCGTTTCGTTATCGGCGGACCTCAAGGTGATGCTGGTCTTACAGGCCGTAAAATCATCGTTGATACGTACGGCGGTTACGCTCGTCACGGCGGCGGTGCTTTCTCCGGTAAGGATCCTACAAAAGTTGACCGTTCCGCAGCTTATGCAGCGCGTTATGTAGCGAAAAACATCGTTGCAGCAGGCCTTGCAGACAAATGCGAAATTCAGCTTGCTTACGCGATCGGCGTAGCAAACCCGGTTTCCATCAACGTTGACACGTATGGTACAGGTAAAGTCGATGAGGAAGTTCTTGTTGAAGTCATCAAGAACAACTTCGACCTTCGCCCTGCAGGCATTATCAAGATGCTTGACCTTCGTCGTCCAATCTACGGTAAAACAGCTGCTTACGGTCACTTTGGCCGTACAGACATCGATGTTCCGTGGGAACGCGTTGACAAAGCAGATTTGCTGAAAGCAGACGCTCTGCGCTAGTAGTTGACTCTATAAGCAAACCGCTCCCCACAAGGAGCGGTTTTTTTGTGCAACTTTTAACTTTATCTTCATTTCAGCCCCCTTCAAACCGAAAAATATAATACATGTGTCTTAATTAGGGAGTGGGTAATAGTGGTCCGAAATCGTAGATGGATATCAATCTTAATAGCAGCACTGTTGGTGGTGCAATTCGTCGTGGGCGGAATTGCAGTCAAGCCTTCGAAGGTATCGGCAGCAGCTAGCGGTCCGGTCATCTCCAGTTTCTCACCGTCGGTCCAAAGCGCGAATGTACCGATAAACACGAATCTGATTTTGGCTTTCGATGAGAACGTGAAGAAAGGGTCAGGCTCGGCTACGATTCAGATTCGCAGGCAGCTCGATAATCAGTTGTTCGAATCGTATACGGTTGCAACAGACAGTAAAGTTTCGATTGGCAGCGGAACGAGCCGGAATATCGTTACGATATCGCCGAGCACGAATTTCGCGTTAAATACGAGCTACTATGTGACGATAGATGCAGGTGCATTCGCGAACGATGCGAATACGAACTTCGCAGGGCTGAACAGCGCTGTAGGTTGGGTATTCACAACCGTATCTTCAATCGACACGACAGCTCCGACCTTATCGACTGCTCCAAGCATAGATCCACTAACGCCGTCTAATGGTTCCACTGCCGGGGTAGGTACCTCATTGACGATGGTATTTACTGAACCTGTGTTTGCAGCTAGCGGCAATATTACCGTCACCAATGTGAATCAGCCTGCTGATGCGCAAACCATTAGCGTAAACTCGATTAATGTAACAGGGAGCGGAAGTGCGAGTAAGTCCATTGTGGTGAGTTTGCCAAGCAGCTTGCAGGGGAATAGCACCTATGAGGTCATCGTACCGAGTGGGGCGTTTCAGGATGCTGCTGGAAACAACTTCAGCGGAATAGCGGCTACCAGATGGAGATTTACAACCAATGCCCCGCCGATCGGGACTGCGGTTCTATCGCCGGCAGATAATGCTTTTGCCGTGAGCGTAGCCTCAAACTTTATGCTTTCCTTCCCAGGTACGGTTAAGGTGAATACCGGCACGATCAGTATCAACAAAATTTCAGATAACAGCACGGTGCAAACCATTAATGTTACTTCTTCAGCGGTAACGGTCGTTGCGAGCGGAGCCGGATCAACGGTCATCATTAATCCGCCTGCGGACTTGGCGGCCAATACAGGCTTCTATATCCTTATAGATGCGGGAGCTTTCGTGGATGCATTAGATGCATCCAAGCAATATCAAGGGCTACAGGACGCGACCTCCTGGAATTTCTACACGGATCCGGGCAATGATACAACGCCTCCTACAATGCTGGCCGACCGGAAACCTCTCAATGCGCAATCGACAACGTCTATTAATCTAGAGCTGAATTTCAGTGAACCGGTTTATCCGGGAACGGGGAACATCACGATTCGCACTTCGCCATCCGGTGCCGTGTTCGCGACTATTCCGGTTACTTCCTATAAGGTTAGTGGCGGAGGATCTACTAAAATCATCGTCACGGATACCAGTAAAACCTATGTGAACAACCAAAGCTATTATGTGGAAATCGGCGGACAAGCGTTCTCAGATGCGAAAGGGAACTATTTTGCAGGCTTATCGGGTCCGAATGCGTGGCGTTTCACGGTTACCCAAGATAATGTGACACCTACAATCGTGACACAAACGCCCGCTAATACGGCGCTTGATGTTCCTGTGCTTGGCATGAAGCTGGAGGCCTTGTTCAGCGAACCGATTCTACTTGGTGCTGATTCGCCTACTATTCTAATCAAACCTATTACAAACAGCTTAGGGAACTCGATTGCAACAACGTATGCGATTGATCCGAATAACAATCGGAACCTTCTAATTACAACTGCTAGCGCGATGTTGCCGAATACGGATTATTATGTCGAAATGGCAGCCGGTGTCGTAACCGACTTGGCGGGTAATCCTTTTGACGGTATTCTCAATCAATATCAGTGGACCTTCAAAACATCATCAGGAGCAGCAGGCGCTCCGGCCGTTACTAGAGCTGATCTGGTAGGCAACACCAAGATCGCTATCACCTTCAACGAGAATCTAAGCACCAGCGCAGATTCGATACCGGTACCCGCTAATTTCTATGTGACCGTTAATGGTGCGGGGCGGGCAGTGACTGCTGTACAAATAAGCGGTCAAGTCGTGACGCTCACGCTGCAGAGTGCGGCATCCTATGGACAAGTAATTCGAGTATCTTACTCAGCCGGCTCCAAACCGATTAAGGATTTGACGGGAGCCGCTGCCGCCAATTTCTCGAATCTGGCTGTTTCGAACGTGCCGGATTCCGCAGCGCCTAGGCAAGTGAGCGGTACTGTTTCGGGGAACTTGATCATTTTGACGATGAGTGAAGAAATTGCGGCTATCAATCAGTATGCATATTCGCAATTCACCGTTCTCATTGATGGCGCGTACCGGACCGTGTCGCAGATAAGCGGAAGCGGAAATGCGATTTTTCTGAATTTCAGTGGCAATTCGGTTTCGACAGGACAGTCGGTTACATTGTCCTATTCCGCAGGCTCATATCCGCTGCGCGATTTATCGAACAACGCGCTTGTTTCCTTTAGCGGCTTTTATATCCAGAACGGACAAGACTCGAAAGCTCCACTGCTGCAATCTGTAACCTCGTCAGGCTATACCGTTACATTGAACTATGACGAGGCACTTAACGGGGCACTGGTTCCGAACACATCATCGTTCTACGTGACGGTGAACGGAACGCTAAAAACGGTCTCTTATGTGACAGTAAACGGAACGCAAGTCATATTGAGTCTTCCGGTCTCAACGATTGCCAGCGATGTCATCATGGTCTCTTACGTAGGTGGGACACCGGCAATTACGGATCTCGGAGGAATCCCGGCACAGGTGTTTAGCGGCATGCAGGCGAATGTGGGTGGAACGACAACGCTTGCTCTCAATGGTATTGTGGGAAAAGGCGGTGAAGTCACAATCACGTTCGCTAGCGCCTTGAATACGTCCTACTTGCCTTCAACATCGCAGTTTAGTGTAAAGGTGAATAATGTGTCGCGTCCGGTCTCATCCGCAGCCATCAAAGGATCTGCTGTCGTACTTTCCCTGTACACACCGATTAGTGTAGGCGACGCGGTCAAAGCGAGCTACAGCAATGCGGGAACTTCAATCCGTTCCACATCCGGTGCGATCGCAGCTTCGTTTACGGACTCGAATGTGGCGAATCAGACAACATGGGATGATGCGACTAGCGGTGACTTCAAGTCCGCGGCAGGCGGCGGCCTGGAAATCAAAGTTGCCAGCGCAACGACGTCGTCGGCGGTATCGCCTGCAGGAAATGCAGTGAACAAGTTTATGCTGTCTTCGGAGAAGGTGGCACAAGCCTATAATGCGGTAAGGAAAGCCGGCGGTACGTTGCCGCGAGTGGTCTTCACCGTACCGGACTCTGAGAAAGCCGCTATAGTAGCGCTGCCGCTCGGCACATTGGAAGACACGAAGAAAGCGACATCCAATGCATCCTTCGCGATCGTATACAAGAATGTGACCTATGAATTCCCGCTCAGCGCGCTGAATTACGCGCAGCTCGGACAAATGATGAATGCAGCAAGCGCAGTAGGTCAGTTGAATGTGTCCATAGATACGAACGCAGGAACATTAGGTTCGCCTCTTACCTCGCAGCTGAATGGATCTAATGCACAAATCCTCATCAATCCGATCAGCTTCGAAATGTCCGTTTCAAGCAATGGCCAAACGAAGAATGTGGATACGTTGGGTAACTATGTAACCAGGTCCGTCACTACGGGTGCAGTCCTAGATGGCAAAGCCGTATCTGCCGTATGGCTGGATCCACAAACAGGCAAGCTTGCTTATGTACCTACGCATGTTACCCGCGAGAGTGGACAATCGGTTATTACGTTTAAACGAAAAGGTAACAGCGTCTATGCAGTTGTGCAGGGTGCCGCGGGGTATACGGATCTGAGCAATCATTGGGCACGTGCAGATATTCTGCTGCTAGCGAAGAAATATATTGTCGAGGGCAACACGCTCACAACCTTCGCGCCGAAGAAAGCTATTACACGCGGTGAGTTTGCGATGTTCATCGCAAAAGGGCTTGGCCTTGCCGGCGACCGTGCAGCAGCCGGTAAATTCAAGGATGTGAATACCTCGACTGCGCTGGCCGCATACATCGGGTCCGCCAGTGCGGCCGGAATCGTGAATGGGATGGCAGACGGCTCATTCAAGCCAAACAATCCGATTACCCGCGAAGAGATGGCATCCATGATGGTGCGTGCGGCAAGCGCGGCCGGCGTTTCAATCGTACCGAAGCAAACGACCGCGAACTTGCTGAAGAAGTACACGGACCGCGGCAAAATCGGTACTTGGGCGCAGACCGACATCGCTAAGGCAGTCGATTCCGGCATCATTAGCGGATTGACGACCACTACCTTTGGTGCCAAAAACAAAGCGACAAGAGCAGAGGCTGCAGTCATGCTGAAGCGGTTGCTAAGCTACTTGGAGTTTATCGATATTTAAGAGAAAAAGAGCTATCCTGTCGAATCGGCACGGATAGCTTTTTTTTGTCGGTCGAATGATGTTGATAGGAGTCTTCTATCACACGTAACTTTTCTACTAGTTTCATAGTCTAACCATCATAGGACATTTTTGTGATGGGAGAGTTGCAAGAGTAATGCGCAAACTAGTAGAGAAGAAGAAGACCGCACAGGCCGGCAAACAACTGCTTACACTGACGCTGGGCGCAGCGCTGCTCGTTCAGCCGATTTCCACAATAGCATGGTCATCCACTGCCGCAGCAGCAAGCGAGACAGAGGCCGTACCCCAAACGACAACTACACAAGTGACTCAACAACAACAGCAGCAACTCGTTCGTATGTCAGAAGAGATGATTACTTCCGGCGCCAAGCGCGTCGACTATAATTGGACAAGCAAGCCGGGGGCAGGGGCAGTAATATCCCGAGTGCATGTTATCGAGATCGATCTGACTAACCCCTACGTTAAGCTCGATGTAATGAACGGTAAACCCGGTTCGGTATCCAGCGTGAGCTCCGTTGGCAACATGGTGAGCAAGACAGGCGCGGTTGCCGGCATTAACGGCGATTATTTTAACACGGCTAATGGCAAAGGGAGCCCAATCGGCGCGCAAGTTAACGGAGGGGTGCTGTCTGTCAGTCCCTCGAAGCTGACGGGCATGTATGCTTTTGCCGTGACGGTAGATCGGAAACCAATTATTGATTCCTATGGATTCGAAGGAAGCGTAACGGCAGGCGATGGCTCGACGTTCACGCTGTCCGGTATTAATAAGGCAGCTTACCGTACGGAACCGGACAATGCATTCAGTCATGCTAATGCGATGTATATCTACACTAGCGCTTGGACGCAGTCGCGTCCCGATGTCACGGACAGCTCGACAACCCCGACGGAGGTGCTTGTACAGAATGGCATCGTCACGCAATTCGTCGACAATGGCATGATTCCGGGCAACACAATCCCAGTGGACGGCTATATTCTTCGGACGCATGGTAAGGCAGCGCAATATGCGCGGGAGCATCTTCAAGTCGGACAGCCGGTAACCGCGTCCTACAATCTAATTGCCCAATCTACGGGACAGAAGATTGACCCGAATTCGCTGCAAATGCTGATTGGCGGCCACACCATTCTCGTGGATAATGGCGCAGCGGCGACCTATACAAGAAACCCAAGCAGCATCAGTCCAAACACGGACCGTGCACGTACCGCAGTCGGCTATTCCAAAGACGGGACGAAGGTCATGCTTATTACGGTCGAAGACAGCGGCAGCAGCCAAGGCGTAACCTTGCCGGAGCTGCAGCAGCTCATGGTGCAGTTATCCGTATGGCGCGGCGTTAACCTCGATGGCGGCGGTTCCACGACCATGATCGCGCGACCGCTCGGCGATACTAGCACACAATTGGCATTCCCAACGGAATATGGCGATACGCAGCGCCAGGTAGCTAATGGCCTTGGCGTGTTCTCAACGGCTCCGCAAGGCCAGTTGAAAGGGATTAAAGCAAGCGGCAGCAGCGTACTGTTCCTCGGGCAGCAAGCGGCCTATTCGATGAAAGCCTATGACACCTACTACAATCCGGTAGATCCCGGGTCGTTAACTCCGGTGTGGAAGAGTGCAGATGCACTGGGCACCTTTAACGGTAGTACGTTTACAGCGACAAAAGTAGGTAAGACATCCATTAGCGTCAAATCCGGCGATATCAGCGATAAGCAGGATATTGAAGTCATCGGCGGCGAATCGATCTCGTCTATGACTGTGGATGCAAGTTCACTAGTACTAGAGAGTGGGAAATCGCTGACCGCACCGGTGCATGTAACCTTGAACGATGGCCGCCAGCTGACAGTACCGGCGTCCTCGGTGAAGTGGGAGCTGCGCGGCTTTACGGGCGCATGGAGCGGGAATACACTGACCATCGGAACGGTAAATCCGTCCGCATCCGTAGGCTATTTGATCGCCCGTTATGACGGTTTCTCCGCGATGACGGCGCTTGTTGCAGGAAGCGACAAAAAATTTGATGATTTTGAAGGGAAGACCTACCCAATTTCGTTCCAAGGTACGAATGGTGTAGTGGGAATCTCTACAGTTGTCTCGGGACTACCGGGCGACAATACAACGAACGTCCTGCAATTGCAGTATGATTTTACCGGGGGCAGCGGTACTAAGGCGGCATACGCCGTGCTAAACGGTACCGGACGCAAAGTAGAAGGCAACCCTTCGGCGATGACGGTAGATGTCATGGGCGATGGAAGCTTGAACTGGATGCGAGCTGAGTTTATTGATAGCAAAGGCGCAACACACTTGGTGACCCTTGCCAAACAGGTAGACTGGATCGGCTGGAAGCAGATCAAAGTCAATTTGCCTGCTGACCAAATGGCGTATCCAGTCACATTGAAACGACTCTATGTGGCCTCCCTGGAGGATGGTCAGGATGAGCGTGCGCTTGCAGGAACATTGGCTATGGATAACCTGGCATTCCAGTATCCGGCGGTAATTGCAGAACCCAAACATGTGAAGATCGAACTGAAGGTTGGTTCTAAATCGGCAAAGGTCGACAGTCAGCCCTATAAGATGGACGTAGCACCGCTTCTACTGAACGGTACGACTTATTTGCCGCTCCGCTTTGTAACAGAGGCTATGGGCGCACAAATCGGATGGGAAGCTGCGCTTAAACGCGTGTCCGTACTTCGCGGCGATAAGCTGCTGGAAATGTGGGTAGGAAGAAGTGATTTCCTATTAACCGGCGTCCGAAAACAGTCTGAAGTAGCTCCAATTACGAGAAGCGGTCGTACATTAGTCCCGATTAGACTCGTGTCTGAGCAATTGGGCCTACACGTAAATTGGGACGGTAAATTGGGTACGATTACCGTTGAATGAGATGGTCGCCTACTAACGGTTATGTGATATGATAGTTTTAGTATAACTTGAAGAAAGTGGGCCGAGACATCTTGGATTATCGCATAAACGACATCGATCGCGTGATCAAGAACGCGGTCTCAGTGATGGAGGACAGCAAATATCAAATTTTTGAAATTTGCGAGTCAGCGCGCAAGGAAATGTTCTCTCTCGGTCAGGAATTGAACCAAGTACTTGCTGAAGCTGCGGCTATTATCGACAAGGTAGATAAGCTAGAGCTGGATTATCGCAGAGCGCGTATCCGTTTGACGGAGGTAAGCCGCGACTTTGTCCGCTATAAAGAAGAGGATATAAAGGCGGCTTATGAGAAAGCGACACAGTTGCAGCTAGAGCTCATGGTGTTCCGTGAGAAAGAAACGTATTTGAAAGCCCGCAGGGATGATTTGCAGAAACGTGTGCGCAACGTTGAGAAATCAATTGAACGCGCAGAGTCGATAGCATCGCAGATCAATGTTGTGCTGGAATATCTCTCGGGTGATTTGAACCAAGTGACCCGCATTTTGGAGTCGGCGAAGAACAGGCAGCAGATCGGTCTCAAAATTATATTGGCCCAAGAAGAAGAGCGTAAACGGATCGCCAGAGAAATTCATGACGGACCTGCGCAATCTTTGGCGAATATAGTGCTAAGGACGGAAATTGCGGAAAGAATGCTTGTGAAGCAGGAATTTCAAATCGTTCAGGAAGAATTAATAGATTTGAAGAGTCAGGTGCGTTCCGGTATCGAGGAAATTCGCAAAATCATTTTCAACCTAAGACCTATGGCCTTGGATGATTTAGGACTTGTACCTACACTGCGTAAATATATTCAGGATTATGAAGAGAAAAGCAAAATTCGGACGATGTTCGAAACGATCGGTAAAGAAATCCGGCTGCCATCCGCGATGGAAGCCGGGATTTACCGGATGGTTCAAGAAGCGTTCAGCAATGCATTCAAACATGCCAATCCTACCTTTGTCATTCTCGAGATAACTTACCAAGCTCAAATGGTTAAAATTGTCGTCAAAGATAACGGTGTCGGCTTCCATGTGGATCAAATCGAATCTCGTGCAAAAAACAGCGTCCACTTTGGGCTGATCGGGATGCGTGAACGCGTGGAGCTGCTAGATGGAAGGATGGAGATCGAATCCACGATCGACCACGGCACGAAAGTAACCATTCATATACCTATTAACGGGGAACAGAGAAAGGAGTAAAATAACGATGGAAGCAAGGAATGTAAGCGTTAAACGCAAAATTAAAGTATTGATTGCCGACGATCATCAGTTATTCCGTGAAGGTCTGAAACGGATTCTCAATATGGAAGATGATTTGGAAGTAATCGGCGAGTGTAACGATGGCATCCAAGTACTGGAATTCTGCAACCAGAATAAGCCGGAAGTCGTCCTAATGGATATTAATATGCCAATCGAGAACGGGGTCGTTGCAACAGAGCGTCTGCGCGATATTTTCCCGGAGGTTAAAGTTATTATTCTATCGATTCATGATGATGAGAGTTACGTATTTGAAACGCTGCGCAAAGGTGCATGCGGTTATCTGCTGAAGGATATGGAGGCGGAAGCACTTGCGAACGCGATTCGTTCCGTCGTAAACGGATATGCATACATACACCCGAAGGTAACAGGCAAACTGATTAACCAGCTTCGCCGCATGACCTACCTCGATGAAATCGGTGCAACCTCCGGGGCGGCTGCAACACGTGAAGCCGGCGTGAAGTTCATTCCAAGCGAGAACAACCCGTTGACACGCCGTGAGGCTGAGGTGCTTCGTCTGATGGCGGAAGGCAAGAGCAACAAGATGATCGGCGAGTTTTTGTTTATCAGTGAGAAAACGGTCAAAAACCATGTCAGCAGCATATTGCAAAAGATGGAAGTGGACGATCGGACTCAGGCAGTTATCAGTGCAATAAAATACGGCTGGGTCACGCTGTAACGTATACATAAAAACGAGAGAAGCTTCTGCATGATGCAGGAGCTTTTTTTATTTAGCAGGTGCAGGGGTAGGCGAGGTTGAAGTCGTCTAAATAGGAGAGAGGGGGGAGAGAGATTCGAGACGAGGCGCTGATAACACAAATTCAAAACGGAAATCGCGAGGCTTACACGGAGCTGGTCGCAAGGTATCGGGATGAGCTGTATCGGCTGATCTGGAGCGTGGTGCGTGATCAGCGCGATGCGGAGGATACGCTGCAGGAGACGTTCGTGCGGATTTATCTCTCCCTCTCGGACTATCGAGGTGACGGCTTTAAAGCCTGGGCCGCACGAATAGCGGTTAATCTCGCGATAGATTGCCGAAGACGCAACACCCGCAAAGAGGCGCTGCTGCAGCGCGCCGGCCAAGTGGCCATATCGCAAGGGGAAGCGGGGCTTGCGGCTCCGAGTAGACCGAAGGGGAATGCTTCATCTGCTCAGCATGGAGCAAGCCCGTCTGTAGAGGCTGCGGCGGGGCATGCACCGCCTGCGGAATTCGAAGCACTGAAGCGAGAGCGTAAAAGGCGTGTTCGCGCGATGGTCAGCACGCTTCCGGAAGGATACCGGCGCGTGGTGAGGTCTTACTTCTTGGAAGACAGACCGTACAAGGAAATCGCCGAGCACGAGCAGCTGCAAGTGAAAAGCGTGGAGTCTAAGCTGTATAGGGCTAGACAATGGATGCGCAAGCATTGGAAGGAGGAGGATTTGGAATGATGCATCAGGGTGAGGCTTACTGGCGGAGGTATGCAGAGGATAAGCTGCTTGCAGAGGAACGACTGGAAGCCGAGGAGCATCTGGCCGTCTGCAGCAGCTGCCTGGAATTATATATGGAGCTGCTGATCGGCGTAGATGAGGTTGAATCACTGGATCGCGATGCAGCGGAAACCATTACGGAACGTATTAGGGTGGCTATTGCCGAGATGGAGCAGGACCGGATTCCTCCTCCGAAGGTGGACATCGTGCGCCGGAGTCCGGTCAAACGAAGCAGCCGCAAACAAACGATGATTCACTATTTGATCGCGGTATGCATCATGCTGGTTCTCATGTCTACCGGCGTGTTTCAGCGCATAGCCGAGCAGCCGCAGCAGTGGGAAGAGCATCAGATCAGTAAGAAAGAATCGGTATCCGTCTCCATCATGGAGCGGACCGCTGCGGTAATCGAGGCAATGGTCGAGAAGCCGAATAAATAATACGAAGAAGAAGGCGAGATGATTGTATGGTTAAAAGTCCAGTGGCGACGCTGTTTTTGGGCTTTCTGCCGGGAATTGGGCATATGAAGGCAGGACGTTTCGGGCGCGGACTCTTGTATTTGTTGTCAATCGGGCTGTGTTTCCTGTTCGCGTTCATTGCAGGGGCAGGCGCCAACGATGAAGGCTTTATGGTTATGTTTTTGTTTTTTGCATTCTTGATCTGGGCGATCAGCGTGCTGGACTTGATCATTTATTTGATTCGGCACAGCGGTGCAAGGGAGATTCATATTCCGGCGCCGGTACCGGGACCGGGACAATCTGTATATGGTCCGCACCCGATGCCGATGGAGACGACAAGCGGAATGACATACACCGCGACAGGCGCTCCGGAGTCGAATGGCCAGTCGAGCGAGCGGTTTTATACGATCCTCTTGTCGTTTATTCCGGGCCTGGGTCATCTGCAGCTAGGGCTGATGCAGCGCGGACTTAATCTGATGATCGGATTTTTCGGCTTGCTCGCGATGATCATTTTCGTGGCGGTGCTCGCGGATCAGCCGGGTTTCCTAACGTTCCTGCTGGCGCTTCCGATTATTTGGCTGTTCGGCATGTTTGATGCCATTCGTCATGTGGGTCTGAAGCAGTCCGGGGAGACGCTGCAGGATCGGTCCATTCTGGATGATTGGGAGGATCACCGTCAAGGCGGCAAACGCAGCCGGTGGTTATCGACGGTATTATCGATTTTGCCGGGAGCGGGTCATATGTATCTCGGTTTGCAAAAGAGAGGTCTGCAGCTTATGGCAGGCTTCCTGCTCTCCATCTACCTGCTGGATGTGCTTCAGCTGTCCTTATTCCTCTTCATGGTGCCGCTGCTGTGGTGTTTCTCCTTCTTCGATGCCCTGCAGCAGCAGTCGCGCTTGAATAACGGAGATGGTCAGCTGGAGGATGTGCCGATCGTCGATTGGCTTATTCATAGGCAGAAATGGCTCGGAATCGCGCTAGTAGCGCTCGGCCTCTACTATACGGCGGATCGTCTGCTTCTTGACTATGTGCAGCGTGTATGGGGAGATTGGCAGCTAACGTCGGATATCCGCTATTATTTCAAAACTGGAATTACGGCGCTGCTGCTTATCGGAGCGGGAGTTAAGCTTCTGTCAGGAAGCAAGCAGAGGGCGGTGAAGCCGGAATGAGACAATGGCGAGTCGGTACTTGGTCGATGGGAACGGCACTTATCGCAATGGGTATATTGCTTGTTGCTGTTCAGTTCGGTGGAATAAGCTGGCTGGATCAGGGGATGATTTGGTGGCCGATGCTCTTTGTGCTGGTTGGCCTTGAGATTATTATTTACTTGTGGCGCAGTAAAACGGAACAGCCGGTGCTTCGCTATGATCTATTCAGCATTATCGTGGTTGCCGTTCTTGGCGGCAGCTGTCTTCTCTTCACAACGGTAAACGCTACGGGATTGATGGATGAGATACGGGGCTCGATCGGCGCGAAGGAAGTTCGCGTGAAAGCAGAGCAGGTATCAGAGAAGGTCGGGGCTGCCGTGAAGCGGATCGTCGTCCAGGATGAGCATTACTGGAACGGCTCGGTGACGATGGATTCCGATACCAGTGGAACTGATCAGGTGCAAGCTTTCGGCTCCTGCCGCTATGAAGTTGGAAGCGGGGAAAAGGCTCCTGCCTCAGTTGAGCTGCTGGAAACTCACTTGGTTGGCGACGCCATGTACGTAACGCTTAAGCAGCCGGAAGCAAGGAAGTCCTTCATGGCCTCGACGCCTTCCTGCCAACTGACGGTGGTGCTGCCGAGCGATAAGAAGGTAGAGCTTGATCGCGGGCTGCAGCGGTTTATGGCAGCGGGTAGGAAGCTGCCTGTGGGTTGGGGGATGGAGGAGTAGGGCTTGCAAGGGTACGGAAGTACGAGCATATGAGAGTGAGTGTGTGAGTGCGGGCGTACGGCATAAGAGAGTGAATGCGTGAGTGCATAGGGCAGTAGGGTAATGAAGTTATGGGGCCGGCGCAGGGACGCATGCCCCTTTTTTGCGACTTGTCCGTGAATGTCCGTCACCCATGGGCGGTTTACGGCATATGATGTCACAAAAAAGGAGGTGGCTGCCTTGATTCCAGTCTTGTTATGGATCTTCGGTTGTTACGCCTTGGCTGCGGCTGCCGTACATGCCGTATCCGCACTTACCTGGAGACGGGAACGTCATATCAAGCATTACGTCCTCATCGCCGGTAATGAACAACTGCAGATGGAATGGTATATGCGCTCGCTTCGGCGTTTTTCTCATTTTACTGGCACAGAAGTGAAAGTGACTGTCGTGGACCGCGGCTCAGAGGATGAAACGATGAGTATTGCTCGGTGTTTTGCCAAGCACGGCATGAATGTCCATTTTCACTCCTCTGCCTCGCCAGATGAGTACGGCCGCTTGCCGGAGACGCTGAGCCGACCTGCATCGGTCAAAGCCCATGAAGTGTCTGGTGGGCTGAGTGAGAAACGTTCGGGTGTGAAGGATGAGAAGCGTGTAGTAGGGCAAAGTGAGAAACATGCGGGTCCGAAGGATGAGAAACGCCTAGCCGGGCAGGGTGAGAAACACTTAAGTGCGAAGGATGAGAAGCGTCTATCTGGGCAAAGTGAGAAACACTCGAGTTCGAAGGATGAAGGCGATAGTCTGCCGAAATGGCATCGCTTTCGCACGAAGCTGCGGATATCAGGACGGCGGCGTCCGGATGGCCGCGCTAAGAAGCATAGCAAATTAGAGCCGACAAATTTGCTCTGGATGCTCCAGGTTGAAGGCGTTGTTTCTGTGAAAGACCATGCGGTGCTAATTGATTTAAGGGATCCTGCGGATCTGTCGAAGCTTCCGTTCTAAAGGTGAATGATAATGGACGGAGGATTACTGGCAGCTGCTATGCTTCGCAAAAAGTAAATTGCGAAAATAGCGAGGCACAATGTATAATCTATTCAACTGCATATAGACGAGTGAAGCACACCCGTATGATCTGCCTAAGAGGCGGATTGGGATGTGCTTTTTTGTTGTTTTGTGGGGTTGTAAGGACGCGATAAAACGAGTTCAGAGTAGGAAAGGAGTGCTGGCCTTCATGAAAGTGTTCTTATATGCGGTTGGGGACAAGGGGAGAACAAGGGCGATGTGGTCAATTGCGCCGGAGGTGGATATGGCGTACTGGCTCGTGCCTGGATATCGGGAAGAGGCGGAGAGGGTGTCGGATGGTGGGGGCGGAGCGGAGAGGCTGCGAGGGGCGGGTAAGGGAGGAGAGGCTGCGAGTGGGGGCAACTGGGGATTGCACATCGTGGTGTTGTGGAGCGAGGAATTGCCGCTTGGTTTGGCGGCAAGGGTCGTGGAACGTTGGCCCGGCGGAGCGGGGCAGGAGGAGATGCGCGAGGTGCTGACGCGCCTTGTTCATGAAGCATGGGCGTATGATGCCCGAATGGGCCTGCCGGCTGGAGGACGCGAGGATGCACATGCTTATGTGGTTCGCGCTGCCGAGCTGTGCGAGGGGGCGCAGGTGCTGGCGGCGCTGGCTTGTCGCGCCGCTGCGCTATTGCAGGGACGAGCGCTGCTCAGCAGCGAAGCGCTCGCCCTGCTTGGGGCCGCGGGTGCGGCCGGGCTGGCCGGCGCAGCGGCGGTGCCTTGGAGCGCGGCGGCCCCCGCGCTCCAGTTGGCCGCGCTGCTTGGCCAGCTGCGCCTAGGCGGCGCAGTCGCCCCGCAGCCGCAGCCTCGGCTGCTGCGGTGGCGGGAGGCGCTAGGCGCCAGGCCGCGCCCGCGGCTCCGCTGCCAGCGGTGCGGCAGCGGCACGGCGCGCATGCGCCGAACCGCATGCGCCGCGTGCGGCCGCGCATGCGCGTACTGCGAGGCATGCCTCACGATGGGCCGCAGCCGCGAATGCGGCCTGCTCATCCACGGCATGCCGAGCAGCGCAGCAGCGCGGTTGCTCGCACCAAGCGCCAACGTCTCACCCGCGATCAGCGCTTCCGCGTCCAGCGCCACCCCCGCGGTCAGCGCTCCTGGGTCCGACGCATCTCCTGCGGTCAGCGCTCCCGCATCCAACGCCACCTCCACGCCAAGCGCCCCCACCATCGCCCCATCCTGGGGCCTCAGCCCCGCACAAAAGGCTGCCACCGAGGCCGCCCTCAGCTTCATGGCGGCCAGCCCCGCCAACCAATCAACCCCGCGCAGATTTCTGCTATGGGCAGTCACCGGAGCGGGCAAAACGGAAATGATCTTTCCGCTCATCGAGGCCTGTCTTCAGCGTGGGGGTAGAGCACTCATAGCGACACCGCGCAGAGACGTCGTGCTGGAGCTGGATCCGCGGATCCGCAAAGCTTTTCCGGCTGCAGCTGTTGTAACGCTATATGGCGGCAGCGAGCAGCGCTGGGAGCAAGGAGAGATCACGCTGGCTACAACGCATCAGCTGTTCCGTTTTCGCCAAGGGTTCGATCTCGTTGTTATCGATGAAATCGATGCCTTTCCTTATCACAATGATGAGATGCTGCACTATGCCGCGGACAATGTATGCAGGCCTGATGGCGTAAACATACTTTTATCCGCCACGCCTCCCGCAGAACTCAGAAGAGCAGCAAAACGGGGTAGACTCGAGCATGTGCGCGTACCGGTTCGGTTCCACCGTCATCCGCTTCCGGTACCGATGCAATGCCAAATCCCGACAGTGCGCAAAATGCTGGACAAGCGCAGCCTCCCACGCCAGCTTCTTAAGACACTCGGGCAGTCCATAAACCGAGGCGCTCAGCTTTTTGTATTTGCCCAGCAAATTCGGGATGTAGAACCTCTGGTGGAACGGCTCCGCCATGCTTTTCCCTACATTGTTGTGGAGGGTACGTCCTCCAAAGATCCCAATCGAGCAGACAAAGTAATCCGATTCCGGGATCGCAGCATCCGACTGCTCGTCACTACCACGATTCTCGAGCGTGGGGTCACAGTCCCCAAGAGTGATGTGTTTATCCTGGATGCGGACGGGAAGCTCTTTGACGATGCATCTCTCATTCAAATGGCAGGCAGAGCCGGCAGATCAAAGGATGATCCGGCCGGACGTGTCTATTTCTACGGTTCTTCCCGTACACGCGCACAGCAGTCGGCCATACGTCAAATCAAGAGTATGAATCGAATCGCCCGCCGAAGAGGGTATCTTTTATAACCGGCCAGAGCCAGCCAGTACTATACGAAATCCATTACGGAAAGACGTGACTGCCCATCCTTCCAAACCTTTTAACCAACTCCATATCAACTATCTTGCGTAAGCTTCAACAGCTTTTCCAACATACATCCCAGACTACCGCGTCTATGCTCTCAACCCGATCCTCAGTATGCGTCATTTGTGGCAAGACAGGTAACCGATCGCCGAGACATGCCCATTTTCCGGATTTGTGCCAGCACTGTTTTGGCCAAATTCCCTGGATTACACGGATTTATTGTACAGTTTGCGGCAGGCCTGAATGGTGTCCGGATTGCAGTCGCCGTCAAGAAGCAGCTTTTATTTGCAATCGCTCGGCTGTACATTACGATCCCGTTATTCGGCAATGGCTGGCGCTCTACAAATATCGCGGTCATGAAGGGCTGGCTCCCATTTTGGGCGAAATGCTGCTAACTGCATATCGCAGTATGGTTGCACAACAATCCGGCATCGACAGCCAATCCGCGTTCCGTTTCGATGCCATTATCCCAGTTCCGGTAAGCAGCGAACGGCTGCAGGAGCGGGGCTTCAATCAAGCTGAGCGGCTAGCCTCCTATCTTGCTGATCGAGAAGCATTAGCACTCTATAACGTTCTGAGACGCACACGGCACAGTGACAAACAAAGCTTCAAAACAAGAATGGCGAGACTGCGAGATACCAAGCAGCTGTTTGCGGCTGATCTGGATGTTACTGCAGCGATGCTTACTGCTATCCGGCTCAAGCTCATCGACCAGCTTACGATAAAGCTGCTAATCATCGATGATATTTACACAACCGGCAGTACGGCGAATTCCTGCGCATTGGCGCTGAGAGAGGTTATAGAGCAATCGGAGCCTCATTTGGATGTTCAGATATTCGTTCTTACACTTGCTCGTTCCTAGCAGATCCATTTCTATGATTATCGTTCAAATAAATGATGAATTTTGTCTATCTTTGAGTTAATATGGAGTCACAAGTGGCTAGACTCGAAGGGAGCAGTGAAAGATGGATCTTGGAAATTGTCCTCGCTGCGGGAAACTGTATGCTAAGAACTTCCGCGATGTTTGTCCGAATTGCATTAAACAGATTGATAATGAATATACGGTTTGCGCAGATTATCTGCGTAAGAATAAAGGCACGAACATCAACGAACTTTCAGACGCGACGAGTGTTTCTATAAAACAAATCACGAGGTTTATTCGTGAGGGCAGAATTTCACTGGTAGGTGCTCCGAATTTGATGTATCCGTGCGAAATGTGCGGCGTACTCATCCGGGACAATAACAAATGCGACAGTTGCAGGGCTAAGCTGTTGAAAGAAGTCAGCAAAGCAAAACAAGAAATTGCAAACAGATCCGAAGAAGATCAATTCAAGGCACCGACCTCCGCAGCCTCTGCCTATCGGAACTTAGAACGTGGTAGAGACTGATTATTTAGCGGAGTTTTAAAATCTCTAAATATTTACACCCGTTTGCCGATAATACTCTTATACAGAGTTATCGGCTTTTTTAATTGTTGGAGGGATTATGATGAAGATAAATCAATCGCACCGGATCAATGCAGTAAATCCGTACCAGAAGCAAAGCGAGCAGCAGGCGAATGCGCTTGATCGCAAACGGAAAACGGATAAAGTGCAAATATCCGCCGAAGCACAGGAGATGCTCTCTTCCAGTCGTGTCAATGACAATGATCGCGCTAAGCTGATTGATGATCTTAAACAATCCGTAAGCACCGGAAGCTATCATGTGGAATCGGGCAAAATCGCAGAGAAGCTGCTCCCTTTTCTTAAAAACTAACAACAAGACAGGTGAATCCTTGTGATCGTGGAAACAATTATCGCTACGCTTGAGCAGCAGGCGGGCGTATACCGAGAGCTGCTGGCATTGGCCAATGAGAAGACGCCTTATCTTGTCCACAATCAAGTGGAGAAGCTAAACGCTACGCTTCAGAAAGAACGGAAGCTGCTGAAGACGGCTGAGGAGTTGGAACAGCAGCGAATGAGACTTTCCGGCCAATATTTCTCGGGTATTGGGATGCTTCGTTACAAAGGCGGCAAGATCAGCGAGATGATACGGACGGTCACAGCATCTCAAGATAAGAAGAAGCTAACTGAACTTCATGAGGAACTTACCATACTGCTTGATGAGCTGCAGAAGGTCAGTCAGCTGAACCAGCAGCTTATCGAACAGTCGCTTAAGTTCATTGATTATTCGATAGATTTGTTGGTCGAGGATCCGCACGGCGATGTTACATACCAGCATCCGCTTAGTCCCGGATACGGAAATTCGCGCAACGGCTTATTTGATACAAGAGGATAGGGAGGCAACCCTGCAATGAGTTCTACATTCCATGGCATTGAAACAGCCAAGCGGAGTTTGTTCACGCAGACGGCTGCATTAAATACAACCGGTCACAATATCTCGAATGCCAATACGGCAGGGTACTCCAGACAAGTAGTGAATATGCAAGCCTCCAGACCCATGGAATACCCGGGCATCAGCAGATCCAACGTACCCGGACAGTTGGGAACAGGCGTAGAGTTTTCGTCCATTACTCGCGTTCGCCAGTCCTTCCTTGATGATCAATTTCGGAACGAGAACAAGTCTCTGGGCAACTGGGAGATACAAGCCGACACGCTCAATAAGCTGGAGAGTATTGTGAATGAACCCTCGGATTCAGGCATTCGTACGGTGCTCGACAACTTCTGGAAGTCGTGGTCTGATCTAAGTAAAGATCCGGAGAATGTGACAGGCCGGAAGATTGTACGCGAGAGTGCAATCGCTTTGACGGATGCTTTCAATCAAACGAGCAAACAGTTAAGCGATTTAAGTACGGATTTGTCCAATAACATTCAGGTTAAAGTCAATGAAATTAACTCCATTATTTCAACGGTTTCTAATTTAAATACAGAAATTTCACGGATTGAAGGATTAGGCAATGACGCAAACGATCTAAGAGATCAGCGGGATCTGCTGACCGACAACTTGTCCAAAATCGTGAATATTAATGTGGTTAATACAGGTGCTGGCTATGATATATCAGTCGGCGGCATAAACCTGACTACAGGCGGAACTGCTACACCAACCTCTGTAGATGCACTTACAGCTGCTTTTGGTACTGGAGATGGTTCCGGTGACCTGAATAGCGGCGAAGTATTCGGGATGTTCGTTGCGAAAGAGAAGTATGTCGCTGATTACCAGAATCAACTGAACGTGCTGGCCAACACCATTGCCAACGGAGAGGTTACGATCACCATTCCAGCGGGATCGATGCTTCCGGACGGAACAACATTGAAAACTCCGGATGGCGGCAGTTTGACTTTCGCAGGCTCGACTCGTTTGCTCGCAAAGGATACTACAGTCATTGTTAACGGACTTAATGGTCTGCATAAATTAGGTTATACCTTCGATACCCCTGCCAAAGCAGGAGAGGATTTCTTCACCTCTGCATCTGGCGATATTACGGCTGATAGCATCCGCTTAAATCCAACGATTGCTGCTGATGCCAGCTTAATCGCGACGTCACTGCGGACAACCGGGACCGGGAGCAGCGAGACGGCGGTTAAAGGTAACAACACACTTGCTGTACTGTTATCGAATTTCAAAGATTCCAAGTTTTCTTTTACGACAACAAGCGGCGGCGTAACAACCGGAAGCATCGATGATTATTTCAGAGCCATCGTTGGACAGTTAGGGGTCCAAGGACAAGAGGCGCAGCGGCAGCTTAACAATCAGCAAGTGCTTGCCGAGCAAGTGGACTCCAGCCGTCAAGCTGTCAGCGGTGTTTCGATCGATGAAGAGATGTCTAATATGATTAAGTTCCAGCATGCATATGGCGCGGCAGCTCGGTTTATGACAGCCTATGATGAGATTCTAGAGAAGCTCATTAACGGTACGGGTACGGTTGGCCGGTAATATCTAAGATAGGTGGGGATGAAGTTGTCTTTAAGAATTACGCAAAGCATGATGCATTCGCAGCTGCTTAGAAACGTGAATAATAACTTGAGCCGTATGGACAAGCATCAGAATATGCTTTCAACGGGTAGGAAAATAAACTCACCTTCCGATGATCCGGTCGGTATTACCTATGCATTGCGGTATCGCAGTGAGCTTTCTGCCAATGAACAGTACCAGAAGAATATTGATTCTGCCAAATCCTTCGTTGATCATACGGATACTGTCCTATCGCAGTTGACTGATATTATGCAGCGTGCCAATGAGCTGACTGTTCAAGGAGCCAACGGCGCGAACCCCCAATCTGCGTTGGATGCGATTGCCGAAGAGATGGGCCAGCTCTACCAACAAGCGGTTTCCCTGGGAAATGACAGGCTCAATGGTAAGGCTATATTTAACGGACAATTTACGGACACAGATCCTTATACGGTAGCTGGTGCGCAAACAGAGCAAGCGGATACGCAATCCATTATGTATCAATTTGCAGCCGGTGTTACGATTCCGATTAATGTGACAGGTGATGCCGTATTCGGTGCAGCTAATCCAGCCCCGCCGGCAGCCGCTACGACGCCGGATAATCTGTTCACGGTACTGGGGGGGCTCCAAACCGCATTCTCTACTGGGGATCAGAAACAAGTGCAGAACTTATTAGGACAATTGGGCAGCAGAATGGACAAAATTCTGAACGTCCGTGCAGAGGTTGGCGCAAGATCGAACCGGATTGATTTGATGGATGCCCGTATTAAGGATCTTGATGTGAACTTGACAGACTTGGATTCCAAAATCGAAGATGCCGATATGGCAGAAATCATCACGAAGCTGCAGGAAGATCAGAACGTGTATCAAGCTTCCTTGTCTATCGGAGCCAAGATCATCCAGCCTAGCTTATTGGATTATATAAGATAATCCGATTGGGGGAATTGCTTTGGAATTTCAATTTCCGCGCTTATCGATTCATCAAACCTATGCTCAGATCGGTATTCAAACGAACAATGCCAGCTTGGAAATGCAATCTCCGCCCGGAGATTTGTCGATCGAGCAGCCGCAGGCTATAGTAGACATTCAATCGCCGCGAGGTGAGCTTGAAGTCGATTCTACAGCGGCCTTCACGGCATTAGGTGCAGGGCCTCATTTAGAGTGGATGAATTCGATTTACAGTCAGTACAAGAGTTGTGCGCTGCAGGCTATTGCGAAGATCGTTGAAGACGGTAATCGGATGGCCCAAATATCGAATCCCAACAATGCATTTGCTGAGATTGGAAGAGAAGCGTTTCAGCATAGAAATCGGATTATTTACACCGGAGAGGCTTCCGTGGATAATGTAAGAGTTCGTTATACAGCCCACGCGCCAATCATCAACATTGAAGCCCAGAAGCCGATTATTGAGTACACGCCGCGTAAGCCGGAGACTCAGTATAATCCGGGTTCGGTAGAAGTGTACTTAAGGCAAAGAAACTCCGTTGAATTCAGTGTGGGCGAATACGACAAATACATATAATAATTTGAAATGCTATAGCGCAAGCTATAGCATTATCTGTTAGAGGAGGGTATTTTTCAATGCTCGATTTCTTGCAAGGTAGAACGTTTCAATTAAACGGAAGCATTCTAGGCTTCGAGGAATGCAATGAGTTCTCAATAAAAGTAGTGGAAGAGAATTCCCATTTTGCCTATTTACAAAGCCTGGAGCATGATTATATTTCCTTCTTAGTCATTTCGCCATTTGCTGCAGATCAGGATTACTCCTTTGAACTCGAGGAAAAGGACAAGAAGCTGCTTGAAATCGAAGCGCCTGAGGATGTTTGTGTCCTAACCATTGTGACAACTACAGAACCATTCGCAGATTCAACCATTAATTTACTCGCGCCAATTCTATTGAATATGAAGAATGGACAAGGCAAACAAAGTGTTCTCCCTCCGTCTAGCAGATACAGTACCAAGGAACCTCTCTTCAAAGTCGTTCAATTGGAAAGCGGTGAACAATCATGCTAATATTGAGCCGGAAAAAAGGACAGTCGATTCTGTTAAACAATGATATTGAGATTGTGATTTCATCGATCGATGGGGATCAGGTTAAAGTAGGAATCAAAGCACCGAGCGAAGTGAACATTCTTCGCAAGGAAGTATATGATGCGGTACAAGAGAGCAATAAACAAGCGTTGCAGAAGCAGCTTAACTTAGCGGATCTGAAGAGTTTCCAAATTCCAAGTAATGCGGACAAAAAAACCAATGCCTAGATGGCATTGGTTTTTTTGTTGGTTAGATGAGCAACGTAGCGGAGTTCTCGTAATTTTTTGTCGTTTTTTTTGTTTTTGAGGAATTTGCTATAAAGAATAGCAAAGTGACCGTCGATATATTCAATAGGCGCTGTTTCGCAACATGGCGGCCGACCTGATTACGGAACAGCCATAAGGTCTCCACAAGGATGTGGAGAACTACCCAACTTCAAGGAGGAAGAAAAAAATGAGAATTAATCACAACATCACAGCAATAAACACGCACCGCCAATTGGGTGTTAACAGCCAAGCAACAGCTAAAAACATCGAGAAATTGTCTTCCGGTCTTCGCATCAACCGTGCTGGTGACGATGCAGCTGGTCTAGCAATCTCCGAAAAAATGCGTGGCCAAATCCGTGGTTTGGACATGGCTGCTAAGAACTCCCAAGATGGTATCTCCCTTATCCAAACAGCTGAGGGCGCTTTGAACGAAACTCACAGCATCCTTCAACGTATGCGCGAACTTGCTAACCAATCGGCTAACGGAACTAACACAGATGCTGACCGTGGCGCGCTACAAGATGAGATGAACCAACTGACTTCCGAGATCAACCGCGTAGGTAACACTACTGAGTTCAATACTCAAAAGTTGCTTCAAGGCGATGGCAAAGTTAGCCTTGCTAAAACTGGCTACACTGCATCTACTACTACAGCTGGTAACACTGTTAATACTCAAGCTTCACAAGCGACTACATTTGGTACATTAGTTACAGGTGATAATGGTAAATCTGCAACATTTACATTGAATGGTCAAGCAATCAAAGTAAACCTTGTAGAAGATACAGCGAATGTAACAGCTACTACTGCAGTAGTTGATACAGCTAATGCAACAGGAAATGAAATTACGATTAAGTATAGCGGTACTGTTTCTGCAGCTAACTTTGGTACTGCATTGTCGTCCGCTTTAACAACTGCTATTGGAAAAAATTCTGAGTTAGCAGGTAATTTCACGGCTACTAATGCAGCAGGCGTATTAACTGTGGCTGCGACTGCGGCAGGCAGTGCAAAAGGCGATGCTGGTAACATTGCAACAGTAAGCTTCTCATTAGCTCTGGCTACAGCAGCAACTGGTGGAGCAGCAACTGTTGGTACAACAGTTCATACGCAAGAAGTGCAAACAATTGACTTTGCTGGACTAGATACTGCAGGTACTACTGCTGCTAACAATACAGCTACAGATGCTGCTATTAAAGCTCTTGTAGGCAAAGGTATGACAATTGCCGGCCAACAAATCGAGTTCTACAATGCAAATGACGGCGAATATAAAGGCGATGCAATCGGCGTTAATATCAGTACAGCTCTGGCTAATGCTGAGGCAGCTGACGGCGATAAAGTGAAAGAACTTGTTAAAAACATTGCTGCTCAAGTTGGCTCAAAAGTTCCTGGTGTTAAAATCGCACAAGGTGCTACTTTGACACAGTTGACCATCACAGATAATACTTATGTTGGTTTGGCTGGTAAAGGTAAAATTTCGATTACTGATGGCGGAATTCAAGAAGAGTTCAAAACTTCGTTCCAAATCGGTGCTAACACTGGCCAATCCATGAGCCTTGAAATTTCCGATATGCGTTCTAAAGCTCTGGGTATCACAGCTAAAGCAGGCGATGCAGGCTTCACAGCTGCTAACTCAGTAACAAACGGAACTGATGACGTTAAAGGCGAAGCTGCACTTAACATCTCCACTAAAGACGATGCTGCTAAAGCAATCGCAGTTCTTGATAAAGCAACTGCTACTGTTTCCAGCGAGCGTTCCAAACTTGGTGCGGTTCAAAACCGTCTTGAGCACACAATCAACAACTTGGGAACAGCTTCCGAGAACCTGACTGCAGCTGAATCCCGTATCCGTGATGTTGATATGGCGAAAGAAATGATGGAGCAAACTAAGAACAACATCCTTGCACAAGCTGCGCAAGCTATGCTTGCACAAGCTAACCAACAACCACAAGGCGTTCTTCAATTGCTTCGTTAATTTATGCGTAGTTAAAAAAAGACCTTGGATGAAAATCCGAGGTCTTTTTTTTAGATGAATTATTGAGGAGTGCTACAATGGCAAACGATTTTCCTGACAAAATGTTATATTTCGGAACCGGCGTTAGTCTGGGGAATAGCGTTAATATTTCAAACGGCAGCAAAATCTGGGTTGGTAATAATGTAACACTGGCACATAATGTACAATTAATCTGTAGTTCAGTAGGCAATCAAAACGAAAAAATAGGGATGAAAATCGGCGATAGAACTTTAATAGGTTTGAATTCAATCATTGAATCTTTCAACCAAATTATAGTAGAAGAGGACGTATTGATTGCCCCTAGAGTTTATATCTCTGATTCACAACACGAATATAGAAACCCGCAGTTACCTATAAATCGTCAAGGTATTCAAAGTAAGGACAATGTACTTACAATTAAACGCGGAGCGTGGATTGGCCATTCTGCAACGCTAATTGGGAATATCACAATCGGGCATGGGAGTGTAGTTGGTGCGAATGCTGTAATTAATTTTGATGTCCCATCGCATTGTGTCGTAATTGGTAATCCAGCGCGAGTATTGAATTTATACTGTTACAAACAAGAAAAATGGATTAAACCTCACTCAGGAGAAGAGCTTGTCAGTATTCTGGAGAATAGAGGAGAGTTTAACGGATATGATGACATGTTTATAGTCGAAAAACTTAAAGAGGAACTTTCACAGAAGTTGAGTGAATTTCATGAAATAAATAGTGGAGGAAGCTGAATCCCGTGAGAAACAAAGAGATCCTAGACTGTCGGGTCTCTTTTTTATTGCATACATTTTTTCACTAGGCTATACAGGATTGCTCTTATAACACCGATATAAGAAGTAATATACCGTCGGGAGGAAAGCGTTATGAATACGAATTTGCCAATCAGCAATTCTGTTCCCATAAGCAGTCCTATAACTAATACTGCCAATGATCGGCAAATCGTGTCAGATCAGCAGCAGATCGCTGTACCTGTGCTTCAAAATGCAAGGGAATTAAAGCAAGCCGAGAACACAGGTGTAAAGGTGCCGCTTGGCGAAGAAATGTTGATTAAAGCGATTGAGAAAGCAAACAAAGCGGTTATGGGTGTGGCGACTTCTTGTGAATTTTCTATCCACGAGAAAACAAAGCAGATCATGGTGAAAGTCGTCGAGAAGGATACGGGCAGGCTCATTCGTGAAGTACCGCCAGAGAAAATATTGAATATGGTAGCCGCAATGTGCGAGAAAGCCGGCATATGGATCGACGAGCGGAGATAGTAGCGTCGGAAGGAGGACTGTAACGAAATGGTAATGAGGATTAATGGAATGGCTTCAGGCATGGATATCGATACGATAGTCAAGCAACTCATGACAGCAGGTAAGGTGCCGGCAGATAAACTGAAGCAGCAGAAGCAAACGGTTGAATGGCAGCGTGACGCTTACAAGGATTTGAATAAGAAATTACTCGATTTCCGCAACAATAAAGTGTTCAACTTCAAAGCCGATCGAACACTCGGAGCCAAGCTGACGACAATCAGTGGTGATAATCAAGTGTTTACAGCTACTGCCAGAGCAGATGCGCCGATTGGTACAACTACGATTAAAGTCATGTTACTTGCAACTTCAGCTAAGATGACGGGGGCAGATATCCGCAAAGCTCCTGGTACTCCTACGGATCCTGTGTTTGACGCATCTAAAACGCTCGAAGATCAGAAGGCTTTACTGCAAGTTACTCCTAATGTAGGAGCAGGAACGGATTACTCCTTTAAAATTAATGGTACTCAGATTGATGTGGATACGAGTGTGGATTCACTCAATGATGTGATCACTCGTATTAACAAGACGACGAATGTGAATGCCTTTTATGATTCGTTCACGGGTCAAATTGGTTTTACGACGAAGACGACAGGGACGAATGCAGATATTAACATCACGAATGATACAGGTGGTTTTGCCGCCAACATTTTAAAATTACCTGCTACTGTTGCAGTTGGCGATAAAGCTCAGAATGCCAAACTCGAGATCAACGGTATTGCCACAGAACGCGAGAGTAACTCATTCACTGTCAACAACATGGATATCGTCCTGAAGCAGAAGAGTGTATTTACAGGTACAGCGGGACAAGAAGCAGATCCAAGCAAATATGTGGCCACTTCCATCGGGGTATCTACCGATACGGCCAAGATCGTAGATTCCATTAAGACCTTCATCGCGGATTATAATGATGTCTTGAAGACCTTACAGGACAAAGTCGGGGAGAAGAAAAATCGGGACTTCCAGCCGTTGACTGAAGATCAGAGAAAAGATATGAAGGAAGACGACATTAAGCTTTGGGAGACGAAAGCGAAGACGGGACTGTTGCATAATGACAGTATTTTCACTTCAGCGATTGCTTCCTTGCGAACCGTTACCTCTACCGTTGTGAACACAGGGAACGCTAATTACACAACGTTATCTTCCATTGGAATCGGATCAACTAACTATTTAGATAACGGTAAGCTGTCCATAACGGATGAAGAGAAGCTCAAGACGGCTATTGAGACAGACCCGGATGCGGTATTGGCTCTGTTCTCGGCAGCCGGCAATGGGGATGCGGATCAGTCTGATGTTGGGATTGTTCAGAAGATGTACGGCAATCTGAAGGGGACATTAGAGAATCTCTCCAGCAAAGCCGGTACATCCTTATTCTCGGATGAGGTTCTGAAGTCAGACAGCATCATGGGCAAGCAGCTATCCAAGTTAAATGATCAAATTGCTGCATGGAACAGCCGGTTAGTAGATATGGAGAACAATTACTACAAGAAATTTACCGCAATGGAGACAGCGATCAGTAAGTTGAATTCCCAATCGTCGAGTTTGATGAGCTCTATTGGGGGCTAATAATAGGAGGAAACGTTGATGATGCAAGCACAACAGAACAGATACCTCGACAACTCCGTCCAAACGGCTTCACCTGCGCAATTGTTGATCATGCTTTACGATGGTGCGATTCGATTCTCGAAAGCGGCCATTCTGGCCATCAAAGAAGGTAGGCATGAAGTCGCTCATCGTAACCTGGTGAAGGTTCAAGATATTGTTGCGGAATTTGAGATCACATTGGATCGTAAATCGGAGCTGGCTGACGGACTGCTGAAGCTGTACGATTATTTCAAAATCCGTCTAAGGGAAGCGAACCTGAAGAAAGACGTAGTTCCGGTGGAAGAAGTGCTTGGTTATTTAACCGAACTTCGCGAAACCTGGATCGCTGCCGCGAAACCGGTGGCGAGCGTTCAGAGGAGTTCATAATTGTAATGGAAGCCTTGAAAGAATTAGAACAGTTGACGATGCAGCTTGTAGCGAACATCCATGAAGCGACTGTGGAACAGATCGAAGCCTTCCTGGACCAAAGAGGGAGTGCAATTGAGGCGATCCAAGCTCAATTTGCACTCCGTCCGGCCGACAGCACGAGTCGTGAGCAGGTGGATCGCATTCTTAGCTTCGACTCGCGCATTCTGGGGCGTATGGAAGAGCTTAAGAACGAAGCCACCCTGGGCATGGATAAATTCAACCGTGCACGTGTGCAACGCGACGCTTATGGCGCCGGAGGGGCATACGGAGTAGACAACAGTATGTTCTTCGATGAGAGGAACTAGTGATACGATGAGAGACATGAATGCACCCGAGTGGGTGCGTTTTTTGTATATGGCGAAAAAATTAAACCAATGAAATCAGCAATGTATTCGCTTACAAAAACTTATTGACAATATTGTGAAGTGGGTGTTATATTCGATTTGTGGGCCACGCCTAGTGATCTCGCAGCTATTTGAAGATGAAGGGAATGTTCTCAATGCAAGGTAAAGTTAAATGGTTTAACGCAGAAAAAGGTTATGGTTTCATCGAGACAGAACAAGGCGGCGATGTATTCGTACATTTCTCCGCAATCCAATCCGAAGGTTTCAAAACACTTGAAGAAGGCCAATCCGTAGAATTCGACATCGTCGAAGGCGCGCGCGGTCCTCAAGCTGCAAACGTTACTAAACTGTAATCATACCGCTGTTAAGCGGCCACATAATACATGGTACGCGCTTAACCGTATGTGATCGGCAGAAGCCCTGGGAAACCAGGGCTTTTTCTTGTTTTTACCCACAAATCTACTTGTAGAAACTTCCAACTATTAAATTATTAAATAATTCACAAAATACAGAAAATAGCTTTGAGATCGCCCACGGAGGGTGTTATAATAAGACTATGTAAAAGGAGGAATGCCACATGAAATACAACATTCGAGGTCAACACATCTTGGTGACAGACGCCTTGCGCGAATATGTCGAGAAGAAGCTAAGCCGCCTAGAAAAGTATTTTGAAGAGCCGATTACCTCCGAAACAAACGTTACCATGTCTGTTACGAAAGGCAAACATGTCATTGAAGTCATGATTCCACTTTCGAACGCAATGCTAAGAGCCGAGGAGAAAAGCGAGGATATGTATGCTTCCATCGACTTGGTAGTGGACAAACTGGATCGTCAAATTCGCAAACATAAAACTAAAATTAACAGCCGATATCGCAAAGAAAGCGGCATTCGCACGATGTTCAAAGATGATGGCGCAGCAGTTCGGGTGCTGGAGGAGGAGGAAGACTACGAGCTTGTTCGGACCAAACGCTTCCTATTAAAACCTATGGACGTAGAAGAAGCAATTCTTCAAATGAACATGGTTGGGCACAGCTTCTTCATGTTCGCGAATGCTACTACTAAAGAAGTGAATGTCGTGTATAAACGCAGCGACGGGCGATATGGATTAATAGAAGCAGACTAATAAGGATAACATCGGGCCCTGGGAAACCGGGGCTCTTTTTGCTTACAGGCGGTCATGCGGGTCTCGGAAGCGGCATATAATGGAGACGCTGCTCCGTGCAACCTGCTAGAAATACAGGATCATAGCGGGTTTGCGTGTGCAATCCAGCTTCTCCCTCAGGGGGCCAACATTGCGGGAACTGCCGCAAACTGATACAATTTATGCAAACAGGCGTAACAGACGAAAGGGGAAGACCATGCTCGGACTTGTAAAGAAATTATTCGGAGACGCCAACGAACGTGAGATTAAGCGTCTAATGCGTACCGTGGAGGAAATTAACGGCCTTGAGTCGGAAGTTTCCAAATTGTCAGATGATGGACTTCGTGAGAAAACAGAGGAATTTAAAGCACGTCTTGAAAAGGGCGAGGATATCGATACCCTTCTCCCAGAGGCGTTTGCTGTAGTAAGAGAAGCTTCCAAACGCGTTCTGGACAAGCGCCATTACGACGTACAGCTGATCGGCGGTATGGTTCTTCATGAAGGCCAAATTGCTGAGATGAAAACCGGTGAAGGTAAAACGCTCGTCGCTACCCTTGCTGTTTATTTGAACGCGCTTCTGGGCAAAGGTGTTCATGTCGTTACGGTCAATGACTACTTGGCTACGCGTGACAGCGAGCAGATGGGTCAGCTCTATAAATTCTTAGGCTTAACTGTCGGTGTTAACCTGCATGGCCTAACTACCGACGAGAAACGAGAAGCGTACTCTTGCGACATCACATACGGAACGAACAATGAGTTTGGTTTTGACTACTTGCGTGACAACATGGTCCTGTACAAAGAACAAATGGTACAGCGTCCGCTTTATTATGCCATTATTGACGAAGTCGACTCCATCCTTGTCGATGAAGCTCGTACGCCGCTCATTATTTCCGGTCAAGCTGCGAAATCGACGGAGCTTTATTTTGCAGCAGATCGCTTTGCGATTCGTTTGAAAGTGGAAGAAGATTATACGGTTGACGTGAAAGTGCGTTCGGTAACCTTGACGGATGCAGGGGTGGAGAAGGCTGAGAAAGCATTCGGCATCGAGAACTTGTTCGATCATGCCAATGTAACGCTCAACCATCACATCCAACAAGCGCTCAAAGCGCATGTCATTATGAAACGTGACGTAGACTACGTGGTACAAGATGAAGAAGTCATCATTGTCGATGAGTTTACAGGCCGTTTGATGGCTGGCCGCCGTTACAGCGATGGCTTGCATCAAGCGATCGAAGCGAAAGAGCAAATTAAAGTACAGAACGAGAGCATGACGCTCGCAACGATTACATTCCAGAACTACTTCCGTATGTATCGCAAACTGTCCGGTATGACAGGTACAGCGAAGACAGAGGAAGAAGAGTTCAAGAAAATTTACGGTCTTGAAGTTATTCAAGTGCCGACAAACAAGAAGAATATCCGTGATGATATTGCGGATGTCGTCTATAAAACAGAGAACGGCAAGTTTAAAGCGGTGGTCGAAGAGATCGTCAAACGCCACAAGAATAAACAGCCGGTGCTCGTGGGTACAGTATCCATCGAGAACTCGGAGAAGCTTTCTGAATTGCTGAAGAAACGAGGCATTACGCATAAAGTACTGAACGCGAAGTATCATGCAGAGGAAGCGGAAATCATTTCGCGCGCCGGTCAATCCGAGTCGGTTACGATTGCGACGAACATGGCTGGCCGTGGTACCGATATTTTGCTTGGTGAAACGGTTGACGGTGTTGGCGGTTTGCATATTATTGGTACGGAGCGCCATGAGAGCCGTCGTATCGATAATCAGCTGCGCGGTCGTGCCGGTCGTCAAGGCGACCCGGGTTCCTCGCAGTTCTACCTGTCGCTGGAAGATGAGCTTATGCGCCGTTTCGGCTCTGAGAATATCATGGGCATGATGGAGCGTCTTGGCTTCGAAGAAGATCAACCGATCGAAAGCCGTCTGATCTCCCGTGCAATCGAATCTGCGCAGAAACGCGTAGAGGGCAACAACTTCGATCAACGTAAAATCGTCTTGCAGTACGATGACGTTATGAACCAACAGCGTGAAATTATCTACAAGCAGCGCCGTGAAGTGCTCTTCTCCGAGAACATCCGCGAAATCGTGCTGGAGATGATCAAGCCGGTTATTGCGAAGATCGTAGATGCTCACTGTCCATCCGATGATGTTCCCGAGAACTGGGAGCTTCAAGAAATCGTGGATTACGCCGAAGGCAACTTCCTGAACGAGGGTGCCATCACGAAAGACGATCTATGGGGCAAAGAGCCGCAAGAAATCAATGAGTTCTTGTATGGCAAAGTAATTGAGCTCTATGATCAGCGTGAAGAAGGAATCGGCCAGGAAACGATGCGTGAATTCGAGAAAGTTGTCGTGCTGCGTGCAGTAGACAGCAAATGGATGGATCACATCGATGCCATGGATCAGCTCCGTCAAGGTATCCACCTTCGTGCATACGGCGGTACGGATCCGCTTCGCGAATATCAATTCGAAGGCTTCGAGATGTTCAAGGAAATGATTGAGCATATTCAAGAAGAAGTCACCAAATATATCATGAAAGCACACGTGGAGAACAACCTGGAGCGCCAAGAGGTAGCAAAAGGTCAAACGGAATCCGGCGGAAGCAGCGAAATGCAGCAGAAGCGTCCGGTTCGCAAAGAAGAACGCGTGCGTCGCAATGATCCGTGCCCATGCGGCAGCGGCAAGAAATACAAGCAATGCCATGGACAATAAGCCCATCCATTGCATAAAGTAGGGCAACGAAGTTAATTTTGAGGTGAAGCGACCGTCATGATAGATATAACGATGAAACAAGATCTGCGTGAAATGGCGAAGCGTCTCCAAGAACTCAGGGGGTCTCTTTGACTTAGATATTAAGCAAGAGATGATTCTCAATTTTGAGGAGAAAATGAGCGCTCCGGGCTTCTGGGATGACAACGAGCGTGCACAGGGCACCATCTCCGAGATGAACGCCGTCAAATCCGTCGTCGATCAATTCGAACGGATGCAAAGTGAGCATGAAGATCTGCAAACGATGCTGGAGCTGGCGGAAGATGAAGGCGAGGACGAAGGTCTCGAGGCGGAGCTTAAGCGCAGCGTGGCAGAACTCGTAAGCAAAGTAAGCGAGTTTGAGCTTCAATTGCTGCTAAGCGAGCCTTACGATAAGTTGAACGCCATTCTGGAGCTGCATCCTGGCGCAGGCGGAACGGAGTCGCAGGACTGGTGCCAAATGCTGTACCGGATGTACACGCGCTGGGCGGAGAAGTCCGGCTTCAAGGTAGAGCTGCTGGATTACCTGGCTGGGGACGAAGCGGGCATCAAGAGTGTTACGATTTCCGTCAAAGGCCATAATGCATACGGGTATTTGAAGGCGGAGAAAGGCGTTCATCGTCTCGTGCGAATTTCGCCTTTCGATGCTTCGGGCCGGAGACATACATCCTTCGTTTCCTGTGACATTATGCCGGAGATTGACGATGACATCGAGATTGAGATCCGTTCGGAGGATCTCAAGGTAGATACGTACCGGGCCAGCGGCGCGGGCGGTCAGCACATCAATAAAACGGAATCGGCCATTCGGATCACGCATATGCCTTCGGGTATTGTCGTTTCCTGCCAGACGCAGCGCTCGCAGATTCAGAACCGCGAGCGTGCGATGCAGATGCTTCGCTCCAAGCTTTACGAACGTAAAATCGAAGAGCAGCAGAAGCATCTCGCGGAAATTCGCGGCGAGCAATCCGATATTGCATGGGGCAGCCAAATCCGCTCCTATGTGTTCCATCCGTACAGCATGGTCAAAGACCATCGCACGTCGGTGGAAACAGGCAACGTCGGCGCCGTGATGGACGGCGATCTGAATATCTTTATCGATGGTTATTTGCGGAGCAAGATCCGTCATGAAGAGCAGTAAGCAAGGGGCAAATATGCATGCGTGCATAGCCTGGAGTAAGAGTTCCTACACTACTAAGTGTCGGAACTCTTTTTTGTGGATTAATGGAGTCACTTATAGAAGGATGGGGTCAGCAATGAGTTTGCAGCAAGAACAAGGGATGAAGAAGCTACATAGAGAGAATCGAAGACTACGGAAACCGATGGGGCCTAAGAGCGAAGCGGCGCTCAGCGTGGCGTTGCTGCTGATCGGGTCATTTCTGATCGCCATCAGCTTCAACATGTTTCTGGTACCGCTGGGGATTGCGTCCGGCGGCGTATCGGGTATTTCCATCTTGGTCAATCGCGTGTGGGATATCCCGCCTGCCTATACACAATGGGCGCTTAACGTGCCGCTGTTCCTGCTCGGCTTATGGCTGCTTGGCAAGCGCTTCGCGCTGAAGACAGCGCTTGGCTCTTTCTTGCTGCCACTGCTTGTCTTGTTCACATCGGACTGGCAGCCGCCGACCGATAACGCGATGCTCGCATCGATTTACGGGGGAATCGGCGTTGGCGCAGGGCTTGGCCTTGTTTTCCGTGGACGGGCTTCGACAGGGGGCCTTGATCTGGCGGCGCAGCTGCTGCACCGTTTTACAGGTGTGCGCCTTGGACTGGCGGTAGCGTGCTTCGACGGTCTCGTCATTGCGGCAGCGGGGATTATCATCGCGCCGGAGAATGCCCTTTATGCACTGGTTGGCTTGTTTGTAACAAGCAAAACAATCGATTTTGTACAGACGGGCCTTGCCACTTCGAAAGTCGCCTTCATTATCTCGGACAAGCCGGAGGAGATTTCGCAGGTGGTGCTTCATGATTTGGATCGCGGATTGACCAAGCTGGATGGACATGGCGGTTACACAGGCGAAGCGCGTACCGTACTGATGGTTGTCGTCGGTCAAGGAGAAGTGTCGAAGCTGAAGGGGCTCGTAAGGACGGCAGACCCCTATGCGTTTGTCATTATTAGCGATACGGCGGAGGTGCTGGGGGAAGGCTTCCAATTGCCTTAAATTTGCCGCAAAAATACGCATTTTTTACGTTGAATTATTATGAATACGTATGTATAATAATACAAAGTGTTAGCTATTTCCTCTATCCCCCTGTTCGTGTACAATGGATAGCTAGGAAGGATATGGATGGGAGAGAACGGACATGAGTAAAGCAGTGAAAGCAGCGATTATCGGATCAACAGGGTACGGCGGCGTTGAGCTTATCAGGCTTCTTGCCCACCATCCTCAGGTAGAAGTGACTTCTGTCATTTCATCTTCGAGCGCAGGCGCGCCGATCGCGGAAGGATTCCCGCATTTGACCGAAATTTGCACAGATATTCTTGATGACGTTGATCCGGCTTTGATACGAAGCAAAGCTGAGGTTGTATTTATAGCGACTCCACCGGGCATTGCAGCCCGGCTTATCCCTTCGCTTCTGGCGGAAGGGTTGAAAGTCATTGATATTTCCGGCGACCACCGGCTGAAATCTCGCAGCGAGTACGAGACTTGGTATAAGAAAGAGCCTGCGGAGCAGCAGTACTTGGATCAGGCGGTTTACGGTCTTTGTGAAGTGTATGGCGATGCTGTTCGCGGCGTCGATCTTATTTCCAATCCGGGCTGTTTCCCTACCTCTGCACTGCTTGGATTGATTCCTGCGGTACAAGAAGGTTATATCGATCATTCCACCATTATTATAGATGCGAAATCCGGCGTTTCCGGCGCAGGCCGCGGTACCAGCGTAGGCAACCACTATCCGGAAATCAATGAGAACTTCAGAGCTTATAAAATCAATAAACATCAGCATATTCCGGAGATAGAGCAAGTACTGTCGGATGTTGCAGGCGAGAAGGTACTGACGACGTTCACGACCCACTTGGTTCCGATGACGCGCGGTATTATGAGCACGATCTATGCAACCGTTAAGGATGGGCACAGCGTAGAGGACTTCATTGCGTTATATAGCAATTATTATGAAGGTCGTAAGTTTGTCCGTATTCGCAAGAACGGCACATGGCCGGCAACCAAAGAAGTATCCGGCTCCAATTACTGCGACATCGGCTTCTCCGTGGATGAGCGCACAGGACGCGTAACGATTGTGTCGGTTATTGATAATCTCGTAAAGGGTGCTGCTGGGCAGGCCATTCAAAACTTGAATTTGATGATGGGCTGGGACGAGGCGCTGGGCCTTAATTTCGTTCCGATGTACCCGTAAAAGAAAGAGGAGACCTCAGGTCGACTCCGCAATCATTCAATAAAGGAGACGCGATTGAACAATGGGACAGGGGAACACATCACCAACCTATATCGTCGTGCCGGAAGGCTCCGTTACGACACCTAAAGGCTTTAAAGCCGGCGGCTTGCATTGCGGCTTGAAGAAGACCACGCGCCATGACCTTGGCGCGATCGTATGCGAGGTGCCTGCAACGGCAGCCGGCGTGTACACGACGAACGTGTTTCAAGCGGCGCCACTTCAGGTGACGCGCGAGAGCATCGGCGCAGGCGGCAAGCTGCGCGCGGTCATCGTGAACAGCGGCAACGCGAATGCGTGCACAGGCAAGCAGGGCGATGCGGATGCTTATGAAATGCGCAGCGCATTCGCTGAAGCCATCGGCGTACCAGCCGAGCAAGTGGCGGTAGCTTCTACCGGCGTCATCGGTGAGCTGCTGAAGATGGACCGCGTACGCGGCGGCATCGCGGAGTTGCCTGCACGACTGGCAGAATCCTATGAAGCGGCAGATGATTTCTGCCAAGCGATCCTGACGACGGATCTCGTGAAGAAGGAAGTCTGTGTTTCCGTGACCATTGACGGCAAGATCGTACATATTGCCGGTGCGTCGAAGGGAAGCGGGATGATTCATCCCAACATGGCGACGATGCTCGGCTTCGTTACTACGGATGCGGAGATCGGAAGCGAGGCGTTGCAGACGCTGCTGCGCCAAGTAACAGACGTCACGTTTAACATGATTACCGTTGACGGCGATACGAGCACGAACGATATGCTTGTTGCGATGGCAAGCGGTTTTGCGGGCAATGAAGAGCTTCATGCGGGTCACCCTGACTATGCGGCGTTCGCAGACGGTCTGCGCTATGTATGCGAGGTGCTTGCTAAAGCGATCGCGCGTGACGGAGAAGGCGCTACGAAGCTCGTTGAAGTGCAAGTGTGCGGAGCGGAATCGGACGATGCGGCGCAAGCGATCGCGAAGACCGTTATCGGTTCATCGCTTGTGAAGTCAGCGGTATTCGGCGCGGATGCGAACTGGGGCCGTATTATCGCGGCTGTTGGACGCGCAGGCGTGCCCGTGAATCCGGAGACAGTCGACATTGCGCTGGGCGATATCGTGACGCTAACGCAGTCGCGGCCAATCGCATTTGACGAAGAAGCGGCGCTTGCTTACTTGAAGGGTGACACGGTCGTCATTCATGTGGATCTGCATATGGGGGAAGGCGTGGCAACAGCTTGGGGCTGTGACCTCACTTATGATTACGTCCGTATTAACGCGGCATATCGCACATAGCAACAGGATTTCGGGAACGAAGGGAACGGACGGAACCTATGGAACAGCGGTTTGTGATGAAATGCGGGGGCAGCACGCTTGCGGCGCTTCCGGCTTCTTTTTTCGAAGATTTGAGGAGTTTGCAAGAGCGCGGCGTTAAAGCCGTCATCGTTCATGGCGGCGGCCCGGCTATCTCGGAAACGCTCGGCAAGCTGGGCATCGCGAGCGAGTTCGTGAACGGCTTGCGCAAAACAAGCGACGAAGTGCTCGACGTCGTGGAAATGGTGCTGGCAGGACGGATCAACAAGGAAATCGTCCGCCGCATCGGTCAAAGCGGTGCGAAAGCAATTGGCCTCTCCGGCGTTGACGGCGAGCTTATCACGGCTCAGCCTGTGGCGAACGCGGACGAGATCGGCTTTGTGGGCGATGTAACGGATGTGGATGCAGCGATCATCGAAGGCGTTATGGGCATGGGCTACATCCCCGTAATCGCGCCAATCGGTATCGACGCGGCAGGACAACGCTACAACATCAATGCAGATACAGCGGCAGGTGCGGTTGCATCGCATCTGGGTGTGGAGCAGATGATCGTGGTAACGGATGTGCCTGGTATTTTGAAAACGGTAGACGGAGAGAAACAAGTGCTCCCTACCGCAACAGTGGAAGAGATCGAAGAGATGATTGCCAGCGGTGAAATTTACGGAGGCATGATTCCGAAGGTTCGCGCAGCGATCGCATGTATTCAAGGACGCGTGAAGGAAGTCGTCATCGTAAACGGCGACGTACCGGGCGTACTCAGCAAAGCCGTACTCGAAGGCGGCATCGGCACAAGAATTATACAATCTTAATTATTAGTGGGGTGAACGAATGATGAGCGATATGAACAAAGATACTGAAGCAGCTGGAAGCTCGCTTTTTCCGACGTATGCAAGATATCCGATTTCACTTGTGAAGGGTGAAGGCAGCTGGCTTTGGGATGACAAAGGGAACAAATACTTAGACTTTATGTGCGGGTTGGCCGTAACGAATCTGGGTCATGCGCCGAAGCAAGTGAAGGATGCGCTTGTGAAGCAGCTCGACGAGCTGTGGCATGTATCCAATCTGTTTCACATTCCGAATCAAGAAGCGGCAGCGAAGCTGCTGACGGACAACAGCCATGCCGAAGCGGTGTTCTTCTGCAACTCCGGCGCGGAAGCCAATGAAGCGGCAATTAAGCTTGCCCGCCGTTACCATCAGAAAGTTAAAGGCAACGGTCGCTATGAAATCATTACGTTCGCCCAATCCTTCCACGGCAGAACATTGGCGACGTTAACGGCAACGGGCCAAGAGAAAGTGAAAGAAGGCTTCGGTCCACTTCCGGAAGGGTTCCGTTACATCCCGCTGCATGACATCGAAGCGCTGGAAGCGGCAATTACAGATAAGACGGCTGCCATCATGATCGAAATGATCCAGGCGGAAGGCGGCGTAATCCCTGTCGAGCCTGCGTTTGTGCAGCATTTGGCTAAGCTTTGCAAGGAGCGCGGGTTGCTCCTAATCATAGATGAGATTCAAACAGGCATGGGTCGTACCGGGAAACTGTTTGCATTTGAGCACTACGGTATCGAGCCGGATATCTTTACATTGGCAAAAGGACTGGGGAGCGGTTTCCCTGTCGGCGCTATGCTGGCGAAAGGCGAGCTGATCGAAGCGTTCACAGCCGGCAGCCATGGCTCGACGTTCGGCGGAACACCAATTGCTACAGCTGTCGTGAAGGCGACGGTGGAGGCCATTATCGGCGAGAAAGCACCGGAGCGTGCGGCTGAGAGCGGCGAGTATCTCGTTGGGCAGCTTCGTGAGAAGCTTGCGGGCAATCCGTTCGTGAAGGACATTCGCGGCAAGGGACTGATGATCGGTATCGTATGCAGCGGTCCGGTTGCGAATATCATCGCAGAAGGCCAGAAGCGTGGGCTGCTCGTCGTTACTGCAGGTCCGGACGTTGTCCGTCTGCTGCCTAGCCTACTCGTTTCGCGTGAAGAAATAGATCAAGCGGTGAGCATTCTGACCTCGATTTTCGCGGATCAAACGGCTCCAGCGCAGCTGTAGAAAGAAGGGAGAACCACCCACATGTCTCAATTGTTGACTGAAGAAATAGCAATTGGCCTTAAAGGCCGCGACTTTATCGGCTTGGCTGACTATACGCCTGCGGAAGTACGCTACCTGATCGATCTTGCGATCGAGCTGAAGGGCAAGCAGAAAGCCGGCGAAATGTATCACCCGCTGAAGGGCAAAACCCTCGGCATGATTTTTGAAAAATCATCCACGCGTACGCGTGTTTCCTTTGAAGTCGGGATGTACCAGCTCGGCGGTCATGCTTTGTTCCTTAGCCGCAACGATCTGCAGATTGGCCGCGGAGAGACGATCTCCGATACGGCGCAGACGCTGTCGCGTTACCTGGACGGCATGATGATTCGCACCTTTGCGCACCGTACTGTCATTGAGCTTGCTCGTGCAGCTACCGTGCCGGTCATTAACGGCCTTACAGATTTATCGCACCCGTGCCAAGCGCTGTGCGATTATCAGACGATGCTCGAGCATAAGGGACGCCTCGAAGGACTTAAAGTGGCGTACATCGGCGACGGCAACAATATGGTGCACTCCTTGATGATGGGCGCAGCGAAGCTCGGCATGCATATTTCGGTGGCAACGCCGGAAGGCTACGAGCCGGACGCTGACGTTGTCGCAATGACGAAAGCAAGCGCAGCCGAAACCGGCTCGCGCATCCATGTATGCCGCGATCCGAAGGAAGCGATTGCGGACGCTGACGTTGTCTACACGGACGTTTGGGCGAGCATGGGCTTTGAAGCGGAACAGAAAGAGCGCGAGCTGGCTTTTGCCGCGTATCAAGTGAACGAGGATCTGGTGCGCTATGCGAAGAGCGACTACCTGTTCATGCACTGCCTGCCTGCGCATCGCGGTGAGGAAGTAAGCGAAGGCGTGATCGATGGCAAGCAATCGATTATTTTCGATCAAGCGGAGAACCGTCTGCACGCGCAGAAGGCGATCATGGCTGCAATCATGTAGTACCGAACTTATTCGGACTTAATTTTAAATAGGGAGTGTTGACTGAATCATGGCGAAGGAAAAAATCGTGCTGGCTTACTCGGGCGGTCTGGATACGTCTGTTATTCTAAAATGGCTCAAAGAAACCTATGACGCGGAAATTATCGCATTCACGGCAGATATCGGGCAAAAGGATGAATTGGATGGCTTGGAAGCCAAAGCTCTGGCTACAGGCGCTTCCAAAGTGTATATCGACGATCTGCGCGACGAGTTCGCGGAAGATTTCATCTATCCGATGTTCCAATCTGGCGCACTCTATGAGGGTCAGTACCTGCTTGGTACTTCCATCGCTCGTCCGCTGATCGCAAAACGTATGGTCGACATCGCTCGCGCTGAAGGCGCGACTGCTATTGCGCACGGCGCAACGGGCAAAGGCAACGACCAAGTGCGCTTCGAGCTGACGGCTGCCGCCCTTGCTCCGGACATCGCTGTCATCGCGCCATGGCGCATTGAAGCGTTCCGCGAGCAATTCCCGGGCCGCGCCGAAATGATCGCATACGCCGAGAAGCATAACATCCCGGTTCAAGCGTCTGCGGCCAAGCCGTATTCGATGGACCGTAACCTGCTGCACATCAGCTTTGAGAGCGGCATGCTGGAGGATCCATGGTTTGATCCAAGCAGCGACGAGAACAAAGGTATGTTTGTCCTGTCCGTGTCCCCTGAGGACGCGCCGGATCAAGCGGAATACGTGGAGCTTACATTCGAAGCCGGCAATTGTGTCGCCGTTAATGGCGAGAACCTGAGCCCGCTGCAAGCGATGGAGAAGTTGAATGAGCTTGGCGGCAAGCACGGCATCGGCCGCGTTGACATGGTTGAGAACCGTTTCGTCGGCATGAAGAGCCGCGGCGTATATGAGACACCGGGCGGAACGATCCTATTCACTGCACATCGCAAAATGGAGTCGCTCACGATGGACCGCGACGTCATGCACCTGCGTGATTCCCTCATTTCCAAATATGCATCACTCGTATATAACGGCTTCTGGTTCGCACCTGAGCGTCTCGCGCTGCAAGCACTAGTGCTCGAAAGCCAGAAGAACGTAACAGGCGTTGTTCGTCTGAAGCTGTACAAAGGCAATGTAATCGGCGCCGGCGTGAAGAGCCCGGTCAGCCTGTACAATCCGGATATTGCAACGATGGAAGCAGATCCATCCAAAGCGTATGACCAAGGCGATGCAACCGGCTTTATCCGCCTGAACGCGCTGCGTCTGAAAGTGTCCTCCGGCGTGGAGCAGAACAAGAAGCAGTAGGCAAGCGAAACGATAAAGGAGTGCATCTGTGTGAGTAAATTATGGGGCGGCCGGTTTACGAAGAAAACCGACCAACTGGTAGAGGAATATACGGCATCCATTTTATTTGATAAAGAGCTTGCGGAAGAGGATATTCAAGGCAGCCTGGCCCATGTTACTATGCTGGGCAAGCAAGGGATTCTGCCTGCTGACGACGTGGAGAAAATCAAGGACGGCCTGCACCGCGTCCTGCAGCGCATCAAGCGCGGCGACATCGAATTCTCCATTGCCGATGAAGATATTCACATGAACATCGAGAAGACGCTGATCGATGATGTGGGTCCGGTTGGCGGCAAGCTGCACACCGGCCGCAGCCGTAACGATCAGGTTGCGACGGATATGCATTTGTACCTGCGCAAGCGGGTGGTGGAGTTCGTTGATCTGCTGCAGAAGCTGCAAGCTGCGCTAGTGCAGCAGGCAACGGCGAACATCGATACGATTTTGCCGGGTTATACGCATCTGCAGCGTGCGCAGCCAATCCTGTTCGCGCACCATATGATGGCATACGTATCCATGTTCGGCCGTGATATCGAACGTTTGCAGGACAGCTACAAACGGGTGAACACGCTGCCGCTCGGAGCGGGTGCATTGGCAGGGACGACGTTCCCGATCGATCGCCATTTCGTAGCAAGTCAGCTGAAGTTTGACCGCGTCTACGAGAACAGCCTAGATGCGGTAAGCGACCGCGACTTCATTCTGGAGTTCCTGTCGCATGCGTCCATCATTATGATGCATCTGTCGCGCCTAAGCGAAGAGTTCATCCTATGGTCGAGCACCGAATTCCACTTTGTTGAGCTTGACGACGCCTTTTGCACAGGCAGCAGCATTATGCCGCAGAAGAAAAATCCGGATGTGCCAGAGCTTGTCCGCGGGAAAACAGGTCGCGTTTACGGCAACCTCGTGGGTCTGCTGACTGTGCTCAAGTCACTTCCGCTTGCTTATAACAAGGACATGCAGGAAGACAAAGAAGGCATGTTCGATACGGTCCGCACGCTGCAAGGCGCACTGCAATTGTTTGCACCAATGGTGGCAACGATGAAGGTGAACAAGGACCGGATGCGTCAAGCCGTCAATCAAGATTTCTCGAACGCGACCGACATCGCCGACTTCCTCGTTGGCAAAGGGTTGCCGTTCCGTCAAGCGCATGAAGTCATCGGCAAAACCGTATTGTACTGCATCCAGCAGGGCAAATACTTGCTGGATCTCACGCTGGATGAGTTCAAGCAATTCTCTTCGCTGTTCGATGATCGCATCTACGAAGTGCTGCAGCCGGAGAATGTTGTCAATGCACGCAACGTTTACGGCGGTACTGCTAAGACGCAGGTCGTGGAAGCCATCGCACGCGCGGAGCAAGAACTAGCCGCAACAGCGGATTGGATTACCGAATACGCGGAGCGCAGCCGCTAAACGAATCGAAGCCCGTTCTACTTTCGCTGAACCTTCAGCGAGGTAGAACGGGCTTTTTTTCTGCCTAAACAGCGCCCTATTGCGCCACACCGTCCTCAAGCAGCGGCGCTTCTTGCTTGCCGTTGTCAGGGTGCGATTGCTCCGGAGCGACGGCATAGACAACCGGCTGTGCCCGGTAGGTATCCCGCGAGATGCGGTTGCGTGATACTTGCACCCCATTCTCCAGCTTCGTGCGGTACGTCTCGACAATATAGCCGGGTTTCCCGGACGAAAGCTTCCGGCGTTCACCCGGCATCATGGAAGCCGACGGAACCTCTTTCACCGGCGGAACGACAGTAGCCACTGTCTTGGAGTCAATCTTGTACTGCACATTTCTCGGCAATGTCCCGAAGATCTTCACGGTCACCTGCCGATTCTCCACAACCGTCCGGATGACGATATATTTGCCGGTCGTATTCTTGAACTTGAAATTGATCGCATCATCGGCATAGGTCGCGTCTCGGCCCAGAGGCAAATAAGCAACGGGGAGGGAGTGATTGCGCCGCTCTACCATATCAAGGCCCGCAAAAAGCACGGCATTGTACAGGGTGCTGGACACTTGGCAAATCCCGCCGCCTACGCCCGGAACGAACTCGCCGTTTAGAATAACGGGTGCTTGGCGGTAACCGTATTTTTTGCTGGTTAGGGCAATGATTTTGCTGTAATCGAACACTTCTCCGGGAGCGAGCGTCATGTCGTTAAGCGTCTTGGCCGTCATCGTCACATTATAAGCACGGCCCGCGCCGCTCGTCCGAAACTCCGTGGTGAAAGAAGAGATCAGCCGCTCGACCCCTTCAGCCTTCAGCCGCTGCAAGGTTATAGAAGGATGGATGACGCGGAGTTCGATCGGCCAGGTCATGGGAGACAGCTTCTTTCCCCAACTGCTCCCGATCGCCTTCTGAAGCGCGGCTACAGCATTGGCATACATTTTATCGGTATCGAGTCGATAGGCATTCTTGTGCGGGGTATAGACGACCTTGTCGCCGCTCGTAATCTTGCGCGTTGCGTTCACCGGCTCCCCTGCGTCCATCCAGCCCCAGGTGCTGCGGATTTTCCCCACGAACACCTCTTTGTCCAAGCGCACCCCAATGGTCAGCTGCTGCCGGAACCCCCACCGATACTTCGCTCTCGTCCACAAATTGCCGCTGGTCAAACGGTCAATGGCCGCCTCGGCTTCCTTCGTATCCACCTCAATGCCGAGCTGTTCGAGCGTCCACGTTTTCTTCTTCCCTTCGCCGGTTCCGCCTTTGATCGTAATCGCAAGCTGTTTGAGCGTTTGCTTCCGCTTGGCCAGCAGTTGCTTGGCTTCCTCAATAGGAAGTGAACCAATGGGAATGACGGCGTCGCTCTGAAGCATCTGTCCGTCCGTCTCCGTAGGTTTCGTCAAGACAACATGTACTTGTTTCGGAATCGTTTGCTGGGACGCATACATCCATAACCCGCCCCATCCGGCAGACGCGAGCAGCAGGCACTCCCCCGACAGAATCCAGATTAGCTGCAGCCGTTTCGTGTTCATAGCTTCCTATCACCTCGGGGCCAGTATTCGTACATGTATATGCGCCGAGGGCTTCAATTCTGCCACCTGTTTGTACAATTCTCTTCGATGAATGCAGCCGTTAATAACCGAGAGCAGGACGTTTGTCGAAAAATATACGGTAGGAAGCACTAGATTCCCGTTTTTCGCATCATTAGAAATATGAAAAATGCAGAAAACAGGACTTTGGTAGAGGATTTACCGCGAACATGTCGAATAGTTAAAAGCTGACTACCTACAGGATGTGATATTGTGATTGAATTGCAAGATATTTGGAAGACGTACGCAGACGGCACCCACGCTCTCCGCGGCGTTTCTGTTCGTATAGACCGTAATGAATTCGTTTACTTGGTTGGACCTTCCGGAGCTGGAAAATCCACCTTCATGAAACTGATCTACCGAGAGGAAATTCCAACCAAAGGGCAAATCTCCGTGAACGGCTTTAACATCGGCAAGCTAAAGCCCCGGAAGATCCCTTACGTTCGGCGGAACATCGGCGTTATTTTCCAAGATTATCGCTTGCTGCCGAAGCTGACCGTGTATGAGAACATCGCCTTTGCGATGGAAGTCATCGAAGCGCCGCGCCGAGTCATCAAGAAACGGACGATGGAAGTGCTGGAGCTCGTTGGACTTCGCGGGAAGCATGCAAGCTTGCCGCAACAGCTGTCAGGCGGCGAGCAGCAGCGGGTCGCCATCGCGCGCGCCATCGTCAACAATCCGGCCGTCATCGTGGCGGACGAGCCTACCGGCAACCTTGACCCTGAAACCTCATGGGGCATTATGAATCTGCTTGAGGAAATCAACTTCCGCGGCACTACGATCATCATGGCAACGCACAACAAAGAGATCGTGAATACGCTCCGCAAACGCGTCATCGCCATCGAGAACGGAACGATTGTGCGTGATGAAGTGAGAGGGGAGTATGGCTATGAAAGCTAGCACCATTATCCGCCACCTTCGAGAAGGGGTGAAGAACGTGGTGCGCAACGGCTGGATGACTTTTGCCTCCGTCAGCTCCATCGTCATTTCCCTGTTTATCCTGGGTGCGTTTCTATTGCTTGCCATGAACGTCAACAACTTGGCGGACCAGATTGAGAGCCAGGTACAGATTCGGGTTTACTTGCAGCTGAATACCGATGATGCCAAGATTAACGAGCTTAAGAATGCCATCGGCAACATTCCGGAGGTTAGCAAGATCGAATTCGTATCCAAAGAGAAGGGGCTTGAATCCCTTCGCGAGAGCATCGGTGCAGACGGCGCTGAGCTGCTCGAAGGTTATGACAAGACGAACAACCCGCTGCCGGACTCCTTTACTGTCGAGGTGTTTGAGCCGCAGAAGATCGCTTTTGCCGCGAAACAGATTGAAGCGATCGGTAAAGCAGACGAGACATTGCCGATTACGAGCGTGAAGTACGGGAAAGGAACCGTCGAATCGCTGTTCAAAATAATGAACGCTGTCCGCAATATCGGACTTGTTATTGTAGCAGGGCTTGGACTAACCGCCATGTTCCTCATTTCCAACACGATTAAGATGACCATTGTGGCACGTCGCCGCGAAATCGGCATTATGAAGCTGGTGGGAGCAACGAATAATTTTATCCGCTGGCCTTTCTTTATCGAAGGAGCCTTGATTGGCATACTGGGCTCGGTCGTTACCGTTTCCTTGCTGCTGTTCGGGTACTCCCGGTTGGTTGAAGTGTCTCAGGTTGAGCTGGGCCTCATGATGATTAAACTCGTGACATTGAAAGAAGCAGGCTTTAATGTGTCCGTCCTCATTATGGGACTCGGCATTTTGATTGGCATTTGGGGAAGCACCTTATCGGTGCGAAAGTACTTGAAAGTGTAGGTGAATGGAAACGTGAACGTGAAGAAAGGACTCGCCGTTCTAGCCATTATCGTATTTGCCGGATTTGTGTTTCAACCTTATCAGGGCGAAGCTTCCTCGCAGCTAGACAAAATCAACAGTGAGCTCGCTAAAGTGCGCAAAGAAATGAGCGCAGCTTCCCATAACCGCAACCAAGCGGACAAGGACAAGGAATATGTGCTGGCCATGAAAGAGAAAACAGCCAAGTCCGTCGACGAAATCATGCAGCAAATCAGCGAAGTCAGTACGCAGCTTAGCAACGTGCAGGCCCAAGTGGAAACGACGGAAGAGAAGCTGCAGCAAGCCGGCGAAGATCTCGATTCGGCGGAGAAACGTCTGAAGACGCGGGACAAGCTGCTGCAATCGCGCATTCGTTTGATGTATACGAATGGATTCGTCTCTTATATCGATGTCATGCTCAGCGCAACAAGCTTTGGGGACTTCATTGACCGGATGGACTCGCTGAAGTCGATTCTGAGCCAAGACCGCGACATTCTCGCTGACCACAAAAAAGACAAAGCACTCATCGCGCAGAAGAAGGTCGAAGTGGAGAAGTCGCTCGGCGAAGTGAAGCAGATGTATGCGAAGCTCGAAGGCTTCCAAGATCTGCTCAAGGACAAAGAGAAAGAAAAAGAAGTTATGGTGCTTAAATATAAGAGCCAGGCGGAAGAGCTGGAAGAGATCAGCGAAGAGCAAGCGGATTTGCTGATTAGTCTGGCGAAGAAAGTGTCCGACCTGGAAGCGAAGAAGAAGAAAATTAAAGTGTATTACACCGGCGGTAAACTCGGAATGCCGCTTCGTTCCGAGTGGCGTCTATCTTCTCCGTTTGGCTATCGGATCCATCCGGTAACGGGCAGGAAGAAACTGCATGCCGGTATGGATATGGCTACGCCGGCTGGAACGCCGATCTACGCGGCCGAGTCGGGACTTGTCATCGTTGCACAGTGGTGGAGCGAGTATGGCAACTGTGTCATCATTGATCATGGCGGCGGGCTGTGGACGGTGTATGGACATATTCGCAATGGCGGCATCAAGGTGGAGAAAGGCCAAACCGTGAAGCGAGGCCAGAAAATTGCGGAGGTCGGAAGCACCGGCATGTCTACGGGGAACCATTTGCATTTTGAAGTGCGCAAGAATCAAGAGGCGGTTAATCCCGCGCCTTATCTGAAATAAATAACGGGCGGAGCCGATGAGGCTCGAATGCTGACTTGACGATGCCGTACCCAGATGCAAATAATTGGGTGCGGCTTGTCATATACTAGGGGAGATGTAAAAGTAAGGGCAAAACAATCTCACCATAGGCAGGGTATGCTCACGAAGGGGTGTTGACGTGCAGTTCAAAGGACGAACAGTGGCAGCGTTCATCTTGCTCACAATGGCGGCATCTACACTTGTAACCTTGACGGTTGCAGACCGCATGATAGCAATAGAGAGCGATGGAACGACAGCTAGAGCGGCGTCATCGGAATCGTCCGGACATGATGAGCTAAGCGAGAAGGAGCTTCAGAAATTAAACACGGTACTCGGTTTGATTGAGAACAAATATTTTCGCGAAGTAGATCGGACGAAGGTGCTTGACGGGGCAGTTAACGGGATGATGGAGGCGCTGGGCGATCCTTATTCGGTCTATATGAAGAAGGAAGTGGCCAAGCATTTCTCTGAATCCATTGAGGGATCGTTTACGGGCATAGGCGCTGGCGTTCAGATGAAGGATGGCAAAATTACCGTCGAATCTGCAATTAAGGATTCACCGGCAGAGCGGGCGGGCGTTCTCCCGAACGATATCTTATTGTCGGTCAACGGCGAGAAGCTGGACGGGCTTTCCTTGAATGATGCCGTCGCCAAAATCCGCGGACCTAAAGGGTCCAAGGTGAAATTGGTGATTCAGCGGGCCGGGCTGACGCAGCCGCTGCAGCTCACAATCATTCGGGACGATATCGATTATGAAACGGTTTATGCACGCATGCGTGATGGCGGCATCGGCGTTATCGAGATTCGCCAATTCTCCCTTAATACCGGCGAACGGTTCGACGAGGAATTGACGAAGCTGGAGAAGCAAGGGATGAAGGCTTTAATCATTGACGTGCGCGGAAATCCCGGCGGCGTGCTTCCTGTCGTTGTATCGGTAGCGCAGCCTTTCGTGCCGAAAGGCGAGCCGATCGTGCAGGTAGAGGATAAGGACGGGCATCGGGAGAAAACGGTGTCTGCCGGAACCGGCAAAGCGTACCCGATCGCCGTACTGATGAATAAAGGCAGTGCGAGCGCGTCCGAGGTGCTGGCTGGGGCGTTGAAGGAAGAGGCGCATGCTACTCTGGTGGGCGAGACTTCTTTTGGCAAAGGGACCGTGCAAGTCAGTTACGATAAAGTGATGACCGATGGAAGCCTAGTCAAAATGACCATTGCGAAGTGGCTGACGCCGCTTGGCAACTGGGTACATGAGAAAGGGCTGAAGCCGGACGTCGAAGTACTGCCGCCGGATTACTATACAGTAGCCCGAATGTCCAAAGAAGCGACCTTGCAGCCGGACACCATCAATGAGAATACGCGAAGCCTTCAAATTATGCTCGCGGGACTCGGCTACACGATCGATCGCAAAGATGGGTATTACAGCCATCAAACCGTTGTAAGTGTCAAAGCCTTTCAGAAGAAGGCGGGATTGCCGATTACCGGCAGTGCCGATAAAGTGACTGCGGAGAAGGTAGAAGCGGCGCTCGTTGCGAAGATTCGCGATGAGAAGAACGATACCCAATTATTGAAAGCCGTTAATGTGCTGCAGCAGAAGCTTGCCAGCGGACAATAACGCCAGGCAGGAAAATGCTTGGACGATGTCGAATAGAAAGAAGGTTGTCTCCGTGCGTAGGTATGCGGAGGGACCTTCTTTTTATTTTGATCACAATGCGGCAATGGTGTGCGAGAGGGAGTGTAAGCTTTGGAAGCGGCAATGGAATTGCTTCGTCAGGCGGGATCGGCGGCCATCGGATTGCTGTTATCTCCGTTTTATTATGTAGCGGTGCTTCTGATCATGCTTCAATATATGCGGCAGACAAGAATGGAGCGGAAGATGTTCCATGTCCGGTTTCATGCTTGGCCGATTCAGCTTGGAAGAACGATCATAGCGGGTCTACTCGTTGGTGTACTGATTTCATGCATTAGCTTGTTTTTAGGTGTTTCGGTCACTACGGATGCGGTGCTGTGGATGTGGGGAACGGCCGCTGTACTAGTCATTATCCGGGTCAGGTACTTATGCTTTGCCTATAGTGCAGGTCTGCTGGGCGTCATGCAATGGGGGTTCGGCTGGACCGAGCTTGGTGATCGAAGCGACTGGATTGGCTCGGCGGCTTCCTCGCTTGCCGGCTTAGATATTCCCGGACTGCTTGTGCTGGTTGCGCTCATGCATGTGGCAGAAGCGCTGCTCGTTCGCTGGCAGGGAGCGCGTTTTGCGAGCCCGCTCTTCCTGGAAGGCAAGAGGGGCAAGCTTGTAGGAGGCCTTGCCCTTCAGGGTTATTGGCCGGTGCCGATGCTGCTGCTTGTACCGGCTGTTACCGGTGGAAGCGGAGATGTAGCGCTGCCATGGACGCTGCTGCTCGGAGACAGCAGCCAGTGGAGCAGCGGGTTTGCGATGATCGGCTTCCCGATGGTAATCGGGTTCTCGGAGCTGACGCGATCGCTGCTCCCGGCAGCGAAGGCACGCAGTGCATCGAAAGGGCTGCTGCTCTATGGGATTGGCACCGGAGCCGTGGCCGTTGCAGCTTCCTTCTGGAGTCCGCTGACACTGGTAGCTGCACTTTGTGCCTTATTGCTGCATGAGGCGCTCGTGGCGGTCAGTTATTTCAAAGAAGCGGCAAGCGCGCCAATGTATGTGCATAACGATCAGGGCTTGCGCGTGCTGGCTGTAATACCGGGTACACCTGCGGAATCGATGGGCATTCTGGTCGGTGAAGTCATTCATAAGGTGAATGGCGTCCGTGTTTGGACGAAGGAAGAGCTGTATAGCGCGCTTCATGTGAATTCGGCCTTTTGTAAGCTTGAAGTGCTCAATCATGAAGGCCAAATCAAGTTTGCGCAGCGTGCGCGTTACGCGGGCGAGCATCACCAGCTGGGCGTCGTGCTCGCGCCGGATGACAAAGCCGACTATTACGCAGCAGCGGCGCCTGCATCCCTGTTTGATCTGCTCTGGAGCAAACGGACGGCGAAGTCGAAGCAGCGTGCGGCGGCTTCATCTTCAACATCGGCGACACTATAGAATAAGAAACGGTGCCTCGGCGCTGTCCAATCATGGGCGGTTGCCGGGGCATTTTTCAAATTCTAAGAATGAATAAGGATCACGTTATAAATGAGCTTAGAATTCTCCGTAATGAAACGCACTGGCCGTCAAAAGGAGGCGTCAGCCGCTTCACCTTGTAACGCGGTAAGTCCTTCCAAACCGGACAGGAAGTACTAACCTTTCGTTGCAACTGAACCTGTTAATCGGTATAATAAACATCATATGGGAACACATATTCTTATGCGAATGTAAAGTGAATGATTTTAACGGACAATCTATTTTTTTCCTGTATATTGGGCATACAAATTAATAGGCTTATTCATAGAAGACGTAGGATTGGGGTGTAGGAAGGATGTATGAGAAGCAAGGACAGGAGAAGCTCTTTGATCTGAAATCGGATTACACGCCGCAAGGCGACCAGCCGAATGCGATTCAGCAGCTGACGTATGGGATCGAAGCGGGAGCACATCATCAAACGCTGCTTGGTGCAACGGGCACGGGGAAGACGTATACGATTGCAAATACAATTGCCAAGCTGAATCGGCCGACGCTGGTTATCGCGCACAATAAGACGCTTGCCGCTCAGCTTTGCAGTGAGTTTAAGGAGTTTTTTCCGGATAATGCGGTCTCCTATTTCGTCAGCTATTATGATTACTATCAGCCTGAAGCCTACATCCCGTCCTCGGATACCTTTATCGAGAAGGATTCCAGCATAAACGATGAAATTGATAAACTGCGCCACTCCGCTACGAGCTCTTTGTTCGAACGGCGTGATGTCATAATCGTAGCGAGCGTATCGTGCATTTACGGCCTCGGTTCTCCGATGGAGTATGGGAAGCTCGTGCTTAGTTTGCGGGTAGGGATGGAGAAGTCCCGCGACGCCATTCTTCATAAACTCGTCGATATCCAATACCAACGCAATGATATTAACTTTATTCGAGGAACATTCCGTGTACGCGGCGACATTATAGAGATTTTCCCGGTAGCCAACAATGAACGGGCCATGAGGGTCGAATTGTTTGGCGATGAAATCGAACGCATTACCGAGATTGACGTGTTGACCGGCGAAATTGTCGGCGAACGCGATCATGTCGCGATCTTCCCGGCTTCTCACTTCGTTACTCACGAGGATACGATGAAGGTGGCCATTAAGAACATCGAGGCTGAGCTGGAAGAGCGGCTGGCCGAGCTCCGTGAACAAGGGAAGCTGCTGGAGCTGCAGCGGCTTGAACAGCGGACGCGTTACGATCTGGAGATGATGCAGGAGATGGGCTTCTGCAGCGGGATCGAGAACTACTCCGGGCCGCTGACGTTCCGCGAACGCGGTGCAACACCTTATACACTAATGGACTACTTCCCGGATGATATGCTAGTCGTCATCGACGAGTCCCACGTGTCGATTCCGCAGATCCGTGCGATGTACAACGGTGACCGTGCCCGGAAAGAAGTACTGGTCGATCACGGTTTCAGACTTCCGTCTGCGATGGATAACCGTCCGCTGCGCTTCGAAGAATTTGAAGAGAAAGTCAAGCAAGTCATTTATGTATCCGCAACGCCGGGACCTTACGAGCTGGAGAAATGCCCTACGATGGTGGAGCAAATCATTCGTCCTACCGGATTGCTGGATCCGATTATCGAAGTGCGCAAGACGAAAGGGCAGATCGATGACTTGCTTAGTGAAATCCGCGATCGCATTGCCAAGGACGAACGTGTTCTGGTTACCACGCTGACGAAGAAGATGTCAGAGGATTTGACCGATTACATGAAGGATGTTGGAATAAAGGTTCGTTATCTGCATTCCGACATCAAGACACTGGAGCGTCTCGCGATATTGCGTGATTTGCGTATTGGCGTATTCCATGTGCTGATCGGGATTAACTTGCTTCGGGAAGGCTTGGATTTGCCGGAGGTTTCCCTCGTATCCATATTGGATGCGGATAAGGAAGGCTTCTTGCGTTCGGAACGGTCGCTTATTCAAACGATCGGCCGCGCAGCCCGTAACTCGGATGGCCGCGTTATCATGTATGCAGATAAGATGACCGACTCGATGACGAAGGCAATTGACGAGACGAATCGCCGCCGTACCATCCAGATTGCCTATAACGAGCAGCATGGCGTCACGCCTACGACGATCCGCAAGAAAGTACATGACATTATCGAGGCGACGAAGTCCGCGGATCAGAAGAACGATTTCTTGTCCGGTGTCGGCGCCGAGAAGATGTCGAAGAAGGAGCGCCAGTCGCTGCTGCAGCGTTTGGAAGCCGAGATGAAGGAAGCGGCCAAGAGCTTGCAGTTCGAGCGTGCGGCGGAGCTTCGCGATGCGCTGCTTGAGCTTAAAGCAGAGCTGGGGATGTAGGGCGGTTTGGAGCTATAGATAGCTTACGAAGTCGAATATAGTTCGTGCTATATTCTTAGGAGGATTAAACAGTGGCCAGTGATTCCATCGTAATTAAAGGGGCGAGAGCCCATAATTTGAAGAATATCGACGTGACGATTCCACGCGATAAATTTGTTGTGTTGACCGGGCTCAGCGGCTCCGGCAAATCCTCGTTGGCGTTTGATACGATCTATGCCGAAGGCCAGCGCCGATACGTCGAATCGCTGTCTGCCTATGCCCGTCAGTTTCTCGGACAAATGGAGAAGCCGGATGTGGATTCCATCGAAGGGCTTTCGCCGGCGATCTCTATCGATCAGAAGACAACGAGCCGCAACCCGCGTTCGACAGTCGGAACGGTAACGGAGATCTATGACTATTTGCGTCTCTTGTTTGCGCGTGTGGGGAAACCGCATTGCCCGGACCACGGGATCGAAATTACTTCCCAGACGGTAGAGCAGATGGTTGACCGGATTATGGAATACCCAGAGCGGACGAAGCTGCAAATTATGGCGCCTATCGTCTCCGGACGGAAGGGCGAGCATTCCAAGCTGCTGGCTGATGTGCAGAAGCAAGGTTTTGTTCGTGTGCGCGTCAACGGCGAGCTTCGCGAACTAAGCGAGAAGATCGAGCTGGAGAAGAACAAGAAGCATAATATCGAAGTCGTGGTTGACCGGATCGTCGTCAAGAGCGATATCCAGAGCCGTCTTGCCGACTCGCTCGAGACAGCAACGAAGCTGTCGGGCGGTCAAGTGCTTGTTGATGTTATGGAGAAAGAAGAGCTGTTGTTCAGCTCCAATCTGGCATGCCCGGTTTGCGGGTTTAGCATTGATGAGCTGGCACCTCGGATGTTCTCGTTTAACAGTCCATACGGCGCTTGCCCGGATTGTGACGGACTAGGTGCCAAAATGATCGTGGATCCGGATCTACTTGTTCCGGATGCGAGCAAATCGATCGAAGAAGGCGCCTTCGAAGCATGGGCTGGCAGCACATCGAACTATTACCCGCAATTCCTTGAAGCCGTATGTGTGCACTTCGGTATTCCACGGGATGTACCTGTAAGTGAACTATCGGCAGATCATATGAAGAAGCTATTGAACGGGACAGGCGGAGAACGAGTACGGTTCCGTTATGAGAATGATTTCGGGCATTCCAAGGAAGCGCTCGTGCCATTCGAAGGGATTATCAACAATTTGGAGCGCCGTTATCGGGATACGGGTTCTGACGGCATCCGTGAACATATCGAACAATACATGAGCGCTAAGCCATGTGCAGGCTGCAAAGGCCATCGTCTACGCAAAGAAAGTCTTGCCGTAACGATCGGCAGCCAAAATATTTCCCATGTGACTTCGCTCTCCATCGGTGATGCGGATCGTTTCTTCAACGCGCTTGAGCTGACAGAGAAAGAGAAGCTGATTGCGAACCTTATCTTGAAAGAAATCAACAGCCGCCTTGGTTTCCTAGTTAATGTCGGACTTGAATATTTGTCGCTCAACCGTGCTGCTGGTACGCTCTCCGGTGGTGAGGCGCAGCGTATTCGATTGGCTACGCAGATCGGTTCGAGTCTGATGGGCGTGCTCTATATCTTGGATGAGCCTAGTATCGGGCTGCACCAGCGCGACAACGATAAGCTTATCCAGACGTTAGAGCATATGCGTGATCTGGGTAATACGCTTATCGTCGTAGAGCATGATGAGGATACGATGCTGGCATCCGACTACATCATCGATATTGGACCGGGTGCCGGGATCCATGGCGGACAAGTGGTCTCGATGGGAACGCCGGAAGAGGTGATGGCGGACGAGCAATCACTGACCGGCGCGTATCTGAGCGGCCGTAAGTTCATTCCGGTTCCGCTGAGTCGCCGTGCCACTAGCGACAAGTGGCTGGAAGTAAGAGGCGCGAAGGAGAACAATCTTCGCGGTGTGAATGCGAAGTTCCCACTAGGTGTCTTTACCGCAGTAACAGGCGTTTCCGGTTCCGGTAAATCGACGCTTGTTAATGAAATTCTCTATAAGACGCTCGCTCGTGATCTTAACAAAGCGAAGGTTCGGCCAGGTGAGCATAAGGAGATCCGAGGGCTTGAGCATATCGAGAAGGTTATCGATATCGATCAATCGCCGATCGGCCGTACGCCGCGTTCGAACCCCGCTACGTATACCGGCGTGTTTGATGATATTCGGGATCTATACGCATCGACGAATGAAGCGAAGGTACGCGGCTATAAGAAAGGCCGTTTCAGCTTTAACGTCAAAGGCGGCCGCTGTGAATCCTGCCGCGGAGATGGCATCATCAAGATTGAGATGCACTTCCTTCCCGACGTTTATGTGCCTTGCGAGATTTGCAAAGGCAAACGGTACAATCGGGAAACGCTCGATGTGAAGTATAAAGGCAAGAGCATCGCGGAACTGCTGGAGATGACGATTGAGAATGCCACCGAGTTCTTCCGTAATGTGCCTCGTATCCACCGGAAACTGCAGACGCTGCTTGATGTTGGTCTAGGCTACATGAACTTGGGTCAACCGGCAACGACACTCTCCGGTGGCGAAGCACAGCGCGTGAAGCTTGCAGCCGAGCTGTATCGCCGCAGCACAGGCAAGATGCTCTATATCCTCGATGAGCCGACAACCGGTCTGCACGTTGATGATATCGATCGATTGTTAGTCGTCTTGCACCGTCTGGTTGACTCGGGCGAGTCGGTTCTCGTTATCGAGCACAATCTCGACGTCATTAAGACGGCCGATTACCTGCTGGATCTAGGTCCGGAGGGCGGCAATGGCGGAGGTGCCATCGTAGCAACAGGTACGCCGGAGGAAGTGGTTAAAGTTGCGGGCTCGTATACAGGCCGCTACTTGAAGCCGATCCTGGAACGTGACCGTGAGCGGACGATTGCACAGCAGCGAGAAGTTCAAAGCGTTGCTGCCGGCATTGAAGAATAACGTTTAAGCCACAAACAATACATCAAAGCCCCTAAACTCTACAAAGGCAGCCCCAGCTGAATGGAACTGGGCAGCAGTTCTCCAATGTAAGCCTTAGGGGCTTTCCGAATAACACAGAACACAAAATAACGGCCCGAAGGATGATCCTTCGGGCCGTTAATCATTAGCTTGCCAAAATAGCAGTTAGTTTCTCTTGGAAGGCCGGAACGCCAACACGTTTCACGAAGTTGTGGAACGTTTCGCCGGACTCGCGATTTTCTTTGTAGAACAGCAGCAGCTGTGCAAGCACGCCGCCTAGGTCATCGCCTTTAACGCGGCCTTTCAGCGATTCGTTAAATTTAGCGCCTGGTCCAAGAATACCGCCAACGGCGATATCGAATGCATCGACCATGCCTTCAGGCGTTTTCACAAGTGCACCTTGGAGACCGATGTCGGCAATGTGCTTCTGACCGCAAGCATTCGGACAGCCGATGAAGTGAATGCGGATTTTCTCATCCAGCTCTACGTGTTCATCCAGGAACTGAGCAACGCGGCGTGCGCGTTCTTTCGTTTCTACAACAGCCAGGTTACAGAACTCGTTACCTGTGCAAGAAACGGTACGGCTCATGAACGGCTTCGCATTAGGGGAGAGACGTTTCAGAACAGGCAGTTGAAGCGCGGCTTCCACTTTATCGTCCGGAATACCGGCTAACATAATGTTTTGCGACATCGTAGTACGGATTGTACCGTCGCCGAATTCGTCAGCAGCGTCAGCAAGCTGTTCCAGCTCATCGGAGTTCGTCCGACCTACAGGTACATTCAGACCGATGAAGTTCAGTCCTTCTTGCTTCTGAGGGAATACGCCATCATAGTACACGGCATTCCAGCCTACAATTTTGCTCTCGCCTGCAGTTGGCATTTCACCGATAATCTCGATGAGCTTCTCTTGGAACTTCTCAGGGCCCCAATCCGCCATGAGGAACTTCAAACGAGCTTGGTGACGCTTCTCGCGGTATCCGAAGTCACGGAAGATCGTTGTAACGCCAATCGAAACCTTAAGCACGTCCTCGGGACGAACGAACATATCGAGCTCTTTCGCAAGATGAGGCTTTGCGGACAAGCCGCCGCCAACATACACATGGAAGCCGATGACTTCTTCGCCGTCGATCACCTTAGTTGCTGGCGTGAAAGCAATATCATTAATCTCTGCATGCGCATTGTTATAGATGTTAGAAGAAATGGACATTTTATATTTGCGAGGCAAATTGGAAAAATCACGGTTCATCAGGTAAAAATCATTTACCTGCTCAACAAGCTCACGCGTATCCATCAGCTCATCGCGGTCGATACCGGCAAGCGGGTTACCGACGATTGTACGCGGGCAGTCGCCGCAAGCTTCGTAGGAGTACAAGCCTACTGCTTCCAGACGGTTGAAGATGTCCGGCAGATCCTCGACTTTAAGCCAGTGATATTGAATCGCTTGACGAGTCGTTACATCAATAAGATCACGACCGTAATCGCGGCCAATGGAAGCAATTGCACGTGCTTGTGCGGATGTAAGAATACCGGTGTTGATCCGGATACGCATCATGAAGTAGCCTTCACGGGGCTTCTGCTCGTAAACGCCAGCCCATTTGAAACGGTTCATATCGTCTTCGGGAATGGAAGCATATCCTTCCTTCGAATACTTGTCGATGATGGTACGAATTACATCCAGACCGTCTTTTTCCATTTTAATAAACTCAAATTTATTTAATTTGGAAGGGTCATTCATCCATACGGCTTCATATGCCATTGCTTCGTTCCTCCTAGGAATGTTATGCTCGGTTTGCTCTGCTCTAAAGGGTTCGAAAATCCGACGATTTCCGTATGAAATTACTATTATGAATGGTAACATAATTCAAACCATGCGACAATGAGAAGGAATGGGTCATCTATAAGGATTACTTATAAAAGATGAAGACTCTGATTATAATGAATGCGCCTTCGTCAAAATGGGAGAAAGAATAGGGCTTCGCGATCCTTTGCTTCTATGAATGGTGACAAACTTGTTACGATTCTCGTTTGTGGCTTGCATCGAGCTCGTGATGAGGCTAACATAACTAATATAGGCTACGTGCGAAAATAAGGAGGTCTTCACCAATGTTTCTTGCTGAGAATGCAGCAAATACACTTGCAAAGTTCGATCCCATGGATATTATGATGCTTTTGTTTACAATCGTTATTTTTATCGGCTGGGTGCGGTTGCTCATGGCTCGTCCGAAGAAGAACGTTTTTGCAATCGGATTTACAACGGTATCGTTGCTCGTGTTTCTGTTCGCGAACTACGTTATGATCTTCAAAGTCTGGCTGCAGTAATTTATACAGCCTGTGCCGATATAAGCCGCTCCGGTTCTTGCGCATATGCAAGAAGGCCGGGCGGCTTTTTTTGTGCTGCCATGATACTCAGGCTCACCGCAATACCAACGCAACAAAAAACTCCGGCCCATACAGGCCGGAGTTTCTTATAGGAAGATTAAACCCACCACATCTCGCCAAGCGGCTCTTTGATGAGGATGGATTGCAGGTTTTGAACAGCTTTCGTGAAACCTTCGTCTACGGACATCAGGCCGTCTTCGTGCTCGATGCTGACAACATAGTCGTAGCCAACAAGACGAAGTGCGCTGATGATATCGGCCCAAATTTTCATATCGTGGCCGTAACCAACAGTGCGGAACTGCCAAGCGCGGTCAAGCATCAATGCATAAGACTGCATGTCCGTTACGCCGTGCTTGTTCACGTTGTTCGTGTCAATCGTTGTATCTTTCGCATGGAAGTGGTGAATCGCGCCAGCGCGTCCAAGAATATGGATCGCTTGAACCGGATCGATTCCTTGCCACCACATGTGGCTAGGGTCAAGGTTAGCGCCGATTGCATCGCCGCAAGCCTCACGAAGGCGAAGCAGTGTTGCAGGGCTGTGTACGGAGAAACCGCCGTGCAGCTCCAGGCCGATTTTGACATTGTTTTCTGTAGCAAGCTTAGCAATCTCGCTCCAGTAAGGAATAACTTTCTCTTCCCATTGCCATTTCAAGATATCTTGGAAATCGTTCGGCCATGGTGCAACCGGCCAGTTCGGGTACTTCGCATCCTCATGGTCGCCAGGGCAACCGGAGAATGTGTTTACAACAGGTACGCCAAGCTTGTTGGCAAGTACGATCGTTTTGCGGATGATCGCATCGTGCTCGCTGGAGATCGCTTTTTGCGGGTGCAGCGGGTTAGCGTGGCAGCTAAGCGCGCTGATCGTCAAACCGCGGGACGCAATAGCATCTTTGAATGCTTTGAGTTTGCTTTCGTCAGCAAGCAGGGTGTCAGGATCGCAGTGCGCGTTGCCTGGGTAGCCGCCGGTTCCGATTTCAATAGCATCCAAGCCTTTAGATGCAATGTAATCCAAAGCATCTTCAAATGATTTCTGTGCGAATAGGACAGAGAATACGCCGAGTTTCATACGTGTATAGTTACCTCCCAAATGGATATGTATTGCGAATGGCCTTTCTTATTATAGCATGGGCAGAAGACAAGGTTAAGATTCAACGTCTCCAATGCCAAAAAAGCATAGTAAGTGGACAAATACTGACTCCTAAAGATTAGCATTCCCATGGGAGCAATCGCAGCAAGATCGAGGAAGTTATTAACTCCTTCGCATTCAAAAATTAAAGAGTCGTACTCGACAAGCGTAGCTCTCTACCGGAAATATTTCGGAAGGGAACGGCTGATACGTAGGCCGGTCGCTTTTGTTTAGGCGAAAGCTCTGGTACACTTAAAACAAATAAGTGATTGATAGATAAGGATGGCGGAAGTCAAGATGGTAATGATGAAGCGGCAAGATGTCGAACTGCTGGCACCGGCCGGCGATTGGGATTGTATGAGGGCAGCTGTGGCAAATGGAGCCGACGCTGTTTTTTTTGGTGTAGAGAAATTCAATGCACGGGCGCGGGCGAACAATTTTCATACGGACGAGCTTCCGGAAATTATGGCTTTCCTGCACAGCTATGGCGTTAAAGGATTTCTGACCTTTAATATATTGGTGTTTGAAGAAGAGTTGAATAGTGCGAAGCAGCTGATCGAAGCTTGTATCGATGCAGGTGTAGACGCGGTAATCGTACAGGATCTCGGCCTGGTGAAGCTCATTAGAGAGCTGTCGCCGGATTTCCCGATTCATGGCTCGACGCAGATGACGATTACGTCTCCGGAAGCGGTAGAGTTCACGAAGCCGTTCGATATCGAACGTGTCGTACTTGGCCGGGAGAATAATTTAAAACAAATCAAGACAATCGGCGAGCAAGCGAAACTTCCGATGGAAGTGTTTGTTCACGGAGCTCTCTGTGTATCGTACTCCGGTCAATGTTTGACCTCGGAGATGTGGGGCGGCCGTTCGGCCAACCGCGGCGAATGCGCGCAAGCCTGCCGGCTTCCGTACGATCTGATGGTAGATGGGGAGCAGAAGCCGATGGGCGATGTTACGTACCTGCTTTCGCCGAAGGATCTCGCAGCTGTTGAACTTGTGCCGGAATTGATCGAGGCGGGCGTGACTTCCTTTAAAATCGAAGGTCGTCTCAAAAGCCCTGAATATGTAGCCAACGTGGTGAGCAAATACCGCAAGGCGATTGATAAATATTTCGATGGGGATCGCTCTGCCCCTTCGAAGGAAGATATCCGCGAGCTGCAGCAGAGCTTCTCGCGCGGGTTTACACATGGCTTCTTAACCGGCACCAACAATAAGAAGCTCGTGGAAGGTACATTCCCGAAAAGCCGCGGCGTCTATCTGGGACGCGTGGAGCGGGTGCTTCGCGATGCGGTTGTCTGCCGGATCGAAGCGCCGCTTAAACGCGGCGACGGGATTGTCTTCGACGCCGGGGATCCGACGAAGAAGGAAGAAGGCGGCCGGGTCTACGATTTGCGCAGACAAGGCACGAAGTTCGAAGGCGAAGCACAAGAGGGTACCGTGATTGAATTGGTGCCGGGGCGTAACGATATCGACCTGCGCAAGGTTCATGTAGGTGATCGGGTTTGGAAAACAAACGACCCTGCGCTGGACAAACGTCTTCGTGCTTCATATGAAACCGAGAAGCCTTACCGCGTATTCCCGCTGCATGTCAAAGTAACCGGCGGGCTTGGACAGCCGCTTCGCACATGGTGGACCGATGTCGAGAAGGGCAATACGGTCGAGATTGCCTCCGAGCTTCTGCTGGAGCATGCGGAGAAACGTCCGATGGACCAAGCGCTGCTCGAGGAGCAGCTGGGCCGCCTTGGCGGCACGGTGTATCAGCTCGAATCGCTTGAGGTCGACCTGCAAGGCGACCTCATCGTGCCGATGCGCGAGCTGAACCGGATGCGCCGCGAAGCGGCCGAGGCTTTGGCGGGCGAACGGCCGAAGCCGCCCGTGTATGTGAAGCGTCCCGTCGAGGTTTACGACGACGTGCGCAGACGCGGCGAAGCCGCTGGCACAGGCAGCGCCGGTGGCGAGCTTGCGGCCGCGGGCCGCGGCGCTGGGGCACAGCTGACGGTGCTCTGCCGCAGCTTGCCGCAGCTAGAAGCTGCGGTGCGTTCCGAGAAAGTCGGCATGGTTTATGCCGATTTCGAGTTCATCAAGCAGCTTCCCGCTGCGATGGAGCTTGCGCGGAGCGCGGGCAAGCCGATTGGGCTGGTGACGCCGCGGATTCATATGCCGAACGAGAACGGCTACCATGCGAATATTTTGAAGCTGAAGCCTGATGCCGTACTGGTACGGAATACAGGTGCGCTGTATTACTATTTGCGGGCACGCGCTTCCAAGCCCAATGAGCCGTTCCCAACGTTGATCGGGGACTTCTCGCTGAATATAGCGAATCATAAAGCGGCTGATCTGTTCTTCGATGCCGGCTGCAGCCTGGTTACACCGTCATATGACTTGAACGTACAACAGATGTTCGATTTGCTTCGCAATAGCGATACGTCGCGCATGGAAGTTGTCATTCATCAGCATTTGCCGATGTTCCACACGGAGCACTGCGTATATTGTACGTTCCTGAGCGAAGGCACGGACTTCACGAACTGCGGCAGACCATGTGAAGACCGCCGCGTGTCGCTGCAAGACCGAATCGGTATGTCTCACCCGGTTCGCGTCGATGAAGGCTGCCGGAATACGGTTTATAACGCCATCGAGCAGTCGGGCGCGGAATATATGAAACAATTTGGTGATCTGGGTGTAGCTTCTTTCCGGATTGAGTTCCTGGAAGAGACTGCCGATAAAGTAGATGAGGTCATCGAGCTGTACAGCGATGCAATCGCCGGCCGAATTGGCGGTACGCAAGTGTGGCGCAGTTTGAAAGCCATTAATCAACTCGGGGTCACAAGAGGCCAGCTGGTAAAATAATACGTAGAGGGGCAGCTTTGGCGGCCCCTCTTTTCTTATATAGTCTTTATTTCCTATTCTCCCCTTACAAATTTCTTTCAATTTCGACAGTCAGGGAGGTTTTCGGGATTGGGGGGCGAATAGTAGCATTAATTCATGTTGTATATATTTCGAGCCGGCAAGTCATGCTTACCTGCCGGGAGTCGAGAATAAGATAGGCTTGGTGAGGATAACCAATGAAGCAACCTAACAAGGTGAAGACCAACCAGGACGGTTGGCAAATGGAAGTATTGAAGGTCGAACGGACGATTCTGGACGGCCAAATGCCCGCTATTACGCAATTGCTTGCCATTCCGGCCGATATAAGACTGAAGTCGCCGCTGCTGCTTCGTGCCGAATGTGAGGATGGCCTGCTTAGCGGACGGTTAATCGAAACGAAGCAAAGGCTGGAAGCGGCACTTCGAGGTTTTGCCGCGCAAGCGGATGATTCCTCGATGCTGACGATGATGGCGATGCTGGGTCTATTGTATGAGCAGGTAGGAGATAAGCAGGAGTCGAAGCCTGTAATGGCACTGCTGGCACAGGAGTGGGAGCGTAATCCGGAGCACTGCAGCGGTTTTGTGCCATGGGCGCTGGCCCGCGCAGCAGCCAATGGAGCCGCTCAATATGAAATGGCGCAGGGGCTCTTTATTATGGCCGCTGAACGTTTTAGAGAAGAAGGCAAGCCGCTATGGATGGGGTTTGTTTTGCTCGATCGGCTGTTGTTTGATCCGCTAGAGAAAGAGCATCCCGATTGGCAGCTATGGCTGCACTGGCTCAAGCGTCATATGGCTAACAACCCTGCAGGCACGGTGCTGGTTCATTTGCTGACAAGCAAAGAGCCTGATGAGGAGATGTGTGCGAGGCTTCCGGAACGGTTCGCTTATTTGAGCAAAGCAATTCTCATGCAGCAGCCGGATGAGGAGCTTCCTGCCGATCTGACAGCGGATATTGAAAGCACGATTTTTGCCAGTGGCGCTCGAATGAAACGACTTCTCCAAGAGGGGCAGCTTACTCTGGCTGAACAATTTTTTCCGAAGCTGGATCGGCTGCGGAAACTGGTCTCCACGCCGGCGATAGACCGGATTGCAATGGAGATCAAGCAAACGATGGCGGAACTGGCGAATGTGGAAGCGCACACGATTACGTTCTTTGCCCAAGAGCAAATTATACAGCAGCAATTATCCGAGTTGGACCAGCAATCTGGGTCCGGCCCGATGAATAGAGAAGAAACGCAGCTAGATGCTGAGCCTGATGCTGCACACGATAATGAAGAGGCTGTTGAAACCATGGCAGCGAAATGGCGAGTACAGCTCATTGACGGGATCAGCTTCAGTACGCCTGAAGGCAAATTGGCCGAACCGATATGGAAACGGCGGAAAGCCGGAGAATTATTCGTGTATCTATTGCTTCAACCGGGCTACAAGGCGAACAGAGAGCAGGTCATTGAACGGGTTTTCGGTGAAGGCGATCCGGCTAAACGTTCTAATCAGCTCTATGTTACCCTTCATGACTTGCGTTCCTCGTTACGAGAGCTTGGCATGCCGGAGGATCTTGTCTATGCCAAACGAGGTGTTGTCGGCATCTCGGAGGTCACTTTTGAAGCGATCGATGTGGAGAGTTATCTGACGCTGTCACGTGTTGGCGATCAGCTCTGGATGGATGACCGCGAAGAAGCCTGCCGCTTATACGACAAGGCGCTGCCTCTCTATGGTCTGCTCGGTACGGAGCTTCCGTATGCGGAGTGGCTGGAGCGAGTCAGGGAACAGCTCTTGGATCGGCAGACGAATATGATTAAGCGAATTGCCGGCTACTACAGTGAGTTGCATGATGAGGCCAGAGTGGAGCAGAGTTTAGCGGAATGGATTGCTCTGCGGCCTGACCAGGAAGAAGCCTACGAGGCGATGATCAGATTATGCTTACGCGGAGATCGGAGAATCGAAGCGATTGGCTGGTATCGCCGCCTAGAGCGTGTTTGCAAAGAGGAACTGGGCAGTGAACCGCTCGAAGAGGTTAGGAACCTGCTATGGAATTGACGACGAGACCGAGCAAGAATCGGCCATCCAATGGGGGACGCTCGCTGATTAACCGGTTATTGATCATCTATGTCATTGCACTGGTGCTCAGTTTAATGATTTTGCGTGCGGAAACCATGCTGGTTGCGCACTTTGAGGCCATGTTCCCTTTTCCGTTTATCGTGAACGTGCTCGGGGCTGTCATGCTTGCCGTCGTTCTTGTTTGTGCATCGGCGTGGCGGCTGCAGCCGGTCATAAAGGAGCTCCAGGAAGAAGAGTCGTCCGCTTCGAAGGGAATACGCCGCGACAACGGTCTGACGAATATCGCACTCATCCGTTTGTATCGTATGCCATATGAGCTTCTGGTCAGCGTGCTGCTGGTCGGTCTGCTGATCTCAGCAAGCTTTCATTTGGCGGATATCATCCAGGTGTGGAATGATGAAGAGAACGGGTATTCCTTCGATTGGCTTCAGTTGACCGGCATTATGGCGGGCGAGCAAAGCCTTATTATGACGGTGGCACTCGTTCTCTTCACCTCGGTGCGGCGACTGTTTCGTCCGTATATGATGAAGCTGCAGCCGCTTTCCGGCAACTTTGACGGGCGAGCTTCCGTTTCGCAACCGCTTGTTATTACGTATACATGCACTTTCCTAGTGACCATTCTGAGTTTGTTTCAGCTGGCGATCGTGACCGCGAGACCGCATGAATCGATGGAACCCTACAAATTCGGATTGATCGCTTTATTTTATTTTCTTATTGGGTTAAGTTTGTTCAGCTATGTGACGATGCAATTTAGACAGGAGCTTCGCGGTCTCATAAGGGATATCCGGGGACTGGTTGGCGGCAATGATATTCGGCATGCCAATGCAACGTCTGTTGTTCATGACGAAGCCGGAGAGCTTGCGGTGGCATACAGCGAGCTGCAAAATCGGATTAATCGGGAATATGAATCGCTGGAGCGGGAATTGAAAATGGCTTACAATGTGCAACAGAAGCTGCTTCCGCCCGGGAATTTGACGATTGGCGCCTATCACATTACAGCACGCTGTCAGTCATACCGAGAGGTCGGCGGGGATTTCTTCGACGTCGTGTCGCTTGGCCCTAGCCGGTTTGCGGTAATGATTGGCGATGTGTCAGGCAAAGGATTGCCTGCGGCACTCATTATGTCGGCGCAGCTGCTCGTGTTCCGCTCTGAAATCCGAAGAAACGGCAGCCCTTCGGAGGTGCTTGCGCGGATGAACCGGCAGCTGTGCGAAGCGATGGGGGAAGAAGGCTGTGTTTCCATCGGTGTAGGCGTCATAGATTTAACTAATAATAAGTTACAATATGCCAGTGCAGGACATCTATCGCCATATATCATTGCCAAAGACGGGCAGTTCACCGCCATTGATTGCAGTTCACTTCCGATTGGAATCGACCCTGAGGCAATCTACGAGGAGAAGGATTTGCAGTTGAAGGATGGAGACCGCTTCCTGTTATATACGGATGGACTAATTGAGGCTATCGATCGAACAGGCAAAATGTACAGCTTCGAAGGACTGGAAGCGGAGATTGCCACCTGGTCAGAGGGCGATTTGTCTGCCGTTGTGGATGAGTGGCTCTCTCGTGTCGATCAGGCATGCGGTCCGGGGCAAGACGATCGTACCGTAGTAGTGCTGGAGCTGGTGGGTGAATATCGCAGTGCGCTGGATAAACTGGATCTACCGCGAGGCGAATACAGTGATGTAGCGGCCGCGTTCGATAATCCGTTTATGACGCGCGAGTGGTCCTTGCGCAGTAAGCTCGGCGAAGAGCGAATTATCGCCTTGAAGCTGGGTGACTGGATTCAAGAGAGATGGCCGGAATCCGGAATTAAAGAGGATGTCCAGAGTGCCGTGTGCGAAGCGATGATTAATGCGATTGAACATGGCAATAAGCTGCAGCCGAATACTTACGTTACCGTCATCGCCCAAATCGGCGGCATGCTGTCCGTTTGCCGCATTTATGATGAAGGCGGCGGCTATTATCCAAGGCTCTCCCGCGATGAAGCGGAGATGCGCAAGAAGCTGGAATCCGAGGACCCGAGAGGCTGGGGACTGGTTATGATTGATTCCTTGGCCGATTACTGGACGACAGGCCGAGACGAGCGTGGATTTTATACGGAGCTTTATTTTATGAGAAAATTACAGACGGCTTCTGGCGGATAACTGATGACCTGGACAAGGGGGCTTGAGAAGATGAGCGAACAACCATTGCAAATTGAAACGCGGAAATTCCCAAGCGGAATGGTACTGAAGCTGGAAGGCGATTTAAGCAAAGCAGCCGAGGGCAAACTGATCGCGGGCTTTGAGCAAGAATCGGAGCTCGGCCGAAGCATTCGGTTTCTGGCGCTGGATCTAACGAAAGTCGATTATATTAACAGCGGCGGGATGGCGGTGCTGATCCGGCTCGCTCGGATGGGCAGCAAAGCAGGTGTACATACTTTCGCATGGGGCATAACGCCCCATTACGAGAAGCTGTTCCGCATGGTAGGATTAACGGAGTTTATGATGATTTATCCCAATGAGTTTGCCGTTATGCAGCGAATTGAGGCGCTTGAGCTGTAAGCTGGCTTGAAGATGACAGGATATCAAGATTGGGCGGAGGGCAACATGGAACTGCAATCGGCAATTTATAAAGAATGGCGGCATGTATTTAAGCTCGATCCGGAACGTGAAATCAGCGATGAGCGGCTCGATGCCATCTGCATGTCCGGAACCGACGCTATCATCGTCGGCGGATCAAGCGGTGTTACCTTTGACAATACCGTCGATCTGATGTCGCGCATTCGCAGGTATGAGGTGCCTTGTGCGCTTGAGGTGTCGAATGAAGAGGCCGCAGTGCCGGGATTTGACCATTATTTCATTCCGCTTGTGCTGAATACCGATAAGGCAGAGTGGCTCGCAGGCAGGCAAATACAGGCGTTGCGTAAATTCGGAGCGTTCATCCCCTGGGAGAACACTTCGGCAGAAGGATACCTGATCTTGAACGAGGAAGCCCTGGCGGCGAAGCTTACGGGGGCTCAGGCAGGGCTTGACTCTGAGACGGTAGCTGCTCATATTTATATGGCGGATCGGCTAATGCATTTGCCGGTGATTTATATGGAGTACAGCGGTAAGTTCGGCGACATGGAGCTGGTGAAGCGGGCCTCACGGCTTGTTACGGGGGCAAGGCTGTTCTATGGCGGCGGCATTGATGATGCGGCAAAAGCAAGACAGGCGGCAGAAGCGGCGCATACGATTATCGTTGGCAATGTCATTTATGATGATCTGACCGCGGCTTTGTCCACGGTGGATGCTGTATTATCTACGGATCTGCCCAAGTAAGCAAAGGATAGCAGAAATGAACAAGAACGGCTTCGAAATGAATCGGCTACGTCATTTCGGAGGCCGTTTTTATTTACAGGAAAATGCCTGCAAACGATCGGTTATAATTGACACAGTCCTGGCGGTTGTCTAGACTGAAGTAAGGCGAACAAATGCGAACAAAGGGGTTTATTTTCTCTATGTTAAACGAATTCAGCATCGACCAGGCCGTTCAGAAATTGAACGCGCCTCAGCGTGCAGCTGTGCAAGCAACAGATGGGCCGCTGCTAATCATGGCAGGAGCGGGAAGCGGCAAGACGCGTGTGCTCACGCACCGTATTGCATACTTAATCGAGAAGAAGCGAGTAGCGCCATGGAGCATCTTGGCGATTACCTTTACCAATAAAGCATCACGAGAAATGCAGCAGCGGGTAAGTGCGCTGGTCGGCAATGCCGGTCAAGATATTTGGGTATCGACCTTCCACTCGATGTGCGTGCGTATCTTGCGCAGAGACATTAACCGAATCGGCTTTACGAACAGCTTCTCGATCTTGGATTCCGCAGATCAATTGTCGGTGATCCGTAACTGCATGAAGGATCTGAATATCGACACGAAGAAAGTCGAGCCGAAGAGTGTGCAGGCTGCACTTGGCGGGGCGAAGAATGAACTGATTTCACCGGAGCAATTCGAGCTGAAGATCGGGGATTATTTTGACGGCATCGTGTCTAAGGTGTACACCGCTTACCAGAAGCGGCTGAAGAGCAACAATTCCTTGGACTTCGACGATCTCATCATGAAGACGATCCAATTGTTCAAGGACGAGCCGGATGTTCTTGCTTTCTACCAGAACAAATTCCGTTACATCCATGTCGATGAGTATCAGGATACGAACAGAGCGCAATACATGTTATGCAAAATGTTAGCCGACAAACATCACAATATCTGCGTTGTAGGGGATAGCGACCAATCGATTTATCGTTGGCGTGGCGCGGATATTACAAATATTTTGAACTTTGAGGAAGACTACCCGGAAGCGCAAACGATCATGCTGGAACAGAACTACCGTTCCACTGCGAACATCTTGAACGCGGCCAATGCCGTCATTAAGCTCAACAGCAGCCGGAAGCCGAAGAAGCTGTGGACGGATCAGGGTGAAGGTGAAGCGATCACCGTTTATCAGGCGGATACGGAGCATGACGAAGGGTACTTCGTAACCGGGGCTATTCGCAAACATGTTGGAGGCGGCCGGAAATTCGGCGATCATGCCATCCTGTACCGGACGAATGCACAATCACGGGTAATAGAGGAAACGCTCATTAAATCCGATATTCCTTATCAAATCGTAGGCGGCGTAAAGTTCTATGATCGCAAAGAGATTAAGGATTTGCTCGCATACTTGCGGCTTGTTTCGAATCCGGATGACGACATCTGTTTCCAACGGATTGTGAATGTTCCGAAGCGGGGAATCGGCGATACGACGGTTGCGAAGCTGTTCGACGAAGCGGGCCTGCGCGGGATTTCGGTATTTGCGCTGCTGGAGCAGTTGGACTGGCTTGATCTGACCGGGCGCGCCCGCACGGCGCTTGCGGAATTCCGCGATATTATTGATAACTTAACGCGCATGGTCGAATACCTGTCCGTAACAGAGTTGACGGAGAAGGTATTGGAACTGAGCGGCTACCGTGAGGAGCTGCATCGCGAGAATACACTGGAGTCGAAAGCGCGCCTAGAGAATATCGACGAGTTTCTCTCTGTGACGCAGGACTTTGAGAAGCGTAACGAAGACAAGTCATTGGTTTCATTCCTAACAGACCTTGCCCTTATTGCAGACATCGATTCCATGGATAAAGATGAGCCGGAAGGCGGCGTGAAGGACGCTGTCGTACTGATGACCATGCACAGCGCCAAAGGCCTGGAGTTTCCGATCGTATTCATTATCGGTATGGAGGAAGGTGTATTTCCCCACAGTCGGGCAATGAATGATAACGAGGAGCTGGAAGAGGAGCGCCGTCTTGCCTACGTTGGAATTACACGTGCGGAGAAGCAGCTTTATCTGACCAGCGCGCGGATGCGTACGCTGTTTGGCCGGACGAATGCCAATATGCCATCGCGATTCCTTCGGGAGGTTCCGGATGAGCTGAAGACGGATGCATCTGCAACGGGACGCGGGCGTCCGGCAGGCGGCGGCATCGGATTTGGCTCAGGCAGCCGGGGTACCGGTGGTATTGGAGGAGGGGCATCTGGCGCCGGTGCTTCAGGTTCAACGGGGTTTGGATTCCGCAGCGGCGCGACATCGCCGGCAGCGCGATCAGGCTCTTTATCCGGAGCTGGTAGTAATAGCAGCGGCGTTAGGGTCACTTCGCCAGCGGATGCGGCCCGTGCAGCTTCAGGTGCAGCAGCCGGAGCGGGAGCGGGCGGCGAGTTTGTAGCCGGCGATAAAGTGTCACACGGCAAGTGGGGCATCGGCACGATTGTTTCCGTCCGAGGCACAGGCAATGACAAAGAGCTTCAAATCGCATTCCCTGCCCCGGTAGGACTGAAGAAGCTGCTCGCAAGCTTTGCACCGATCACGAAAGTATAAGTAATTTGAACGAGAGAGGGAGAACGTCTATGACGACTGCGATGGAACCGGGACCTAATACCGAGCCGATGAAGCTTGCGAGAATGCGCGAGCTAATAGACCTCATTGCGGAGCACAATCACAACTATTATACGCTGGATCGGCCGACGATCAGCGACAAACAGTGGGATGAGCTATATGACGAGCTGGTGAGCTTGGAGCAAGAAACAGGCAGCCTGCTTCCGGATTCGCCGACACAGCGCGTAGGCGGCGATATTTTGAAAGGCTTCGAGCCGCATCGTCATCGCGCCCGGCTCTGGAGTCTGGATAAAGCGCAGGACAACGAGGATCTGCTTGCTTGGAATACCCGGGTGAAGAAGGCAATCGCAGACTATAACACCAAGAATCCAAGCGAAACGCCGCTACCTGAGCCTAGTTATGTCATCGAGCTCAAATTTGATGGACTTACGCTTAACTTGACTTACGATCAAGGTAATCTCGTGCAAGCATCGACTCGCGGAAACGGTGTTGTTGGCGAGGGGATTCTGGCGCAAGTGAAGACGATTCGTTCCATACCGCTTACGATTCCTTTCAAAGACGGTCTTATTGAAGTTCAAGGCGAAGGCATTATGAATCTCTCTGTACTCGAAGCTTACAATGTAACGGCCGCTGAGCCGCTTAAGAACGCACGTAATGCAGCTGCAGGCGCGCTTCGCAATCAGAACCCGCGGATTACAGCAGAGCGGAAGCTAAACGCGTTCTTCTATAATATCGGGTTTGCCGAAGGTGTCTCCTTCGAGCAGCATGCAGAGATGATTCAATTCCTGAAGGATAACCGATTTAAGGTTAATCCCTATACGTTGTATTGTACGACGATCGAAGAAGTGCAAGCAGAGCTTGAACGCGTTGCCGAAGGTCGGAGCGAGCATGACTTCCTCATTGACGGTGCAGTCGTGAAGCTGACGGACATGCGGACGCGCGAAGCGCTTGGCTATACCGATAAGTTCCCGCGCTGGGCTGTCGCATTCAAGTTCGAGGCAGAAGAGACGACAACGATCTTGGAGTCTGTTTCCTGGGAAGTGGGCCGTACCGGCAAAATCACACCGGTCGCACGCGTCGAGCCTGTTGATCTCGCGGGCGTTACCGTTCAGAACTGTACGCTCAACAATATCGGCGATATCGAGCGTAAGAATCTGAAATTCGCGCTCGGCACTCACGTAGTGATTCGCCGTTCCAACGACGTCATTCCGGAGATTCTGGGCAAAGCCGACGACGAGCCTGGCGTAGAAATTATAGCGCCTACCGCATGCCCATCCTGCGGAACGCCGCTGGAGCTGCGCGGGGCGCATCTGTTCTGCAACAATAAGCTTGGCTGCAGACCGCAGACGATCGGCCGCATCACGCATTTCTCATCCCGTGATGCGATGGATATCGAATCGTTCAGCATTATGACAGCAGAGCAGTTATTCGATGAATGCGGAGTTCGCGACCCTGCGGATCTCTATTCGTTGACTTACGATCAGTTAATCGGTCTTGATCGCTTCGGTGATCGCAAGGCACGTAAGCTGCTTGAGGCGCTTGAGAAGTCCAAAGATCGCGATCTGGCAGCATTCCTGTTTGCTCTGGGTATTCCGAATACAGGCAAAGCGACGACGAAGATGCTCGCGGACCATTTCGGCAGCTTGAGTGCTGTTCGAGCCGCGACAGTTGAGGAGCTTGTAGGCTTACCGGACGTAGGCGGTATTGTGGCGGAAAGCATCTACACGTACTTTAACGATCCGATTATAGCGGAGAGCTTAGACCGTATGCTGGCGCTTGGCGTTAAAGCAGAAGCGGAGCAGCAAGAGGCTGCACGGACGGATAGCATATTCAGCGGCAAAACCGTCGTGCTTACCGGGACGCTCTCCCTTATGACGCGCGATGAGGCGGCGAAGAAGCTGGAGGCGCTTGGAGCGAAGATCAGCGGAAGCGTATCTAAGAAGACCGACTTCGTTATCGCCGGTGAGAGTGCGGGCAGCAAGCTTACTAAAGCACGCGATCTCGGGGTAACCGTTATCGAGGATGAAGAGGAACTGCTTAAGCTGCTGCAGTAATTGATGCAGTAAATGATTAGGGGCATGAATTCTACGCAGGCCGTAGAGGGCACGCCCCTTTGTCATTTTTTACAAGTTGCAATGGGTTTTCGGATATGTTAAATTATTTCTTGTCGCTTCTGAGACATACGGCAACAACAACATACAGCTTTCGACAGAAAGTAATAAAGTTGTTGACACATGATGACGAAGCTGGTAACATAATCACTTGTCACCACGAAAGTGAGACAAACAAGTTCTTTGAAAACTGAACATATGAATCACGTCAGATTCAACAAAATGTTTTAAATACCGCGAAACTAACGTTTCGCAAAGCTAGTTTTTTGAATGAGCTAACAAGCGAATTCATCTAGTAGAATGCTCCATTCGAAGCTTTGGCTTCGAACGGAAACCAATCTACTTTTATGGAGAGTTTGATCCTGGCTCAGGACGAACGCTGGCGGCGTGCCTAATACATGCAAGTCGAGCGGATCTTACCTTCGGGTAAGGTTAGCGGCGGACGGGTGAGT
>NZ_JCAALT010000007.1:0-383381 GCF_059686995.1 Paenibacillus rhizoryzae | reverse complement strand
AGCTATATGTCTGAAGTCGTTGCCCCTTTCTTGCCATACAAAAAGCACCCCCTATAGTTTTCATCGGTTAAACACTAGGGTGTTTTTCCAATGTCCACTATAAGGGGTGCACTTCACGTTGCTGCGGGTCTCTTTTTGTTCTTGGTACGAAACGCGCCCCGCTGCCAAAGGACGGCGTAGCCGTTTCGCCTTGTGGCTGCCGAATGATTCGAATATGATGGAAGGAGTGCGTTTCAAGAAGAGAGACCTAGGGGGGCGAAGATGAACGATACCGCTTTTGATATAAAGTTATTTGAGAGCTACAAGCCGGGGTTAACCTCATATTGTTATCGAATGTTGGGATGCATTGATGATGCGGACGATGCTGTACAGGAAACCTATATTCGGGCATGGCAGAGCTGGGATCGATTCAGACAGGACTCATCCATTAAAACATGGATCTACCGCATCGCGTCGAACTTATGCCTGGACAAGCTGAGGCAAGCGAAGCGCCGTACGCTTCCCGTTGACCTGTCCGACCCGGCGGTCAAAATTGTCGAACCAAACGAAACGCTGCCGGATTCGTCCTGGATTTGGCCCTCACCCGAATTCGGAGAAAATCCGGAAGATGCTCTTGTTCGCAAGGATACCCTTCAGCTCTGTTTTATCGCACTCTTGCAAACCTTGCCGCCCCGTCAACGAGCGGTTCTTATTCTTAAGGATGTCTTTGAATGGTCTTCGAAACAAATTTCGGATACGTTGGGAATGTCGCCGGCAGCGGCGAACAGCGCCGTGCAACGAGCCAGGGAGACGATGGAACGAACGCGGCTTCGCTCCGACCAATTTAGTAAGATGGATGTCAATCCCGATCAGAATCTTCTCTCGCGGTATGTGGAAGCGTTTGAGCAATTCGATATCCATGCGCTTGTGTCGTTGTTCCATGAGGAAGGTTGTATGTCCATGCCGCCTTTCGCCATGTGGATAAGCGGGCAAGAAGATTTGTCCGCGTTTTTTGCGATTACGCGCTGGCATTGCGAGGGGTCTAAATTTTTGCCAACTACAGTGAATGGCGGTTATCCCGCTCTGGCGCAGTATGTGCCGGGTAAGGAGGCATCCGTCCTGGTGCCTTGGGGCATTCACGTGATTGAAGTGAAAGATAATCGGATAGTCCATGTTCAAAATTTCATAAATGCAAAATTATTTTCCCGATTAGGGCTTCCGGAACAAATTGACCGATGAATTCGGAGATTGGCATTCGTCTATATTAGTGAGAAACAAAATTCCCGTAAAGAGGTGTCCTACACAATGGAAACAAGCAATCCAACGAAAGTAACCGTAGAGACCGTCGTTCAAGCCCCTGTAGCAAAAGTATGGAACTATTGGACCGAGCCTGACCACATTACGAAGTGGAATCAACCTTCCGAGGAATGGCATGCGCCAAGAGCGGAGAACGACTTGCGGGTCGGCGGCAAATTCCTGACAAGGATGGAAGCGAAGGATGGCAGCATGGGTTTTGATTTTAGCGGAATTTACGACGAAGTGAAGCTGCATGAGACGATTGCCTACACATTGGGAGATGGACGGAGTGTGGATATTGCGTTCGTCGATCAAGGCGAGGCCACTAAGGTCGTTGAAATCTTCGACCCCGAGAGCACTCACCCCGTTGAATTCCAACAGGCGGGTTGGCAAGCGATTTTGGATAGTTTCAAACGATATACGGAAGCAATATAAGAATAAATCGAGGCGCCCATAAGGGCGCCTTTTTCTACATACAGGTTAGAATATGACATCGTCCCTAAAAAAGGGATTGAATATAATTGCGCGAATAATCTAGACTGGATATCAATTCAGTTTGAAAGGCCAGTTCTCGGTAGTCAAAGAGCTTACACTTGAAGGAACAGGGATAAAAGAATTTGCTGTTAAGGACATGTTTTGACTGGAGGAGATATTATAAATATTAACGAGGTTATTAAAGTCAGCGATGCATATTTACTTCCAATAGTATCAGAGTTATACGGATTAGAAGGTTATGAAGTCAAGTTGGTTAATGCGCATGACGGAGGGCGTAATGTCGTTTATACCTGTGAGAAAGAGGGCAACGATTCTATAATTGTTAGAATCGCTTTGTTAAATGACAGAACCCGGGAAGATTTTCTGGGAGAGCTTGAGTATGTCAGGTATTTATTCGAGCATGGCGGAAGTGTTTCGGATGTTGTCAGCTCTGGGAAAGGGAATCTGCTGGAAGAGATCGCTCATAATCAGCATAATTATTATATTTGCTTGTTTAAAAAGGCCAAAGGAAAAAGGCTAGTGGACAATAACTATCGGTACCGGGAAGGCGTTCCGATTACCGAATATTATTATAATTGTGGCAAAGTCTTGGGGAAACTTCACCAGTTATCGAAAGCATATACTCCAGTCCATCGCCGGTATAGTTTTAGTGATAAATTCAACGTCGAAACGATCAATAAACGGATACCAGCTACGTTTTCTTTGCTCAAGGAGAAGCTGGTACAACTCCTTAAAACCTTAGAAGCATTGGAAAGAAACCGTGAGTCTTTCGGTATGATCCATTTTGACTACAACGATGGGAATTATTCGATCGAATTCGATACAGGACAAATAACCGTATATGATTTCGATAATTCATGTTTCGGTTGGTATATGTATGACCTAGCAGATCTCTGGACAAGCGGAATGGGCTGGATAGCAGCTGAAGCGGACGCGGACAAACGCAAAAAGTTTATGGATGATTATTTCAAAACAGTCCTTGAAGGATACAGATCGGAGACTAAGATCGATAATACGATGTTGGATAGATTACCCTTATTCATCAACATAACGCTCATGGAAAATATTATGGATGCATTTGAAACGATGCAGAATAATGGCGAGGAGCCGGAGTGTGATGAGGAACTGTCGTTTCTCATAAAATGCCTGGAAGACGATATCCCGTTTAAAGGGTTTTTCCATGAGAGTTACTCGTGTGAATGAGTTTCCCAATCTATGGGCGGAACGATCATTGAGGAGAGCGAATCTAATGTACAAAGTAATCGTATCGCTCACACTGAGTTTGGCAGTCTTGCTTATTGGTGGATGCGAGAGTAAAGAGAAGGCTATACAAGAGTACGCTTCCAAAGAAAGTGTACAGCCTGTAACGCAATTTGAATGGTCGTTATCTAAAACTCCTGACCACTGGAAAGTTTCAATAACACCAAATAGTCAAATGAGAGAATATAGCATTGAATTTGATTATTTAGGAGATTCAATAGCATTTAGTCCGTCACTTACGCTTAAGGGTAGTTTGACAGTTTCGACCAGCTCGATTCAACCACATACGAAAGGGTTTACAATTAGCAATGTTCATTTCCAGGATAAGAAATTCACTCACGAATACATCCTTAAATGGGTACAGGATAATAAAGAGTACGAAGAATCTGCAGTGGTTACGATTACAACCCAATAAATGGTGACAAATCCCACATTCCTTATCTTCTGAAAGAAAATATGCTATAATCCCGCTATGCGGAAGGGAGGTGTTACGATGAGAAAATGGTTCCATATTGCGTTCGCAGTCGCAATTCTGCTCATTGCTTGTTTATGTCCGCTGCTGCATGCCGATTCCTCCTCGGATTACAATTATGCGTCCGGTCCGGCATTTACCGCAGGCGGCGACGATTACGGCTTCGGCGCGATCGAAGTTGGCGCAGCCAAGAATGGCCAACATGTGTCGCAGGTTTTCTTCTCCTTTGTTTTTCTTCTCCTTTTAGTATCCTCCTCTTCCCCCAAGGTCAGGCTTAGGTTCTATTTCCGTTCTCCCGTGCAAATCCTCAAACGGCTCTATGTACTCAACCCCGTTCGTTTTCAATCCCGATATACGAGCTTGCTCTCTGTTCATCTATGATTTTATAGAATGAAAGGGAGTATTTGAATTGTCCAAAACATTAAAAAGCTTGCTGCCGTTTATACTGACGGTTCTTTTCGTGCTGGCATTGATCACATCGACGCTTCCGAATATCGTCGGAAATTTAAAGCTGGGCCTCGATCTTAAGGGCGGCTTCGACATCCTCTATCAAGTAAAGCCTATCGATTCCAAACAGCAAGTGACGAAGCCGCTGCTGCTCGCGACAGAGCGGATGATCGAGAAGCGCGTCAATATTACGAAGGTGTCCGAGCCGGAGCTAACAATCGAAGGTGCTGATCGGATCCGCGTCCGGATCGCCGGCGACGCCGACCAGACGAAGCTGAGGGAGCTGATCGGCCAGCCGGCCTATCTCAGCGTTAAAGACGACCAGGGCCGCGTCGTGCTGAACGGCGGCGATTTGCTGCCAAACGGCGCGAATACGGGGTTTGATTCACTGAATCGGCCGGAGGTCATTGTCAAATTCAAGGACCCGGCGAAGCTGAAGCAGGTTACGCAGGACAATCTGGGCAAAACGCTTACGTTTCTGATGGACGACAAAGTTGTATCGGAAGCTGTCGTACAAGCTGTTGTCGGAGACGGAGTCTCCGCCATAACAAGCGGCGATCAGGACTCTTCAGTCGAGCTGAAGGACTTGTTGAACGCCGGATCGCTTCCCGCCCGCCTAGTCGAGCTGCAGGTCGATACGATCTCGCCCGGGCTCGGAGAGGAGGCGCTGCATCACACGCTGCTTGCGGGCGGCATTGCGGTCGCGGCGATTGTCGTCTTTATGGCTGCGGTTTACCGGCTCGCGGGGATGGTAGCCAATTTGACTATCGCCTGCTTCGCCTACATCGGCCTAGTTGCACTCGATTGGATGAACGCGTCGCTGACATTGTCCGGTATCGCCGGCTTCGTGCTGGCCATCGGCATGGCGGTCGATGCGAACATTATTACTTACGAGAAGATCAGAGAAGAGCTGCGGGAAGGAAAAAGCTTGCGCTCCGCCAGTCGCATCGGCGCGCGTGCTTCGATGGCTACGATTGTCGACGCGCATGTGACGACGCTCATTGCCGCTCTTATTTTAATGATTTTCGGTGACGGCTCCGTAAAAGGCTTTGCGATCGTACTGACAATGACAATCGTCGTCAGTCTGCTCACTAATGTATACGGTTCGAGGCTGTTCCTGTGGCTGCTGCTTAGAGGAGAGGCGCTCCGCAGCATCGGCTGGTTCGGCGTGCGCATTGTCGGCGGCAAATCCGATAATACCGCGCGGTATCCGAATCTCGTCAAACGCAGAAAGCGATATTTAAGCCTCTCCGCGTTTATTCTGGTACTGGGATTGGCGGCGATACTAGTCAGAGGGCTGGAGCTCGGAGTGGATTTCAAGTCGGGGACAAGACTGGAGCTGGAGATTGGAGCACCGTTTGAACCAGCGGACATCGCGGCGGTAATTCACGATGTCGTTCCGTCCGTTGACATGAAGCCCATCGTCAAGGCGGGCAACGGCAGCGGTTCCTCTGCTGTTACGACGTTCGGCAGCGTGTTGTCTCCCTCCCAGCTCGAATCGATCGAGTACAAGCTGCGGCAGCTGTATGGGGAGCAGGTGTCCGGACAGGAATCGACGGTCGATCCCATCGTTGCCGGCGAAACGGTGAAGAAGGCTGGTTACGCCGTTATGATGGCTGCCGGAGCGATTGTGCTGTATACGGCACTTCGATTTCATTATTTGTACGGCATCGGATGCATCATCGCCCTCGCCCATGATATTTTAATTCCAATCGCACTGTTCTCCGTATTCGGGCTGGAGATCGATCTTACCTTCATCGCGGCGCTTTTGACGATTATCGGGTATTCACTCAACGATACGATCGTTATTTTCGACCGGATCCGCAGCAATATGAGGAAGGAACGGCCCACGACCGCGGAGCAGCTGGAACAGCTCGTAAACGCAAGTTTGTGGCAGACGATGCGGCGTTCCGTCTTCACGGTACTTACTGTTTTCTTCGCCGCATTGGCTTTGTTCGTTATGGGCGGGGAAAGCATAAGGCTGTTCTCGCTCTGCCTGCTGTTCGGTCTTATATGCGGAACGTATTCCTCGATCTTCATCGCCGCGCAAATATGGATGATGCTGTACAAGCGAACTCGTCTTGGGCCGCATCCTAAGCCGTAAATGAAAGAACAGGCCACCGATTAATCGGTGGCCTGTTGTGTTGCGCTAACGGGGAATATTTATGCCGCAAGGACAACCGAAATTCCTTACTCCTGCGGAATCGCACTTTCATCCATAAAGCCGATTTCCCATTGATGGCCGTCTAGGTCCAGGAAGCTTCTTTGATACATAAAGCCGAGATCCTGTGTGTCGTTTGCAATATGGCCACCAGCTGCAATCGCGCTGTCAACTAACTTGTCCACTTTTTCGCGGCTCTCGACCATTAATGCAACTAAGACTTCGGTCGTTTTGGATGCATCGGAAATCTCTTTCTTGGTGAAGGTCTTGAAATACGCTTCAACCAACAACATGGAGTAGATGTTTTCTCCGATCATCATGCAAGCTGCATTGTCGTCAGTAAAGTTTGGGTTGAATTCAAAGCCTACCGCGGTGAAAAACGCCATAGATTTCTTCAGGTCTTTTACCGGTAAATTAACAAACATGCTTTTGGCTGTTTCTGCCATTCCCATTACCTCAAGTATACAGAGCACTATGGTAAATTGCATGTTAAACCACCTGTGATCCCTGGAATGAACGATTTAATAAACCAAAGCAGCCGACTAGGAGAGGCGCGTAAACAAGGCAATACTGGAACAAAACCTTATTCAGTTGCGTTATAGGGTATAGCAAAACATTCGATATTCGGGGATATGGCTTTTGGATTCCAAGCATGTTAGATGTATCTTTAAAATACTTATCGGCTGTGGAGGAAAACATGAAATTGCTGGCATACGTTACTCGCGCTTTATTAGCGCTCGCAACACTCGGCGCGCTGCTGTTACTCGCCCTCTCATTTTTATTCAACGATACCGGCGAGTCAGCTTTTACGCTGCTAAAAATTTGGGGAGGATATTCGCTTGTCGGACTCATCCTTATCATCGTGAACGAGATGATGTTACGAACTGCGTTCGCCAATCCTTCGTTTCGGAGGACTTATTGTCTTTTTTGGGCATGCGTCGCGGGCGTAGGAGTGTTTGCTTGGGCGATATACGTCTATTTCTAAAAACACGGAATGGTATCTCATGCGGTCTTCAAATGGTGTCATTTATGTTGCTAGTAAATGGACCGTCGACTTTACTGGCAACTTTGAATGTATTGGAGTTGAGACTGAGATGAGTAAAGACAAGCTAGATAGAAGGAAAGTACGCAGGCAAAAACGGAGGGCGGCTCTCAGTAATCGTTACGAAATAGACAAAAGTGATGCGCAAGTCATTCTGGACGCAGTGTTCTCCTACATAAATGACCGTCGTCACGAGCCGCGTATGCGATTATTAATAGTTAGCAGGGATCAAGGGGAAACTTGGACAGATGAATTCATAAACATAGCTGTTACCGACCCCGATTCCTCCACCTTAAAGGTAGGAGATTGGGTTAAAGAGAGGGGAGAGGCAACGATCTATGTAATCGTAGCTAATGAAGGCGAGAATAAAATCCATGGCGCTTTCCAAGACGATCCTGACTCTCCTCTATTCCTTCCAGAAGGTCACTTGTATCAATATGCTTTACCCTACACGTAATCTAAACGGATCCAAGTCATGAAACCTGGATCCGTTTTTTTTTATCAAAGTCTGTTTCATCAGGACAATAATGCCCTCGTAAGGAGAAGATTACCTCATAGAAACTCTATTTCAACACTCGTATGATAAGACTAGTCCACATTATAGAAAGTAATGTTCAAGAAAATGATTACAGGGTGAACAAAGAAGCGAGATTTCGTTTTTGCACGGTTTCGTGAAAGCGCTAACATTTTGTCGATTGTTGACGAATGCGCTTTTACAAGAATGTGCACATGGTATCGTGGAGGTGATGCGAGCGAGCAAAAGGGAAAAGGGGTGTCAGACCACACCTAAAATACATTAGATATGGAGGAAATTTTAGAATGATAAAAAGACGGTTATTAGCCTATGTGCTTGTGACAGCGATGCTATTCACTTTGTTTTCTCCACCTAAGTCAGTCAGCGCGGCATGGGGAGATGCCGTACAGCTTTTGACCGTAAATGCAGGTGTAGATGGTAATACGGCGACAGCAACCAATGCGCCGGACGGACAGACAGCGTGGAGTTTAAACACCGGAACCTCTAAGGGAGGTGGTCCTTGGGATAACCTATTCACGCCGAGCGTGTCGCCTCTAAAGGATTTGTCCGCTTATAGAGACGGCTATTTCGTATTCGAGATGTACATTCCCAATGTGAGCTTTAAAAATATGCAAGGAAATAATTGGCTCGTCGTCGTCAGCGACAGTAATCCCTCTGGGGACAAGTTTAACGTCGATTCTCGCCTACAACTTAATATAAGCGGGGTCACAAGTGCAGCGGTGGGTACATGGGCGACGGTCTATACGAAGTTATCGTCGACAAGTGCGGTAGCTGGGAATTTCAATGACGCCTGGCTAGACAAAGTAACTAGACTGGCCATGCATCTGCAATGGGATGCGAGCGTCCCTAGCACCCCCGTTTTCATTAAAAACCCGCGTTTCCAGAAAAGTACGTTAGGCGTTCCGCTTTCACCGTCATCGGTTCCCGCACTTGACGTAGCGACACGAACGGTAACTGCCAACGCGCCGGCTAGCGGGCAAGCCGTGGAATTTGCAATAAGCGAGGACGGGATCGCTCCCGGAAGCGGTTGGGTGGATGGAAATAACAACGGTAGTGTTTATACGTATCAATTTGCCACATTACCTTCAGCAGACACCTATTATGTATTCGCGCGTACGAAAGCAGACAGCAGTTATACCTTCATCGGCGCATCGACAAGAACGACAGTAACGTCTATTGACGAACAAACATTGGTAGATACAGTGGCGTCGTCCCTGACATGGGATACGATTAAAGGCAGTAATACGCTGGATAGCGATGTGAAATCACCGCTCAATCTCTCGACAGCTATAGGAACGACGAACGTAGCATGGTCTTCGGACAATGCGGCAATAAGCAGCACCGGAAGCGTGGATCGTTTAACTAATAGAGGAGTAGACAAAACCGTAGTGCTCACGGCGACAATAACCAAAGGTGCCGCAAGTGCTTCGAAAGCGATTACTGTGACGGTGAAAGCTGTGCCGGCCGCGGTCAACGCTCGGGTTGCGACGTATTTCCCTAATGCAAATGAGGGAGCGAATGCAGTTGCGCCGGACGGAAATAATGCGTTTAAGTTAGGCGCGGGAAGAATCGGCGCAGGCGCTGAACGGATTTGGGATGCCCGCTTTATTAATAGCAGCGGCAATCAGGATTTAATAGGTTACGCGAATCAGTATTTTGTGTTTGATATGTATGTTACTCATGCGGACCTATTGAATTTTAGTGGGAATAACTGGATTGCCATAGCGGCTGGCGGCAACAATCTTGACACCAATTCGCGTCTTAACCTTAACGTTAGCGATATGAGAAATGGACCTGCTAACGGATGGATTACGGTAGCTGCGCAATTATCGGCGGCAAATTCGTCGAATGGTTTCAATCCCGTTAATCTGGACAGGGTAGAAGCCGGGAGATTGCAAATGCAATGGCCATCTGTGCCCCAAGGCGACATCTATATCAAGAATCCGCGCTTCCAGAGCACATTGGATTCGCCGAAACCGATTCCCGCAGCTGTCGAGACAGCAGACAGCGTTACGTTATCGTCGTCGGCGCCGACTAACGGTCAGGCTGTGCAGTTCGCTGTCAACACCACCGGCACCGCTCCTGCGGAAGGCGATTGGCTGGCGGGTACGCTCCTTACAGGCGTATATTCTGCGACCATTGCAAAACCGACAGGCAACACCTATTATATGTTCGCACGCACGGCTCAAAGTACGCAGTATCCATTCGCAGGAACACATACTAGAGTTAAAGTGGAGCCTATTGACGACAATCAAGCCGTAACGGACGCTGCGGCTCATCTGACATGGGACACGATCAAGAATGCCAATGCGAATCAATCCGAGGTAAGATCGGCGTTAACGCTTCCGACAACGGGGGCGAACGGCACGGTTATCGCATGGTCGGCTAATCCGGGAGGCATCATAGATACCGCAACTGGCAACGTCACCCGCGGCCCTGACGAAGACAAAGCCGTAACCCTTACGGCGACAATAAGCAAAGGCAGCGCAACGCCTGTTCAGGTACCATTTGCTTTGACAGTAGCCAGCACGGCAAACGAGCTTGCCGAAGTGTTCATTGACTTCAACGATTCCGGTTCATTTATTCAATCGGGCAACAAGCTTCAAGGCAATGGCGTAGGCATCAGCCTCAACGGAGATAGTGTGAATGTGGAAAGAGTAACTCAAAGCGCTGTTGACGCCGTGAAGGTTGGCGACTTTATTTACGTTATTGTAGACGATGATCGGCTTAAGCAGGTAAACAAGGTCGAACTCGCGGTCACCTACTGGAGACCGAGCGCAACCGGCGGTATTTCTTTGCACTACAACACCATCTATCCTGGCAGTTTCTCCGGATTTGATGCCTATAGATCGGCCAGCATTCCGGCGGCTGGAAGCGGCAGCGCTTGGGTAACTTCAAAGGTTGTGCTTAACGGAGCTAACTTTGCGATAGGCGCGCAAAATCAAGGCGCGCACCTCCGTTTCGCTACGGCAGGAGCAATCATTCAGAGCATACGTATAACTGAAATTCCGCCAACGGACGCAGAAGCGGTACAACTTGCTGCGGACGCGCTCAATTGGGATGCGATCAAGGGTACAAATACGAGACAAGATCTGGTTGAAACGGATTTGACACTTGCTGCGGCGGGTTCGACGAGAACAAACATTGTATGGACATCGACTAATAACACGGTAATTAGCAGCAGCACCGGCGCGGTAGCACGTCAAGAAAACAATGAAGCCGTAACCCTCACGGCGACAATAAGCAAAGGTACGGCAGCACCGGTTGTTAAAACCTTTCCTATCATCGTTCGCGGAACGGGTACCGGTAACGATGTGGATGCAGTACGTCATATGATCGACAAACTGACATGGGATTCTATCAAAGGCGTGAATGCTGATCAGACTAATGTGTCGACGAACCTCGTTCTTCCGTCGATGGGCGAGAATATGACGGATCTTACATGGACGACGTCCGACGCTACTCGCATAACCGCTGCAGGCGCGATCCCGACGAACCGTCCGGACGACGGCGGTACCGTAACGCTCACGGCGACGGTATCAAGAGGCCCGGCAGCCGCTCCCGTATCCGGTACTAAATCGTTCGTGTTGACGGTTCCGGACAGATACGATTATGCAAACTATATGAGAACGGCAATCGCGCAGGAATACGACGCGAAAGATTGGGCGATATCGGACTATAACGTCCTGGCTTTCGGCGCGAAAACAGAAGCGATGGCAGCAACGGAACACTTAGTGAACGTCGATAACAGAGAGGCCTTCCAAGCGGCGATCGACGCGGCTTATAATGATGGCGGCGGCGTAGTTTATATTCCGGCAGGAACCTATGCGTTCCGTACGGAAACGACCGGCACGGTTAGCGTTCAAAGCGCGAACGGCAATACGACCTACGAATATAAACAAGTTTTGAATTTGCGGGCGGGCGTACAGCTCCGCGGCGAATGGGATAACCCGGATGCGGATCATTACGACGGTAAAATCGACGGCACCGTATTAGCCGTATATGCCGGCAGGGGTACCGCCAATTATGACACGTATGTGGATTCCGACGAGCGTGAGAATCAAACAGGCGGGAAAAAGGTAGCCAACGTGTCCGATCGATTTATCGACATGGAGCAAGGTACAGGCGTAACGAACCTTTCGGTCTGGTACCCCGAACAGGATCTTACTGCTGAAACCGTAGTCGAAGTGAGAGGCGAGGACGGTCAGAAGACAGGGGACACGGAAACGATTCATGGCATTCCGTATCCGTGGACGTTCTATCAAAGAACCGGAAACAGCGTGACGCTGGATAACGTGACTCTCGTCAACTCTTGGGGAGGATTCATCTCCCTGCCCAGCGAGATGCATTATGTTCTGAACAGCAAGATAACGGCTCTCTACAAGGGCATCGTCATTCACACCTGTACGGACATCGGGCGTATCGAGAACGTCGACATCGACCCAATATACTGGGCGAATTCAGGACTTGCCTTGGCACCGAGTCTTTCGGATGCGAAAGCCTATACAAGAGGGAACGCTACCGGATTTATGATGCATCGCTCGGACTGGGAATATATATCCGGTCTGCGCGTTTCAGGGTATAAGACAGGGATGTGGATCGGAAGAGAACCGGGCGGCAACGAATCTCCGAACGCGCAGTTCTATGGCGTAACGACAGAAGACTGTCAAACCGGCATCTTTATTGACAGCGTTAACGGTTTCGGGCTGTTGATCTCGAGTTCGGAATTCGGAGGCGACACCGCAGCCTATTTCAATGAGCGTTTCGACACTTCCGTTCAATTCAACGGAGTTGCATTCAAGGGTCCGATTGTAAGCAACGCCAGAGGCGGAGTGATCTCCTTCGAAGATAGTTCATTCGACGAATATGACGATTACGCTCTGAACTTCCTTAATCGCGGCAACGCATTGGTCAGTCAGAGCAACTTCAAACAGGCGTACAAACATGCACATCTCGGATCAAACTTCGGATCGTTCAAATCGGTGAACTCCGGGTATAACCTTAACATCGAGAGCGCTAACCTTGCCGATCGCATCGATGACCTTAATCTTGACGTTAAGACTGACGGCAATAACACTACGGTTCAAATCGTTAACGACGTTGAGTATCTGTTTGAACCTATTCCGAAAGACATAAAAACAGATATTGACGTACACCCGCGACCGGCATCGAACGCAGTGCTTAGACTTGACCTCCCGCGCTCGTTAACAGGCAACGCGCCGACCGTGGACATATCCGCAAAACTGCAGGCTGCTCTTGACTATATTAAAGTTCATCACGCAGGCGGCACGGTCTATTTACCAGGCGGAAGATATAGACTGGATCATCCCGTAATCGTTCCCGAAGGCGTGGAAGTCAGAGGAACGTGGGACGTACAGCACCATACGCAAGGCGGCGGCACGGCGATATTCACGACTTACACCGGTGGCGATGAGGGAGAAAACGGAGCTTCTCTTATTCGGCTTGAGACTAACGCAGGTCTCAGAGGACTTAGCATTACCCAGGCGAATATCACCAGCGTCAACCTCAACAATCCTGACCAAACGATTAAAACGCCGTTCTTGGTGCAAGGACAAGGCGCAGGCGTATATGCCATCAACTTAACGATCCCGATCGGGGATAAAGGCATAGACCTGGCTTCCTATCGAACCGACGGTCACTATGTAGATTATTTAGGCGGTACCCTCTTAAGAGCGGGCATCTGGGTCGGAGGAGGCTCGGAGGGGGGATTCATCAGAAATATGCAACTCAATCCGCATTACGCTTTGAGACTTCCGGGAGATCAAGGCTATACGGCGCCTTCCGGCGATGTGTACGGATTCGTGCAAAGATACCTCAGCGCGCTCAAATTTTCCGACGTCGAAGACGAGACGATCTTCAACAATTTCGTTTACGGTTCGGTTTACGGCGTACACTTCCTGAAGAGAGACTTGGGGAACGGCGAATATGCGTATCCTGGAAAATTGACGATGATCGGGCACGGCTCGGACGGATGCGCGTATTCGTTGTATGTGGAAGACGCGGACGAACACACCAAAATCATCGCGATCAACTCGGAATTGGTTAATACGAACATCGCGACGGAGCCGGACAGAGCGTACGTCAGAATGGGCGATACCCCTAATACCGCAAAAATTCACCCTGACGCTGAACTTGTTCTGTACAACAGCGCGTTCTGGGGAAGCCCGAGCATCGCAGGCGCGGTAGTAAATAACGGTATCGTTCGTTTCCAGCAAGCAAACTTCACTCAGCTGCCCGGTAACAATCCGGGTATAGACGTCCGCGGCGGGAAAGCGAAAGTATACTCCTCTTACTTCCAGCCGTCAAAGGACGGTCAGAATAACAATGTGTATGCGATGCTGCGAGACGGAGGCACGTCGATCGAACTAAGCAACAATTATTACTCATCCGGTTTGAGAAATAGCACCCCAGCCGGCAATCCGTATGGCATTTACGGCTCGGATTTATTGGCGGAACCGTTTGTGTTTAACTTCATCCAAAACGGAGATCAGAAACAATTCAACTTCAAGTATAATGTCAGAGGGAAAGCCTCCGCGCCCGGGACATTGACGATGGTTTCCCCGGCTGCTTATGCCGGAGAATTCACTCCTATCCCATTCAACTCGCTTGCGGCAGGCGAATCCGTAACCGTAGATTTACCGTCGTATGTTGCAGGTCTGATCACGTTCAAGCTTCAACTCGAAGACGGAAACGAATACGCCTATACGGTAAAATCCGATGCGGCTTACGCTGAAAAGGCAGGCTCTGCCGGTGCGGAAAATCCGGCCAAGAGCGCAGCGACTCCGGCATTCGTAATGGACACCAAAGATTATGTAACGGCGGGAACGTGGAATAGTCCGCAAGATCTCAGCGCAGAATCGCGTTTCGCCTGGGACGACGACAATTTATACGCGTACATTGTCGTTACGGACGACGTGCACTTCAATAGCCAGACAGGCGGGAATATATGGAGAGAGGATAACTTGCAGTTAGGCGTTGATTTACGCAATCCTGTAACCGACAGCACTACGCGGAATGAATTGGGATTCACGCTCAACAACGACAACGAAGTGATCAAATGGGGCTGGACTCGTCCTTCAGGCGGCAATGCGCCGACTGCTCCGATTACGGATATCGTGGCAAAGATCACGCGAGACGAAGAGACTAAAACGACGATTTACGATTTAAAAATTCCGTTTAATACGCTATATCGTAATCCTGCATCGGAGCTTGCGAACGGAAGAATCGGCGTATCGATCATGCTCAATGAATCCGACGGCCCGGATGAATCCGACGGCTCCAGAGGCACATTCGAAGTTGCAAGCGGACAATTAAAGAATTCAGAAATATTTACGGATTTATTTCTGTTAAGCGATGGCGAATACAACGAAAGGCTTGAAGCATCGGCAACGGTTGCCGTTTCGAAGGCTCTCGAGTCTGGATCAGCTGCCGATATCGCTATGGCTCACAACTTTGTCGCTATTATGGCAGACGGCAGTGCTAAGGCAAAGTTAATGGCGTTAATTGCGCCTCCGGCCACTGTTATCGGCGCGACGCCAACGGCTTTCGTAGAAAAACTCAAAGGTAATCGAAATAACTTGACTATCATGGTTAGGGAACAATATTCCGACGGTTCGTTTGTTGACATCAAAAAAACGTTCTCGATCGAAAATAACTCGAAAGGTACGTATGAAGTAGGCGAATATAAAGTCTATGTTGACACAAAAGGAAACACGCAAATCCGTGAAATCTATATTGTGTCTCCAAAGCCGGGCCCGCGCATTATATAACCTAACGATAGTTGAATCAAGACACGAAGGAAGCCGGTCATATGACCGGCTTCCTTTTCTCAACTAACGAGTAAAATTCATATTGTAGGTAGAAATCCTCATTCACACCTTGTATCCATAATTGGTAATATTAGAGCGAATCAGCTGAGCAGACACAATTGAAAGTCTTGTTCGGCAATTGAAAATTGGCTTTAGATAAATGACCTAATAAGAATGGAAAGGATATCTAAAGAATGAAGCTTTTCATTGAAAAGTTTAATAATCAATCACTAATAACCTTAGCCTTAGTGGTATCATTCATCAATTATTTTTTTATCGTTCTTTTACTGGCATCTCTTTGCGATACCGGGAATGAATTAACTGGGGCGCCTGCCTCAATGTTTATCTATTTTTTAGGTGGGCCAGTCGCAGCTTTTTTTCTTAGTCTATTCACTTTATTGCTGTTATGGTATCTGAAACGCAGGAAGATTAAATTAATCTCCGAAATAATTGTAATGTTTCATTTATTGATTTTTTCTTTACTGAGTTTAGGTATCGGTGTGGTACTTTTGACGTACGGCCATTTATTAAACTAACGGGTACAAGTGCTAGCTAGCGTTCAAAACGCGAAGAAACAGCCTACATAAGGCTGCCGTATCTTAACTAAAGGGGAACGATAGCTCCATACACTTTGGACGAAGCTGCCAGCACGATTGGCAGCCGCAGTTAGTGCAACGAATGCTGCTCCTTCTCGTATGTATCTATGAGGTGAATTTGGAAAATAGATGAAAGGGAGTAATTAATTGAAGAAAATAATCGGCGTTATCTTTATATGTATAGTTGTACTAAACGGCTGCACAGACAAAATGAATTATTATACCGATATGGAGAAAAGTAATGTTCCAGACATTAATAATGCCCAAGATATTGAGTTTATCTACGAATACAAGGGACATACCGAAAATTGGGCAGCCGTTTATTTCGTGTACAAAATGAAAAATAAGGATAACCACAAAACAAAACTGTTATTAAAGTACATTGGAAAGAAGTCTAAACCAACCGGTCAGTTAAGCTACACATATGATACAAAAGGTGGTGGAGGCGGAAGCGCAAGCGTACCTATTTCCACTTATGAATCAAAAACCGGAATTTTTAATCATTTAGGTTCTTCAGAGAGTAATGGATTCTTAGCAGCCAAAGATTCATCCGTTAAGTTGCAGGTAGATTGGAATGGAAGTACAGAAGTGTTTGAACTGAACCCTGTGTTGAATTGATGAAATGTTTGTAGAATAAGGAGGAGATGAGAGTGGATAGGAAAAACTTGGAAATTACACCGTTGCCAGATTTCGAAAAAGAAATCGGTAAGTGGATATGGTGTCTGGAGGATGTTCGGCGAACGATTGTAGAAAAAATTTCAGGAATAAGTCAGCGGCATCTCGATGCCAAACTAAACGGCCACTCGATCGGATCGTTGTTATATCATATCGCGTTAATTGAAGCGGATTGGCTCTACGAAGACGTTCTTGGCTGTGATTGGAATCCAAAGATACTTTCTTTGTTTCCTCAAGAAGCCCGTAATCAGGATAGTACTTTGACACAGATTGAGGGACAGAACTTAAAAGAACATTTAAATCGTCTACAAGCTGTACGCGATGAATTGCTTTTCCATTTTCGTGCTATGGACTTAGAGGATTGGCGCAGAGCAAGAAACCTTACTCATTACGATGTAACACCTGAGTGGGTTGTCTACCATCTCATTGAACACGAATCGCATCATAGGGGACAGATTTTTGAGAGGCTGCCGACATTTTGATCAGGCAGCCTTAATTAGCAGTTAGATATCCAGTTTACGCGTACCGATCCATTTAACCATCTCAGGATCGCGATGTGAGAAGAACAGGCTTTGTTTCGTATCTAACGTAGCAATCGACTCCATATCGGCTTGATCTAATTCGAAATCAAAAATATGGAAGTTCTCGATCATTCTTTCTTTACGAACCGACTTTGGAATCACGACGACTTCTCGTTGCGTTAACCAACGCAATACGACCTGAGCTACGGATTTAGTATGCTTCGCTGCTATAGCTGACAATACTTCATTCTGGAATAAGTTATTTTTGCCTTCAGCAAATGGTGCCCAGGACTCGATTTGGACGTTATGCTCTTTCATAAATGTTGCATTTTCGAATTGCTGGTTGAAAGGATGTGTCTCTACCTGGTTAACGGCAGGAGCAACTTCGTTATCAAGCATTAGATCGATTAGACGATCCTCGTGAAAATTACTGACTCCAATTAACAAAAGCGGAGTTGAAGTTAAACATAAGTTTACTGCTCCGCAAGGCTGGGGTTCATCGTACGAAACGGAGTCGAAGCAAGACCATTGCCAAACCTATAGCGATGGTCTTTTTTGTGCTTCCTGCTTACACGCGTGGGATTTATTCCGTTTTCTTGCCTCTTTTATCACTTTCTTCACTTATTTTGTACTTTCAAAAAAAATCGGTAGTTTTAAAAAATATCGATATATCAAATAAAGAAGACATCCTTCATACTCTTCTTCAGCTGGAATAATTTGAGAAGATTTCAATCGTGGAGATTAAGGCTTCCCGAGAAGGAGGTGAGTTAAAAAGAGATCGATTAATGTATTAGCTCGCTTTCTCATCCAAGACAACAGCGTGCTTTTACTCGAAGACCCAACAAATACATGTTGGAAGGTGTGGATTTATGCGAAGGCTTTCCGTTAAATTAGTTTCCCTCCTATGTTTGATCGCTCTACTTACCGGTTTATTTCCTGTCGTCTCGTTCGGCGCGACCCAATCGTTCTTTGCGCCTGCTGAAACATCCGGCAGCATCTCCGTCAAACTGTACCCGATGGAAAATGTCACCTCAGGACAAACGAAGCTTGTTACGTTCGGCGTACCGTTTCCAAGAGGCTCCATAACGCCTGCGAATATATCGAAAATTCGCGTGCTGAAGGGCGGCACGGAAATCCCCGCTTACGTTGAAATGCAAACGCCATGGCGCAGCATAACAAACTCTTCTCTGGATGGGGCTTCCGTTCGGGTTGCGCGCATCCAGATTCAGAATACGTTTGCTTCCGTTTATCCGAATTCGGAGACGATAACAGTGGAATGGGGTCTCAACAACCGGAGCCAGAACATTTCAACACTTACGAATCCGAGATCGGCATGGCATCAAGTGACGTCGGGCACGTTCGTAGCATCGGACAATGTTTACGAGCCAGACGTTTATGCGGTGCTGCCGAAAGACTTTCTTGCTGAAGGCGTACTGAAAGGAACGCGGATGAGCACGTTCGACAGCAGCATAACCGAGTCAAGGGACAATCCGACCACGATGGATGCAACCGAGCATTGGACGGGTTACACGGAGATGGAGCATGCATTCAAAAACAACTTCTACATGCTCATCAATGAGGATGATCCTGCCGTTATCGCCGGCGATTCCGGCTCCGGCTACAAGAGCGACTACAAAACAAACTACGATCCATGGCTTTATGACCGCGCGGCAACGATGTACACGCTATACATGCGGAGCGGATCGTTGAAAGCACTGCGAGAGGCGGTGCGGCATACCGACTTTTACAAAACGAAAATTTATCCGGCCACAACGACGCCTTCCCGTGCCGTCGGGCTATTCACGTTAAAAAATCCGGATCCGAACGGCTGGCCGGGCGGCAACGGGGCCATGTACAGCTACGACGAGTCGATGGCTTATACGTACTGGCTGACGGGCGACAACGATATGCTGACCTACATCCCGCTGATCGTTCAGGCGCATGAAACGAATGACGAGCCAACACGGTGGGATCCGAGCTTGGGGACTTGGACCGAACGGCATACGGCTTTCCGGTTGCTCGCCAACCTGATCGCTTACGAGGTTACGGGCAACACGACTTACAAGACCAACGTGCAAAATCAAACGGCTGATTTCATCTGGCATCAGAACGGTGCGGGCGGGCTTATACCGGCAAACCGCGTCGACGGCGGACTGTATCATTACGGCAGCCAGCATGGCGACGGCGTAACCGGCGATTTGATCGCTTCGACCTGGATGAGCGTGCTGACCGAAGATGCAATGATCCGCGCTTACGCATTCACGGAAGATTCGAATATCGCTAATTTTGTGAAGCGCATAGGAACCTTCCTGAATAACGCTTCGCGTTCCGATGCTTATCACGCCTACGATACTTATGTCGGAGCGCTTCGCTATCCGGATTATATGGTGAAATATGACGGCACTTCCGATGCGCTGGACGGCGGGCGCGGAAGCTCAAGCGATCCGACCGGCGGTACGACGATCGAGCATGACCTGGAGGTGGGGAACGCGATTTTGTGGGCTGACTACTTCGGCCAGCTGCTCGGCGGTTCGCCAAATACGACCTGGGAATCGGCTGTAAACGACCTATACTACGGCTACGATATCGGCGTCAACTTCTGGATTCGCCCGACCGGTCCATCAGCGGGAAAAACCGCTTACCGGATTACGCCAAACCGCAAGTGGGGCTGGGAGTTCCGCACAACCGGCAGCTTCACGTGGCTGGCATCCCAACTGCTGTCGGGCTCCGGCCCTGGCGATACGACACCTCCGACGGTATCGATTACAGCGCCAACAAGCGGCCAAACGGTATCGGGCACGATAACGCTGTCTGCAAACGCCTCGGATAATGTAGGCGTCGCGGGCGTACAATTCAAGGTCGACGGTACTAATGTCGGCACCGAAGACACGTCTTCACCGTTTTCGATCTCGTACGACACTTCGGGCTTGGCGGCTGGCTCGCATACGATTACGGCGGTAGCGCGTGATGCTGCGGGCAATACGACGACGTCGTCCTCGGTGTCCGTGACTAAAAGCGCGGCTGCCGATACGACGGCGCCGACGGTATCGATCACAGCGCCAACAAGCGGCCAAACGGTATCGGGCACGATAACGGTGTCGGCAAACGCCTCCGATAATGTTGGCGTCGCAGGCGTCCAATTCAAAGTCGATGGCACCAATGTCGGCACGGAAGACACGACTTCGCCGTATTCGATCTCGTATAATACGACATCGCTTACAAACGGCTCACATACGTTTACGGCTGTAGCGCGGGACGCTGCGGGCAATACGACGACATCCTCCTCGGTACCTGTAACCGTATCGAATAGCGCCACGGGAACGGTCACCTTCCAGCAAGGAGTGAGCGGCTACTCCGGCGCGAAGGATGTGTCACTCACTTCGCAATACAGCGGCAACGGCGGCAATATTATCAGCGGCACGTTGAAAGTATTCGATCAAACCAGCCAGACAATGCCATATGAAATCGATTCGCTGCTGCGCTTCGATAGTATTTCGATTCCGGCCGGCAAAACGGTCGCGTCGGCAAAGCTGACACTCAAGATGAATACATGGGCGACCGGCTTTACGATGGAAGGCCGCTACATGCAGACGGATTACGATCCGACTTATTCGCTCATCGGGTGGCAGAACCGCAAGTCCGGAGCGCAATGGGCGACGGCAGGTGCAAAAGGCAACGGGACCGATTATGTGTCCGGCAAATCGTTTGCGATAACCAGCTTCACGGCGACCGGTGATCAGGTGATCGATATCACCCTCGATCCTGCAGTCGTACAGGGCTGGCTGACCACACCGTCCACCAATCAGGGCGTTCTGCTGTATATTGATAATCCAACTAATATTGCGGTTGATATCTACTCCGCGGAAGACGCCACAACGGCAAACCGGCCGAAGCTGTCGATCACGTACCAGTAAATTAAAAAATGGCCAAGGAGTAATCTTCCTTGGCCATTTTTTTCTGCGACGGTATGATGATTTAAGATCGATGACGATATTATTTTTGTCGGGGCGATATGCAAAGGTTCACTAATGAAAACGAAACCATATACCCTATATGCCGTACAAGTTATGATGATTGGGAAAGCTGTTAAGGGGATATGTTTCTTTCATTCTATTTATTCTGACGTTCATCACAAATCATGATACAATTCAACGAGTACAAAACGGATATCGGATCACGATAGCTGAAGAATCATCGTGAAGAATTAGCAGACACAAAAGAAAAGGTGGTACATATGAATAGGTTCAATATTATTCGTCCGATCATGCTGATTGCGGTTGCGCTCGTAACGAAGAGTTTGGTCACCAATCTTTGTATGGTGCTAGGAATGAATTCCGAGTTAGCCAAAAACTTGGGTTACATAGCCATGTTGATCGCCGGGCTCCTCGTCTTTTCCAGAATTCGGAGAAATCAGAAATAGGATTATAATTCCAAAAGAAAAGAGAATTGCGCCATGATTCCTATAAAAAGAATGGAAGTGGAGGCCAAGCTCCGGAAATTCGTCGGGGACGAGGTTTATATCCACAGCGAAGCGACGTCGTTCATGTTCGTCCGCAATTTCAAGGTACGGGTAACGCATGCTTTTATCGCAGGGGAAGGGTCTTTCCGCGCTGCGCTTCGGTTCGACGGCCACGGCTGGCTGCGGATGGAAGCGCTCACTCATTTCGAGGTGGACGGGCAGGGCCGTCTGCTGCTGGCTGGCTATGACGACAGAGGCCGCATGAACGTCGCGCTGCACCTAGGAAGGGAGCCGTTTCCGGAATGAGCCATGAACAAGTGCGGAATCGCAAGCTTCTTGCGGTGCTCGCCCATCCCGATGACGAGTCGTTTATTTGCGGGGGCACGCTGGCGAAGTATGCCGCAGAAGGCGTCGAGATCACGTTAGTAAGTGCAACGAAGGGCGATATGGGCCGCCGAATGGGGAACCCGCCTTATCTCAATCGCGAAACGATGGCTGCCGCCCGGGAGCAGGAACTGCGGGAAGCCTGCGACTGCTTGGGCATCGGCAGGCTGATGTTCCTCGGCCTCCGTGACAAAACCGTTGAATTCGAAGACGAAGCATCGCTAATCGAGCGCATTGAAGCGATTATCCGCGAAGTAGAGCCGGACGTTGTGCTGACGTTCCATGAACGGTATGGCGGTCATCCGGACCACTGCGCGATCGGCAAGGCCGCGACAGCCGCCTTCCGGCGTTCAGCTGATAAAGGAGCGCTGTACTTTATTACGTTCGGCGACGCGCTGGAGCGTCCGGAGCATTTCGGATACACCAAGAAGGACGTCGTCCGTATCGACGTTCAGGCTCACAACGAAGCTAAGCTCGCCGCGTTCCGCGCTCACCGCTGCCAGACCGAAATCGACGAATGGGTATGGCAATCCGATAAAGCGGCGCTGTCCCATTTCGGAAAGCATGAGTATTTCCTGAAAGGGGACGTCAACGCGCCGCAGCGGGCGAGCGACGATTTGTTTTGATTATGTACTCTCGCCAAGCGCGGACGCGGCCAGCGTCTGGATGACCGAGCTGTCCATCGGCGGGTTGTGCAAGCCGGCTCGGACGTCGCGGTAGTAGCGTTCCAGCGGATTCGCGCGCGATAGGCTGGTGCCGCCAACGATCCGCATCGCCAGGTCGACGACGCGGATAGCGTTGTTCGTGACCGTATATTTCGCCAGGCCGAGCTCCGCCTTCATTGCGGTCCGTTCCGTCGGTTCCTTGTCCCATCTGTCGGCCGCCGCATACAACAGGGTGCGGGCAGTGCGAAGCTCGACCTCCATCTCCCCGATCGATTGTTGAACGGAAGGGAGTGCGGCTATCGGCTTATCCAAGGAATTAGGCTTATACGAGCGGGCGAATGCCAGTGCATAGTCGCGCGCGGCCAGGGCGATGCCCATATAGCAGGCAGGAATATGCAGCAGCCAACCGCCTCCGTCATCCGTGCTTTTGCCTGTTAGCCGGCTGTCCGCGCTAGCGAAAGCGCCGTCCAGCACGACGTCATGGCTGCCTGTCGCACGCATTCCGATCGTGTCCCATGTCTCGACAATCGACACCTGGTCCGAACGATGAACGAGAAAATCGGCCGTGCAATCTTCATCCGGGAGATAGGCGGAAACGACGAAGCGGTCGAGAATCGGCGACAGCGTGCTGAACGTCTTGCGTCCCGTGATCCGCCAACCGCCGTCCGCGGCAACCGCGATCGTCTCCGGCCGTCCGCCGCGGCTCGGGCTGCCGGAGGAGGCTTCGCTGGCGAACGTGTTAATCATCGTCCCATCCTTCACGATGGAGCGGCATAGTGCTTCGAACGTCTCCGCCGGCCACTTACCGGTCGTACGCAAATGCATGACCTGGCCGAGATGCCAGCCTACGGCAAGCGCGGTTGAGCCGTCCCCGTAAGCGAGCCGTTCCTGCAGCAGGACGAACTCATACAGAGGGATTTCATCGCCACCGAAAGCGCGAGGAACTGTCAGCTTTAGATAGCCGTTCTTCTGCAGGTCGGCGAAATTATCGAATGGAAACGAGCCCTCGCGATCGTACCGGGGCGCTCGCTCTGCGAACAAGGTTGCCAGCCGCTCGACAAGCGCAGCTCGGTTACGTTCTTCATCGTTGCGAATGGGGCTGTCAATGAATCGTTTCATCATGGCTCACTCCTTCTCCTAGTAGTATAGCAACCCAATCAAGGGTAGTGCGAGCAGTAGGTTTGCGCTGACCAGCCATGAACAAGGCGGCCTCCGAATTTTCGGAGGCCGCCTCTCGTTGCTGAATTACTGGAAGCCTAATATCGGATGCGGCACGTACAGCTCTTCCAGTTCACGGATTTCGCCGGAAGTGAGCGCAAGCGATAGCGCCGCGGTCGCGTCATCCAAATGGCCGGGCTTCGTCGCGCCGATGATCGGAGCAGTGACCGCGGATTTGCTTAGCAACCAGGCCAGCGCTACCTGGGCCTGCGGTACACCGCGCTCAGCGGCGATGCGTCCGACACGTTCTACGATTGCGCGGTCCGACTCTACAGCGGACGTGTACAGCGTCTTGCCGAATGCGTCTGTTTCCGAGCGTTCGCTAATTTCGTCCCAGCCGCGCGTTAAACGGCCGCGTGCCAGAGGGCTCCACGGGATGACGCCTACGCCTTGATCCTGGCAGAGGGGAAGCATTTCACGCTCTTCCTCGCGGTACAGCAGATTCAAATGATTTTGCATGCTGACGAATTTGGTCCAGCCGTGCTTCTCTGCCGTGAACTGCGCTTTGAGAAACTGCCAGGCGTACATGGACGAAGCGCCGATATAGCGGGCCTTGCCGGACTTGACGACGTCGTGCAGCGCTTCCATCGTTTCTTCCATCGGCGTATGAGGGTCCCAGCGGTGAATTTGATAGAGATCGATATAGTCCGTGTCGAGTCTTCTCAGGCTGTCGTCGACTTCGCTCATGATTGCTTTGCGCGATAAGCCGGCGCCGTTCGGGCCTGGCCGCATGCGACCGTGAACCTTGGTCGCAATGACGACGTCCTCGCGCCGGGCAAAATCCTTCAGCGCGCGACCGACGATTTCTTCGCTAGTGCCGTCCGAGTAGACGTTTGCGGTATCGAAGAAATTGATGCCGAGCTCAAGCGCTTTGCGAATAAAGGGGCGGCTCCGCTCTTCGTCCAGCGTCCATGAATGCGATCCTCTTGACGGTATGCCGTAGCTCATGCACCCTAGACATAGTCTGGATACTTCCAGGCCGGTATGGCCCAGACGGGTGTAGTCCATATTTCGATTCCTCCTCTAATTTCATCGCTTGGCGAATGGAGTCTGCTAATCTCGCTGTTGACTCTATCGTAACGCTTTTTCGATGGGATCACAATTTTGCTAATGAAAGGAACCTCTTCATCAGTTCGTCAAGCGGAAATAATCAACGTTCACGGTACCCGCCGACATCGATGGATCGAAGCGGACCTGCTTAATCGTGCCGGTCCAGGATGCATTCGTCCCAAGATCGATGACGTAGTCGCGATAACCGCTGTTGGGCACAAGCGGAACGACCACTTGCTTCGTTCCGTTCCATACCGTATCGGACGTTGTGCTTGCAAAAAATACTGCTTTAGCAAGGTGTATTCTGGAGTGAACTTTGTCTAACTGTTGCACTCTCGTGGAAGGATTGCTTGAAACGGAGGACGAATATGTTCATTTAAGATAAAACGGAGTCTTATTGCTAGAGGGGAACATACATAAAACAGGATAATTAGCATAAAGAGGAGGATGAAGAATGGAGAAACATCGAATGAACACGATCGACGAATATATAGCACAGTTTACCGGCGACACCCAAGAGATCCTTAACAAGCTGAGACAACTCATTCGCAATTGCGCACCGGAGGCGACTGAAAAGATCAGTTATCAAATGCCGACGTTCGCATGGAATGGGAATTTGGTGCATTTTGCAGCATTCGAAAAACACATTGGATTCTATCCTACCCCCAGTGGAATTGAAATGTTTAAGGAGGAACTTTCACCTTATAAAATGGCGAAGGGATCGGTTCAATTTCCGATTAACAAGCCAATACCCTACGATTTAATTAAGAGAATTGTGGCGTTCCGTGTTAGTGAGAACCAGCGAAGCCAGTAAACACCAAGAAACGGCAGCCTTATAAGGCTGCCGTTTCTCAATGAACGTAAATTATTTGGAACCGTAATAAAATTGACAATCAGCCTTCTTATATTGTTCGTTTTTGGTAGATGTAACGATATGTTCATCATGCGATTTAATAATGACGCCTGAGTCTAGGAGTTCATCTTGTTGGAATATTACGATTGGACGAGTGAAAATTCTCATTCTTTCGAAGTCTGCATGTGTATTTAGCTGACGTATTTTAGGCATAGGTCCTCCATCGAGTATGACGATTAAACCAATGTACATCGCGATGAGAGATGAGTCAAGAAGGAGGTTCATTCAATTGATAACAAGACTATCTGTATTATTGTTCCTATTCGTCCTATCTATTTTTAGTGTATCGACGGTTAAAGCCGAGTCTGGCTCCACGAACATTCCATATTATGATGCAGGTTCATTCATAAAGAGTGACGGTTCATACTGGATTTGGGGTAGGGACCAATTAGTTCCAACTCATGTGCAAGGTATTTCAGACGTTAAGAAGAGTTTTGGCAATTTTTTTGTGAAGAACGATAATACAGTTTGGTATTGGAAGGATCAAACACTAAATGATCTGAATGCTAATTTAGTTCAAGTTAAAGAATTGGACGGCGGTTATGCACAAGCAGAGGATTCTTTTGGAATGGCCGTTCGTGATTTAAAAGGGAATGTCTACTTTATTCCATGGGTGGATACCGACATTTTCGGCTACGATTTTCGGCTTGTAAAGAAGATAGATGTCGATAATATTACAGACCTTACGAGTTTTGATAAGACTGCACCCTATATGGGTGGAAGGAATTGGGTATTCCTGAAGGATAATGGAACTGTGTGGGCGTATAGTGGTTTTATGCCACGCCCAGTTTCTGCTGTTAAAGGATTGGATGACATGATAGATATTTACCGTAACCATGCGTTAAAGAGTGACGGGACTGTTTGGTATTGGACCAGCGAACCTAATGAATCTGCTGCACAAGTGAAAGGTTTAGCCAAAATCAAGTCAATTTTACCGGATTTCTACTCCAGCATGTTTCTCGACGATCAATCAAGACTTTGGTTCTGCGGCACTTATATAAACAGCTCCAATGAGGAACTTACAAAACAGCAAACACCGGTAATGATATCTTCCGTTCATGATGTCAAGGACGCTGTAACCATTAGGAACTCTTTAATTGTTTTGACACACAGCGGAGAGGTATACGAAACGCCGATAAACCAAAATCAAATGACGGAAAATCCAAAGTTCAACTTACTTGCTACTAATGCAGTAAGTATTAAAGCGGCTGTAAGTCATATCATCATGCAAAAGAAGGACGGTACCTTGTGGGGATGGGGAATAAATACCAATGCAGAACTTGGCGCAGGTAGCAATATCCCTTTTTCAAAAACGCCTGTACCAGTAGGTCCGCCATTATCGTTAGAGGTCAATGGTGAGGACGTATTACTGACCAGTGGTGTAATCATACGGAACAATCAATCTTTTATCCCGCTTCGATCCCTACTTGTCATGCTTGGTGCAAACATAAGTTTTGAAACCAATAGTAAGGTTGTTGTGGAAAGTAAAGAAGGAAGCTCGCCTCTAATCCGTATATCGATAAACGTGAAAAATGGAGAGATCTCCTTAAATGAAAAGAAGATGGTATCCCAAACAAAAGCCTTCGTGCTTAATGGGACTTCGTATGTCCCTTTGAAATTTATGAGTGATCAACTTGGAGCAGCCGTTATGTGGTCTCCTAAGGATAACAAAATATCCATCGTATACTGAGTTGGAGGCCATCATTATGTCGAAAGCGGTTGAAGGTGTCCACTGCTTCCATTAGAATAGGAGGACATCAGCAAGAGGAAAGGCGTTCATATGTGGAAGTATACGTATCATCTATTTCGCGATCTATCTCCGGGCGTTAAGCGATTTATTGCCACGGAAAGTCTGTTTGGCATCGGGGCAGGGATCTTCAGTCTCATTCTCAACCTGCATCTGCTTGATCTTGGATTCTCCAAAGGCGCCATCGGTCAAATTACGTCGCTCGGGGCGCTTACCATTGGACTTACAAGCTTACCGGTCGGGCTCATCGTGCAGCATGTCGGACGTAAACGAATGCTGGTTATTGGGATGCTGTTCTCTTTTATCTCGCTCGTGGTGTTCGGCTTAGGTACGAGCAGGGCGGCGGTCACAGTGGCACAGCTCATCTGGTCGCTTGGCGTTACAGCCATTGTAAATTCGGAGATTCAACTGATCTTCCAATATTGCAAAAGCAAGAAGGAAGAGACGAACGCTTATTCCCTGCTTTTTGCCATATTCACGCTGTTTACAGGGATCGGCACGCTGCTTGGCGGGTATCTGCCGAACTGGATTCATGGCAGTACGACGGTCTATCAATATGCTTTCTTCGCAGCGGCAGGCTGTTTTGCACTTTCTGCAATACTGAGAGGGATCTTATTGCCATCGCCTGACGAAGCACCCAAAGAAGGGCAAGTGAAACAGAAGGAAGACGCGAAGGCTGAAGCAGGCAGACGGCAAAAGAAGCGGCATGCCGTTTATTTTCTGCTTGCTCTCTCGCTGCTCATCTTCAATTCCGGCTTCACCTACGGGCTGCTAAGCCCGTTTCTGAATGTCATACTCAAATTCCGTTTTGACATGAATGATGACACGATCTCCGGTTTGCTTGCGCTGTCCGGTTTCTTCTTCTTCATCGGTTCCATCATTATGCCGTACGTCATCGAGAAGCTGGGAAGCCGAAGAAGCTTCATCTTCCTGTTTCTCTACAATATCCTGATTGTGGCGCTGATGGCTGTAGCTATACCGGCGGCACCATTCGCGATTCTGCTCCTGCTGCGCGGGACAGGCTTCACGATGCTTAACAACATCATAGACAGCGAATCGATGTCCGCGGTAGCCGAGGAAGACCGCAACTTATTCGCGGGCATGCGAACGGTATCCCGCAGCGTCGGCAATACGATTGCTTCCTATTGGGCAGGGTACATCCTGGCGGGTGATCATTATTTGCTCCCCTTTGTTCTGACGGCGGTAGCTACGCTGCTTGGTTTTATCGGGTATACGTGGTTTATTCAAGGGATGCTGGAGCGAAGAGGGAAGAGCGATCCGGCGAGGCACGAACCTGTTGAAGCGTAGGCGCCTGATCGCGTAAAGGCAAGCTCAAACGGAAATAAACGGCAAAGGCGCGATCAGCCTTTGCCGTTTATTTGTGCATCTAGAAATAGATCCGTCTTGGCTTTCATGGCCGAGACGATCATCTGTTTGTGACGAACCGCGAGGAGGAGCACTTGTGCTTGCTGCTTGCGTGAGAGCTGATTGAAACGGTGATCTTCCTTCAGATAGGCACGAACGATTGCCCAGCTGGAGGGGGTTAACCGTTTCAGCGCACCTGCAGAAGCAGAGGCTGTAGCTGGTTCAGTCGCGGGCGGCTTGCGAGCGAAGCGCTGCAGCCAGGTCTGAAGACCGGCGCCGAATTTGGATTCATCGACGATGCAAGGTGCCGTCAGTTTCTTCGTATGGCTGCGCAAATACTCGTAGCGGTCATTGCCGAGTACGATTCGATATTGGCCGTCTTTGCGGTCTTTCTGCACGACGATGAGATGCAAGCCATCCCACATCAAATGGCGTAAATAGCGAAGGCGGGCGGTCATGCCGACAGGCAAGCCGGGTTTGATTTTGCTCAGCGGGATGTAGCGGACTGTGAAACGCATCATGATCCCCTCCCTTATTGGAGGATATGGGGAGCATCCGTTGTCCTAGTCCTGACAGCACGCGCTTACTTGCCTTTGCGAGACAAAGCGGCAAGCGTGTCCCATTGTTCATCCGTGACATCGGCAAGTCCATTGAACTGGCCGGCGCCTTGCAGCCATTCTCCGCCGTCGATGGTCACGACTTCGCCGTTAATGTAACCGGCGTAATCGGAAATCAGATAAGCGGCGAGATTGGCAAGCTCCGAAGGATCGCCGACTCGCCCGAGCGGAATTCGGCTGAGCAGCCGCTGCTCGATCTCCGGCGTAGGCATCAGGCGCGACCAGGCGCCTTCAGTTGGGAAAGGGCCCGGCGCGATAGCCACCTGCCGGATTCCGTAAGGTGCCCATTCGGCGGCAAGCGAGCGGGTGAGTGCAAGCACGCCTGCTTTGGCCGCGGCGGAAGGCACGACGTAACCCGATCCGCTGGTAGAGGAGGCGTAGGTGGTCACGATATTGAGCATCGTTCCGGCTCTACCTTGCGCAATCCAGCGTTTACCGAGTTCCAGCGTTGCGTAGAACGTGCCATGCAGTACGGTTCCGAGCACGGCGTCAACTGCGCGGTGGGAGAGACGTTCGGTCGGACTGATGAAATTGCCTGCAGCATTGTTGACTAGGACATCAATTTGTCCGAAGTGGCCTTCCACCGCATCCATCAGCGCTTGCACGGCAGCGGGATCCCGAACATCGCAGCATTGATAAAACACAGGTGCCGAACCTCCGGAGCTCATTTCCGTACTGGCTTGCTGCAACACTTCCTCACGGCGCCCGGCGATGGCCAGTTGAGCGCCGAGGGCAAGAAACTTTTCTCCCATCGCACGGCCAAGGCCGGTGGCTCCGCCTGTAACGAGCACGACTTTCCCCTTCAATAAATCAGGTGCAAAAGGTCCCATAAGCCGATTCTCCTTTAATATCAGACATGCGGCAATTATGGTTATAGGTATGTTTGCTCGGCAAGCGGCATGCCTGCCCGCGTTCCAATGTTACGTGGCGATCTGGCGAAGCTCCGGGTAGTCCTCCAAATAACCCGCATGCTTCAGCTCAAGCAGCGCTTTGCGAATCGTTGTCTCATCTTCATCGGACTGATCGGATAGGGCAATCAGTTCGGCTACGCTAGTGCTTGGATGTTCTTTGCAGTAAGTGAGCAGCCCTTTTGCCGACCAAGACAGTCGATCGTCTTGAAATTCGCCGATTAAGTGTCGGAACACTTTATGGGAGATCAGCTTCTGCTCGGTAAGATCCTGCATCGCTTTAATGACCTGCTTGATGGTCATTCGGCCTTTACGGGCCATGTCGGGCACGCTCAAGGATAACGAGTCTGACGCGCCGGAACTGAGCACGATATAAGTCATTTGGGCATAAATATCGAGATTGGGCATCGAAAAAATTTCACCGGAAACCGTGAAGCTGCGCGCAGTGGCTGCAGAGGATTCTTGCGACATATTGATCTTCCTCCATTTGGCAGAATATATGGCATGTCTATACAATACGCGCGCGCAGTCAGGAATCAGGGGTATATGAAAAGTTTCTAACCTTATTTGCCGATACAATTTCGCGCGGCGTTGTGCGCCATGCGGTGAAGCGCATTGTTGGTTTTATGACGGCGCATATGTTTAATGCTGATCTGGATATTCGGATACAAGGCGCGCAAACGATCAAGGGTGTCATGAATCGCATCCCGAACAACGGCATAACGGGCATCGGCAAAATATGTCTTCGACAGCAGCCGCACGATGGCATGACAATCGGTGAAAACGACAGCTGATTTGGGCATAGGCTCGAGCTGCACATCTGTTAAGGAACGTGCTAGCCATTCCAGGCTAAAATGAATCGCCTGCAGCTCACCGTAATCGGAGCCGAGGGCATAATCGTACTCAAGCCGCTTAGCTTGCACATGCAGGGAACGGTTGAAAACAAGTGTGCACGCAACCGCATGAACATGCTGCTCAGAACCGGAATAATCACAATACAGCGAAACCATGCCCGAATTGACAAGGTTCGCCCGGACTGCAGGCGTGGCATAGGCTTGTCTGGTTAAAGCATCCATTGTAGAATCCATAACGCGTTCGATTTGCTCCTTCGGAATGATCTCTCCACGGAACCGTGAGATGCAGGGGAGTGGCGTTGCCGCCTACAATGGTTAGCATGGACAACAAAGCTGAGGGACAAAACAATGCCTGTGATAAAACAGGATCGAAAAAAAGGGACACCCGATACAGCATCGGTTGTCCCTTTTCTAGGTTTGTCGTTACTATCGCCACCCGCAAACTACGGCAAATCTAGCAGCGTCTCAAACTCCGATAGATCCTCGCTATATTCTTTATAGATTCGCCTCCAGCTCATGACTACTTCATCAATAATCATAATTAATGCTGGATCGAATTGCGTTCCGCTTGCTTCTTTGATTCGCTCAATCGCTTCGTTGACCGATGCGGCTTGGCGGTACGACCGGCTAGACGTTATCGCATCGAATGTATCGGCTATGCTTAATATCCTCGCCTCTAGCGGAATATCAAGACCTGCTGCTCCGGTCGGATACCCTTTGCCATCCCACCGCTCATGATGATAGAGTACGCCCGGTTTTAATTGTCCGAGTCCGGGTATTTTCTCTACCATCCGGCCTCCAACAACCGTATGCGATTTGATGATCTCATACTCTTCGTCCGTGAGCTTGCCTGCCTTCGTCAGCACGGACTCGGGAATGTTAATCTTCCCGATATCATGAAGCAAGCCGGATAACCGAAGTGTCTGCATACGCTGCTTATCCTGAAACTCGGGAAGTCTTGCAGCCAATTCGACCGCGTATTTGCTCACTCGCTCGCTATGTCCGAACGTATAGCTGTCTTTGGCCTCGATCGACACGATGAACGTTTTGACAACCTGCTCGATCGTGGTTTCCATCGAATGGATAATCAAGCTAACCTGATTGTTGTACAGCTGATCCAGTTGTTTCGGCAGCAAGTAACTGAACGTTGCGAGGACCATATAAAGGAGTGCCCGATTAGAGATGTCGATGGAATCAAACACGCCGCTGACAAGCGGATGGTACAGATTTACACCTAACATCATGGCAAATCCAACAGTCGAATAAAGGAACAATATCCGTAAATTACCATACATGCCCGCCAGAATAGGGATGACCAGAAAATAGCCCCATGCCTCTCTGTAGCCGGAGCCGAAATATAAGCAGCAAATGACAAGAACGCTAAAGGAGAGAACGATATGCTGCATAATAATCGGCTTTATTTTGATAAACCGGTTGAGAAGCAGTATAACGGCCAGAACAGCAACAGGAATGAGCAGAAATTTGATCTCCGCTCTCGAATAAGGCATATGAAGCATACGAAAAACCGAATTCCATCCGATGCTCAGAAGCAAATAGATGAGTGCGATCTTCAGTATGTTTAAGCTGAGATTTCGCTGGTGTGTTTTGTAATATGAAGACAGTAGTTTTTTTCGTTCGCTCAGCATACGTCCATCCCGTCCGGAGTAGTAGACTCCAATTCGTAAATCAATTAATCTCTCATTCTCTTGCACCTCTATGAATACGACAAACGTTTGGTATAGTGGATATATAATCCATTTGAACTAGGAGTTGATCGATGAAGAGAGAAAAGTCCTACATAAACCCTCAGTCATGCCCCATTCATCCTCAGCATGAGATATGCAGATTATTAAAATCAGTGTATCACTCAGCATTCGACAATAAAAGACCAAAAGCAGGAAGAAGTAACCGTTTCAATGAATAAAAATGTGCCGAAACACCGTACATAAAACAAAATAAGAGGAGTGTTTATTTATGAAAACAGATTCTCAGTATTTTTACAGCGTTGCAAGAGGGAAATTGCGCGAAAAAGCGATTAAGCTGCATGTCGAACGGTACCTTGAAGTCGGATTTTTTAACAAAAATGAGAAGGATCCCTATCAAGCCAATTCTACGTATTTCACCTCTCAACCTATCGGAACTGACGAGGTAGTAGGCGTAACTCGCTTGATTTTCGAAAAGCTGGATGAACTGCCAACTTTGCAAAACTTTCGCATTTTTGATATTGAGCGCATTAAACTCCAGCAGCTTGAAGTCATTCGGTACGCCGAGCTGAGCGCATTCACCAAATTGCCCGCACATGACGTAGCACTTGGCTTGCTGAAGACCGCCTTGCAATATTCGCTTCATATCGGCATCACGCATTGGGTTTGCTGTGTAGATGAGAGAGTCTATAATTATATGAATCGGATCTTCAAATTCCCGTTCCGACTGATCGGGGAACCTCGCGTTTACTTGGGCTCGAATACGATCCCATGCGTGTTAGTGCTGGATGATGTATTAAATACGGTTAGAGAAGAGCGTCCCGCATTGTACGACTACTTAGTTGAACAGGAAGCTCGCTACTTGGAGGTGCTTAATTAATGAAAGAGCAATTTGTTCGCAACTTAGGAATTATGTCCGAAATCGACGTGGATAAGCTTCAGCGTTCGACGATTGTGATTGCCGGCTGCGGCTGCATTGGCGGCTTCTCGGCCGAGCTGCTGGCGCGTATGGGTATTGGCCGACTCGTGTTGGCCGATCCCGATACTTTTGACATCTCCAATATCAACAGGCAGTGCGCAGCAACCCATCATACCGTCGGGATGTCCAAAGTAACTGCATTGAAAAATCATTTGCTTGCCATTAATCCGGACCTCGAAATTATCGAGTTTCCAAACGGGGTGAGTGAAGCGAACGTCGACGAATTCGTTCGAGACGCCGATTATGTCATCGATGCGATCGATTATTTCGCCTTTCACGATGCAGTTGCTCTCCACCGAGCAGCCCGTAGCCATGGTAAGTATATTATTACGGCAGCGGCACTTGGGTTCGGCACTACGGTACTCACTTTCGCGCCGGATGGGATGACGATTGAACAAATCGCCGGCATTCCGGAAGATATGCCGATCGAGCAACTAAGAGGCGCAACATTCCCGCCATCCAGCTATGCCGATAAGCTGCCTTCTTACGTGACGGTTGACCACCTCCAAGAATGGCTGACGAATAAGACAATCCCGACGATCAGCGTTGGACAAGCTTTAGGTCCGGGTGTTCTCGTATCGCAGCTCGTTCTCCATCTGCTTGGCAGAAAGCAGCCGCTATTAGTGCCGGAATCGTTTCAACTGCAATTTGAATTGTAGGAATCCGCATTGACCAAATTTTTCCTTTGACTTATAGTGGAGTTAATTTAAAGAAGGTGAGTGATCGCTATGAAAATGCGTCCATCCCAATACCAAACGGTGCGGAAGGGATAATGGAAGAAGAATCCCTTTCGTGAACATTCAAACTCATGGAGGGAAGCATACATGTCGTATAGCTATTATGGAAAATTATGCACGGAGGTTTATGATTTAACGAAGCGGGTCGGCCAGTCTCTAGGCGGCGATTTGGAGTATTACCAAGAACGGTTAAGCTCCTGCAAAGGAAGAATTCTCGAAGCGATGGTAGGCTCGGGGCGCGTCATCATTCCATTGCTGGAGGCGGGACTGCTTGTTGACGGCGTGGATTATTCGGCCGAGATGCTGGAATCTTGCCGGAAACGGTGCGCAGACAGAGGGCTGAATGTTCAATTATTCGAATCGAATCTCGTCGAGCTTGACTTGCCCGATCGCTATGAAGCGATCATTATTCCGGGCGGCTCATTCTTATTAATTGAGAATCGAGAGGACTCCATTGCTGCATTGAAGCGATTGTACGAACATCTGCAGCCGGGCGGTCGTCTGTTGCTGGATCTATTTCTGCCGGATACCAACTTTGAAAGCGGCGGGTTCAGCGGATCCTCGACCTTTCGTTTGCCGGACGGCGATCTGATCACGATGGAGGGCAAACTGCTGGAAGCGAATCTATTCGATCAGTACAAAGTGTCCCTGTTGAAGTACGAGAAGTGGCGCAAGGGTGCTTTGATCGAGACGGAGCTGCAGCGTTTTGCCCTACGGTGGTACGGCGTTAACGAGTTTAAGCTCGTGCTGGAGAGCATCGGTTTCACAGATGTGGTCGTGTCAGCAGACTATGAATATGGTCGCTCCCCTAGCAACGGAAAGCAGAGTTATGTGTATGAGGCAATAAGGAAGTAAAAGAGAGGGCTGTTTCAAAAGCGGGTTTGTGGCTTTTGAAGCGGCTCTTTTTTATTGTCCGCGGAGATAGGAGGTGGATAGGCGGGAAGGAATGTGAGAGTTCGATTTCGGAACACTCGGGGTGAAATAAGTGAGGTTTTGCGGTTGAGAGTTCGATATCGAGACTCTCAGCCTTTGATGAGTGTGAGATGGGGAGGTTAGGAGAGGTGAGAGTTCGAATTCGGAACTCTCGATGCGAGATAAGTGGGTTGTTATGGTGGAGAGTTCGATTTTGAGACTCTCAGCCTCTGGCGAAGGCGAGAGTTAGGAGTTCTGAAGTACGAGAGTCGGATTTCACGACTCTCAGCGTCTAATTAGTGTGTTTTCGTTATTGAGAGTCGGGTTTTCCGACTCTCAGCCTTTGGCGAAGGCGAAAGCAAGGTTGCGCCTGCCGACAGAGGTTTTGGGAGTCTAGTCGGTTTTCATAATGTTGGCGTAGAATTGCTTCGAGGATGTGAACAGTCCTTTAAGCGCGGCGTTCAGCTGTTTTTTATCGCGGGAAGTGAGCGCCGCGAGGATGGCGGACCGCTGTTTGACGCTGTTTTCTTTGGCGCCCGGTACTCGGAGCAGCTTCAGGCTCGTTTCTCTTCTGAGATGGATGCTCATTTGCATCAGCTTGTTGAAGATCCGATTATCGGAGCGTTCGCCGATGCGAAGGTCGAAATCATCAAGCAGCTGGAGAAAAGCTTCCGCCTCCATATGAACCGATTCCGACATACGGGCAAGCTTCTTATCGAGCAGAGCAAGCTCCTCTTCGGTGAGCTGTCCGGCGGCGGAAAGGTAAACCTCGGTCTCGATCAACTGCCGTGCAGCATAAACCTCATCGAGGTTATGCTTCTCCCGGTGAAACATCCACGCGATCGTATCCGAAGGGATCGGCTCCTCCTGCTTATTTACAAAACTGCCTTCACCCGCTTTGATGGTGATAAGGCCAATAAGTGCAAGCGCGCGAAGTGCTTCGCGGACTCGCCCGCGGGTGACGCTGAACCGCTCGGCAAGCTCACGCTCATTAGGCAGCTGCGCTCCGGGCTCGAGGTGACCGTTCGTAATAAGCTGAGCAATTTGCTCCATAATTTGTTCGGTGACCGTTAATCGTTTGACGGGTTCAATCTGTATCATAAGAGGTAGTCTCCTTAGTCGGCACATAGCATTGAAAATTTGCATTGATGGAAGATGATGGTTCATGGTAATCTGGTCTCGTGGTACTACCAGAGAACCGATTCTCACCAAAGCTTAACACGAATCAAAAACCGAGTAAAGAACAGGCCATAATCCGCTGCGCTTCATTCCATCAATCGTGGTACTACCAGAATACCGCTTAATACAGGCTGAACAGATGAAAGGTGATGACGAAGTGACGACAACATTACGAGGCATTACATGGAACCATAGCAGAGGGTATGTGCCGAAGGTGGCGACCGCGCAGCGTTATATGGAAACGCATCCAGGCGTGGAGATCACATGGGAGAAAAGGTCGCTGCAAGAATTCGCGGACGCACCAATCGAGCGGCTCGCCGAGCAATATGACCTGCTCATCATCGATCATCCTTGGGCCGGTTTTGCAGCGGACAAAGGGATATTGGTTCCGCTGGAGCAGCATGTGTCAGCGGATTTTCTCGCTGATCAAGCGCAGCATACGGTCGGCCGCTCGCATGAAAGCTACCTCTTCGATGGCGTGCAGACAGCATTCGCGGTAGATGCGGCGACCCCGGTAGCTTCTTATCGGCAGGATTTGCTGGCGGCGGCTGATGAAAAGGTACCGCGGACATGGGAGGAGCTGCTTGCTTTAGCGAAGAAAGGCCGGGTCGCTTTTGCTGGGATTCCGGTCGATACGTTGATGAATGTCTATATGCTCTGCGTCACGCAGGGTGAGGAGCCTTGCAGCATTAACGATGAACAAGTAGTGAGCGAGGAAACCGGCGTCAAGGCGTTGGAGCTGCTTCGTGAATTAACGGGTTTATGCTCGGAAGATATGTTGAACTGGAATCCAATTCGGGTGTACGAGGCCATGTCCGCAGGAGATAACATCGCTTATTGCCCGTTCGCTTATGGTTACTCGAATTACGCTCGCGTGGGGTATGCGCGGCATTTGCTTCATTTTGCCGACATGGTGTCGCTTGGTTCTCATGGACCGCTTCGGTCCACGCTTGGCGGAACCGGAATCGGCGTCTCGGCACGCTGCGCTAATATAGATTTGGCGGTTGAATATGCGGCCTACATGGCTAGCCCGGAGATCCAGCGAACCGTATTCGGGGAAAACGGCGGGCAGCCCGGACATCGTTCGGCTTGGGTCGACGAGGAGTTGAATCGGCGCACGAACGGGTATTTCCATGCAACATTGCCAGCGCTGGACCGCGCCTACTTGAGGCCGCGATACAGCGGCTACTTGGAATTTCAAGATCATGCGGGCGATGTGGTGCGGGACTATATCATTTCCGGCGGGCGGCCGCAGGAAGTCCTTGAGCGTCTGAACGGGCTTTACCGGTCATCCAGAATGGAGGCGGCGAAGTGAAACCATTAGAGGGATTGCTGGTTTTGGATTTCAGTCAGTTTCTGGCAGGTCCGTCGGCTGCGCTTCGGCTCGGTGATTTGGGTGCGCGGGTAATCAAGATCGAGAGACCGGGGACCGGGGAATTGAATAGGCAGCTGTCGATCAAGAATCAGATGGTGGACGGCGACAGTATGCTTTTTCATACGATTAATCGTGGAAAAGAGAGCTATGCGGCGAACTTGAAGGACAGCGAGGATGCAGCAAGCGTAAGGGCATTGATCGCGCAAGCGGATGTGCTTATTGAGAATTTTCGGCCGGGCACCATGGAGAAGCTTGGACTAGGCTATGATGCGGTCAAGGAACTGAACAGCGGCATCGTGTATGCCACTGTGACGGGTTACGGACAGGAAGGACCGTGGCGGGATAAGCCCGGGCAAGACCTGTTGATTCAATCTTTATCCGGACTTGCATGGCTGAACGGCAATGCGGACCAGCCGCCCGTACCGTTTGGGCTCGCGGTCGCGGACATGTTCGCAGGAGCTCACCTGGCGCAAGGAATACTAGCCTGTCTAGTGCGTCGAGGACGAACCGGCCTAGGGGGACGAGTGGAAGTCAGCCTGCTGGAATCGGCGCTGGATCTCCAGTTTGAGGTGCTTACGACACACTTGAACGATGGCGGCGAGCTGCCGCAGCGAAGTGCGGTGAACAATGCTCATGCCTACTTGGGAGCGCCTTATGGCATTTATGAAACGAAAAACGGTTATTTGGCACTCGCAATGGGATCGGTAGTGCGGCTCGGAGAGCTGCTGGCCTGCGAAGCGCTCGCGGCCTTTCAAGATCCAAAATCGTGGTTCATACAGCGAGATGAAATTAAACAAATTCTCGTAGCGCATATCCAAACGCGAAGCACCGAAGAGTGGCTGCAAGTATTGGAGCCGGCGGACTATTGGTGCGCAGATGTGCTGACGTGGGAGCGGTTATTTGCTCATGAAGGGTTTAAGGCGTTAGGTATGGTGCAAGAGGTAGGGCGAGAAGATGGCAGCCGTCGACTTCGGACGACACGTTGTCCGATTCGGATCAATGGCGAGCGGTTGTTTGATACGACGGCTGCGCCGAAGGTCGGGGAGCATAATGCGGCAATCGAGCAGGAATTTCAACTTCGCAATGCGGAGTAGTTAGAGGGCAGCAGCCTAACGGAGGCGAGAGAGTTTGATCGATTTTAGCAGCTTTAGCGAGGCCGCACGCGCCAAAATACAACAGAACCGTCCGCTAGATGGACTGCTCGTGCTTGATTGTGGGCAGTTTCTGTCTGCCCCTTCCGCCGCGCTAAGGCTGGCCGATCTTGGCGCACGCGTGATCAAGGTGGAGCGGGTGGGAAGCGGAGATATTTGCCGCCGATTGTATATTTCCAATATGGAGCTGGATGGCGAGAGCACGCTGTTCCATTCCATTAACCGCAATAAAGAGAGCTTCGCTGCCGATCTGCGCGATCCGGTCGATGCAGCTGAAGTCCATGCTCTCATCCGGCAGGCGGATGTGCTCATTCAAAATTTCCGCCCAGGCGTCATGGAGCGGCTCGGCCTGCATTACGAGGCCGTCAAGGCGATAAATCCGGCCATTGTATATGGAGAAATTACAGGCTACGGGAACGAGGGTCCGTGGGTGGGCAAGCCGGGTCAGGATTTGCTGGTGCAATCGATGTCCGGCTTGACCAATGAAGGAGGCACTCGCAGCGGTTCGCCGATGCCGCTCGGACTGGCGGTCACGGATATGATTGCCGGTGCGCATCTGGTTCAAGGCCTATTGAGCTGTCTTGTGCGAAGGGGAGTGACCGGTGTCGGAGCGAGAGTAGAGGTGAGCCTGCTGGAATCGGCGCTCGATCTGCAAGTAGAGTCGTTGTCCGCGTATATGAATCGCGGAGATGGAAGTGCGCAGCCACTATCCCAGCCGTCAACGCACCTGCAGTCTCATCCGCTATTCACTGACTACCACCTCCCAAGCGGCATCTATGCCACAAACGACGGCTATGTTACCGTACTGCCGCGGGAGCAAGACGCATCTAACCCAGCAAACCCAGCAAACCCAGCAAACCCAGCATTTATTGCATCCCTCCTGCACGCCGCCCACACTATGACAGCCCAGCAGCTAACCACTGCGCTGGAGCGTGCCGGCTACGAGGTCGCACAAGTGCTGGATTGGCGGCAGCTGCTGGAGGAGGACCATGTGAAAGGACTGAATATGGTTCAGTCGATCACCAGAGGCAATGGAACTACGATGCGGACGACCTGCTGCCCGATCCGTATAGACGGCATGCAGTTCCGTTCGGAGAAAGGCTCGCCGAAGGTCGGCGAGGATACTGCAGCAATCCGGAAGCAGTTGATTGACCCTACCACTTAAAGGAGGTTGACTCCGAAGATGATAAGAATCGATTCGCACCAACACTTTTGGCACTTGGAGAAAGTTGCCTACCCGTGGCTGGACCCCGCTTTCGGCACGATTTGCCGCACGATTGAGGCCCATGAGCTTGAACCGCTTCTGAAGGAAGCGGGGATTGATAAGACCGTGATTGTGCAAGCGATGAACAGCTACGAAGATACGGAATATATGCTGCAAGTGGCGCAGGAGAAGGACTGGGTGGCCGCTGTCGTAGGCTGGGTACCGCTCAATATCCCTGAAATTGCAGATAAGAAACTCAAGCAACTCAAGCAGAATCCGTATTTCAAAGGCGTCCGTCATTTAATCCACGAGGAAAAGGACCCGGACTATATCATTCGCGATTCGGTCATAGAAGGTTTGCGTGTGCTTGCCTCTTACGACTTGGCTTTCGATCTCGTTGCCGTATTCCCGAATCATCTCAAGCATGCGCCACGATTGGCGAAAGAAGTACCCAACCTCAGAATCGTCATCGATCATCTGGCCAAACCGCCGATCAAGGACAAAATAATGGGCGAGTGGGCGGAGCAGCTCGCGCGTGCAGCACAGTACGAAAACGTCTACGCCAAGGTGTCGGGGCTGAATACGGCTGCGGATCACGACAACTGGTCTGCCGAGGATTTGCAGCCGTACATCGATTACGCCAAGGAGCAGTTCGGTGCGGGCCGTCTTATGTTCGGCAGCGACTGGCCTGTCGCGAACTTAGCCGGTGATTACGGCAAAGTATGGAGAGAAACGAACCGCGCCATCGCCGCTTTTTCAGAAGCGGAGCGGGATGCGATCCTCGGTGGAACTGCGGCGAAATTTTATCAAATCAAATCATAGGAGGCTCTGCAAGAATGCAGCGATATGGAAGCGTCATTCAAGTGAAACCCGAGATGCTGGAGGAATACAAACGGCTGCATGCCGCCGTTTGGCCGGATGTGTTAGAGCGTATCAAGGAGAGTCACATTCAGAATTACTCCATCTATTACAAGGACGGCTGGCTATTCAGCTACTTCGAATATACAGGTGAAGATTACGAGAAAGACATGGCCTTGATCGCCGCCGATGAGACGACGCAGCGTTGGTGGGACGTATGCAAGCCATGCCAGCAGCCGCTCGCGACCAGGCGCGAAGGCGAATGGTGGGCGGATATGGAGGAAGTATTTCATCTCGACTAACATGACTTAGGAGGAGCGAATGCGATGAGAAGCTTATTTTATGACGATTATGAGATAGGGTCTGCAAGAAGCACGTTCGGACGCACGATCACAGAGACGGATATTGTACTGCACGCCGGCCAAACCGGCGATTTCTATCCGCATCATATGGATGCGGAATGGTGCAAAACGCAGCCGTTCGGCCAACGAATCGCGCATGGCACGTTGGTGTTCAGTGTCGGCGTCGGCATGTCCGCAGGTGAACTGAATCCGGAAGCATTCTCCTACGGTTACGACAAGCTGCGTTTCACGAAGCCGGTATTTATAGGCGATACGATCTCGGTGCGCATCACCGTCTCGGAGAAACGGGATTATCCGAAACGTCCGGAATACGGCGTCGTTGTGGAGCATGTGGAGGTCATCAATCAGAATAAGGAAACCGTTCTGGTCTGCGATCATCTGCTGCTGGTGAACAGAAACAAGCCGGGTTCCCAATAAACGGAATCTATCGAGCAAACGGAAACGATTGACCATCTGCTAGACAAAATAGTATGGTAAGCTTGCAGCACCATCAGAGGGGCTAGGAGGCTTCTGCATGTTCAACGTCATGATTGTTGAAGACGAAATGCTCGTACGTTTAGGGTTTAAAAACTCCGTGCAATGGGACAATTACGGGATGGCCGTATGCGCAGATGCAGCCAATGGCAGGGAAGCTTGGGAGTATTACACGAACAGCGTGCGTCCGGATGTCATCATTACCGACCTTCGCATGCCGATCATGGGCGGGATTGAGCTCATTAAGAAGATCAGGGAACAGGATGCACAGACGCGTATCGTCATCTTGTCGTGCATGGAGGATTTTGATTTAATTCGCCAAGCGATGCAGCTTGGCATCTCCAGTTATATTCTAAAGCTGACGATGACGGAGGAGGAGATACATAATGTTCTGATGCGTGTGCGCGAAGAGCTCGGCACGCAGATTACGCTCGGTACATCCAAAGGAATTATCCGCAATCCGGATTTGCTGAAGGAAAACATTATTAAGAACTTCGTCTTCTACCACCTCTATTCCAAAGACGAGTTCGTTCATCATATCGATCAATTGAAGCTGCGGCTGAACCCGGAGCGGCTCATCGTATCCATGATGGAAATCGACCATTTCGAGCTGGTGCAGACAAAATTCAATGACGAGAAGGGCGAACTGATCCGCGTCACGTTCTTGAATGTCTTGAATGAGCTGCTTGTACAGTCGCAGCGCGGCGAGGTCGTGTCCGATGAAGACAAACGGTACCTCTTCATCTTCAGCTTCCGCGATATCGCGAGCGAATATCAAATTCGCGAGGAAATGATCGGGATTATGACCCAGATCCAAAAGGTGCTGGGGCGGTTCTTCAATATCTCCGCAACGTTCGGTGTGAGCGGAATGAAGAGCGGGTATGCTTCGCTGCACACGTTGTACAAAGAAAGCGAACGGGCCGTTGCACAGAAATTCTTCTATGGTACGGAGCGACAGCTGTTCCTCAGCGATGTGGATTCCGATGCGACCGAGGAGCTGGTGCGCAGGAAGCTGCAGCAGTTCCACGAGAAATGGTCGATGATCGAAGAATCGGCGCAGAAGGATGTGGAAGCCATTGTGCAATCCTTCCTCGCATCCGGGCGGCTCAGCCATGAACAGGATATTCGGAAGCTGTTCGTGCGACTTCTGCATTGCCCATCTGTCACCGCCTCGCTTAGCGAATCGGAGGTAACAGCGCTTGTCTCGACCTACGGGGAAGAGATGCAGAAATGCGAAACGCTCGATGAAGCCGCGACAGCCTATAGTAAATTCCTAACCGAAATTATTTCAAGAGGCGGTATCAAGAAGCAGCTAAGCAAAGACATTGCGCGTGCCGTCAAGTTCATCCAGGATCGATTCCACGAAGACATCTCGCTCCAGCAAATTGCACAGTACTTGGAATTGACGCCGAATTACTTAAGCGTATTGTTCAAGAAAGAACTGCAAATGAACTTCTCCGAATATCTCAACCGAATTCGCTTGGAGAAAGCGAAGGAGCTGCTGCTCGGCACCAACCTCAGATCGTATGAAGTGGCGCAGCAGGTCGGGTTTACCGATGACAGCTACTTCAGCCGCGCTTTCAAGAAGCATACAGGGGTCAGGCCGAACGGCTTTCGCAGGCTGTGGATCAACGACTGGACAGGTACAGCGGAGGCAGAGGACAAATGATTGCTAAAGCAGCGAAGTTCAAGTTCCGACTCTCAGGCATATCGCTCAAGGCACAGCTGATTTTCTCCTTTATGGCCGTTACGCTGCTTGTCCTGTCCGTCAGCTCCTATTACAGCTATAAGAAAACACTGGATATCTTCCAAACGAGAACGCAGGAAACCACCTTATCGCAATTTCGTCAGATTGAAATGAATACGCTTACTTTGCTCCATGAGGTGGATAAACTGTCCAAGACGTTCCTCATGGAAACCAAGGTTCAATCGTTTCTGCAAAGCGACAAGCTTTCTGATCTCGAATTCATTGCCCTGGAACGCGACATTATGGATCGGATCAATCAATATTTAACGACTTATAATTATTTGGATTCGGTCTATATCTTCGCGGAGAACGGCACGGTTATCGGGGGCACGCTCTCTCAAAATCAGAGTACGGCGGACGTAGGCAAGAACTATCCGTTCTATGCTACTGCTTTGTACGAACAAGTAAAGTCCAGCTTCCCCCAAACGACCTGGAGCGGCGGACTGGAGACGATTGACTTCATGCGCAGCTCGATTCCGGATGGATTGTCCAATTCCAGAGTCATTTCATCCCTTCGCGGTGTCAGATGGATCGGCGGCAGCCAGATGAGCGCGGAGCTTGTCTTTAATGTGAATGAGCGGTATTTCAATTCCGGCTACGGAAGCTTGCAGAGTACACCGGGCGGCTCGATGCACATCATCGACCGCAATGGCAAAGTGATCTCGAGCACGATCGAGGATACGATCGATCAACCGTATCCGTTCAATGCGAAGCTTAAGCCGGAGCAAGCATTCGGCAGCTTAGCAGGCAGTCGCGCCGGGACGCATGAGCAAATTATTTATTATCGCATGAAAGAAACCGGCTGGACCTTGGTGAATGAGGTGCCAACCGAGCTGTATACGAAAGATATTAGCCAGATCGGGCGCTTTACGGCTGCCGTGTTCCTAATGTCGCTCATTCTGATCGTCGTATTCGCCTCTTTATGGATGGATCGCATTATGAAATCGCTGCACCAGCTGATTAAAGGGATGAAGAACGTCGGTCGGGGGAATATCGGCATGACGCTGCCGCAAGCATCGAACAAAGAAATCGGACTTTTAATTGAACAGTTCAATAACATGTCGACCGGTATTCTGGAGCTTATGAACCAGAACGAGGAGACCGAGAAGACGAAGCGGCAGCTAGAGATCGAGGCGCTCCAATCCCAGATCAATCCGCATTTCCTGTACAACACGCTGAATACGGTGAAGTGGATGGCGGCTATCGCCAAGGCGCCCAATATTATGGAGTGCATGACCAGCTTAGGCAATATGCTTAGGCCGATCTACTATGATCCTTCGCCGCTATGGTCGATTAAAGAGGAAATTGCGTTCGTGCAGAACTATATCAACATCATGAATTTCAGGTACGGCGAGGAAATGAGATTCGAATTTGACGTGCCGGAGCAGCTGCTGCAATGCCAAACACTGCGCTTCATGATCCAGCCTTCCATCGAGAATGCGTTAATTCATGGCGAGATGCATAAAGGGGTCATTCAAATTTCGGTCTCCGAGCATGACGGCGATTTGCTGGTAGTTGTGCATGACACCTGCGGCGGAATGGCAGCGGACAAAGTGATCGAAGTCAACCGGAAGATCCAATCCCAAATTAACGGTGATCGGGCATCGAAAGGAATCGGGCTGAACAATGTCAACAAGCGGATCAGGCTGCATTTTGGCGAACGATATGGCATTGAAGTGCAAAGCAAAGAAGGGGTCGAAACGAAGGTGTTCATGACCATCCCCGCTATTTATGACAGTGCTGCTTCCTAAAACCCAAAAGCGCGAACCAAACTTACTGGAGGCGAACAGCTTGAAGCCGATAATTAGGCCGCGAAACGTGTTCACGATGACGATCATACTTGCCTTGCTGGCCGGATGCAGTGAAGCCAACGAGTCGAGGCAGCAGCCGCAGACTGCACAGTCGGAAGAAAACAACGGAACAGTTGCGCCGGCCAAAGAGCCGGTTACACTTAAGGTACAGCTGAACAGCGTAGGCAAAGACTTTGAGCATACAGAGGTTTATAACGAGATTACGAGACAAACCGGCGTCACGATGAATCTTGAATTGTATGATGAACAGAAATTCAAGGTCGAGCTGGCTGGCGGCGATTTGCCTGATATTATCCAGGTCCCCAATAAGAACATTAAGGAGCTTATTGAAGGCAATAACATCATTCCGCTGGATGAGCTGCTGAAGACGAACGGGCCTGATTTACAGCTCCCGGTGTACGAGAAGAGCTTCGAGTATATCCGGAAGTTCTGGAGCGACAACACGAACAAGCTGTACATGGTACCGGTGCAAATTGGCTCAAGTGATTTTGGCTTCGAGCAGCAAGTTGGCTTTAATGTCCGCTGGGATTATTACAAGGAGCTCGGATACCCCAAGATCGAATCCATCGACGATATGGTGAATGTGCTGGCTGATATGGTTCAAAGGCATGGAACGACGAAGGACGGCAAGAAAGTATACGGGGTCAGTATGTGGAATGACTGGGCAACATGGGGCATTCGAAGTATGGGGCTGATTACCGGCAACGGCATGTTCAATACGAATACCATGCAGCTGGTTAACACTTATACCGATGCGCTTCACAGTGAAATTTGGGACACCGCGATGTTCATGTATAAGGCGCAGCAGAAAGGGATTCTCGACCCGGATGCTTTCACTGCCAAATATAACGACATTGTAGCCAAAGCTTCGGAAGGAACGCTGATCTCAGCTGTCGCGACATGGCCGTTTACGCGCGTAAATGCGGACTTGTTGAAGGAAGGACCGGATAAAGGGTTCGTCACCATTCCGCTGGACTGGGGATTCACGAATGTCGGGGGCACGACAATAGCGGGGTGGAACGATCGCGCGTTTGCCATCTCGGCGAATTGCAAGAATCCGGAGCGTGCGATGGATCTGATCAATTTCCTCGTGTCCGAGCAAGGCTCACGGCTGATTGCCAGCGGCATTGAAGGCGTACATTGGACCTATGTGGATGGGAAACCGGCGATGAATCCGGAAACCGTCACGTTAGCAGCAGCCGGCGGGGACAGCTGGAAGACGACAGGGATTGGCATGATCGCCAACCAGCAAGGTCTCGCCGACTATACGAAGCTCAGCGACGGAGGCATCGTCAATCTGTTCAATACGCCTGAAGTATTTGCGACTAAAGTAAACGCATTGAACAAGGATTATGACGAGTACTACGATGTTTCTTACCCGGCAGAGGCGTACAAACGGCTAGTTGATCAAGGGAAAGTGAAATCGCTGGCTCATATTCCTCAGGATGTGCTGAGTGCGATGCCTTCACCGCCGGATGATATGAAACGGATTCAGACCAAACTGGATGAGCTGCTCGTGAAAGGGATGCCGATCCTCGTGCTCGGTTCCAAGAACGATGAAGCCTTCAAAGTCAATCAGCAAGAATTGATAGAGGAATTGATAGCCGCCGGCGCGGATACCTATTTCGCTTGGTACAAACGATCATATGAGGAAACACAGGCGCGGCTTGCAGGCGGATAATTCCATGCAACTCGATTTAAAATCAATTCAGGCTCTCCCAAAGCAGCATGTTGCTGCCGCGGGGGAGCCTATTTTAGTCCAAAAATCGTAGAAAACTTCATATTTACGTCCTTGGCGATTTCTTATACTGAGGATAGAAAAAGAGATGGAGTGATACGAGAGATGAAATGGAAAGCAAGTAGAGTCACATTGTTTCTGATGGTTATCCCGTTTATCCTGCTGGTTTTCGTCTTCAACTACATTCCATTGTTCGGCTGGGTATATGCCTTCTACGATTACAAGCCGGGTATTCCACTCTCGCAGACGCCGTTCGTCGGATTGAAGTTCTTCCGCTGGGCGATCGAGGAAAAAGAAGATCTATTCCGAGTTTTAACCAATACGCTTGCACTCAGTTTATTATCCATTCTGGCTTCACCGCTATCGGTCATCTTCGCGATCATGCTCAACGAGCTAAACAGTAAGCGTTTTCGGAAAGTCGTACAGACGCTGACGACGCTGCCGAACTTCATAAGCTGGATCATCGTATACTCGCTGGCATTCTTCATGTTCTCATCCGGTGGATTGCTCAATGAAGTCCTAATGAAGTTCCACATCATCGACGAACCGACAACAGTGCTAGGCAACTCCGCAGCAACGTGGTGGTTCCAGACAGGCGTTACGATTTGGAAGAGCTTAGGCTGGGGCGCTATTATCTACTTGGCCGCGATAGCAGGCATTGATCCTGAGCTGTACGATGCCGCGAAGGTCGATGGAGCGGGTAGGTTTCAACGCATCATGGCGATAACCGTTCCGGGTATTATGCCAACCTTCTTCGTCCTGCTGCTGCTCAACATTGCCAGTGTCCTGTCGAACGGAGCATCCGGTTTTGAACAAAACTTCGTCTTCTACAACTCCCTTGTAGCAGACCGAATCGAAGCCCTTGATTACTACGTCTACCGCGTCGGGATTACGACAGGCGACATTTCCTTCGGTACCGCAATCGGAATTGCCAAATCGATTATCAGCATTCTGCTGTTGTTCTCGATGAATGCACTGTCTAAGAAAATAAGAGGCCACTCGGTATTCTAGCTGGAGGTTATGACGACCAATGAAAAAAGATTCTGCCAACCTATTCGATATCTTCAACTACACCGTTCAGATCCTATTCACGCTCATGTGCATATACCCGTTCTATTATATCTTGATTTATTCGTTCAGCGATCCGCAGCAGGCGCTCAAAGGCGTGTTTCTAGTCCCGAGGGGGCTGTCAATCGTCAATTATACGACGATCTTCAAGCTCGACAATATGCTTCATTCGTTTGTGGTTTCCGTGCTGCGAACGGTTATCGGAACCGCGCTTACCATCGCTTGTTGTTCATGGTTTGCTTATGCCGTGACGAAGAACGAGCTGTATCTGCGCAAATATATTTATCGCTTCCTGGTCATTACCATGTATTTCAACGCCGGTCTGATTCCTTGGTATATCACGATGAAGGAGCTCGGCTTGAAAAATAACTTCCTGCTCTACATCCTGCCCGGTGCAGTTGTCGCCTACTACGTGGTTCTGCTTAAGACGTTCATTGAACAGCTTCCGCAAGCACTGGAAGAGTCCGCTATGATCGACGGCGCCGGACATTTTAAAATCTTCACCAATGTCATCTTCCCGCTCTCCATGCCAATTGTCGCCACCATTGCCGTATTCGCTTCGGTCGGGCAGTGGAATACCTGGTATGACAATTACTTCCTCGTCTCAAGCGACAATCTGCAGACGCTGCAGCTGATTCTGTACAACTACTTGACCGATGCACAGCGCATTGTGGCAAGCAGCAACATGCAGGATTTGAATCGTGGACTGGCTTCCAAAATATCGCCGGACTCCATTCGCATCACGATTACGATGGTCGTTACATTGCCGGTTATGCTGGTTTATCCGTTCTTGCAGCGTTATTTCGTCAAAGGCCTCATGCTGGGTGCGATCAAGGGTTAATACGTAAGTTTCGGTCCGGGTTCAACCGCTGGAGGATGCAATAGCTCATAGCAGCTATCATCATAGAACTTAAATTCGGGAGGTCATGGTATGAAGGGGAAGAAAGCATTACGCGGCAAGGCAGCAATGATGCTGGCCGCTATGCTGGTTGTATTGTCAGGCTGCGGTGGAAACTCAGCGAATAATGCAAACAATACAGCAGCGACGAATGCGCCTGCAGCAAATGAAACGGCAACCAACACAGATGCTGCAACAACGAACAACACCGCCGCAGCTACAGATGATGCAGCCGCGACCAACGAGTCGACAGAGCCTGCCAAAGCACCTGTTACATTGAAGGTTCAAGTCAACAGCACGACCAAGGATTTTGAGAACACCGAGGTATATAACGAAATTACGAAACAAACGGGCGTCACCATGGATCTTGAAACATTCGATGAAGAGAAGTTCAAGGTGGAGCTCGCTGGCGGCGATTTGCCGGATATCATCCAAGTGAAGAACGTGGGAACAACCTACTTGAAACAGCTTATTGAAGGCAAGAACATCATTCCGCTCGATGATTTGGTTGCGTCGAACGGTCCGGATATTCAGAAGCCGATCTTCGAGAAAAGTATTGCGTACAGCAAGAAGTTCTGGAGTAATGATACCGGTCAATTGTACGTCGTTCCGGTACAAATTGGTAACGCTGGATGGGGCTTTGACCAACAAATCGGTTTTAACGTTCGTTGGGATTATTACAAAGAGCTTGGCTATCCGGAAGTGAAGAATATCGATGATATGGTGAACATCCTTGCCGATATGGTTGCGAAGCACCCGAAATCCCCGGATGGCAAGAAGGTTTACGGTACCGCCATTTGGAATGACTGGGGCACATGGGGTCTGAGCGGAATGGGACTTCTGACAAACCCTGGTGATCCTGTTGTCAACAACTACACAGACGTTCCGAAGAGCAGCTTCTGGTCCACATCGGAATTCTTGTACAAAGCGAAACAAAAAGGCATTCTCGATCCGGATGCATTCACGGCGAAATACGAGGATCTCGTAACGAAGGCTTCCCAAGGTACATTGCTTAATGCGATCGCAACATGGCCGTTCCAAGCAGCGAACGGTGAGCTTCTGAAAGAAGGTCCGGACAAAGGTTTCGTAACGATTCCGCTGGATTGGGGCTTCGCATGGACCGGCGGCTCGACAATCGCAGGCTGGGGCGACCGTGCTTGGGCGATTACGTCGAACTGTAAAGATCCGGCGCGCGCTATGGATCTGATCAACTTCCTATCCTCGGAGCAAGGTTCCCGTTTGATCGAAAGCGGCGTTCAAGGCGTTCACTGGGATATGGTAGACGGCAAGCCGCAAATGAAGCCGGAAGTTATAGCACTTGCGGCAGCAGGCGGCGACCCTTGGAAGAAAACGGGCATTAACATGATGGCGAACCAACAAGGTCTCTCCGACAATACGGTTCTGAGCGACGGCTTCCCGGTCAACCTGTTCAACTCGCCGGAAGTGTATGCAACGAAGCTCAACTCGCTTAACAAAGATTATTCCGAGCACTATGGCGTTGCTTACCCTGCCGCAGCATACAAGAAGTATGCCGATGAAGGCAAAGTGAAGACGCTTGATGTCATTCCGCAAGACGTGCAGGCTGCTATGGCGCCGCCGCCGGAAGACATCAAACGGATCCAAACGAAGCTGGATGACCTGATCACGAAAGGCATTCCGGATATCGTCCTGCATGCGAAGAATGATGAAGATTACAAAGCAAGACAGCAGAAGCTGATCGATAAGCTGAACGATGCAGGCGCAGACCAGTTCTACCAATGGCAGCTTAAAGCGTTCGACGAGGCAAAAGCGAAATTTGAATAATCGGCAAATGCTGGCTTAAAACATGCAGCGCCGGACTGTTGAGAGGATTCAACTTGTCCGGCGCTTGTGTTTTTTGCTGTTTATAGGGAGGAGACGGACTTGAATATGGGCAGACAGGAATTGAACGGGGCATGGAAGCTGCGCGGAGCGGATGGACAGCGCGGCGCGGTGAAGACGCATCACCTATTTGAAACGGATGCAGCGAAGTGGATGGACGCAACCGTCCCGGGTGAAGTCCACCTCGAGTTAATGAAGCAAGGTTTAATCGAGGAACCGACAGAGGGGCTGAACACCTTGTCCGCTCGGTGGGTGGAGGAGAATCTCTGGAGCTACAGAAGAAGCTTCACCGCACCGGATGAAGCCATCAGCAATCATGCTTGGCTGATCTTTGAAGGGCTGGATTATCATGCGAAGATCTATCTCAACGAGGAGCTGATCGGCGAGCACGCCAATTTCTATCGTCCTTGCAAAGTAGCCGTGACCGGTAAGCTGCGCAAGGAGAATTTGCTGGTTATTGTACTCGACAGCGGATTACATATGGCTGGGAACAAATCCATAGAAGGCTATTATGAGAACTCGCAGGATCATGAGCTCCATAAGCGGATTTGGCTGCGCAAGCCGCAAAGCTCCTTCGGCTGGGACTGGTCAACCCGCCTCGTGAATGTTGGCATTCATAAGCCTGTTGCGCTTGAATGGGCGACAAGTGTGCGACTTGATGACGTCGTTATTCTATCTCAAGTCAATGAAACGATGGATGAAGCGGTAGTGACTGTTCGCGCATTCGTAGAGGGCTGCGGGGAGAATCCCGTATCAGGTAAGCTGTCGGTTCGAATCGGCAAGGATACGAGTGCGGTTCAGTCGGTTGACTATACAATTGAACCGGGTATGCAGCGGCTTGAAGCGAAGTGCACGGTAGCGCAGCCGAAGCTGTGGTGGCCGTCAGGTCAAGGAAAGCAGCATCTAGCTAATGTTGAGGTCGAACTGTATGCTGGGGACGAGCTTGCCGGTAAACGCTCGAAGCGAATTGGATTCCGCAAGCTGCGGATTAACCAAGATCCGCATCCGTCCGGAGGCAGCTACTTCTATCTGGAGGTGAACGATCGTCCGGTGTTCGCCAAAGGTGCGAATGCGATCCCGCCGGATATGATATTTCAACGCGCAGACCGTGCTCGCTATGAAGGGCTGATCAGACGAGCGCTCGAAGCGAACTTCAATTTCCTGCGTGTTTGGGGCGGCGGCATCTACGAAACGGATGACTTCTACGAGCTGTGCGATGAACATGGCATCATGGTCTGGCAGGACTTTGTGTTCGCATGCGCGGACTATCCGGTGACGGATGCTTCATTCATGAGCAACGTGAAGCAGGAGGCGATCCATAATGTTCGGCGGCTTGCCCATCATCCGAGCCTCGTGATGTACTGCGGAAACAATGAGAACGAGTGGCATACCTTCTATCGAGAAGAAGGCATTATCTATCCGGACTATGCCCTCTACCATCATATTCTCCCGCGCATCGTGCAGGAGGAGGACCCTGGCAGGTATTATCAGCCGAGCAGCCCGTTTTCGCCGGATCATCAGTATCCCAATGCGAATGATCGGGGCGATCAGCATCCCTGGACGGTCGGGTTTGAAAATAACGATTTCCGCGATTATCGCGAAATGATCTGCCGATTCCCGAATGAAGGCGGCATTCTGGGCACGACAAGTTTGCCTGCTACCCATGCGTGTTTGCCGGAGAGCGGACGATCCGTGCTCTCGTATGCCTGGCAGCAGCATGATAATGCCGTTGACTCTTGGTTCGCATTGTCGGCGCCTGATAAGCAGATCAGCGATTGGATCGGACTTGATCCGCGGGCCATGTCGATCGAGCAATTCGTCTATTACGGCGGTTTGATACAAGGGGAAGGCTTGAGAGAGTACATCGATAATTTCCGCCGACGCATGTTTGACTGCGCATCGGCGATCTTCTGGATGTTCAATGATTGCTGGCCGGCAACGCGAAGCTGGACAGTCGTCGATTATTATTTGAACCGGACCCCTGCGTTCTATCCGGTTAAGCGGGCTTTTCAACCGATCTCTGTCGTGGCAGCCAAGGAGGGACAAACGGTTCGTGTATTTGGGATCAACGAGACCGATCAGACATGGGTTGGGGAGTTGAATGTCGGTTTGTTCCGATTCTCCGGCGAATACGTGATGGATGAACGTCGGAAAGTAGAATTGCCGCCGAATACATCCATTTGTGTGATGGCATTCAGCGACGCACAGTGGGAAGAAGCGGGGATTGGCGATTCCGCGGTTTTTGCGAGATTGCTTGATGTACAAGGGGACACGGTGGCGCGGAATCGATTGATTTTACCTCGTTTTGTAGAGATGAAATGGAATAAACCTTGTATTGAAGTGTCCAGAGAGGAATCGTACGCCGTGTTCCGCAGTGACGTCTTTGCATGGGGCGTTTGCATCGATTTGAATGGAACAGAGCCGCTGCCCGATAACTTCTTCGATGTATGGCCGGGAATGGCGTATCGGATTCCGTGGCCGGAAGATCGCGAGCTGCCGTTTGTACAGTTTGTTGGGAATCTGGTCGAATAGGTAATTGAGGGCGGCAGTGCGCGGACGGAGCGTACTGCCGCCTTTTCGCAGCTCAGACCGTCAAATCATTCTCTGATTTAATGTTAATCGCTTCTTGTAATAGCCGCTGAAGGATAGCGGCAAAGACGGCAATTGCCAACGAAGCAAAAATGATGATGAGTCCCAAAAATCCAACAGGAGGGTCAACTTTCCTCGCTATAAAACGAAAGAGCGGCATACCTAAAACATATATACCGCTGACTGAAATCGCACAGCGCTTTATGTTCATTAACGCTTTTGCTGATCGTTTCGAGAATGCCGCGTTCTCATCAATGTACCGCAGTAGATTGAAAGCCTGATAGAGAGCAATGTAAAAGGGGACAGCCGCTCCATACATCACAATGAACAAGAGATATTTTATGTAGGCCATAGTTGGATACATTTCTGCTGCGAAATTCGCTAGTTGAGGCACTAAAAATATACATACCGCAAGAACCGGCAGTCCAATAATAAACACGGCTATTTTTAAAAACAAGGTTGTGACATCTCTCAACATAAACACCTCACATTTTTTCGTTTTTCTAGGGATACAGCAAGGTAACTGATTTTATGACTTTACCACATCATTTATCGTTATACAATAAATTAATTTCGTTTATGACTATATTATTATTGTTATTAATTTACCCGATTACGATAGAAATTCAACACTCTGGTTTCATATCGCCTACAACTCAAATGTCCAAAAATAGTAGAAATCTTCATTCACCTATCCGCCTCGAAGCAGTATACTCTTAGTTGTAAAAGAAAGCGTTTTCAAGTTTAGTTGCCCGTCGGACAATACACAGTTTCTCAAGTCATAGGGGGTAGGTAGATTCAAGTAGATGCAAGTGTGACAGCTGATTTCAAGTCCGCAAGTCGAGGGGTTTGAGATACAATCTTGTAGTGAGGGAAGGGTGTAATTGATGAGGAGAAGATTCATCTCGTATCTTCTGATTGCGGCTTTGCTAATGACCGGTTACGTTACGGCAGCCCCGCAGAAGGTATCCGCAGCAGGCAACACGTACTACGTCGATGGCGTGAACGGCAGCGACACAGCCGGCACCGGAAGCACGGGCAGTCCGTGGAAAACGATCAGCAAAGCGGCAAGCATTATGACGGCAGGTGACACAGCCAAAATTCGTACAGGCGTCTATCGCGAAACGGTCAAACCGGCCAATTCGGGAACGCCGGGCAACGAAATAAGTTTCCAGCCGGATACCGGTGCAGACGTCACGATCAGCGGTGCGAATCTCGTAACCGGCTCGTGGTCGGTCCACTCCGGCAGTATTTACAAGGCGAGCGCAATGCTGCCGATGGGCGACTACCTGGATTCGGTCTACGTCGATGGAATTGCCAACAATTTGGCCCGATCTCCGAATACCGCCGTCGGCAATCTCTATGATCCAGCCCTCTATCATTATAACAACACCTCAAACCGTGGACTGCTCGCCGATTCCACCAATCTGACACAGGCTGCGGGCTATTGGGATAATGCTTCCGTCTTCGTGGAGGACTCCGGCGAATGGAATTTCAGCAACGCGCTGGCAACTACCTATACCCCCGGTAATTTGAATCTCAAAACCTCGCAAAATGCATACAGCCTTAAATTCTCCACCTATGATAACACGCTCAAATTGCTTGGCGTAGGCGGCACGGTATTAGGCTCCTACAATGTGACGATCGCGCAGAACACGACCTATAACCTGAAAGTCACGACATCCGGCAGCGCGATTAATGTCTATCTGAATAATGGAGCCTCGCCCGTCATCACGGCGACCGATACGAATTTGAAAGAAGGAAGCTTCGGATTAGGCGTGGAATCGAACAGTTCCACGACAGCGGCTAAAGCGGAATTCACGAACGTTAACGCTGCGATTACGAGTCAAGATCCGAATCAAGCGACTGGCCGTGAAGCGGCACCTTTCACGAGCAACATTAAAGGCTGGTATGCGCCGGAAGCTTCCGGGTACTGGAAACCAAGCGGCGCTACGCTGCTTGGCTACACGCAGCCTCAAACTTCTGGGACGAATGCCTGGTATGAATCGTTGACCACGGCCCAAGATTTCACTTACTCCGCAGATGTGAAGCTGACAAGCGCGGGTACCGCATACCTTGTGTTCCGCAAGGAAATGCCGCCGGGCAGTGTGATCGATTTATCCAACTGGGGTTATGGGGCAGCGGAATATTTTATTATGGGCAAGCTTGCCGCGCTCGATTATCCGGGGGAATGGTATTATGACAAAACAGCCGGTCAGCTGTACCTGCGGACAACGGCGAGCAATAGTCCGGCATCCCATACGGTCGAGTATAAAGCGAGGAATTTGGCTTTCGACTTGTCGGGCAAATCCAATATCGCCATTAAGAATGTGAAACTATTCGCAGCGGCCATTGATACGACAGACGGATCAAACAATGTCATCGACGGCATCAATGCCAAATACGTCTCGGAGTTCAACCGCGCGATCACCTATTCAGCCGGGGTGTGCCTGTGCGGGACGAACAATACGCTCAAGAACAGCGAGCTGCAGTATTCGTCCGGTGCGATCGTGACCATCAAAGGCGATAACAACAAGCTCATTAATAACTCGATCCATGACGGAACCTATGGACCGATCGTCTTCAACTCCGTCGTTGATATTACCGGCAGAGGTCACCTGATCAGCCATAATACGGTCTACAACTCAGGAAGATCGCTTATCGGCGGCGAATTTTTCGCGACGGTCATCCAATATAACGATTTCCATCACGGGAACTATTTTGCCAAGGATACCGCGATGCTGTATACAGCCCATAATGATCTCGGGAACTCCGAGATTCACCACAATTTCTGGCATGATTCCGTCAGCCGTGCCAATGCAGATGCCAACGGCTCAGGCGGCTGGACGGGCGGGGTCTACCTGGACGAATCCTCGGCCAATGCCCTCATTTATAAGAACGTGACTTGGAATTTGTCCTGGGTTGGCGTGATCGTCAATCATCTCTCCGACTATGTCATGGTCTATAACAACACGACGTATAATTTCTCGGGTATCCGAGTTTCGGAACCTACTTATGGCATCGATGCTTACAAGGACCGCATAGCAAACAATATTGCGCTTCAAGAGCTGGGAACCGGTGCTTCCGCCATCGGCGCGGTGTTCAGCAACAATATGACCTCCGGTACACCGCTGTATGTGAATACGGCGGCGAATAATTTCCAGCTGCAGTCCGGTTCGGGAGCCAAAGACATCGGATTGCCGATCAGAGGAATAACGGATGGTTTTACCGGCACGGCACCGGATGCGGGGGCTTATGAATATGGCGGCGCAACATGGACGGCCGGTGTTAATTTTGCCAGCCCCCCAAGTCCGACCTATCAGCTGGTGGATACGGATTACAAGAATCTGGTAGTAAACGGCAGCTTAGACATGAACCGGATGCGTCATCCGGCGATGGATAGCTTATACGGCTGGACCAAGACAAATTCATTGACGGCGCAGCCTGCCTATGACTATTCAGGAGGCAAGGTATCGAGTAGATTCAGCTATGAGACCGGTGCCAGCTTGGGAACGGGGGCAGATGGAATCGAGCAGACGATCACGGGCTTAACGCCTAATACAACCTATGAACTTTCGGGTTATCTGCGGGCCGGCTCCTCCGGGCAAACCGTCCGGCTTGGCGTCAAAAATTACGGCGGCAGCGACACGTATCAAGAGAACACCACAACTTCATGGGTGAATAAGACGTTTACCTTTACGACCGGAGCCGCCAATACGAGTGCGACGATTTACGGATTGAAGCCGACAACCGGCGGATATGCTTTCGTCGACGACATTATGTTATCGGCGACGACGGCACTATCCGGCAGCGACACAACCGCTCCAAGCGCCCCAACCAGTCTGGCGGTAGCTTCAGTAACAGATACAACCGCATCGCTGACATGGACGGCATCCACGGATAATGTAGGCGTGACGGGATACAGAGTTTATCGTAATGGCGTACAAGTGGGCACGCCAACCGGAACCAGCTTTACGGATAGCGGCTTAACGGCAAACACGACGTATACGTATACGGTAAAAGCAACCGATGCCGCAACCAATCTATCGGCAGCCAGCAACTCGGTGAACGCTACGACAACGGCCGGATCGAGCGGCTATTCGGAGAATTTCGAAAGCACGACGATCGGGCAGATGCCTGCCGGCTGGACGGTCAATACGTCGGGTGGCGCGGTGTCTGTACAACAAGTCGCTGATGGCGCCAACACGACGAATCGCGCATTGACTTTAACGCAATCGTCAGGCAGCTATGGTGTGGCGGATGTCAGCGCCACGAAGTCGTTCACCGCAGCAACGGGAACGGTAACGGTCGATACGCGCATGAAAGCGAATCAAACGAACGCGCTCACCGCCAGCCCGGTCTTGTCGAACAGCAGCGGAACGCCGATCGTGCAGCTCGGCTTCCGGGATAACGGCAAGTTCGCTTACGTTAGTTCGAGCATGGCATGGACGGACACGTCGATGTCGTATGCGGCGAACCAATGGTACGACGTTCATATTGTGGTGAATCTGCCTGCGGGAACGTTTAGTGTGACGATTAATGGCACAGCTGTGTTGACGAATGTTCCTGTGATGGCTTCATCCAGCAACCTGTCGCAAATTAGTTTCTCATCTAACATGTGGTACACGGGTACGGTTTCGTACGACAACATTCAAGTCGGTACCGGGGATACGCAAGCACCAACCGCGCCAACCGGTTTGGCTGCCGCCTCGGTAACGGACACAACTGCCTCGTTAACTTGGACGGCATCGACGGATAATGTCGGCGTGACGGGTTACAAGGTTTACCGCAATGGCGTCGAAGTGGGCTCCCCGTCCGGCACCAGTTATACGGACAGCGGATTGACGGCGAATACAACCTACGCGTATACGGTAAAAGCGTACGATGCCGCAACCAACCTGTCGGCTGTTAGCAGTTCGGTTAATGCGAAAACGAACATTTTCGCGGAAATGTTTGATACGACGACAATTGGGCAAATGCCTGCCGGCTGGACGGTTAACACCGCGGGCGGCGCAGCGTCGGTACAGCAGGTTGCCGACGGGACGAACACGACGAATCGCGCGTTAACGTTGACGCAAACGAACTATGGCGTTGCGGACGTTAGCGCGGTGAAGTCGTTCGCATCCACTTCGGGAACAATCACGATCGATACGCGGATGAAAGCGAATCAAACGAATGCGCTCATCGCCGGTCCTACGCTGTCGAACGGCAGCGGAACGCCTATTGTGCAGTTCGCTTTCCGGGAGAACGGCAAGTTCGGCTATGTCAATTCAAGTATCGCATGGACGGACACCACGATGTCGTATGCGGCGAACCAGTGGTACGATGTCCATATCGTTGTGAATTTGACCGCAGGAACGTTTAGTCTATCGATCAACGGCACGGCTGTATTAACGAATGCGCCGGTAATGGCTTCAGCTACAAGCGTTTCACAGATTTCATATGCCAGCAACATGTGGTACTCCGGCGTAGCTTCTTTCGATAAAATCCAGATATCGCAGTAACAGTAGAGAGAGCGGTTAGTGCATACGTGCACTAGCCGCTTTTTCTATTTCCATAGATCGAAATCGTCCAAAAATCGTAGATTACTTCATATTGGGTCCTGCTTCCGGCTCGTATACTCGAAAGTGTGAGAGTGGGATTCCATGACTATTGAAGATAGAGGTGTAAGGATGAAGCTGACGTATGACGGTAAATCATTTATGAAGGACGGCGAGCGGATTTGGATTGTAGGCGGTGAAATCCATTATTTCCGTCATCCGCGAAGGGAATGGAGAGACGTGCTGCTCCGGGCAAAACGCGCCGGATTAAATACGATATGCACGTATGTGGCATGGAATTTTCATGAAGTGAAGGAAGGTCAAGTCGATTTCGCAGGCGATAAGGATCTTGCCGCTTACATCGACCTTATCGGGGAACTGGGCATGTATGCGATGCTGCGGCCGGGCCCTTACATTTGCAGTGAATGGGATGGCGGCGGGATACCGGCTTGGCTGTGCGCGAATCCGGTGCTTCGATTCCGGGAGGACGATCCGGTCTATATGGCAGCTGTAGAGAGCTGGTTCGATCAGCTTATACCACTGATCAGTGAACGTCAGATTACGCGGGGCGGTCCTGTCATCACCATTCAGAACGAGAATGAGTATCCGGGCGGCTGGGATGAATCCATGCGCCGTTATCTCTATAAAATCAATGAAATTTATTATGGACATGGCATCGATATCCCGATTCTCGCCTGTAATGTCCATGGCGCTACCCCGACGACCGTTAAAATTAATGACTCTACGGATGCTGCCGACCAGTTTATCGACGAGAGTATGATTCTGACCTACAACCATCATGTTGAGGTCGAGCCCGTTTACGATCTGAAGAGCAAGCAGCCGAACGCGCCATTGATTACGACGGAATTCTGGTGCGGTGCGCCGATTTATTGGGGCAATCAGATCAGCGACTGGCCGAACCGGCTCGATCTGGCAAGAGCGGTCTATGAGTATACGTCATCCGCCACGCAGGTTTGTTACTACATGTTCGAAGGCGGAACGAACTTCGGGTTCTGGGGCGGCAACAATATTGCCACCTCGTATGCCTCCGGCTATCCGGTCGGTGAAGGCGGGAAGCTGACGGACAAATATTATGCGGTGCGTCCGGCTAACTTGTTTATTACTCATTTCAGCGAATACATCACGGATAGCACGGAACTGGAAGATCGCGGAGGCATGGCTTGCGAAGAAGGCGTGCGACTTCTTGTTCGTGAGAGTGGCAAAGGCTCACTGGCGTTTGTATCGACAGCCGATGCGAAGCGGGAGCTTTCGATTACGGCCAAAGGCGGGAAACGGCTGACGGTTCATCTTGGCGAGGTAGCTGCCGCGGTTCTTCCGGTAGAGCTGCAGTTATTTGGCAGTTTGGATGGCAATGGCGTAACGGTCAATTACAGCAATCTGTGCCTGCTGGCTTGCCATGAAACGAAGAAAGCACTGCTATTGTACGGTCCGGCTGGGACTGATGGCGTGATAAGCGTGAACGGAATGGAATACGATTTGTCCGTGAAGAGGCGGAAGGTCCAGCACACGGTTATCGATGGCGTTACGATCGTCGTTGTTGATGAAGAGTTGGCCAGAAGATGCTGGATCGTCGAGGATCAAATCGTCTTCGGCCCCGATTATGTAGCTGAACGGCAGCATGATGGTTCGCTTGATATCCGGGTAAGCAAGGGGACGCCTGAGGTGGTTTATCTCGATGCGAATGGGCTTCCGGTCAGCCGCACCTTCAAGCATCAGCCACTACAAATCGCCTTGCCAGAGCTTGATTCTTGGAAAATAGCACCTTGCCCGGAGCTTCACACAGGCGGGGACTCGGCTGGTTGGACTGCACTCGAAAAGCCTCGGTCCCATGAGGACTTAGGCGTCGTTCAAGGGTATCTCTGGTACAGTGCGGAGTTGGAATGGGATAAAGACGGTGTTGAGACGATGCTGCTCAGTCATACTCCCACTCGGGCAACGGTGTTCGTGAATGGGAAATTGTGCGGCATTCATGCGGAAGGCCGATCCGTGCGAATGAGAGACGAATACGGCCATCCGGCGGATTGGGCGTTTGAGGAAATTACGGTCACGCTGAAGAAGGGAACGAATCGTTTCGTCTTCTTATCCGATGATCTCGGTCACAATTATGACGTGCCTATAGCAGTCGGTATCCAGGGGCCGGTAGTAGTCGGATCGCGCAGCGTTCAGATCGAGACCTTCCGTGAAGTGAGCCCGCAGCCGATGTCCGCTCAAGCATTCCATTTCCTATATAACCGCTTCTACCGCGAACAAGAGCCGCTGCCGGCCATTGAATTCGAGCTTTCCCTGCAGGCGGATCAGCAAGCTTTCATTATGATTCATGGCGTGAAGGCATGGGTGACGGTGAATGGTGAAGAAGTGCTGCCGTTATCTTATCCGGACTCTCCTTGGACGATGTTCTCCCAAATCAAACGATGGATCACGTGGCAGCTTCCCGTGACAGCGGAAATCGGCGGCAGCCTCAAAGTGCGGATTCATTACGCTGAGAATGTACCGGATGCCGTGAAGGAGAATTTGGCTGTCTATGTGGCGCCGAAATCAGGTGAACTGACCAACTGGCAGTGGAAGCCTTGGGAGGAGAGCGGCGACTTCTCGGCTTCGCAGCTCATGAACGGCAACGCCAAGGAAGAGGAAGGGCTGGTTGTACTGCTTCCGGTCGGAAACAGGGTTGCCCGGAAAGGCAGATCCTTGAAGCCGGCTTATCTACAAACCCATTTCAAGCTGCCGGACGGCGATCGCCCGGTCTATCTTCAGATCGGTGAGCTGCAGAAAGGGCAAATTTTCTTGAATGGTCATAATGTCGGCCGTATGTGGGCGTATGGCGGCACGCAAGATCGTTATTATTTACCGAGAAGCTGGATGAAGCCGGATAATAATGAGCTCATCATCTTCGAGGAGCTTGGATTAAATCCGCAGAACACGTCGCTCGTGTTTGGCGAAGCAGGCGATTGGAGCAGCGTGAAGCTGCAATTCGAGCAATGTGAAGCTCACAAGAGGTGAATTCGGAGTGATGACTACGACGATTAATTCCATTTATGTGGCTCCGAGTGGGCTGGATTCCAATCCCGGAACGGAGGAACTGCCGGTAGGGACACTAGGTGAAGCGCTGAAACGCACGAGAGCAATGAACGCTGGTGCTAGTGGTGCTGCTGCTGCGAAACGTATTTTCGTTCGCGGCGGGCATTATTACGATGTCAGCTTGACGCTCAGTCAAGAAGATGCGGGACTGCAAATTACGGCTTATCCGAATGAACAACCGATCTTGTTCGGCGGTGCTCCCGTCACGTCCTGGCAGCGGGAAGGGGATTGGATCACGACACCCATTGCCTGCGTGTTGGACCGGGAGCTGGATTTTCGCCTGATCGAAGTGGATGGGATGTACCGACAGCGGTCACGGCTGCCTGAGCAGGGAGCATTCCAACACTTGAACGAATTTAAGGTGGAGTGGCTATCGACTTTCGCCGGTGGCTGGAAGCGTCCGCCGACGGATGAAGAAATGATGTCACTGCGCGTGAAACGGGAGGATGTCCCGGACTGGCTTGACGCTCGTAATGCGGAGCTGACCATTTATCATGAATGGGATGAATCGCTTGTCGGAGTTGCGGGTATTCGGTCAGAGGGTGAAGAGGCCGACATTCAATTCTTGAATGCGCCGGGACATCCTCCGGGTGCGTTCTATGAACGCAATGCGAACGCACGAACCTATGTGGTGTGGAATGTGCGCGAAGGTTTGAAGCAGCCGGGACAGTGGTATTTAGATCGAACGAACGAGAAGCTGGTTTACTGGCCGCTTCCCGGTGAGGAGATAGACCGCATTCAGCTCATCGTTCCTTCGAAGGAGCATATCCTCTCTTTGGAGCCCGGAACCCATGATGTTCGGTTTGAAGGACTAACCTTCGCTTGTGCTGCAACGCCTCTCTCAGCCGGAGGGTTTGGGGCAATCGCCGTGAGCGCCGCTATCCACGGGGAAGAAGTTGTAAGGATCGCGTTCGATCGCGTAACCGTACGGAATACGGGCGGGTGGGCGTTCAACCTGAGCGGTAAAGAGCTTCACTTGCATGAATGCCACATCCATCACACCGGAGCGGGCGGCATCAAGTGGAAAGGCGATGGCGTTCGGCTGGAGCGATCACGAATCCATGACATTGGGCTGACGTATCAAAGCTCGATCGCAGTCAACAGCGATGGCATGAATCATACCCTCATCCGCAACGAGATTTATGATACGCCCTATAGCGGAATCGCAAGCAGCAGTCCGAACACGGCGATTAGCGGCAATCTGCTGTATAATACGATGCAATTTATGAAGGACGGCTCCGCGATCTATATCTGCTGGTATAGCGACGACGTGACAGTAAGCGGCAATGCGGTATTTGCTACACATAACGGTTCCGAGAAAGTACGCAGATATGCGTACTACTTGGATGAGAAATGTACGAATTGTACCGTTCGGGACAATTTAGCCGTAAATCTCGGTGTTCCAATGCTCAGTCATATGACGCGTGATTGCAGCTTCGAGAACAATATTTTTATGGATAAAGGGCTGCAGGTTGTGTCGGTTTTGAATTCATCCGGCACGAGATTCGAACGAAATATTCTCCTTGCTGACGCAATCGAAATTCATACACCGCAGGGGAACCCGGAAGGCTTGATCTCGGAGGAGTATGACTCGCATCCCTATATGAGCACGTTTTCCTCGTCGGATGGGATCGTCTCCTTTCAGAACAATATGTTGGTAAGTCGGAAACAATCGAGGCGGTATAAGCGGTATTTTCATTATAGAGCGATCCAAGAATATGAGCTGCAAGAGGTAGAAGGGAACCTGTTTATGGACCCTTTGATAACAGGAGCCGCTGCGGGAGATTTTGCGTTCGAGGCGAGTTCCATGGCATGGTCACGCGGAATTCGGCCGATATCGTTTGTAGATGTAGGCTGTGACGGACGATTCGCTGAGGTGTTTGAACGATTCAATGGCGAGAACAAAAAATAACGAAGAGAGGGCGAATGGAGATGGCAAGCACGAGTACAAGCACGAGCACCGCTGCACCACATATGAAATGGTTTTTGGACGATCGGTTCGGCATGTTTATCCATTGGGGACTTTATGCGATTCCGGCGCGCGGGGAGTGGGTACGCAGTCTGGAGAAGCTGTCTGTAGCAGATTATGAGCCGTACTTCGAGGAATTTAACCCCATTAAGTATAATCCGAAAGAATGGGCAAGGGCTGCTAAGGCGGCAGGCATGAAGTATGCGGTGATGACGGCCAAACATCATGATGGCTTCTGCTTGTTCGATAGTGAGTTGACCGACTATAAAGCGACCAAAACGCCAGCAGGCAGGGATTTGATCCGTGAATATATAGAAGCCTTCCGCTCGGAGGGTTTGCGAGTAGGGCTCTATTATTCCATCATCGATTGGCATCATGAAGATTATCCTCACTTCGGGGACAAAATCCATCCGATGCGGGATAACGAAGAGTATCGGGATTACCGGATTGAATTTGACCGCTATCTTACTTACATGCATGGGCAAGTGAAAGAATTGCTTACGAATTACGGGACGATAGATGTCATGTGGTTCGATTTCTCCTATGACGACATGACGGGCGAGAAATGGAAGGCTACGGAGCTCGTGCAGATGATGCGCGGCTTGCAGCCGGACATCGTGATCGATAACCGGCTAGGCGGCGATAAGAAATCGGCTGAACCCGAAGTGTATGCAGGAGACTTTATGAGTCCGGAGCAGCTTCTGCCGCCGGAAGGCGTTGTGAATGAAGCCGGTGAGCCGCTTCCCTGGGAGGCGTGTATTACGCTGAACGACCATTGGGGTTACTGCGCAGGCGACAACAACTACAAGTCGCCGAAGACCGTCATTCGCGGACTCGTCGAATGCGTGAGCAAAGGCGGTAACCTATTGCTTAACGTCGGTCCGAATGCCAAAGGAGAAATTCCGCGGCAATCCCTGGAGATTCTAGCTGAAGTCGGCCGATGGATGGAGGACAACGGCGGCAGCTTATATGGCAGCGGAGCTGCCAAACTGGAGAAACCGGAATGGGGCCGCTATACACAGAATGGCAATTACTTATACGCCCATATCTACGATCGAGGCATGGGACCGATTAACTTCCGCGGCTTGAATGGCAAAATCAAACGTGCACGCCTGCTCGCAGACGGCACGGAGATCAAAGTGGAAACACCGTGGAATGCCTGGGAATATCCCCATGATGCGTTCATAAGCTTCAGCGGTGCTTCACTCCCTGATGACATCGATACCGTTGTGGAGCTGGAATTACTGGAGAATGCTTTAGATAATTATTTTCATTAAATATTTCTGCAAGGGACAGTATTACTGTTGAAAAACCGACAAAAGCAATTAGCGTCGGGGCTTCGATCGTCATGCTGTTCTTCTTTTTCGTACCTGCGTGGGGTATTATGGAAGAAGTGGAGGTGATTGTTATGGACGAAATCAGACCAAACAAAATGACGCGAAGAGCCTTTATCGGCACAAGCGGAAAGCTTACGATTGGGGTAGTTGGCGCATTGGCCGCGACGAGCGGTTTATTCTATTATGGGGCGATCAAGCACCGCGGGAATGTTAATGAAGGTTTACCGGAGAGCTACGCGCTGCTAGGTGATCATAATTCATTAATGTCATTAAATAGTGTAAAGAAAATGGAATACTCCGCTATTTACGTAGATGCTTGGAATTCAAAGCCAGTGAAAGGGTTCGTCTACGTCTCGGTAGATACAGAGGGCAAGCTGCGGATCATGTCGCCTGCCTGCTCGCACCTCGGATGTACGATTGAGCCGGCGACTGAGGCGCAAATCAGTGCGGCGATGGACAAATCGACGTTCTTTAATTGCCCGTGTCACGGTGCACAATTTGATCGATTCGGAAACGCTACCTATGTCGTAACAAGAGGACTCGACTTATATGAACCGATCCTCTCCGGCGGCAACGTTTATATGGATATCATGAAACCGATTATGCAGGAAGATCCTCAGCAGATGTAACGTTATCGCTGTTGCGGAGTTCATCTCCAATCAGGTAGGATCTAAGAGATAGACACGCGATTTTCAAGAAAGAAACAGCTCTATGTCATGTAGGAGGAACTCATTGTGATCAATCATGAAGGATATATTGAAGTGCCGGGCGGTAAAGTCTGGTACGTGAAAGTAGGTAATTCAGGTAAAACGCCGCTCTTAGTTCTGCATGGCGGACCTGGAAATGTACATGATCCCTTAAAGTCGGCGCTGCGTGCGTTAGCTGATGAGAGACCGGTTATTTTCTATGATCAGCTGGGATCAGGCCATTCCGATCGTCCAGAGGACCCGTCATTATGGAATACCGAACGGTTCGTAGAGGAGCTTGCTTGCATACGGGAAGCGCTCCAACTGGATGACGTGCATTTACTTGGGCATTCGTGGGGAACGATGCTGGCATCCTCTTATTTCATACAGCGGAAACCGAAAGGGATCCGGAGCTTGATTTTGTCCAGTCCATGCTTAAGTGCGCTTCGCTGGAAACAGGATGCGGACCGTTTGCTTGCGCAGCTGCCGGCAGAGATGCAGCAGGCTATTGCGCATCATGAAGCGGCAGGGACTACGGATTCCGATGAATATGGGGAAGCTATTAAAGCTTATTACAATCGGCATGTGTGCCGACTTGATCCTTGGCCGGACATTATGGCGGAGAGCAGACCGAAAGGGAACAAAGAGGTTTATCTGTCCATGTGGGGACCCTCTGAATTTTGCCCGACCGGCAGCTTGAAGACCTACGATGTCACGGCGCAGCTGCATGAAATTAACGCTCCGACGTTGTTCCTTTGCGGCAGATATGATGAAGCAACTCCGGAGGCGACGCAGTCCTATCAATCCCTCGTCCCTGGTGCGAAGCTGCATGTATTCGAAGAAAGCTCGCATATGGGGTACTTGGAAGAAACGGATGCTTACTTGAAGGTTGTTCGTCCATTTATTCGCGAAGCAGAGGACGAGGACAGCAATCATGGTCATCAATGAATCGGAGCTTCCACTCACTCGCGCGTCAATCGCTAAAGCACTCATGCAAATTGGCGTTAAACGGGGGATGACCCTACTCGTTCATTCCTCGCTGAAAGCATGCAATAGATGGATTGTTGGCGGAGCTGAAGCCGTTGTATTGGGACTCGAGGATGCCATTGGAGAAGAAGGAACGCTGGTCATGCCGACACACACTTCGGATTTATCCGATCCATCGCTATGGGCGAATCCACCAGTACCGCAGGAGTGGTGGCCGATCATTCGGGAAGAAACGCCTGCTTTCTCAACGGATCTTACGGTAACGCGGGGAATGGGCCAGCTGGTGGAATGTTTCCGCAAACAATTCGGGACGCTGCGGAGTCAGCATCCGCAGGTGTCTTTCGCGGCACGTGGTCCGAAGGCGGCGTTTATTATAGAAAACCATTCACTAGCTTTCGGCCTCGGTGAACGTTCACCGCTTGCCAAACTTTACGAATGCGAGGCGTTTGTCCTACTGCTCGGTGTTGGACATAGCAACAATACTTCGCTGCATTTATCGGAGTATCGGACAAGCTACCCGGGCAAGAACGAAGTTACGCAAGGAGCGCCGATCGAGGTGGATGGCGTCAGAGAGTGGGTAACTTTCCCGGATATTAATCTCAATTCGGATGACTTCGCTGAGCTTGGCGCAGTCTTTGAGTCATCTGCCGGCTCTTCTATGAAGTCGGGCCTCCTGGGAGATGCTGAGGTAAAATTAATGCCGCAGCGGGAGCTTGTTGATTACGGTATTCAGTGGCTTACTAGCTTCCGCAAACAGTAGCCGAGACTATGCGAATATGAACCACATTTACCCTCTATCCATAAGTGGATAGAGGGTTTTTCGTATATGTCAATATTAGCTTATTTTACCGTTCCCGTTCTATTTTTCAATGTCAGGTTTCTAGTATTTCATTTATATTACAGATGCTTGCGGCGGACTTTCTTCTCTTGATTCCAAGCATATTTTCAAATATTACTAAGTAAAAATGAGTATCGCAATAATTACGAGCGAGCACATTTCGTGTGAAAAGGAAGTGTAGCCATGAGGAGTTATCAGTGGATCAAGTGGCGCAAATTCCTCATAAGGCTCACCGTCATCGTCATCATTGGCGTGTTGGTGTGGACAGGGGGGCCCCAGGTTTGGGGGATTACGCTCAGCATTGTCAGTCTCTTATTCCAGCTTTTGTTTGCCATGATGTTCATGATTATTCAATTCGCGGCTCTGTTCTGGTTTCTCGCGAGGGGGCGAACGTATTGGATTCTGCCGGGTGAGACAGGTGCTACCTGGGACGATTACCGGGGGAACCCGGAAATCGTAGAGAACGCGAAGCGGATCGTGATCCTGCTCAAAGGGGTCAAAGAGTTCAAGGAGATGGGAGGAGAGGCGATCCGGGGATTTCTGCTATGCGGTCCTCCGGGTACAGGTAAATCCTACTTGGCTCAAGTTATTGCGAATGAGGCGCAGGTTCCCTTCGCTTATGCATCGGCGCCAAGCTTTCAAAACATGTTCTTTGGGGTTGGTAACCTCAAAGTCATGCGTATTTATAAGAAGGCTCGGAAGCTTGCCAAAATGTACGGCGCCTGTATCATCTTCATTGACGAAATTGACGCCATCGGCATGAAACGCCAAGGTGGCGGCGGCGCAATGGGCATGGGCGGAATGATGGGCATGGGCGGGGGTTCAGGACTGCTCAATGAGCTGCTCCTTCAAATGGATCCGCCGAATATCGATAATACGCGAATCGCGAAAATGATGCGTATGCTCGGGCTGCGCCGTAAGAAAGCAGATCGCCCGGCGGTGCTCACGGTAGCCGCGACGAACTTGCCGGATGTGCTCGATTCCGCGCTGCTGAGGCCGGGTCGGTTTGACAGACAGCTATGGATCGATACGCCAGATTATGACGGCCGTGTGGACGTCTTCCAATATTATCTGAAGAAAGTGAAACATGATTCTTCCTTAACACCGGAGAAGGCGTCGCTCGATACGATCGGTTACAGCCCGGCTCAAATTAAACATATCGTCAATGAGTCGGTTGTTATCGCCCATCAACGCGGTGTTCTGGTTGCCGAATATCAAGATTTCCGCGTTGCCATGGAAACGTATGAGTGGGGCCTTAAACAGCCGCTTCGCTCCATGCGTCCCGATGAGAAACGTAACGTGGCTTACCATGAAGCAGGTCATGCGGTTGCCCAGTATTTGCTGAAGCCTCATGATCGGGTTTGGAAAGTAACAATCGTGCGGCGCGGGAATGCGCTCGGACTTGCAGCCACCAAACCGACGCATGAGCGCTATAACCGCAGCGACAGCGAGATTTTGGCAAGCATCCAAGTGAGTTTGGCGGCTAGGGCGGTGGAAGAGCTGTTCTTAGGCAAGAAGCTAAACGGCGTGACCTCCGACTTGCAGCAAGCTACGAATATGGCAGGTGCTTATTTGGGAGCGGTTGGTATGGGCGATGAGTTGTTCAGCTTCCTCGCTGTCGGTTCCCAAGCGGACGCGCTTCGGTCGCTTCGTCCGAAAATCAACGAGCTGCTCAAGGATATGATGAATCAGGTGAAGAAGCTCGTATCGGATCATACCGAATTTGTGCATGCCATTGCGGAAGAACTGCTGAATCAGGAAGACCTAACCGGAGAGGAAATTGAGCAAATCTATATCAGGCTGTACGATCAGAATCGGCCGGAGCCGTCGATCATTCGGACGATCATCTTCGATCAGCCTTCGAAGAATAAAGAAATCGAGAAGCCCGAGGAGATCGAAGACGAAGTTGTAGAGGAATCGAAGGAAGGCACAGAAGAGGGCGACGACGATACGGAGAAACCGGAAGAGTCGTAAGACTGACGAATACGTGAACGTGAACCCAAACAAGCAACGGCTGCTCGTGAGTCGCTGTTGCTTGTTTGCTGTCGTATTTTAAGGAAATAGACGAGAAAACGACAAAGGAAAAGTAAGATCCCAGCACGAATGTAATATGTAGGTAAACGCTGCAAGATTAAAATCCTCAGGGAGGTCAATCATGTTTGCTCGATTGGGTCAAAAAGACAACGTTTTGGGGACACTTCCGTTTATTCACGATGAAGTCCGATACAATCTGCTTCATCGTATTACAGAGATAGAAGATGCATTATGCATCCGATCCGATAACGGTCAGCTGCTGTTTGCACAATCGCAGGGACACAACGGTTGGTTATGGATGGCCAGATCGTTAGCGGGAGATGAAGAGAAGCAGATGATTCTGGAGCTGGTCAATCACCTGGAGGGTCACTCATTGCCCGGTATTTCCGGAGCTCCGCAAACCGCATATCCTTTTGCCGTGGAATATTGCAGGACGAACAATTTGCGCCACTCGACTCAAATGACGATGGAGTCTTACCATTGCCCTCAGGTGTACAAGCCGTCGAATGTGAATGGAGAAGCGAGTGCCGCGACGCTGCATGATGTTGAAGTGGTTGCGCATTTTCTAGCCGGATTCTCGGAAGATGCCTATGGAAGGGCAGTTGAACCGGAGAGTCAGTTGGAGTCAGCGCGGGGATTGATCGAAACTGGCAGGCTGTATATGTGGCGCGTTGATGGCGAAGCGGTTTCAATGGCGAACATTGCTCATCGTTCGCCGAGACATGGACGTATTAATGCTGTTTTTACGCCGCCGCGGCTGCGAAATAAAGGATATGCGAGTGCGGTAGTTGCCGCGGTTTCCGAACAGCTGTTGTCAGAGAATTTAACACCGATGTTATATGCAGATTTGCGTAACCCCGGATCTAACAAAGTCTACCGAAACATCGGTTTTGTGCCTAAAGGGCAAGTTTCGGATATTGGATTTAGTCCGAACTGAGAGCCTTTCCTTGCATCGCCTGCGCGAAATAAGCTTTGTTATACAGAATGGAAGGATGATCGGGCTTATAGGAAAAGGCGATTTCATTGTGCCGATGACCGGCCTCCAGCAATCCCAGACGGTCATAACACAGGCTAAGCTGTAAATGAGGGAGCCATGTACAATAGGTGTTCCATATGTCTGACGGTATTTCTTGATCGCTCATGTTCGCGGCAGCGGTGTAAGCTTCAATCGCCTGCTGCCAATCCCGACTGGCCACGTATATGGCTCCAAGCTGGCAATAGCAATCAGGAAGCTGGAGTCCGAATTCGAGCGCGCGGCGCAGCGATCGCACTTGATTGGCCGTATTCCCTAGTTTCTCCCAGCACTCTCCCTGGCTCTTAGCTGCATCGACCTTCTGCTCGGGCAGACCGATCTCCTCTTCCAAATAAGCTTCATATTGCACGATAGCCAAGTCAAAACATTGCTGCTGCCGCAGCCACTGCGCATTACCCAACCGATCCGTCACCGTTCGAAACCCATTCGCTTTAAAAGCCTCTACTCCAGCCAAGTTGGCTTCTCGATAGATATGATAAGCCGGATAATGCGTATCTACATACAAAGAAAAGCCCATCGCTGCAGCCCGAATACAGAAATGTCGATCCTCTCCCCAGAAATTGAGATTGGGAATTTTGGCAAATCGGAGTCCAGTGCAAAGAGCATGCCGGCTGATCAACGTGCATGCGCCTAAGCCGCCCACCTCATAAACTCCAGGTACCCGAAGTCGCTCCAGAAACTGCTGCGTACGGGCCGTAATTTCAGTTGGCAGCAAATGTTCCTCTCGTTTCTTATCGTATAGGATGTATTCATCCGACAACCACACCTGAGGCAGCTCCATGCCGCTTCGTTCCCACTTCGTCCAGAATATGTTGGATACCACATCTCGCTGTGCCAGGACGAGCTGCTCCAACGTGCCGGGATGCAGGACCAGATCGGAATCGATTAGAAAAATATAATCGAACTGCTGCTCGATCGCTCGTCGAATCATGAAGTCCTTCATGTCAGCGACCTTCCAAATCAAATCATCTTTCCAATAATGGGTATTCTCGTCTTTGTGATAGAGTGTGGTTCGAAAGGCTGGAGAGCTGAGACCGGTGTAGGGCAGAAGTTCGGTGTGACCTGCAGTCTGTTGAAACTCCTGCAAGAGGAGGCTCGACGCAGGATCCTGATTATCGTCGATAAACAGATAGCAAACGATGAGTTCGCCTTTCTCCAGTGCCATCAACGATTCCAAAAATGGTTCCAAAATGGTCTTGACCTGATTGACAGGACTTGCGATCAGCACGCGCTTCTTACTCAATAGAGTCACTCTCCTTCATCCAACCATTCCTTAAGCAGCGGAGCCGGGTCGAGAATGGAATCATATTGCTCTTTCCACCCATATCTTGCATCGGGATCAAGCCGCATATAGCGCTCATATTTGTGTTGTCGATCGTTCGGAGTCGCCCAGCCGTAATGTTTCAACCTAGCTTCGTGGATGGCAAAGGGAAATTCCAGTACATTGAGCGGAAAGCGCCCACAGTGCTGGGGCGTTTCCTTCCATCTATAAACGATGTCCGGCCGGTATCGGACTAGGAAGGGACGATAGAAGAGATGGGCCTGCCAGAAGCTGTCTTCCCTGTAATGCGTTTCACTCCACATATCGTATAAGCGGAACCCAAACGTATCAATCGCATGTTGATTAACCATGGCAGGCACATAATCTCGCATATTGGCTTCGAAGATTTCATCGGCATCCAGATTCAATATCCACTCGGGCCGGGTAGCCGCCGTTTCATCCCATTGCCGTTTGCGAAGCTCGATTTCGTTGCTAAACTCCGAATGTTTGTTGCTTACAATTTTGAGCGGTAGACCCGACAGCATCTCCATGCAAATCGCAACGGTCTCATCGTCGCTGCAGTCATCGATGATGACGGCCGCATCAATAAACTCACGATGCTGCATGAGCGCTCTGCGCAGATAACGTCCCGCTTCGTTTCGTACAACCATTGAGAGTGTTATTCGCCCTAGTCTCTCTGTCACTTGACGTAACCCCCTTCGTTTAAGACATCCCACCGAGCTTGCGAACATCTGCAAAATAATTGCGGTTATACAATAAACTTGGGTGAGCCGGATTGTAACTTAGCGCAGTCTCATTATGAGCATACGCGGCCTCATACTGCCCAAGTCTGTCATAACACAAACAGAGCTGCAGATGCGGAAACCATGTCGAGGTTGCATTGTTCACCATGCCCATCGTCGCGGGCTGGGGCACTTCAGTTGCTTGACGATACCAATAAATCGCGGTCTCATATTGTTTCTCCTCGAAGAAATAAGCCCCGATCGCACAGGACACATCGGGTCGCGGACGTTCGTATAAAAGAGCGCGAGTAAGCGAATTGAACTGCATTTCTTTGTTTGCTAATCGTTGATAGCAATCCGACATCTTGAGGCAAGCTTGGATGTTGTCCTCAATCCAGCCTTGGCCGGACTTCAACATCCTGTCATAAAATTCGACGGCCTCTGCATCCAAGCGATGGTCACGAAGCTCATTGGCATAATAATACAAATCGCGAATGGAGAATTCCTCGCCTGCCTGCTGACGCTTCTGATAGATTTTCAGATTCCGATCGGTGTATGTTTTCTCCTTCTTATGCGTCACGCAAACATCGCTATCCAGCACAGGTCCCCAAGCATTCAGATACTCGTGAACAGGTCCTATCCACTGAAAGCTGCATGCTCTTCTTACAAGACGATTGCGTCGTAAACTGGACGTTACTTTGCCGGCATTATCGAATCCAAGATTGTAGGGCATCGTTACTCGATCAACGGCAGACGTAAGCGCATGCTTCAGCAGCTTGAAGCGGAACCGATCTTCTTCTTCGATGGTGTCATCCGCATCCAGCCACAATACGAATTCCTTGGTTGCTTTCTGAAAAGCGAAGTTGCGCGCAGCAGCGAAGTCATCGATCCACCCGAAATCATAAATATTCTCCGTAAACTTCCGTGCAATTTGTTTCGTACGGTCAATTGATCCCGTATCGATGATGTTGATCTCGTCAACGAGATCATGAATCGATAATAGGCATCGTTCCAATGCTTGCTCCTCGTCACGCACGATCATACAAAGGCTTATCGTAACCATCTCCGCGCGGCTTCCTCCTTTATTCAGCCCAAAGACAGCTTTCGTAGATCTCTTTTATAACTATGCTATTCCCTTGGCAGTTGCAAGGGCACAAGGGATTAAATGGAAATCCGTTTAGCGTGCCGCCTTCTTCTTCAGTAACACTTGGAAACAGCACAAGCCGCCGCCCCATTCGTTATATTTGATGACAGTGTATGAGTGATAGGATTGTTAGCGTACAGCCGTTTGCGGAGCATTTCGAAAGACTTTCGTAACATTTGGGAAAGGGTCAGGTATGGTTTCTCCATTACGCTTAGAGCAATGAATGAGTAGTGGGGGGAAACGTAATGAACCAACCTATTGTTGAGGTCCATAATTTGACGAAGAACATACGGGGGAAGACAATTGTGCATCACCTCAGCTTTAATCTGCAACGAGGCGAAGTTTTCGGGCTGCTCGGCCCCAATGGAGCGGGCAAAACGACGACGATCCGCATGATGGTCGGCTTAATCGCGATGAGTGACGGCGATGTCCGAATAGGCGGAAGCAGTATTCGGAGCCAGTTTAAAGATGCGATTCGGCATGTTGGTGCGATCGTAGAGAACCCAGAGCTCTATAAGCATCTCACAGGTATGCAAAATTTGAAGCAGTATGCCCGCATGGGCGAGGGGATTACACAGAGCCGGATCGAGGAGGTAGTCGCGCTTGTCGGACTTACTTCCCGCATCCACGATAAAGTGAAAACCTATTCGCTTGGCATGCGCCAGCGACTTGGCATTGCGCAAGCACTGCTGCACAAGCCGTCCGTCCTCATTCTCGATGAGCCGACCAACGGCCTTGACCCCGCAGGTATCCGCGAGATGAGGGGACTGGTTCGCAAGCTTGCCCATGAAGATGGCATCGCGGTTATGGTATCTTCCCATTTGCTGGCGGAGATGGAGCAGCTGTGTGATCGATTCGGGATCATGATGGAGGGTCGATTACGTGCGACTTTTGCGCTCGAGGATTTAGCGGGAGCATCGGCCGGGGATCCAACTATACGGCCACAAACTTTAGAGGAGAAATATATGCAGCTAACGGAGGGCGAAAGCTATGCAACCATTTAACAAACTGCTCGTTAACGAGCTCCATAAGTTCAAGGCGAAGACGGGTACATGGATCATGGTTCTGCTTGTTCCCGTGATGGTTATTGCTGCAGGATTGCTTTGTTTCTATTCGAGCGAGCAGGAGGTTCAAATGCAGGACGGTATGGCGTTTCTCGATCTCGTGCTTACTGCCGTGCCGAACCTCATGAACATTGTGACGTTGTTTACGATCATCGTTGCTGCAGGGATTGTGGCATCGGAATTCTCCGGCGGCACGATAAAGCTGCTGCTCATTCGACCCTATAGTCGTTCGCAAATCTTGCTGGCTAAATACGCGGCGGTGCTCCTGTTTGGGCTTTCGCTTGCGCTTGTTATGGTAATCACGGCTGTTATCTCCGGCGGTTTATTATTCGGTTTCGGAGCAGGCGATGGTGCGGAGGTGGTCGCTCGCAACGTGCTGAAAGCAGCAGCCTACGGCGTGATTGAACTCGTGGTTATGGCAACCTTCGCGTTCATGACCTCATCCGTTCTTCGCTCAAGCAGCGTCGCGATTGGTGTATCGCTGTTCTTCCTGCTTAGCGGAAGACAGCTGGCTTATATGCTGAAATCATTCGGCTGGACCAAATATTTGCTCTTTGCCAATCTGGATTTGTATTCTTATACCGCAGGTAGACCGTTTCTCAGCGATATGACACTGAGCTTCTCTTTGTTCATTCTTGCAGGATATATGGCTGTATTCGGCCTGCTCGCATGGGTTGTTTTCGCCAAGCGGGATGTCGCGAACTGACGATTCCGCCGGACTGTTCATGGATTGGCAGAAAACGGTATACTTGTAGCAACTAATAATCAAGGTGGTAGCAGCATGCAAAGTCAATTATTACTCATTGAGGATGATTACGCGATTGCAGATATGGTCCAGCAGCATTTGACGAAAGAGGGCTTCGTTATCCGTCATGCGGCTGATGGAGAAGAGGCTATTCGGCTGATGGCTAATGAAACGTATCAGCTGATCCTGCTTGATCTGATGCTGCCCGGCGTCGATGGTATGGAAGTACTGCGTCACGTGCGGGGAAGCAGCACGGTTCCGGTGTTGATCCTCTCTGCCAAAGACAGCGACGTCGATAAAGCGCTAGGGCTCGGGTTTGGGGCGGACGATTATTTGTCCAAGCCGTTCTCGCTGATTGAACTTTCGGCCAGAGTCAAAGCGGCGCTGAGACGGGCATCGCAATATGCTGGTGCAGCAGCCGTTACGCCACCTCAGCAGGTGCTTCGCGTTCATGAACTTATGCTGTATACCGAGGAGCATTTGGTGACGAAACGCGGCCAGCCTGTGAATCTAACAGCCAAAGAGCTGCTCATTCTGAAGCTGTTGATGATGTATCCGAAACGCGCGTTCTCGAAGGAACAAATCTACCGTGCGGTGTGGAACGATGATTATTTTAACGATGTCAATGCGATCCAGGTTCATATTTCACGCCTCCGGGAGAAAATCGAGGATGAGCCTGCGAGTCCGAAATACATTAAGACGGTTTGGGGGATCGGCTACAAAATGGGGGAGTTCCAGCATGATGCTTGATTTCGTTCTTGTTGGACTCATCGTGGTGCTTCTTGTATTCGTACTCATTCTGTACAAGCGCCGAACGGACGTCACTCATGATCTTCGTTATATCCAGCACAAACTAAATGCCATTATCGATCAGGATTCTGCGGAGAAGGTGCTTCGGCATACGGAAGGTAGGCAGGTTCAAGAGCTGTTAATTGCCGTTAACCGCCTTCTTGACGCCAATCGGAAAACAAAGGCAGACTACATCCGCATGGAGAATGCGCTGAAGAAAATGATCGCCAACATGTCGCATGATTTGAAGACGCCACTGACTGTAGTTCTTGGCTTGACGGAAACAATGGCGCAAGGAACTTCGGATCATGTTGAAGAACAGCGCAGGCTCTCCCTGAAGGTTCATGAGAAGACGCTCGACATCATCAATTTGACGAATCAATTCTTCGATCTGGCAAGGCTGGAATCCGGTGATCGACCCGTTCCTCTATCCAAAATAAACCTAAGTGCTGCTTGTCGCAGCAGTATCCTGTTCTATTATGAGGAAATTGAAGCGCAGGGACTGCAAGTGGAGGCGGATATTCCGGAGCAGCCGATCTATGTCTATGGCAATGAGGACGCGATTGGCCGCGTATTAACTAATCTCATATCCAATGCCATCCGATACGGACATGATGGCGGTGTTGTCGGCATTTCGTTAAATGAGCAAGGAGAGCATGTGCTGATTGAAGTTTGGGATCGAGGGAAAGGGATTCGGCTGCAGGATCAGGCAAGTGTATTCGAGCGGCTCTATACGTTATCGGATTCCAGGAATCAATCGCATCAAGGGAGCGGGCTCGGTTTAACGATTACGAAACGGCTTGCGGAGCTGATGGAAGCAGAAATTTCATTGAAGAGTATTCCGGCTGAGAAGACGGTATTTACGATTCGATTTACGAAAATCCGCTTCTAACGAGGGGGGGAAGACAGACATGAGCATTATTTTGCAAACGAAACAGCTATCGAAGACCTTTAAGAAGAAAGAAGTCATCTCCGGCGTCAGCATGAGCGTGCGGCAAGGTGAAATCTACGGCTTTCTCGGACCGAACGGAGCAGGCAAAACGACCGTCATGCGGATGGTGACGGGACTTGTGCAGCCGACAAACGGTGAAATCGAGCTGTTTGGCGAGAAGCAGACGCCAGGCTCGTATGAATGGATGAAACGGATGGGAAGTATTATTGAATATCCGATCTTCTATGAGCATCTGTCTGCGCACGCCAATATGGAGCTGCACTGCGAGTATATGGGCTACTATGACAAAACCGCAATCTTAAATGCGCTGGAGCTCGTTGGTTTATCCGGGGTTGAACGGGGCAAGCCGGTTAACCACTTCTCGCTTGGCATGAAGCAGCGGCTTGGCATCGCGCGAGCGATATGTACGAAACCGGAGCTGCTTATTCTCGACGAACCGGTCAATGGCATGGACCCGTCAGGAATCAGGGAGCTGCGTGATCTGTTTCGGATGCTGAGCAAGGAATATGGGATGACCTTGCTGATTTCCAGTCATATTTTGCAGGAGATTGAACAGTTGGCGGATACGATCGGCGTGATCAATCAGGGGCGGTTGATCGAAGAAGTGTCGATGGAGCGGGTTAGAGAGAGGCAAAATGAATACGTGGAAGTAACGGTCACGGACAGCAAGCAGGCAGTGCTTGTTCTGGAAGACAAGCTGTCCATCGTCAACTATAGAGTCATGGGTCAAGGGGCGATTCGCATCTATGACTCCGGCGTATCACCTGTTGAACTGAACCGGCTGCTGGTACAGCACGACATTGGCGTTGAAGCGCTGAACAAGAAGTCGCGTTCGCTGGAAGAGTACTTCCTTGGATTGATCGAAGGAGGCGGCGGGCATGTTATGGAAGCTGATCAAGCTCGAGCTTAAGAAGACGCGCTGGCGTGGACTGCTGCTCTCCGCAATGCTTACAATTCTGATGCTGGTGCTTTGGGTAGTAGGCAGCGATGTGCCCAATAATGATGTGGATACGTATGATCGCGCTTTTCAAAGCATCATGAATTACGTGGGCATTACGTTCGTTATCTTCGCGTCTGTGCTGATGTCGAGAATGGTCATCGATGAATATCGCAACAAAACCGTGACGATTCTGTTCGTTTATCCGGTACCGCGCCACAAGATCTTCACGGCTAAATTGATGATTATCGGGGTCTGGACGTTTCTGACGGTTATCGCCGGGCATCTCGTCGTATCCGGCGCGCTGTTGGTTGCCAATTCTCATTATCACTATATTACGGAGCCTTTAACAAGAGATCGGCTCTTGGAGGAAGCGGCTCGGATCGTCATTATCGCCGTTACGGCTGCCGGTTTGTCTCTTATTCCTCTGTTCTTCGGGATGCTTCGGAAGACGATGCCGGCGCTGATCGTCAGCTCGTTCATCATCTCGAATTCGGGGATGGTCGTTCTGAATAAGGATGCCCTGTATCAAAGCCTGCAGACCATGTCGATCTTGGCTTTAGTCAGCGTTGGATTTGGTTCGTTGATGGCTTATTTCGGGGTTAGGCGGAGCGGTGAGTTGTAGGGGATTGCGGCAATGAAGGGAGCCGGAGGGGATGGCTCTTCGCATGATCGATCGTGAAGATGATCGATAGGCGAGTGAGTCCCCTCCGGCTCGTTTTAGGTTAGATGTCACTTAGAGCGGGTTAGTCAGCCAATCCGCGCTGTTGCGGATCAATTGGCGGCAAGCCGGATGCAGGAAAGACGGCTTATGATGCCCGGGCATTAGGTAAACCAGACGGCCTTTACCACGCACTGCAGTCCATGCGGCTGGATAACGTTGGCCCTCCATCGCATATTCCATCAACACGTTGACGCTGCTGGCCGGATGGAAAACGAACCGATACGGTTCTTCCTCAAGGGAGAAGGGGGCTACGCCAAGCGTAATCGGATGCTCCTCGTTAGTGAAATGAAAATCCAGGCTTTGATAGTCGGGATGCCCAGTGAAACGCGCACCAAGGAGCTCGACGCATTCTTCTCTGGACTGAAGCGATATCCCGTTATGAATGACCAACAGACTGCCGCCTTGTTGTACAAATTGCATTAATGCAGCGGCTTGCTCCGATTCAATTGGAAAGCTCCAGCAGTCCGTGTATGAAATAAACAGATCGCATGCATGCAGGATATCGGCATCGAGCGAGTTGTAATTATCGGTGTAACTGATCTCATACTGCTCCTCGCCAAGAATGGCGGTGAGCTCCTCTTGGATGTTGATCAGTGGATGGTAAGGCGCCCGTGTATTGTCACCAAGCACGAGCGCATGCTTCTGTGCAGTCATCGCATTATCCCTCGCTTTCTAGTTCTCACCAAGGCATTTCATTCCCTAAGTAGTCTCTGTACAGCGGTTTATCGGACGGTTCATTAGGCTTGAGCTCACGGATGCGTTCGATGATATGAGCTGCAGATTGATCAGCGGTGAGGGTCGCTTCGGTATTTAACGTACCACTCATATACGATTGTACCCAGCCGGGATGGAGGAGGAGGACTTGCCCGCCTAATTTCTTCACTTCGTTATGAATAAGTGCACCTTGCATATTCAGTGCGGTCTTCGACATGCAATAGCCAAACCAGCTTGTACGCTCGCAATCGGCAATGCTGCCTGCTTCCGAGGAGATCGTGACGAACAGCTTCGCTTCGCTGCGAAGCACAAGAGGAGCAAGCGCATTCGTAACGCGCAGCGGTCCGAGCGTGTTTACATTGTACACCTGCTGCATGTCGGCAAATGGAAGCGGATCCATAATTGTCGATTGAATATCGCCTAATATCCCGGCATTATTGAGCACCAGATCCAGGGAGTCCGTGATGGCGGCGATTTGTGCTGCTGCCTCGGCAACGCTCGAATCACTCGCCACGTCCAGTTTCACTAGTGTGAGTGCTTTCGGACTCTCAGAAGCCAGCTGTTCGAGCTGCGAACTTTGATCCATATAGTGGCCTGCAATAACGTGATACTTTTCTTGAAGAAGTCCTTTCGCAAGCGCAAAGCCAAGTCCGCGATCAGCGCCTGTCACGAAGGCATATCGTTTCATCTAAGCAGCCATCTCCTTGTGCGATCGAGTCGTAGTCGTGCAAATAATCGTTACCCATTTCCATTTTACTCTTTTTCAGGCTGCCGCTAAAGGGTAATATTGGATATGTAAGCGAATTCTAACTTTCGGCAAAAGGTGGCTGCACAATTGACGACCTATTCGAGCATTATGGGCATTCCGGTTCCTAAGCTAACGATGAAAGATACGGTAGCTATAATTAATCAAGTGATAGACGAGCGCCGATCCGCATTATTCCATGTCGTTACGCTCAATCCCGAAATCACGATGGCCTGCCAGCATGATGCGCAGCTGCGCAATATTGTCGATGAAGCGGGGCTGCTCACAGCAGATGGCATTGGCATCGTGATGGTTTCGCAGCTGAAAGGAAATCCGCTTCCAGAGCGCGTAACCGGCTGCGATTTGCTCTTGCAGCTGCTGCAGGCAAGTAGTCCGATTGCCAGAACGTATTACTTGCTTGGCGCAAGTGTTGAGACGAATCAATTAGCGGCGGAAGAGATTGATAAGAAATATCCTGGAGCTGTCGTGATAGGCAGACAGCATGGTTTCTATGCCGAACAGGAAGAGGAACGCATTATTGCGGAGATTGAGAAGCTTAGTCCGGATATCTTGGTTGTTGCGTTAGGAGCGCCTAGATCGGAGCGGCTGATTCACCGTTATAAGAAGAAGCTTAATGCGAGGATTGCCATTGGCGTCGGCGGCAGCTTGGATATTATCGCCGGAACCGTGAAGCGGGCGCCGGCGATCTGGCAGAAGTGGAATGTGGAATGGTTGTACCGATTGCTCAATCAGCCGTCCAGATGGCGCAGACAGCTGATTTTGCCGCATTTTGCATTTCGCGCTTTGACGTATAAAGAGAAGAGTTAAGGCTGTGTGCCTTAGCTCCGAAGCAGTAATCTGTTCAATTGCTGTGCTAAACCGGAGCTAATGGGACTCATAGGAAGTCGAAGGGAAGGTGATGCAAGTAGACCTTGCCCAGCTAGTACCCATTTCAATGGAGCGGGATTGGATTCTTGAAACAAGGCATGAATCAATGGGGAGAGCGAATGGAACAGGTTGTGCGCTTCAGTCATGTCTCCTTGGGTGACGTGCTGGAATAATTGCACAAACAGCTCGGTGCTAACATTCGCTGAAGCTAATATTCCGCCGGCTGCTCCGCTAGCTAACATTTCCATGTACGTTTGATCGTTGCCGCAGAGGATCGGTTTCGTACCGGATTGTACAAGCTGGGTAAGGAGCTGCGTACTGCTGGTGCTGTCCTTTAATCCAATCACGCTCTGTAAATCGAGGATGGCTCTTACGGTTTCCGATGTTAGCTGCAGCCCGGTACGAGTCGGGACTTCGTAGGCAATAATGGGCATTCCGACTTCGGCGGCTCTACGAAAGTGCTCGATAACGCCTTTCTGCGAAGGACGGCTGTAATACGGCGTTACGATGAGCACGGCGTCTGCGCCAAGCTCAGCGGCTAGTTCGGTCCGATGTACGGTGGAGCGGGTACTGTTCGTTCCCGTACCGACAATGATCGGCAGCTCGCGGTTGCACCTTGATATCACTTGTTTGGTCGCTGTGAAGATTGCAGCTACTTCATCCCATGTAACGGTCGGGGCTTCGCCGGTGGTTCCGTTAATGACGACGCCTTGTATGTTATGTTGCAGTAAATTCGCCAGATAGCGCTGGTAGGAGTCCAAATCCAGTTCTTCCGAAGGTAAGAATGGTGTAATAGTGGGCACAAAGGTTCCGGTTAAATCACGTTCATTCAGCATGACAGCATCCTCCTCAGATCTCATTGCTATCACTTTACCATGTTCTTTCGCATCGTAGTTATCTATAATAAGCGATGAGTGTTATCAATAATATTGAAGTGGTGACAACATGGACCTTACTTATTTTCAGACCTTTCGCGAGGTTGCATTCCATCAGAGCTACACCAAAGCGGCGGGAGAGCTGGGTTATGCGCAGTCGAGCGTTACGATGCAAATCCAGAAGCTGGAGCAGATGTACGGGGTAAAGCTGTTCGAACGGTTTGGCCGAGGATTGCGTCTGACACTGGCAGGTGAAGAGCTGCTCAAGATTTCCGTTCAGATGCTGAATTTGTTTGAACAGTCGAAGGGGATGCTGGCCGTTCAAGGCGGAGGAACCTTGACGATCGGCACGATTGATTCCCTTGCATCGTATTATCTCCCGCCTTTTATTCAGCATATGAGGCAGCAATATCCGTCACTTACAATTCGAATTCAGCCGGATCGCGAAGCTGCCATTGTGGAGAAGGTGCGCGAAGGGGAGTATGATCTTGGATTATTGCTGGAAAACAAACCAGCGCATACCCCGCTGGCCTGGACGGCTATACGCGAAGAGCCGCTAGTACTGGTAACCGGCGCTGAGCATCCGTTTACGACGGTTGAAGCCATTAACCTCGAGCATCTTCAAGACGCGGAATGGCTGATGTCCGAGCCAAGCTGCAATTATAGAATGATGCTGGAACGGGTTTTGCAGGAGCAAGGGATTTCCTACCGTGTGGGACTGGAGCTCGGCAATCCGGAAGCGATCAAACGCTGCTTAAAGTCCGGTTCCGGCATTGCCCTGCTTCCTCGAATGGCGGTACAAGAAGAGATTGAACGCGGAGAGCTGGCGGTTCTGCCTTTCTCGCATGCGGATATTAGGCTGGACCTGCAGCTTATTCTTCACCCGAAGAAATGGATATCTCACGCCTTACAAGACTTTATCAATTTGTTGCGCTAAGGGGCTGGCAGAAGTGCTTCACAGTTTAGGTTTTGCAGCCGAGGATCGATTGTTGATCGTTAATGCGGATGATCTGGGTATCACGAAGGGGACGAATGAGGCTGTTTCGAACCTGTTCGCAAGCCGCTCCATAACATCGGCTTCCATCATGATGCCATGTCCATCCGCAAGAGAGGCTGTTCAGCTATGCTCACAGAATACCACTAGTCATATCGGCATTCATCTTACTTTATCCAGCGAGCAGACCCATCCATATCGACCTGTGTATCAAGCCGGGGGCCTGTCCAGTTTAGTAACGGCGGACGGTTACTTGCATCGCGACTATTCGTATATCGAGCAGCATGCCGACCCGGAAGATGTCCGCTGCGAGCTAGAAGCGCAGATTCTGCTAGCCCTATCATTTGGCATCGATCCGACCCATCTGGACAGTCATGGGGGAACGGTATTGGGATTGGCAGGAGGGCGGGATTTTCTAGAGATTGTGTTTGACTTATGCGAGAAGTACGAGCTTCCCTTCAACCTGCCGACACACATCATGGAGCAGTCATTCATCCCTTCGGAGCTGAAGATGATGTTTCAAGCGAGGATAGTTGCTGCAAGGCAACGGGGCATCGTGCTAATCCATGATATGATCTCTTTGCCATACTGCATGGATGCATTGATGGGATACGAGCAAGCGAAAGATCAGCTTATGAAGCTGCTTGCGAATATAAAACCGGGAGTCACACAGTGGACGGTTCACCCTTCCATACGCACACCTGAGCTTGAATCGTTCACAACCTGTGTTCGTGAAAGGGAGATCGAATATCGATTGCTATTGGACGAGGATGTCGGGCGTCTCTTGACGAGAGAAGGCATTCATCTCGTATCATGGAAACAGATTAGAGACTTGCAGAGAGGCCAGTAAGTAATAAACGGCTACCAGGCTTCCAATTCTAATAGAAGTTGTTCCAGGACGAGGGCGACACCGTCATTATCGTTTGTATCTGTTATTCGATAAGCAAGCTCGTGCAGCTCGCGAACGGCGTTCCCCATGGCGATCGGATAACCGCAGAGTTGAAATAATCCCAAATCGTTATAATCATCGCCAAAAACAGCCACCTGTTCTGTAGGGATGTTTAATCGCGAGCATACGCTTGCTACTGCTTGTTCTTTGGTGGCTTGAGTGGACATGATCTGAATGAGTTGTCCGGCATCCGTATGAAGAATATTCGCGCGCTTGCCATAGTGGCCTACCAGCTCATCAACAGCATCGAAGTTCGTTACCAATAACTTTGAAGCAACAAGCGCAGTAAGCTCCTCTATCGGGATTAATTGGGGTCGTTCATGTACCTTAATCAAGTCGGTGTAATCCAATTCCTGATGGCTAAACCATTTGTCATTTGCCTCTACGGAGAGATGAGGCGGGCATTCGAACGACTCGAAATACGTGATGAGTTCACTGAGAAGCAATGGATCAAGTGGAAAATGTTCATGAACCTCTAGACTCTCACAAACTACCAGCGCTCCATTGTAATAAATCATTATCCCCAGATCTAATAATTCCGCAGGCAGCAGCTGTATAATCGCGCGAGGTGGTCTTGCGGTAGCAATAATGACAGGGATATTGCGCTCGCGGCACTGTTTCACAGCCCGCAGGTTACGAGGGCTTACTTCTTTATTCGAATTCAAAAGCGTGCCGTCAAGGTCGAGAACGATAGCAGCTGCCCGCATGATTTCTCCCATCTCCATTCAACAAAGAGCAGCAAGCCATTCTCGGCAAGCTGCTCTGGGATAGATTGATTATTTGATGCCAGTGATTACGCTGTGAGCTGGCATTTCATTGCTATCATACATGCTGATGTTTGCGCCAAGCGAGCGGAAGGAGCCAACAACATCCTCGTAACCGCGATCGATATGCTGGACGCCGGCAATTGTAGTTGTGCCTTCCGCGCGGAGTCCGGCCAGAATCAAGCAAATGCCGGCTCTCACATCGGAAGCATGCACCAGCGTGCCGTGCAGCACGCTGCCGCCATTGATGGAGGCCACGCCCGAGCGGATCTTAATATCCGCACCCATGCGAATAAGCTGATGGGCATGATTGAAACGGGCCGGATAAATCCGCTCGCCGATGATGCTTTTGCCGCGGGCTTGGGTGAGCAATGCAGTCAATGGCTGCTGCAGATCGGTCGCGAACCCCGGATACATTGCCGTGCGCACTCGGGTTGCACGAAGTATGCCGGTAGAATGTGCGGTAATGGCGTTATCGTGCACATCCAGCTCCATTCCGATTTCGCGCAGCTTCGCTAAGCAGGAGGAGAGATGCTCGGGAATCACATTGTCCACGGTAACCGAGCCGCCCGTAACCCCGGCAGCCATCAAGAATGCCCCGGCAATCAATCGATCCGGAATTACGGTATAGGAACCGCCGTGCAGGTAAGAGACGCCCTCAATTCGAATCGTGTCCGTGCCGGCACCGGTTATTTTGGCACCTAATAAGTTAAGTAGATTCGCCGTATCCGTCACTTCGGGATCGCGTGCCGCATTGAGCAATACGGTCGTACCCTGCGCGCGAACAGCTGCCATCATGACATTAATCGTCGCGCCGGATGTGATCATGTCAAAGTAAATCGTTGCGCCGTGCAGCTCTTTCGCTTCCACGGTGTAAGAGGTCGGTTGAAACGTGAACGTTGCTCCCATCATCTGGAGGGCTTTAATATGTTGATCCATCGGACGGCTGACGAAATCATCCCCGCCGGGATAACCGACGGAAACTTTGCCGAATTTAGCAAGAAGTGAACCGACGAAATAATAGGCAGCTCGGAATGAGGATGATTTGACAGGATCGAGTACAGTGCTTGTAATAGGACGAGGGTCCATTGTAATTGCCCCTGATTCATGACGCTCTACCTGAAGTCCGATTTCACGGCTCATTTCATAGATAACCCGTAAATCAGCAATATCCGGTATACCGTGCAGCGTGACCGGCTCATCGGCCAAACAAACGGCTGCCAGCAGTGCCAGTGAGCTATTCTTGGAACCGGGGATATGAACGCTGCCATGAAGAGAGTTGGACCATTCCACTTTAATTGCTTTCATCGATTACGCCTCCGCTTGAATATTGTTCATCGGCAATGATGACATTGACGTTACGGTTCTCACATTCCTGGATAAAGGGATCGGGAGCCTTCTGGTCGGTAATAAGCAAGTTAATCTGCTGCAAGGGGACAGAGGTGGCGAAGCTTCGGACGCCAATTTTCTCATGCGGCGCAAGACAAATTCTACGCTGAGAGGCATCGGCGACGGCTCGGATTAGAGCGGCATTCTCAGGTGTAGCGACACAGATACCGTTCTGTGCAATGCCGCCACCGGTAATAAATCCGATATCGAAATTAAATCTTCCGATCATTTCGACGGCGATGACATCGATTAAGCTTTCACCGGCAGCCCGAAGCTTACCTCCAACAAGATACGCTTCGATATGAGTCATGGATCGTATGGATTCTGCAATCATGAGCGAATTCGTAACAACGGTAAACGGAAAGTCGGTGGGCAGATATTTCAACATGCCGTATTGAATACCGGCTCCGCCGATAAAGATCGTATCGTTCCGTTGAATGTAAGAGGCCGCTAGTTTGGAAATGGCATTCTGATGAGGCGCGCCTTCCCCGTACCGGATGTTCTTCGGCTGCGGTTTGGCACGCACTTTATGGGACTCGTTCGGAGCTAGCGGTATCGCGCCTCCGTATGTTTTCTGAAGGAGGCCTTGCTCCTTCATGATCGTTAGATCTCGACGAATAGAGTCTATGGAAAGCTGAAATTGCTGAGCCAGCTCTTGTGCGACAACTCTACCATCCTTGGCAAGCATCTCTTGGATGCGCTGCCTGCGTTCCTCAGCGAGCATTGTGACCTCCGCGGCTTTACTAAATAATAGAACTCTTTTGCCTATATCCTATTCCGTATTGTTCATTATTGTCAATTGAAATATTCGGTTTTCTTCATGGTTGTTCATGATTGCCGAAGAGAGGGAGAAGAACATGAATATTGAACACAATGAATCACTTATCCGGCAGTGGGCGGAGTCGAATGCGTCCTCATTAGGACTGCTGCTGGGGTCTGAAGTGAAGGTTACTTATATTTACAATCCTGGCGGATTTGTGAATCAGTCCTACCGGATTTCAGATGGGAAGACGATGAGACATCTCAAGCTCGCACCTGATCATAAAAGGCATCGACTTCAGCAATGGGCTGCCGTCAGCGAGCAGCTGTCGAGCCGATATAACGCTCCGCGGTTAATCCGTGAAATACGGGAGGAGATCATACCCGATTATCGATATGGGCTGGTGTTCGAATATATTCATCGCGAATCTTTGACATCGATCCCGAACCCATCGGCTGCGATTCCGAACGTGCTGAACAAGTTGCAACGGCTGCATGGTGATCAAGAGCTCGCGTCGGCGCTCGATCGCGTCGATGAATCGTATACCTATGCAGATGCCTTCGCTGAAGCGTACATCTCTCGTTTCGAGGGAGATATGGTTACGATTAGAGAAGGGAAGCATTTGCTTCATTTTGTGACGGAAGAGACGCTCAATTGGTTTGATGCTGAGATACAGGTGTTGCGAGATACCGTGTATGCCCATCCGAGTTTCCAGAAAACAGCGAATGATGTTGTGCACAATGATCTAGGTTGGAACAATGTCCTGGTGGATGAGCTTGGTGGGATCTGGATGATTGATTGGGATGACTTATCTGCAAACGGAGACGCGGCGATGGATTATTCCGTATTGCTCTGGCCGTTGTATCGCACGGCTGATTGGCCTTTTTGGCAGGCGAAAGTGATCGAGCAGGCAGGCGAGGAGCTTTACAAGCGGCTGTCGATTTATTTTCGAGCTAGTCTGCTAGATGACGTCATTGACATCCTGGCTGATTACGTGGATTCGGAGACGATCCCGGAGCTGAGAGAGAAGACGCAGGCAAGGGCACAAGCAATACATCTGCGCGCTTATCCGGAGTATTTAAGGTTATATTCGGTTTAACCAAGAGGCCGGAGAAGGGAGCGTGCGAATGTGATTAGCCTTAACGCTGCGAAACCATTAATTATGGACGTTTTGTCCGCCTATATCATTAGGCCTTTGGCTAGCCTGGACTGAAGTATATGCGCGGTAGCGGACTAGCTAAATATGGGGAGTCGAATGAGATGACCGTGAAGACCTATTTTGCTCACAATCAAGATATCGCAAGTATGGCTATCCGATTCAGCCGTATCGTTCTTTAGAGGATGCCTTTAATAAATGGCCCGCGACTGCTACGGCAATTGGCCTAAGAAGAGATGTGGAAGACACATGGAAAGTGTATGCGCCATTCGGATTCAATGATCTATTCGCGCTAGTTGTACGAGCCAATAAGGCACAGATCACGCAGCCCTTATATGTGAAGAAATCGGAGAACTGGAAGGCGAAATGGCCGGAGTTAACGGTCATTCCTTGGGATCAATAACGACGCGGAGGCGGGATGCGTGGTGACGACGAATGCGAAGCTCATTCTGCTTGAAGGGATTCCGGGGTCGGGAAAATCGACAACCGCACAGCTCATCTCAGGAGCACTGACCCGAGCAGGGTTGAAACATAAATGGTGGTATGAAGAACAGGCCGGGCATCCTGTCTATGTCTTTGAAGATTCGGCATCGCTGCAAGCGGTTGTTCACGACCTGGAGAATGGGAGCTATCTGAAAGTGATTGAGGCCGCACTTGAACAATGGCACCAATTCAGCACCGCAGTTCAGTCATCCGATGAGATTATCATCATGGATAGCTGCCTATTCGGTTATCTGAGCTGGAGCTTATTTCCGCAGCTGGTTCCGCCTGAAGAAATCATTCGCTATGTTGAGGAAGTGGAACGCATCATTGCAGGGTGTAATCCGCAGTTGATTTATTTGCATCAGCAGGATATCGGGGACGCGCTGGCACGAATTTTCGCTCGCAGGCTAGGCGATACGGAGAGGCAGTTCATTGAAGCGGCCACAAAGTCCAAATATGGTCAAGCACATCAGTTGAGCGGATTCGAGGGTTCAGTTGCTTATTGGTCTGCATACCGCGTGATTACGGACGAGATGTTTGAGCGATCGGGCTGCATCCGGCCCCAATATCTTTGATGTGGAATCCCTGCCACTACAAGTTCGCTTCGAAGAGGATGAAAGCGTCAGTGGTATTCGATTGCGCTTATCCGGTCCAACATTGCTGGGGGCAACGTGGATGTCGTGTTTATGAAACGCTTTAGTTAGCCCGGCTCATAACTCTTGCACAAATTGGAAAATATAAACACATTATTTTCTAGCTTGTGGGAAGGGGACTTTCGAGAATGAGCGTTATAAGACAATCGAACGATCGACAGAAAGTAGTCGATGCAATAAAGCAACGGGCAAACCGATTGGAGCAGCCGGCCGATCTTCTACATCTTGCGAACGCAGCAGGCGGATCGAAATATGTATTGCTGGGCGAAGCGAGCCACGGAACAAGTGAGTTTTACACGAACCGGACGGCACTCTCCCAAATGCTGATCGAACAGCATCAGTTCAGTTTTATTGCGGTTGAAGGCGATTGGCCATCCTGTTATGAGGTGAACAAATACGTCAAGCATCATCCCGAGGCCAAAGGTTCCGTCGACGAAGTGCTTCAATCCTTCGATCGCTGGCCATCGTGGATGTGGGCCAATCGGGAAACGACGGAGCTCATTGCTTGGCTGCGCGAATATAATCGTGAGCTTCCCGAGGAATATCGGATAGGTTTCTATGGTCTTGATGTGTATAGTCTCTGGGAGTCGATGGATGCGATTATTAAGCATCTGAAGAAGACAAATTCGCCGGAGCTTGCAGCAGCGCTCAATGCGTTCTCGTGTTTCGAGCCGCATAGCCGGGAGGGGCAGAACTATGGCATGTCTGCAGCCTTCTTCTCGGATCTGTGCCAGGATGAGGTGCTTCAACTGCTGAGGGAGCTGGAAGCAAAACGAAGTCGGGCCGGCGGTACGCATGAAGCGTTGTTGAATGATGAAATCAATGCGTTGGTTGCGGTTAATGCGGAGCGTTATTATGAGGCCATGGTGAAGGGCGGTCCTGACTCATGGAATATTCGCGATCGGCATATGGTTGAAGCGCTCAATCGGGTGATGCATTTCTACGGCCCGGATGCAAAAGCAATCGTATGGGAGCATAACACCCATATCGGGGATGCGCGTGCTACAGATATGGAAGCCGATAACATGGTAAATGTGGGTCAGCTGCTCCGAGAGCAGGGCGAAGAGATTGAAGTGTACGCCATTGGATTTGGGACGCATAGCGGTACAGTTATCGCAGCCGATGCCTGGGAATCTCCGCTTGAGGTGCTTCGTGTGCCGGAAGCGCGGCGCGGCAGCTGGGAGGATCTGATGCACGATGCAGGTGCATATGATCAATGGTTGATATTCCGAGGGACGGATACGGAAGTCTTTCACCATACGTACGGCCATCGCGCAATCGGCGTGGTTTATCATCCGCATTATGAGCGAGGGAATTATGTCCCGAGCGTCATGGCGGAACGGTATGATGCTTTCGTATTCATCGACCGATCGAACGCGCTGCAGCCGATAGTTCCGATTACGGTGTAAGGTGAAAGGGGAAGGAGCTAAGCAAAGGACCCATAACAGGTCCTTTTGCTAGCTTCGTAAAAGTCGATAGCTTAATGGAGCTGGACGCGGAATGAAAACAAGCGAATTTAGGAAGTTGATAAAGTTGCATCTGGCACCTGATTTAATAGAACATGGATTTACAGGAACAGATCATCATTTTATTAAACATCATCATAACCATGTCATAAACGCGATCGTCATTCAGGCTGATAAATATGGGGGTTCATGCGTTATTGAATGTGGGGTCCATTTTGATTTCCTTCCGATTGGTAGTGGTGAGAATAGTCCTATTCCTAAGATAACCGTTTATGATTGTGAATTCAGAAGACGACTGCTCACTGAAGTTAGTTGGATTCAAAGACATCTCTATCAAATGAAGGAACGTGACAGTTGGTTTTCGTATGGCGATTCAGAAGACGAGGCAATAGCCGTAATAGAAAAAATGAAGAAACAGATTTTGCATCAGGGAATGAGTTATTTTTCTCCGTTTAACGATTTTCCAACTATAGTAACCTCAATCACGTTGGATGAAATAATCAATCGTTCAAAGCGATTAGACAGTTATGGAGCTCCTCTGGATATAAGAATGGCTTTATTAGTCGCTCGTACACATGCTTTTTTTGGAAATAATGCTGAAGCGGCCTCGTTTGCTCGCTGGGGTCTCAATAACGTAGGACATGCAATAGGATTGATTGATGATTTCAAGAAGCTCATTTAGGTTGTTTAGAGGATAGCTGTATAGTGAATGATTCGTTTATCAGAGTTGTTTTTATCTGAAGGAACGAAAGGCTCCGTATTTGTTATTTATAAAGTAATAGCTGAACACCACTAACATAGCATTTTCGGGAAATTGTTAGTTTCTGTAATGTGTAGCTCTAGGAGCCACACATACCCCCAAAACCGATCACTTTCAACCAAAGTGTTGCCCTGGCGCCACCTTGTACGAACTCCATCCACTATTATCCCGGCTGTCGTCAAACGCATTATTTTTTCTCCCAAACGCCGAAAAACACGAGACTTGCATGCCTATTTTGTATGCTATGATGGAGATATTTGGGACGGTACTTTCCGGATAATCAATCCATAATCATCGGAAGGGGTGGAATCCAATGACGATTACGATTATGTCGAATGGGGTATTAAGAAAGAGCGAGCGGAATCCGAGGTATTTTGAAGATGGGGCAGGCGAAATCATTCTGTTAACCGGCTCGCATACGTGGGCGAACCTTCAGGATCTCCGTTTAGAAAGTGGACCGGCGTTTGATTACGAGGAATATCTCACCATGATGGCAGAGAATAACCATAATTTCATGCGGTTATGGCAGTGGGGGCATCCGCTCTATGCACCGTGGACGTTAGATAACGTATATTTCGATCCGATGCCGTACATGCGGACTGGAGATCAGGCAGCTCATGATGGGCTGCCGCAATTCGATTTGACGAAGTGGAATGAGTCGTATTTTGCACGATTGCGGGAACGAGTTGTGCAAGCCGGGGAACGCGGCATCTATGTGTCCGTGATGTTCTTCGACGGCTGGTGCCCGAAGAATGCGAGGGAGGGAAGCGACCCGTGGCTCTCGCATCCCTATAACCGAGCAAATAATGGTAATGGGATTCATGGCGATAGCAGCGGCGATGGCCGAACGGATATGTATAGCCTGGAAATTCCCTCGATCGTAGAGCTGCAGAAAGCATTTATCCGAAAATGTATCGATACCGTGAATGATTTGGACCATGTGTTATTCGAAATTATTAACGAAGTCGAGAACTCGGATCGGGCTTTGAAGTGGCATACTCACATGATACAGTACGTGCATGAATACGAGTCAGGACTGCCGAAGCAGCATCCGGTTGGGATGACGGCAATTGGCGGGGAGCAAGAGAATACCCTTTTATTTGACTCCACTGCCGACTGGATTTCACCGGGAAAAGGGCCAGATAACGAATATCAAATTGACCCTCCTGCAGGCGACGGAAGCAAGATCATCATTTCCGATACCGATCACTTGTGGGGCCATGGAGGAAATTATCATTGGGTGTGGAAATCATTCCTTAGAGGGCTCAATCCCATATTCATGGATTCATGGTGTCCGGTTCCGGGTGCTCCACTGCCGGGTTATCCGGGTAATGTACAGCTGAATTCTCGCGATTATCCGGATTGGGAGCCACTTCGCCGTAATATGGGTTACATTCGGCGGTATGCCGATCGAATCGGCCTTCAGCAAGCGATTCCCAATGAAGAAATCGCAAGTTCCCGTTATTGTCTCGCTTCGCCGGAGAACGGCTTTCTTATTTATGCCGAGCCAACAAACGGACCGTTAATCATCGATTTAAGCGCGGCACCTGGTAATTGGCAAGTAGAATGGTTTGATCCTGTGAATGGTGCTGTCCTGCCAGCGGAGTCCGTCCAGGGCGGGTCGAAAGTGACTTTTGCGATTCCATTCTCCGGTGGAGCCGTACTATACCTATTTTAGAGAGGGGTACTTAGCATGATTACGTTTAACCGCTTCAGCCAACTTCCGGCTAATGAGATCGTCTCCCTGTGGAACAAAGGATTCGAAGGGTATTTCACGAATGCTGCCATGGATCTCGATCGATTTATGGCTCGAACAGTCAGTGAAGGGTTGTCGCTTGAGCATTCGCTCGCCATGCTGATCGATGGTGAACCGGCCGGATTTGCGATGAATGGCTTTCGGACCGTTAACGGAGTGAAAATAGCTTGGAACGGCGGTACGGGAATTGCTCCTGCGCATCGAGGCAAAGGCTACGGAAAACAGCTCATGGCGCAAAATGTGCAGCTGTACCGGGAACAAGCGGCTAATCTTGCACTTCTCGAAGCCATTAAACAGAATGAAGCGGCAATTAAGCTCTATCAAGGTGCCGGTTATCAAATCACCGGACAACTGGTTTGTTCCGTCAATGAGGACGCTATAGACCCGAGCTTACTCCTGCCTAGCTTTCCGCATCGGTTTGTGATCAGGCATGCAAAGCCGCGCGATGCAAGAATGCTATCCTTCTATAATCATGATGCCGCTTGGCAGACGAGCTGGCATAATCAGAAGGATGGAGATTGCCTCATCATCGCAGATGGAGAAGAGCTCGTAGGCTATGCGATATACAAACGGAATTATAGGGATGACGGCATGTTGGCTTCAATTGTGCTCTATCAATGCGAAGCGGCGCCAAGAAGGTCGGATTCAGGAAAGATACTCAAAGCACTTCTCAAAGAAGTGTATAGCCCGCTGGAAATGCCTTATAAACGAATGACGCTTAACATTAGGCAGAGCAATGAAGAGCTGCTTGAGCTGCTGGATCGTCTTGGTTTCAAGCCTTATATCGAACAAGTTCATATGTCGCTCCGGCTCTAATGGACAACTTGCAACCGCTCTATCGAATGGCTTATGATTGGGAGTAGGAATGCTGCAATGATCTGTAATCATATGAAGGAGTGATTATTCATGTTCGACATTATCATTATCGGAGCAGGCCCTGCAGGAGCAAGTGCAGGATTATTCGCAGCCAAGGCTGGCAAGAAGACACTTCTGATCGACAGCGACAAGAGCATGACGAAGAAGGCATGGATCGAGAACCATTACGGTCTGCTGGAAACGACAGGTCCCGAGCTCGTTGAGACAGGCAAGAAGCAAGCGGTTAAATTCGGTGCAGAGCTGATTCAAGATACAGTAGTTAATGTAACCAAGAGTGAGAACGGTTTCAGCGTAGCGACGGAGTCGCAGCAATTCGAAGGCAGCCATGTCATTGTGGCAACGGGCATCTCGACAGATCTGGCTGAGAAAATCGGTTTGTCGGTAAAAGAAGGCACGGAGCCGCGAATTAAACAAGTATTCGATGTGGATGCCAGCGGAAAATCGAACGTTGCCGGCGTTTGGGTAGCCGGTACGGCAGCTGGCGTCAGCGTGCATACGATCATTACTGCAGGCGATGGTGCTAAAGTTGCCATTAACGTCATCAGTGAGCTGAACGGAACACGTTACGTGGATCATGATCTGCTGAAATAAGCGAAACCTAATCTATTCAATACAAGGAACTGCTCCCAGGGGCAGTTCCTTTTGTTTGTTCGCGTGAATACCGTATAGGCAGGAGAGGAGAGATGCGCATGATCTATGTCGTACAAGGCGGCGATACGTTAGAGCGAATCGCTGACCGCTTCGGCTCTAGTGTCGCACGGCTGTTGGAAGTGAATGTGATCTGTGATCCACAACTGATTCTGGTAGGTCAGCCTATTCTGATCCCGGATGCCGGCATTGACTACCAGAGGGCAGGCGGTTATCCCTATTACGTCGTTCAATACGGGGATAGTTTAACCTGCTTAGCCCCTCAATTTCACCAAACGCCGGCTGCGTTAGCTGCGAGCAATCGGCTATCGTTAGCCGTACCATTAACGGTTGGAAGTGAGCTTCTTGCAGGCTTCACGGTCCCGGACCCGGCGAGATTAGCATCCGAATGGGAGAAAACCGCCACATCCCCAGATTGTAATCTCAATTCCATGCAGCAGCATGGCATTTACTATATCGGTTCCTTCCAATGGGAAACACTCGGGGAAGCGGCGGTTCCGTTTCTGGTGCCGCTGTTGAAGCACCCCTGTGAAACAGTTCGCTATTATACCGTGATGAGTTTAGGGCGGATCGCAACAGGTGATGCAACCCAAGCTGCATTAGAGTTGGCGACGCAAGATCAAACACCGTACGTGACAGAGCTCGCGAAGCTGGCTTTGCGCCGAACGAAATTAGTGCCGGAGGTGACCAAACGAGTACATCTCTTAACGGCGGATCAACGGTTGTATGCCGAACCCAATGGGAGTTCTACTTCAATAGCGTTGCCTGCCGGTACGGAGATCTTCTCGATGAGATGGAACATTCCAAGCAGTACGAATGAAGAGGGTCCAAGAGGCGGACTGGAATATTACGATCAGGTCCAGGTTCGAAGCACCGGTCAGGTCGGCTATTTGGGCCGGGTGGGATTCAACGATGCTCAACTGATTTAACCGGATTACATGGTGGAAAAAGTACAATAACTACAGGAATCCGTTCATTGTCCGATACTCGAAACTCCTTGATAATAAAGGTAAACCACCTTCATCCACTATCGATGAAGACGCCGCGGCTTTTAACATCCCCTAGCTTCCTAAAACCCTTGCTACTGCGGGCTTTTCGCTTTTTTCTCTTCCGCTGGCTTCCTCGGATCGCCCGCCTCTGCCTCTAGTTTCGTATCACTATTCGTATCACTATTCGTATCATTGAAGAATGAAGCCCCGAACAGCTTCGCGGTTTCCTGCCTCATGGAAGGGATGACATGACCGTATCGGTCTAGCATGTTGACACTTTTCCAGCCCATGCGCTCGGCGATTAGCTTACTGTTCTCCCGGGCTTGCAGCAGCACGACGACGTGCGTATGCCTCATGTCATGGAAGCGGATCGGAGGGACGCCTGCTTTTTTAGTAAGGGTGACGAACATATACCTTAGGTTCGACGGATCGATAGGCTTGCCGATCTTGGTGCTCATGACGAGGTCGTTATCCTCATAGACGTCTCCGGCTTCTTTCTTCTCGTGCTCCGTCTGGCCCCTCAGCGCTCGCAGGGCCTCGGCGGTATGTTCGTCTAGCCCGATTGTCCGCAGTCCCGCGGCGGTCTTTGTGCGGCTGTGGAGCTGCTCGCCGTCGAAGGTCTGCCGGATCGTTATTGTTCTGGCTTCGAGGTCGACGTCCTTCCAGCTTAAGCCGAGTATCTCGCCGCGCCTCATGCCAGTCGTTAGAGCGAGTAGGAACACCTCATAATAGCGCGAGCCTTTCGAGGCTTCAAGGAACGTGTGAGCCTGCTCTTTGTTCCAGAATCTCATTTCCTTATGGGCGTGCTTCGGAGGCGTCGCGTCGGTCGCCGGGTTCTTCCTGATCTTGTCGCGCCTCTCCGCAAGATCGAGAGCAGACCACAATAAGCTGTGAGTCTTTGCTATACACTCCGTCCCGAGCTTGTCCTCAAGTTTGCCATATAGTCGGTCTAAGTCCTCCGTTCGGAGGTCTTGGAGCGGCTTGCTTCCGAGCTCCGGGACGACGTGCCCTAATAGCAGCCCCCTATAGAAGATGATCGTCCGGCGCTCCACTTGCCGCTCTCGGAGCTCCAGCCAATAGGTGAGATACGCGCCGAGAGTTTCCCGGCTATCCTCTATGAATGTCCCCTTGTTGAGCTCCGTCTCTAGCTCAGCCATCGCAGCGGTCGCTGCCTTTTTGGTAGAGAAGCCGCGCCGGAGCTTCTGCTTGTACGAGCCGTCTTGCTTATAGTTGATTTTGAAATAGTATGTATTCGTTTTATCGTCCTTATAAACAGGCATAAAATTCCCCCACTTTCACGAGAACAGGTGTTCGTATTTGGGTCTTGTATTTCCAATAACTTCTATGATATGCTATATTACGCACCGAAACGTTTCGATACTACATATTTCGATTTGGGGGAAAACTTGCAATGATTTTTGCCGCTGTGCTTGACGTTTCGGTTTTATTAAAGTATTGGGCCTCTCATGGAGCCCCGATCTCGGTAGACCGGATTCATCACTCCCTTACTCTTTTCCTTGCTGGAGACCCATTGCGGAGCGAAGCAGGGATGTTAGAAAGCGCTTCTGCTCAGTCGTCAACTCCTGTCCTTGATACACGAGAGGTAAATCCTCCAAAGAATCAATAGAGATATTTAATCGGCCCTGATCCTTAAATGGTTCGGGGTCATGTGTTTGCCCCAGCAGATAATCAATAGACGTATGAAGAAAATCTGCAATCTTAAGGAATGTCTCTGTTAGAGGGAAGTTCCTGCCGATCTCATAGTTTGCTATGCTAGTCCTGCCCACTCCTAAATGATCCGCGAGCTCATCCTGCGTCTTGCCTAATGCGAGTCTTCTCTCCTTTAATCGTTTTGGAAATACCTCTTTGTAGTCCATCATAGTCTCTTACTCCTCCGGTAAATTAAATTAAATTGCCTATTGACGGTCAAGCTCAAGGCGTGATACTTTAGTTAAGCGACGTCACATACGCTGACGCACTCCCCACCATGAGGAGGTGAAAAACAATATGCGGATTGAATTTCGTAACGCTCGTCTTGCACTCGGTAAGACCCAACGCTCTATGGCTCTTGATCTCGGCGTCAGTGAAAGTTATATCCGACATATCGAGGCAGGCCGTTTGACTCCGTCGACCGCTCTCGCGATCTCTATGGCGAGGTATCTCGGGGCGACTGTTGAGGTTTTGTTCTTCCGGTAGTTCTAATGTATCACGTCAGTATTACTGACGCAAGTGGTTTTATACCTCTTTTTACCATTTTTAAAATTATTTAATGTTACTTGACAAGGGTAGAGGAGGCTCGACAATGGACGACAAAGATCGCAATATTAACGAGCTAATCGAAGTATCCGAGATGAAAAGCAAGCTCATCGACATCATGTACCTAGTGCGCTTCGATACTGTCGCGACGGCTAAAACGATGGAGCTAGTCAAGCAATTGCACGAACGTGAAACGGCCCTACTCCAAAACTTCTAACAAGGAGGCGGTAGTATGCGGATCAAGATTAACGGCGAGGAAGTCGACCGTAACGTCAAGATAACTGTTAACACTTGGGAAACAAGCAACTTTGCAGCATGGTGCGTAATCATCGGAGGGGCGATCCTCGCGGTAGGGTGGTGGTTCCTGTGGAGCTAAAGCCATTTCATACAAGGCTCGCCGAGCTATGGCACAAGCAGAATCGTATCGATAGTGATTTTACAGCCGCAGAAAGAAAAGAGTTTCACCAATGTCTTGACCTTCACGTCTCGTATATGTTCAAGCAGGCGAAGCTATTTAACCTCTCGCTTGCCGCTTCAATCGGTAATGATATGGATTGGCAGCACGAGATATGCGCGAAGATCGACGAGCTATAGCTACAATGTCAGTTCAACTTATGGAGGTGTGTGCATATGATGTATAAACGCGGTTCGATATGGTGGGCTGATCTCGGTAGCGACAGCCTAGGAAGTGAGCAGACCGGACACCGTCCGGTAGCTATCCTGCAGAACGATATAGGTAATGAGTTCGCCCCGACTGTAATCGTCGCTGCCTTGACGGACGCCAGCAATAAGTATATGCCTACTCACTTGTCGCTATCTCCTCAAGACGTTCCGGGGCTGCTCAAGACATCGATCATCCTTTGTGAACAGGTTAGGACGATTGACAAGGCGAGACTTTTCAGATGGATCGGCGACGTACCGGGTTACAAGCAAGGTCATCTCGATTATGCAATTGGCGTAAGCCTCGGGCTCATCAAGTCGCCGAAGCAGAAAGAGCGTGACCGTAACGTCACATAAACTGACGGAGGTGAGTAAAATGAGATCGAGACTAGGCGGTCATTACAGCGGCACAGGTACGACGTGGAGCTTCCGGGAGTACGAGGAGTCTTATGTCGACCACAAGGCAGGCCGGGTAAGAATGCCGAGCGACGGCGCTGAGCTGGAGAGCCTGTCGGGGCCTTGCATTACGATCATTAAAGGAGGTGACAAAGATGCAAACAACGGAACGCCGAATAGTTGAGCTTGAACATATCCGCGATTGGGTTCACAGCCATCCCGAGAAGGTCGACGCCGAAGTCCGGCCCGCTGCTATCGATTGGATTAACGGTGAAATCGCACAAATGAAAAAGAGCCTCAGCGGGGTAGGAGCCGCAGAAGCTCAAAAGGCGAAAGGCATGGATTTGATTCATTTTATCACACGTCGATTGAAAGCAGCAAGCCTATGAGCGAGCGGCGAGGGTTTAACGTCCTGCTAGATGGCGAAGAGGCGACGTATATCATGGAGGCGCTCCGCTGGATGGCGCTCACCACAAAGAACCAAGGCAAGGCCGACAAGTGTACCTTACTCTCTAACCGGGTTTGGGAAGCTAAGGCCGCATTTCACGCAACAACCTACGAGCAGATGAGAGCTCGATACAATTTACCTAACCGGGAGGATAACTAAATGATTACAATCACGATCACAGCGTCAACGAAAGACGAATTTCAATCACACCTCAAGACCCTAATCGCCGGGCTCGGCGCTACGCCTGCCGAGGCTTCGAATGTAACGGTCGAAGTGGACGGCAAAGTAATTGCTTCCTCCGTTACTCCGACAAAGAAGGAGCGCAAGGTGAAAGCCGCCGACGCCGTTCCGGTTAACGATCCGGGGCCGGACGTCGAGCCTGTCGCCGATCCAGAACCGGAGCCGGAAGCTGAGGACGCTGTCCCTTCGAGCCAATGGACGAAAGAGGACGTCGAGGCGAAGCTCAAGGAGCTGGCGCGTAACGGCAAGAACGACGGAGTCAAGGCAATCATCACAGGCTGCGGTGCTGCTAGGCTCTCCGCTATCGACCCGATGCATTATGATCGCGTTATGGAAGAGGCCGAAGCGCTGGAGGCCGAATGACAAGGGACTTGGATCACGACCTTGTGATTGTCGAGAACGCCAAGACGGATACGCTGACTTTTGTGCTTAACTGCCGGGAGGGCTGGCGTCATGCCATCCTTCGGGCCATCGAAGCAGAGGAGCGGATCGACAAGTTAGAGAACGAGCTCCGCATGATTCACGATCACTATCGAGGAGGTAACGGCCCGGATGGTAATCATGCCTAAGCGTACGTATCGTCAAAAGTACCGTTATACCGTGCGCTATAAAGGGTACCGCGGAAACGGATCAATAGGTTTTGTTGGCTCTATCTGTGTAGCTACTGATAAGGCGGTTCTCTCGCCCAGAGATGAGATAATGCTCTCCGAACAAATTAGTGAGGAAAACGACGGTGCGGTGATTGAGATTACTGGCATCTCCAAGGCTTAGAAAGGAGCGTCCAAATGGAAATAGCACATTCTGAACGAGCGCACGCCAAGCTCTCAGCCTCCGGCTCCAAACGCTGGATGAGCTGCACCGGGAGCGTCGAGCTAGAGGAGTCAATCGGCGGCGGGGATTCAAGCAGCGAGTTTGCCAACGAGGGCACAGCAGCGCATGAGCTCAGCGAGATTAATCTGAGGCACTACCTCAGCATAATAACACCTGACGAGTTTATCGCTAAAACTAGGGAGTTTGTCGAGAAAAACAAGACGTATCACAGTCGCGAGATGGCTGAGGCTGTCGGGCGATACGTCGACCTTGTCCTCGAACGCTTTAACGAGGCACTCGCAAGGGATAAGGACGCCGTAATCCTCATCGAGCAACGGCTCGACTTCTCGGAATGGACAGCGCCGGGGCAATTCGGCACCGGGGATATCATCATCATCTCCGACCGCCGCCTTGAGATCATCGACTTAAAGTACGGCAAGGGCATCCCGGTATCAGCCGTCGGCAATCCGCAGATGAGGCTCTATGCGCTCGGCGCGATCAACGGCTACGATTGCCTCTATGAGTTCGATACCGTCCGCATGACGATCGTACAGCCGAGGCTCGACAGCGTCTCCGATGATGAGATGACCGTCGCCGAGCTGCTCCAGTGGGCCGAGGATGAAGTCCGGCCTGCTGCTGAGGCTGCGATCTCCGGAAATGGGACGTTCGAGGCTGGCGAGCATTGTCGCTTCTGCAAGGCTAAAGCTACTTGCCGGACACGCGCCGATGCTAACCTTGAGCTTGCCCGGCACGAGTTCGCCGATCCGCAGCTCCTCACGTTAGATGAGATTGCCGGAGTGATAGGCAAGGCCGAGCAGCTCAGCCTGTGGGCGAAGGACGTCGCCGAGTATGCGCTTAAGCAGGCCCTCGGAGGGAAGAGCTTACCGGGGTATAAGCTAGTCGAAGGAGTAAGCCGACGCACCATAACGGACGCCGAAGCTGCCCGCGATAGGCTCATGGAAAAGGGTGGGTACTCTTGGAACGACATTCACAAGCCGCAAGACTTGCTCGGCATCGGCGACCTTGAGAAGCTCGTCGGCAAGAAGAATTTTAACATTGTGCTCGATGGCCTGATCGACAAGCCTCCCGGCAAGCCGACTCTCGTTCCTGAGAGCGACAAGCGCCAGCCGTTATCGATTGGCTCTGAGTTCGACGTTTTAACCTAAAACAACCTAAAGGGGATATGTCCAAATGGCAACTATTAAACCGCGTAAACTCACTGAAACTTCTCTCGTTACTGGCAAGGTTCGTCTCTGCTACGTCAACCTATTCACGCCGCGTCCTAACGACAAGGGCGACGAGAAATATGAGTGCTGCGTACTGATCCCGAAGACGGATAAGGCGACGGTCGCCATGATTAACGAGTGCATCGCTAAGGCGAAGGAGCTCGGCAAGTCGAGCAAGTGGGGCGGCAAGATTCCTCCGGGCATGAAGCCGACTCTGCGTGACGGTGATGAGGAGCGCGACGTCGAGGAACAGCCGGAGTTCGCCGGACATTACTTCTTCACAGCTCGCTCGAACCGCAAGCCCGGCATCATCGACCGTAATACGGACGTTATCACCGACTCAACGGAGCTATACAGCGGCGTCTATGCTCGACTCAGCCTTAACTTCTATGCCTATGCGGCAGAGAGCAAGGGCGTCGCGGTCGGACTGAATAACGTGCAAAAGGTAGCGGACGGCAACAGCCTCGGAGGTGCGAGCGAGAAGCCGGAGGACGTCTTCGATGCACTGGAAGAGGACGACGATATGCTCAGCTAGTAAGTCCAATAGGGCGCGGGGTCGATTGGCTCCGCGCTTTTCTATCTAAGGAGATGATCCGATGAAGAAGCTCGCAAGAAAATTGTATATCACTCTTGTACCCGCTATATGGGTACTGCTGATTATGGTGTATCCGCATGTAATGAATCAGCGTTTACTTGCTCCGTCGTCGCTTTTCTTCCTCGTTTGCATGTACGCTGCGTTCTTCACGACGATATGGTTAACGCTCCAAATAGATGATAGGAGGAATGCCGAATGAGTCATTTCGAGCGGGTTAGAAAGTTTCACGAGGTAATCGGAGAGCAACTCCCGGAAGCGCCTATTATGTTGGATCGCGGAGAGATTACTCGCACCGCTGAATATTACGGTCAAAAGGTCGCTTACCTATCCGAGCGGATGAAGATATCGCACGCCGCGGGACTTGGCGGTCTTGTAACACTCCGGGCAGCGCTCATCCTTGAGGAGCTCGCCGAGCTTCTGCAAGCTGAGACGCTGGAGGATCAAGTCGACGCGCTGATCGATGCGGATGTTTTCATAAAAGGCTCGTTTGCATTCATGGGCGTAAATCCTGATCCGATCTTCGGCGACGTCATGACTGCGAACGAGGCGAAGGTATGGCCCGACGGTACGATCCATCGAGATGAGAACGGAAAGTGGATTAAGCCTCCCGGCTGGCAAGGCCCTGAGGAAGCAATCCGGCAGGAGCTTAAGCGGCAGAGCGCCGGGTGCGCGGATTGCTGGCTGTGTAGCGACTGCGAGGGGTTTGAGTGAGAGAGCTCAGAATCGATATCGAGACTTACAGCAGCGTCGACATCAAGAAAGCAGGCGCTTACGCTTACGTGGATTCGCCGGACTTCGAGGTTCTGATCTTCGCCTATGCTTTCGACGACGAGCCTGTTCGAGTCATCGATCTGCCAGACCTTGAGGATATCCCGAGCGACGTCGTCAAGGCGCTGCTCGATCCGGCCATTATCAAGAAAGCATTCAATGCTAATTTCGAGCGGACTTGTCTCGCTAAACATTTCAAGCTCGCTATGCCTGCCGAGGAGTGGCGCTGCACCGCAGTCAAGGCTTCCTATATGGGCCTCCCAGGTTATCTCGAAGGGGTCGCCAAGGTGCTCGGGCTCGATGCTCAGAAAGACACCAAGGGTAAAAACCTAATCAAGTATTTCTCCTGTCCATGTAAGCCGACTAAGGCAAACGGCGGCAGGCTGCGAAACTATCCCGAGCATGACCCGGAGAAGTGGGCCGAGTACAAGGAGTATTGCAGGCAGGACGTCATCGTCGAGCGTGAGATCGATCGGGCTCTTGGCAAGTATGATCTGCCTGCCGAAGAGTGGCGTATGTGGGCGCTGGATCAACGTATTAACGACACAGGCGTCGGGGTCAACATGGCGCTAGTGGATCGGGCTATCGAGGCCGATGAGATTTACAAGGATCGACTCACCGAGGAGGCTGTCGAGCTTACCGGGATGAGTAATCCTAACAGCGCTGCACAGATCAAGGCATGGCTCAAGGAGGCCGAGGGGCTGGAGGTCGAGAGTCTGAACAAGGACGCGATCCCGGAGCTACTTAAGCAAGCCGATACCGAGGAAGTCAAGCGGATGCTCGGGCTTAGGCAGGAGCTCTCCAAGACGTCGGTCAAGAAGTATCAAGCAATGGAGCGGGCTGTGTGTTCGGATGGTAGAATACGCGGCTTGCTTCAATTCTACGGAGCGAACAGAACCGGACGATGGGCCGGGCGGCTGGTACAGGTGCAGAACCTTCCGAAGAATTTCCTCGAAGGTGCCGACCTTGATCTCGCTCGGGAGCTGCTGATCGCAGGCGACTACGATCTGCTTGAGATGCTGTACGGCAGCTTGTCAGACGTCCTCTCGCAGCTCATCCGTACCGCTTTCATCGGGGATTTCAAAATATGCGATTATAGCGCCATCGAGGCTCGGGTTATTGCATGGTACGCCGATGAGAAATGGCGGCAGGAAGTCTTTCGGACTCATGGCAAGATATACGAGGCGTCCGCTTCGCAGATGTTCGGCGTGCCGCTGGAGCTCATCAAAAAAGGTAATCCAGAGTACGGCCTCCGGGCCCGGGGGAAGATCGCCGAGCTCGCGCTTGGGTTTATGGGTGGGCCGAATGCGCTCCGCAATATGGATAAGAAGCGGGAGCTCACCGACGATGAGCTTCCCGGACTGGTCAAGGCTTGGCGCGACGCTAATCCGGGTATCGTCAAGCTGTGGAAGGACGTCGGCAATGCTGCCATTAAAGCAGTCAAGGAGCGACGGACGGTCAAGGTACATCATGGCTTAGCGTTCGAGTATGAGCCGGGCTTCCTGTTCATGAAGCTCCCGAGCGGCAGACGTCTTGCCTACTTCGAGCCGAAGCTGGAAGAAGGGCAGTACGGCCCTCAGATAAGCTACGCAGGGGTCGATCAAGACACTAAACGATGGGGCAGGCTGCGAACGTATTCCGGGAAGCTCGTCGAGAATCTCGTACAAGCGACGGCCCGGGACTGCTTGAGAGAGGGTATGCTCCGGCTGGATGAGTCAGGATACCGGATCGCGTTCCATGTTCATGATGAGATCATCACAGACCAAGAGAGCGGATCGGTCGAGGATATGGAGCGGATCATGGCTCTCCCTATCGATTGGTGCCCGGGCTTGGAGCTTGGCTCGGCGGGGCTTGCAACTAAATACTATATGAAGGACTAATTTTTTTAACCTAAATGTCACATGAACTGACGGAGGTGCGGTATACTTATGGACTACGAGGATATGTACGTCACGCCTGAGGAGTACGACGCAGCCGAGGCGCTTGGGATAAGCAAGGCGCGAGTCCAAGCTCGCATGTATAGCGGCTGGAAGAAAGTCGACGCGCTGACTAAGCCGATCCGAGTCCAAAACGACCGGAAGCACTGGAGAGAGATCGCTGAGGCTAACGGTATCAATCGGCTCCTATTCTATAAGCGCGTGAACGGTTACGGATGGGACGAGGAGCGAGCAGCTACGACGCCGCTCCAAGACCCGACGACGATCCTCATCGAGAGCAATCACCGTAAGCGGACTATCTCGGTCGAGGTCAAGAAGCAGGCCGAGGCTAACGGCATCTCTAACCAAGTCCTTCATTATAGGCTCCGGCATGGCTGGAGCTTGGAGGACGCCAGCACTCGGGCTATCATGACCGGGCCGGAGCGCGGCAAGCTGAGCAAGAACAAGCTTAATAGAAGGTACGGCGATTGGAACGGCTATATCTTGCGGAAACAAGGCACCGGGAAATGATCGAATCTTAATCAAAGGAGTTACACACTATGGACGACCGTATGCTCGATATCGCGACAGGCAAGGGCCGCGCGGAAGTGAATTGGAAAGTCTCCTATATGACTTGGGAAGAGTTCGCCGATGAGCTCCGCGACGTTCGCCGTACTGAGGAGACTATGTCCCAGTACGATGCTATGACGCTAGCGGAGCGGGGCAAAGTCAAGGACGGCCCTTGCTATGTCGGCGGGTCGGTGCTAGGGGGCCGGAGGCTCAAGACAGCGGTCGAGAGTCGTTCTCTTATCACGCTTGACTCTGATAGCGCGGACGATCATTTCCTAGGCATGGTCGAGCTCATCCTCGGCGGCAACGCCTACGCCGTCTACTCTACGCACTCCTACCGGGAGAGCAGCAAGAAGTATCGGCTCGTCGCTCCTGTCTCCCGGGATATGACGCCGGACGAATATGCTGCCGTAAGCCGTAAGCTCGCCGAGGAGATCGGCTGGCAGTATTTCGATGAGACTTGCTTCCGCGTGCATCAACTTATGTACTACCCGAGCTGCTCAGCGGACGCCGATCCGATCCTTGAGATCGGGGAGGGAGATTTCGTCGACGTTGACGACGTCCTCGCTCGATATGAGGACTGGAAGGATATCACGAGCTGGCCCGGCTACGACAGCAGCATGAGCCGTAAATCCTCCGCTAAGATGGAAGACCCTACGACCAAGCAAGGCGTCGTCGGTGCGTTCTGCCGAGCGTATGGGATCGCGGAGGCTATCGAGACTTTTATCCCGGACGCCTATGAGGAGACAGCCGTCGAGAACCGATGGACGTTCACCGGATCGGAGTCTCATGGGGGCATGATCGTATACGACGACCTGTTCGCCTACTCGCATCATGAGAGCGATCCGATAAGCGGCAGAGAGGTAAACGCGTTCGATCTTGTCCGGCTGCACCTCTTCGGCGAGCTCGATGCTAGCGAGCACGAGAACACGCCAGCTCACCGCAGGCCCTCCTATGATGCTATGTGTGAGCACGCGACGAGCGACTCGGTCGTCAAGCTGGAGCTCACCGAGAAATATAAGGCCCGGACGACAGCACAGGATGATTTCGAGCCGCTGGAGTTTGAGGACGAGGACGGCGAGGAGATCGAGGTCGACTCCGATGCATGGATGAGCGATCTTGAGATCAACAGGAAAACAGGAGCGATTCAGCCTAACGCGAGGAACATCGAGCTGATCCTCACGAATAGGCCCTTTAAGAACGTACTAGCCTATGATGCTTTCAAGAATACCGAGGTCATCCGGGGTCGGCTTCCTTGGCGGGGCCCGGAGAGGCTCGACGTAGATTATGAGCCATGGCTCGGAGCGGACGATAAGCAGCTCCGGCATCATTTCGCATACGCCTATGATATTAAGGCGTCGGGGATGCTGCTCGATGCATTTTCCCATGTAGTGAGGAAAAACAGATTTCATCCTATTAAGCGATACCTTGAGGCGCTGGAGTGGGACGGCATACCGAGGCTTGACCGCTTATTTATCGACTACCTTGGTACGGAGGATACAGAGTATACGAGAGCCGTTACTCGCAAAATGTTCGTCGCTGCGATCAAGCGGATATATCAGCCGGGCTGTAAGTTTGACGAGGTATGTGTGCTACAAGGCCCTCAGGGATGCGGAAAAAGTACGATCATAGCCCGGATGGGGCGCCAGTGGTTCTCCGATTCGCTTAAGACGTTCGACAGCAAAGAGGCCGGAGAGTATCTCCAAAACTCATGGATATTCGAGTTTGCGGAGTTATCAGCTATGAAGAAGACCGACGTCGAGGAGATTAAGGCATTCACCTCTAAGACGACGGATATGTACCGGGTCGCCTATGACCGGGTCGTCTCTGAGTTTCCAAGAAAGTGTATCTTCTTCGGCACGACGAACAACTTCAATTTTCTCAAGGACGAAACAGGCAACCGTCGATTTTGGCCTATCGCCTCCAACGTCGAGCAGCGGACAAAGAATCCACTCTCCGAGGATAACCTCCAAGAGGGGGAGATCGGGCAGCTATGGGCAGAGGCTAAAGCGCTTTATGATGCGGGTGAGTCTACCGTATTAACCTCCCGAGAGAAGGAAATGGCTGAGGCCGTCCAAGCTCGCCATGTAGAGAACGATCCGAGAGACGGACTAATAGCGGAGTATCTCGACAGCGCTCCCGATGAGTTCGCAGACATTAACGAGAAGCGCGTGAGAGTGTGCGCTATTGAGATATGGTGCAACGCTTTAGGTAGGAGTAAAGGTGATATGAAGTCTTGGGACGCGAAAGCAATCTGTGATGCTCTCCGTCGCATACCGGGATGGACGGAGCGACCGGGCCGGGTTAGGTTCAAGGACTTCGGACTACAAACCGCTTTCGAGCGTGACGCTTAATTTCCAAATGTTGGATATCACCAAAGTATCAGCAAGCCAAATGGTGATATCCATAAATTTACAGAAAAAGTATCAGTGTATCAGCAAAAGTATCAGCAAATTTAGTTTACTGATACACAAAAAACCCAGTCGCACCAAGGGTTTGAGGGGCCTTGTATCAGAATATCACCATTTTTACCTTTTTGAGTTTAAGTTGATTTAACCTATCTTTTAGAGTGGTGATGGGGTAAAAAGATGGGTTAAATCGAGTTTCAGAAGAAATAGGAAATTTGCTGATATTCTGATATCCAGAAAATGGGAGGAGTTTTTCGGGTGAGAGAATCAGCGTTGGAGCGTAATTTGGTTCGAGCAGTAAAGGACGTCGGCGGGCTGTGTTGGAAGTTCACGAGCCCCAGCTTGATAGGTGTACCGGATCGCCTCTGTATGTTCCCGGGAGGATGGGCCGTATTCGTCGAGATGAAAGCTCCGGGAGGAAAGCTCCGGCCCATCCAACAGAAACGGCACGATGAGATCAAGGATCAAATGCTGCCAGTGTTCACAATAGACTCACTGGAAGGTATCGAGCAGTTTATCGGATTGTATAGCAAGGGAGGAAAACGTCGGTGAGATTCGCAGCGCATAAGTACCAAGAGTACGCAATCGAGAAAATCATGGAGGAGCCGTTCGCTGGATTGTTTCTCGACCTTGGCCTCGGCAAGACGGTCATCACGTTAACCGCTATCGAGAAACTGTTATTCGATTCGTTCGAGGCGTCGAAGGTTTTAGTCGTAGCCCCGAAGCGGGTCGCCGAGGATACTTGGAGCCGCGAGTCGAGCAAATGGGATCATACACAGCACCTCCGAATCTCGAAGATTCTCGGAACACAGAAGCAGCGCGAGACGGCGCTCAAGGCCGCAGCAGACATATACGTCATTAATCGCGAGAATATCCCTTGGCTCGTAGCTCAGACCGGGAACCGCTGGCCCTTCGATACGGTCATCATCGATGAGCTCTCCAGCTTCAAGAGCAGCAGCTCGCAGCGCTTCCGGGCCTTGCGTAAGGTGAGGCCGTTCATCAAGCGACTATACGGCTTAACCGGGACGCCAGCACCTAACGGCCTTATCGATCTATGGTCTCAGCTCTACCTCCTCGATCAAGGCGAGCGTCTAGGTAAAACAATGTCAGCATACCGGGATCGCTTTTTCATCGCAGCGCCTAACTATGCCGCAGGCAATCCTCACGCTATGACCTATTCGCCTAAAGCGGAGTCCGAGCGGAACGTCTACGAGCGTATCGGTGATATCTGCGTGAGTATGAAGTCCGAGGACTGGCTAGAGCTCAAGCAGCCGATCCTTCGGACGGTTCCGGTCGTACTGGATCGCGAATCTCGGAGTAAATACGAGACGCTTGAGAAGGAGCTGCTTCTGCCATTCCTGGGGGGAGACGTCGTAGCAAATAGCGCTGCGGTATTATCTAACAAGCTGCTCCAGCTCGCAAACGGTGCGGTATACGACGAGGAGCGAAACGAGAGGCATATACACGACGGCAAGATCGAAGCGCTCGCTGATCTCGTGGAGGCATCGAATGGGAATCCGCTGCTAGTGTTCTACACCTATAAGCACGATCTTAGCCGGATCATGAAAGCTATTCCCGGGGCACGAAAGCTCGAAACGGAGAAAGATATCGCCGACTGGAATGCTGGCAAGATTGAGGTATTCCTCGCCCATCCCGCCAGCGCCGGGCATGGACTCAACCTCCAAGACGGCGGGAATCAGATAGTCTGGTTCGGGCTTACGTGGAGCTTAGAGCTCTATCAACAGGCTAACGGTCGTTTGCAGAGGCAAGGGCAGAAGAAGCAAGTCGTTATTCATCACATCATCACTGAGGGCACGATGGACGAGGACGTCATCAAACGACTAGACAGCAAGGCAGAAGGGCAAGAGGCCCTGCTCCAAGCGGTGAAAGCGAGGATAAGCAAATATGAGTGAGTATAGGCCCTTCGAGCTTACGTTCATTGAGGAGCTAAACGCTCTTTATTCTTTGCTGAGACATAAACGTAGACGATCAATTGCAGAGGATAGGCTGGTAGAGCTTATGCGTAGAGAGTATGAGCTGCGATTCGCAGAGGGGGAGGTATCTTTATGAGTAAAGATAAACGGATACCGCTGAGGCAGGCTATCGAGCTGCTGAATGAGCGTAACGATGCTGTGGTACGTTTCAGCTTGTCGGCAATCGAGAAAGCACTCCGGGAGGAGTTCGGGATCGGCACGAAGCGCTTCGAGAGATTCGCAGATGCATATATTAAGCACCTCGGCCCGGAGATCGCAAAAAGCGTTGACGAGTTTACCAAAAAAGCGAAGCGGAGGATTGGTTAACATGAAATGTCCAAAATGCGATCTAGGGATGATTACTAAAGGCACTATCGGTAGCGAATGGTTTTGTATTATCTGCGATGTAACGAGTGGCGATCCCCCAGCACCTCCGACCCAAAGGGGCTTAGGCGCCGGAGGGGTGCGGTCGACTGATATCGGGATCAAGCCTGCGAAGAAAGACGCCATTAATCCAGATCACTATAAATCCGGAAAAGTGGAATGCATCGACGCCTTAGAGGCAGCTACGCAAGGTCTGCAAGGAATCGAGGCGGTATGCACCGCGAACGCTATTAAATATCTGTGGCGCTGGAAGATGAAAAACGGCGTCGAGGATTTGAACAAGGCAATTTGGTATATTAGCCGGATCATAGAATCACAAAATAAGACAATATAAGATAAACGATATCAAACATCCACTGTGAAAAGGGCTAAGGTAGAGTCAATAGGGCGAATCATGCCCGGGCGGCCCCTTATGTCCTGACTAATTAGGGATTCTCAGTAACGTTGAATGGCCTACGGCCTTAGCGCTAGTCGCAATGACGTTATGTGAGGTATGCGGGGAATTAGAAAGCCCCTCATAACAGGAGATTATTTCTCGTCTCTTGTTCTCTGGATCGGATTATTTCCGGTATGGAGAATAATAGGCGATTATTTTTATTTGCATACAAGGTCACTACATGAGGAGGGCGTCAGATGGAGAATGGGTTCGCAGGATGGATAAGCAAGCAGCATGGGGTACACTGGGTCGTTAACCACTGGCGTACCGACAAGAGAACCGGGGTGGTACGTAGTGCCAAGTCTACCGATGAAGCCATGCAACAAACCCGGGTGCAATCAACTAACAAATGGACGCTATTGCGAGAAGCATACACAGAGCGAGAGCCAAGCCTATGAGCATGAGAGAGGCACACGAGAGGAACGAGGCTACACGTACAAGTGGCGCAAGGCTAGGCTGCGGTACCTCGAACGTCATCCGCTGTGCGTCCACTGTGAAGCGAACGGACGTCTCACGCCAGCAAACGAGGTCGATCACATCATCGCGCACCGAGGCGACAAGGCGCTGTTCTGGGACAGCGCGAACAACTGGCAGGCGCTCTGCAAGTCGTGCCACTCGAAGAAGACGAACAAGTTCGACATCAAACGGTGAAAACGAATGATACGAATTGTAACAAAAACGAATAGGGGTAGGGGGTCGAAAAAGCTGCCGACAAAAAAAATCGCCCCCGGCGGCCCCTTTAATTTGAAGGATTTTCCCTTTTCGGAGTCTCCAAAACTCTAAAAACTGGTAAAAAGGAGGTGATTCCATGGGAGGACGTAAGAGAGAACCTGTTAGTCTGCTACTGCTGAAAGGTAAGAAGCACCTAACCAAGCAGGAAGTAGAAGAGCGGAAAGCCGAAGAGGTCAAGGCTGGAACGGATAACATCGAGCCCCCGGATCACCTTCCTAAGGAATTGCATTCTGATTTTAATCGGCTGGCCTATGAGCTTAAGCGGGCCGAGATCATTGCTAACTTAGACGTCGACGCTCTGGCTAACTACTTGCTCGCTAGAGAGCAATACGCGAGAGTAGCCCTAACGCTGCGTAAGACGCCTATCACAAAACGCGAGAAGGACGACCGCGGCAAGATTCACGTATACTCGAATCCAATGTACGCCGAGACCTTGCTCAGCGTCGATAAGCTTTTCAAGCAATGCAGGCAAGCGGCCTCCGATCTCGGCCTTAACATCACATCGAGGTGTAAGCTAGTCGTTCCGAAGAAGCCGGAGGATAAGCCGAAGTCGGCAGACGAACAGCTTTTTGATGCTCTATGACCGAGATCGACACAATTTTAGAGAGCTTAGGGCGGTACGCCGAGGACGTCGCCGACGGTCGGATCACAGCTTGCAAGAAGCACCGAACAGCCTGCGAGCGGTTCCTCACCGATCTGGAGCGTAGCGAGTCTGAGGACTATCCGTTCCGGTTCGACGTCGACGAGGTGTATCGGTTCTATAGATGGGCTCGCATGTTCAAGCATAGCAAGGGCGTCCTCGCCAATCAGCCTATCGAGCTTACACCGTTTCAGCTTTTCGTCGTCGCTAATATCTTCGGATGGAAGCGGAAAGCGACAGGGCTGAGGAGGTTCCGCAAGGCCTATATCCAGCTCGCTCGGAAGAACGCAAAGTCTCAGCTCCTCGCATTGATAGGGAGCTATGAGGCTTTTTTGTCGCCTGAGCAATCTGAGGTGTATATCGCGGGATGGGGCCGGGAGCAGTCCGGTATTGTGTACGGCGAGATACTGACACAGATACAAAACGTCGAGATGCTCAAGGGTAAATACTCCGACGCCTACGGTCGCATAAGGCACACGAAGAGCGGCAGCGTAATCCAGCCGCTCAGCAAGGAAGCCCGCAAGACAGGCGACGGAAAGAATCCAAGCCTCGGCATAGTCGATGAGTATCACGTCCATGAGACGAGCGAGATATACGACGTGCTCATATCCGGTATGGTGGCTCGGCCTAATCCGCTCATCGTCATTATCACGACGGCGGGCTTCGATATGTCCAAGCCTTGCTTTACTGAGTATCAGTACGCCTCCGATATCATCGACCCGGCGAGCCCTATCGACAATGATGAGTATTTCGTCATGATCTGCGAGCTCGACAAGGACGACGATATTCGAGATGAGCGAAACTGGCCCAAGGCTAACCCAATCGTCGCGACTTACGAGGAGGGTCTTGCGTTCCTCCGCTCCGAGCTGCAAGCCGCGCTCGACGTGCCGGAGAAGATGCGAAACTTTCTAACAAAGAACATGAATCGGTGGGTCGACCAAAAGGAAAACGGCTATATGCCTATGGACGTCTGGAGAGCTTGCGGGACTAGCGAGCTGCCGGACTTATCCGTCCGGGACTGCTATGTCGGCGTCGACTTGTCGCAGAAGATCGACTTAACGAGTATCGGCGGCGTCGTGCCACTAGGCGACGGTCGCATATATGTTTGGCAGCATTCTTTCATCCCGGAGGATACGCTCGCGACCAAGCGCAAGACGGATAAATTCGATTATGATCTCGCCATCGAGCAAGGAGCGTTAACGGTTACGCCGGGCGCCGTCGTCGACTATCGGTTCATACAGTCGCACCTCAAGCGCGTTATGGCTGATAACTTATGGACGGCCCGAGAGGTTTGCTACGATCCGTACAACGCGACACAGTTCGCTCAGGAGATGGAGAGCGAGGGCTATATGATGGTCGAGATACGGCAAGGGGTCAAGACCTTATCCGAGCCGACCAAGCACCTCAGGGAGCTCGTCAAGAGCGGCAGGCTCATCCACAACGGCGACAAGCTGCTGACGTGGGCCGTACAAAACGCAGTAACGCGGCAGGATCACAATGAGAACATACAGCTCGACAAGGATAAGAGTACAAACCGGATCGACCCGATAGCCGCGGTCATAAACGCTATGGTGCGGGTCGTCGTGAACGACTATAAGCCTAGCGTTTATGAGGAGCGAGGTATACGCACTATATGAGGAGGTGAGGCCCTTGGGCTTGTTTGATAGATTCCGAAGAGAGAAACGGACAACAGGTGAGGAGCCCTTCTGGCGTAAGGTGTTCGGCGGCGGGTCGAAGATCGATGAATCCGTTTCAGCTATGCGGGCCATGCAGACGAGCGCGGTCTATGCTTGCGTGAAGCTAATCTCTGAGACGGTCGCGTCGCTGCCGTTCCCGGTATACAAGGAGAGCAAAGGCAGCAAGAACCGGGCGCTCAACTACCCGCTGTACAAGCTGCTGCAAAGTCAGCCAAACCCGGAACAGATCGCTATCCAGTTTCGCGAGATGATGACCGCTAACTTGCTGCTACATGGTGACGCCTATGCAGAGATCGAGTTCGATGAGAACGGACAGCCTGTCGCGCTGTGGCCTATCCCGACTTGGTGCGTCGAGCCTGTTCGCGGGCCTGACTACTCTCTTTATTACGTGGTCACGAATCCGCGAATGAATAACCAACAGTTTCAGCTCCCGCCTTACCGGGTCTTAAGGATACCGGGATTTGCTGTCGAGGGCGACAAAGGACTCTCGCCTATATCAATGGCGCGGAGATCGATCAACCTCTCGCAAGCGGTCGAGAGCTTCGGACACGAATACTTCTCGAATGGGACTAACGTCGGGGCGGTTATCGAGACGCCGAGCGCGCTAAGCGATAAAGCTTTCGCCCGCCTTAAGACAGACCTTCGAGAGAAATATGAGGGGCTCGGCAAGGCTCATAGGCTCATGCTGCTAGAGGAAGGGATGAAGTTCGCTAAGAACACGATCCCGCCGAACGACTCGCAGTTTCTTGAGACGAGGAAGTTCCAGCTCACAGACATAACTCGGATTTTCAGAGTGCCTCCTCATATGATAGGCGACCTTGAGCGGGCGACCTTCTCGAACATCGAGCAGCAGGATTTATTCTTTGTGAAGCACACTATCCTCCCCTATCTCAAACGGTGGGAGCAGGCAGTACAAAAGGCGCTCATAGCGGAGAACGATCAACGCTTCTACTACGCGGAGCATAACGTCGAGGGCCTCCTAAGAGGCGACACGACGAGCCGCTTCAATGCTTATCAAGTCGCATTGCAAAATGGCTGGATGAACCGCGACGAGGTTCGAGCGCTTGAGAATCTGAACGCGATCCCGGACGGCGACGGTCAAGCCTTTACAGTTAACGCTGCTACGCTTCCGCTGTCTTCTATGATTAACCCGCCTGAGCCTGCTCCGGCCCCGGCTCCAGCTCCCGGCGATACTAAACCGCTAGACGAGGGGGGAGGTGATGGAAATGAAACGTGAGCTTAGACATTTTGACGTGGAAGATGTTGAGATTAGGGCAAAAGACGACGGCGCGGAAAGTCGTACCATCACTGGGTATGCGGCTCGCTTCGATAAGCTGTCCGTCGATCTAGGAGGCTTCCGCGAGAAAATCAATCGCGGTGCGTTCACAAGATCGCTCAAGAGTGAGAACATCCGAGCACTATGGAATCATAACCGCGATATCGTACTCGGCAGCACCAAGGCCGGGACGCTCCGGCTATGGGAGGATGAGCGGGGCCTAAAGTTTGACTTCGATGCTCCGGCCTCCCCTTGGGGTGACGCAGCGCTTGAGGCGATCCGACGTAAGGACGTCGAGGGTGTAAGCTTCGGCTTTATGGTGCGCTCTGACTCCTGGGAGGAAAGCGGCAAGGAGTATATCCGAACGCTAGAGGACGTGGATCTCTTCGAGATTTCGCCAACAGCATTCCCGGCATACCCGAGCTCAAGCGCATCCGTCCGCAGCGCCGAGGAAGTCCTCGCCGAATACCGCAGCGCTCAGCCGCAGGCAAACGACGAGGAAGTAGAACAGGAAGAACAACGCAAAGCAAGAGAAGCGGAGCTAAATCTTAGAGCCCGCTTTTTACTATCCTAAAGGAGGCTGGACAGATTGAAAAATATCGAAGAACTAAAACGTCAATTAGCTGCTAAGAAAGACGAGGCTCGCGGTCTATTGGCAAACGAGCAACGCAGCACAGAAGATACGAGCCGCCTTGATTCTCTTCTCACTGAGATCGAGAACCGCTCCAAGGAGATCGTCACAGAGGAGCGCGCTCAAAAGCTTCTCATGGAGCAAGGTCGCCAGAACCAACAGAAGGAAGTCGACGAGCGCGGAGCAGGCTTTACGTCGCTTGGCGAGTACATTATGACAATTCGCTCCAATCCTCACGACGACCGTCTCGTCCAATTGCGTCAACAATCGATGGGCGTAGGCTCCGAGGGCGGCGTGCTTGTACCGACTACGTTCCGCGAGCAAATCCTGCAAGTATCACAGCAGGGAGCTATCGTCCGTCCTCGTGCGACTGTTATCCCGACTAACTCGGCACATCCTGACGCAGCCCTCACTATGCCAGCACTGAACCAAGTAGGTAACGGCATGTATGGCGGCGTTCAAGTCGATTGGATTGCAGAGGGCCAAACTAAGCCGGACACTAGCGCGAAGTTCACCGACATCACTTTGCAGCCGAAAGAAGTGGCAGGCTCCATCGTCGTTACTGACAAGCTACTCCGTAACTCTTCGGCGGTCGATTCGGTTCTCCGCTCCTTGCTTGGCGGTGCGATCCGCGCATCCGAGGACGACGCGTTCCTTAACGGTAACGGTCAAGGCAAGCCGCTAGGCGTAATCAATGCCGCTGCAACAATCGGCGTAAACCGGGCAACGGCTTCGCAGATCGGTTACGCGGACTTGGTCGGTATGCTGGCGAAACTTCGCATGGGTGGCGCGCCAATCTGGCAGGCGTCGCAGTCGATCCTTCCGCAGCTCATGAAGATCAAAGACGACAACGGGAACCTAATTTGGCAGGCGAACGCACGCGAGGGCTTGCCGGGTACGTTGCTTGGCTACGATCTGCAATTCAATGAGCGCTCGCCGCAGCTTGGAGCTAAGGGCGACTTGGTGCTTAATGACCTGTCGTACTACCTGATCCAAGACGGCGCTCCGCTGGCTATCAGCGCATCGGAACACGTCTACTTCCGCGAGAACAAGACAGTCATCAAGGCGTTCTCCTCGGTCGATGGTCAACCTTGGCTCGCTGGCCCGATCACTCAAGAGGGCGGCTATCAAGTTTCGCCGTTCATCGCACTCGACGTTCCGGCGGGTTAATGAGGGGGCTCCGGCCCTCTCTTCCAATTAAATTAAAGGGAGTGAGAATAAGTGACCGTTAATAACAAGAAAATCTCCGAAGCGCACGCTATTACACTAGCAATCGCGCCTCAAGCATCGGCAGCAGTATCCAGCTCGGTGCTCATCTCTGCGACGGCAGGCGCTCAGATCATGGCGAGCGTAAACGTCGGAGCACTGACAACGGCCTCGGCTGTGGTCGTAACGGTGTTCGAGTCGACAGCCTCCACTTGGAACGGCGCGGTAGCTACTGAGGTAGCGACTTACCGCTCGACAACTTCCATCGTGACAAGCTCGTCCGGTGTAATTAATGTCGATATCGACCCGGACGTTCTGAACAAACGTTATGTCGGTTTACGAGTAACCAAAACAGACTCAGCGGCTCCAGTGAGTGCAGCTTTCTTTGTTGGTCGTAACCGCTACGGCAATATGTAAAAATGCTTCGAGCGTCGGATAGGAATGCGCCTCCGAAAAGCCTTGTCCTGTGGGGCCTGCCGACGCTTAACACAGGTTTTTAAACTACTTTAAGGGAGTAGGGAAAACAATGAAAATTATGATAGGTATCCCATTCGGCAAGCCGATGGAGTTTCACGCGGTTCGCTCGCTGCTAGAATTGGCCGGGCTGGAATCGGACGTAAAGTTTCAGATATCGATGATATCTAATAGCCTTGTATACGAGGCTCGCGAGGAGCTAGGCCGTCAACTATTGGCTAGTGATTGCGACTATCTGTTCTTCCTTGATAACGATATGACGCTCGACCCGCGCACTCCGGTGCTACTGGTGAGACATAAGAAAGACTTTATCACCGCGAAAGCATTCAAGCGCGTACCTCCGTACTCGCCTTGTTTTTATACAAAAGTAAGAATACACGAAGACGGTCAAAAAGAAATGAGCATACCGCTGCAATATGGCGAGGGCCTGCTGCCTATCGAGGGCTGTGGTCTAGCATGTGCATTAATTCATCGATCCGTATTTGAAAAGACTCCTCAGCCTTGGTTCTTCCCTATGCCCGAGATGGGAGAGGACTTGGCATTCTGCTACCGGGCAAGGCAGGCCGGATTCGAGCTGTTTTGTGATACGACGATCCAAGCCGGGCATCTTGGTCTAACTCAGATCATGGAGCAGGACTTCCGCGATTACGTCCTCCGCGAGCAAAAAGCCGGACGGACTATCGAGGAGGTTGTCAACTCATGAAGCTGATCGGGGCCATGTTAGTACGCAATGAGTCAGGCCGATATCTGGAACGCGTCCTTGAGCAGCTAAGCAGCGTATGCGAGCGGATCGTTATCCTCGACGACGCCAGCACGGACAATACGGTCGAGATATGTGAGCAACACGGTGCAGAGGTCTACGTGACTCCGGCGTCACACTTCGAGCATGACGAGTCTAAGCTGCGGAGGCTGCTATGGGACGTTGCAAGCAAGCACGCCGAGCAAGGCGATTGGATCATAAGCCTAGACGCTGACGAGACGATCCCGGGTATCGAGAGACTCCCGGAGGCCCTCAAGAAAGCGGAGGAGCTGAGCGCCGACTCTATCGGCTTCCGGCTGCATGATATGTGGAGCGAGACCGAGTACCGGGATGATAGCCTATGGGCCGCTCATACCAAGCTCTGGCCTCTATGCGTTCGCAAGGACGCGGGCCGAGAGTATCAATGGTCTAACAAAGAGCTCCATGGTGGGCGCCTCCCTATCAACTCTGCACAGCGGACATTCGATCCTCGTATGGACGTGCAGCACTGGGGATGGGCGAGGGAGGAAGATCGGCAGCGGAAGTATGAATTTTACAAGCGGATCGATAAGAAGGGTTACGGCGTAGCCGCTCAGTATGAGAGCGTCCTCGATCCGGCCCCGGCGCTCCGCAAGTTCGGAGTCAAGCGCGTTCTGATCGGGGCCCCTGTCCGGCAGGATGAGACAGTTTTCCAGCTCTATCTCGATTCGCTCCGAGGGCTCAACGTGGAAGGGCTGGAGGTCGACTGGCTTTTCATCCTCCATAACTCGCCGGAGCTTGAGAAGTATTTGGGGCCTCATCAATACCTGATAGCGACAGGCGACGGAGATTACAAGCGGGACGACGATACGCACCACTGGACAAACGTCAATCTTAAGCAAGTCGCGACAATGAAAAACGAGCTTCTAAGGATCGCGAACGAGCAGAGGTATGACTACTTTTTCCTCGTCGACTCCGATCTGCTGCTCCATCCCGGTACGCTCCTGAAGCTTGTCGAGGCTAACGCTCCGATAGTGTCGGAGGTGTTCTGGACGCGCTGGCAACCGGGCGCCGAGGAGCTGCCGAATGCTTGGGACGTCGACCGCTACGACTTCTTTCCTAACAGCCTCACCACTTGGCGAGAGCCGGGTATACACCGAGTCGGTATGAGTGGAGCTTGCATCCTCATCCGGCGCGAGGTTATCGCCGCAGGCGTTAACTATTCACCGATCTATAACGTCTCTCATTCCGATTGGGAGGATCGGGCTTTTTGTATTCGGGCGGCTGTCGCAGGCTTCCCTATTTTCATGGACACTAACTATCCTGCCCGGCACCTATACCGGGAGGAGGACATAAAGGAGGCGATAGCTTGCGGTTCATTGTAAGAAGCGAATACATGGACAAGGAGCTCGAAAGGCGAGTGCTTGCCGGGGAAGAGATGGAGCTCTCCGCAGACCGGGCGAACGCGATCCAGTCGCTAGGAGTCCGGCTCGATCCGATCGGCTCGCCTCCGAAGCTGGAGACGGCAGCAGTCGAGCCGGAAGGTGGAAAGGCGGTGAAGCCAAATGGCAAAGGGTCGGGACGCGCTAAAGTTCCGGGTAGTAGTACAACCGACTGAGGAGCCTGTCGCTCTCGAAGAGATCAAGCTGCAAATGCGGATCGACGAGGACGACGATAGCCTCGATGAGGTTATCACGACTAATATCGTCGTAGCCCGCCAGTGGTGCGAAGAGTATCAGAACCGGGCGTACATCACACAGACCGTCGAGCTTGCTCGGGATGACTGGCCTTATGGTGATGAGATTCGACTCCCGAGGCCCCCGACGCAAACCGTCGAGGCGCTAACTTACGCGAGCTATACCGGATCGGTTACGACCGTATCAGCCTCGTCGTATATATTGGATAACTTCTCGGAGCCTGCTTTCCTAGTCGCTGCTGACTACTGGCCCGCGAGCGATCTCCAAGCAACGAACGCGGTTAAAGTCGCTTACGTGACAGGGTACGGTACGCCAAGCCAAGTCCCGGCTCGTATCCGACAGGCGATCATCCTGCTCGCGTCTCACTGGGTCGAGAACGGTATGTGTGAGCCTCCATGCGCTGTGACGAGTCTGCTCAACCTTGATCGGGTGACGCCAGTATGAAGCGCTGCAAGGGATGCGATACGGACACACTAACGAGCGCACTCAAGCACCGGATCACCATCGAGCAACTAACTCGCACACCGGACGGCGCCGGAGGATGGTCGGAAGCTTGGACAACCTTCGCGAGCGTTTACGCCGGGATCGAGCCTTATTTCGGACTCGTACAAACAGAGATATTCGAGCAGCAGCAAATTCAGACCGACGTCAAGCACAAGGTACGGATGCGATACCGGGCCGGGGTTACGAACGATATGCGCGTCGTATTCAAGGGGCGTATCTTCCGCATCCTCAACACGATCAACGCGCTTGAAGCGAGCCGAGAGCTGCAAATACTTTGTCAGGAGGTGGCAGACCCGCGATGAGCAACGCTATCAAGCTAAGTGTTAAAGGTATCGACAAGGTTATCGCGGAGTTTAGCCGCTTCGACAAGGATACCCGAGTCGCTGTCCGGGCAGCGGTCAAGAAGTCAGCGGACACGATCCGCAAGGAAGCACAAGCGCGAGTACCGAAAATCACGCGGGTCATGATGAAGAGTATCCGATCCTCATTCTCTTCGGACGGCCTAAGCGCCGAGATCGGGCCGCGCTCGTCCTTTGCTCACCTTGTCGAGTTCGGTACGGTCAAGACTCGCGCTAAGCCGTTCATGACGCCGACCGCTGAGGCTGAGATACCGAAGTATGAGAAAGCCATGGAGGAAGCGGTCAAAAAGGCGGTGAGCAAGCTATGAGCGGCTCGGCCTTACTTGCCTTACAGACAGCTATCTATGATCGCCTAACGGCAGACACGACGCTAATGGCTAAGATCACAGGCATCTATGATGACGTTAACCAAGATATTCAATTTCCCTATGTAACCATAGGAGACGTGACGAGCTCACCAATGAGGACTATGTCCCGGTTCGGTGAAGAGACTACAATCACGTTGCACATATGGAGCCGCTACCAAGGGTACAAGGAGGCGCTCGGGATTCTTGGCGACCTTAACAGGCTGCTATCCGATCAAGACCTTACCGTCCCCGGATGGGACGTGTGCTCCTGCTATTATGATTTTTCCGAGACAATGCGCGACCCGGACGGCTACACTCGCCATGTTCCGGTTAGATACCGCGTACAGCTTCAAGAAGCGTAAACCAAATCGAAAGGGTGATTATGAATGGCATCTTCTGCAACTCCCGGGTATAAAGGCGGGCTATATGTCCGTAACGGCACTGTGAGCAATAAGGTCGCAGAGATTCGCGAGGCTACCCTCACAGTCGAGCAAGCTGAGATCGACGTAACAAGCTTCGACTCGAACGGCTGGAACGAGTATATCGGCGGCTTGAAAGGATGGGAGCTCGAAGCTGAGGCTCTCTATCGCGATAACGACGCAACAGGACAGACGGCGCTATTCGCTGCTCTCACAGGCGGCACTCAGGCATCGGTCAACATCTTCCCTAAAGACTCGTCGAGCGCTCTTGGCTACTCCGGTAGCGTAATGGTGACAAGCTTCGAGGTAGGTAACACAATGGACGACGCTGTCGTTCTTTCACTATCGATGATGGGCACTGGCGCACTATCGACAGTTTCTAAGCCTTAATAATCTAAGCCTGCACAGGAGGGCGTCTGAATGAAAAATTACGTAGAGGTGGAGCTTGGGGGGCAAACCAAGGTTCTAAAGTTTGACTATAACGCGGTCTGCGATATCGAGGAAAAGTTCGGCAAGGGTATCGCTGCCATCTTCACTCAAACGCAGATCGGTTTTAACGTTGTCCGTCTGTTCTACTGGGCCGGGCTAAAATGGAAAGACCCGGGGCTCACCGTTCAACGCGTGGGGCAAATGTTGCAAAAAGAGATCGAGACCGGGCAGACGCTCGATACTCTAATCAAGCCTATCATGAATGCGCTAAAAGCTTCCAAGGTGCTAGGCGATACCAAGGAAAGCGAAGACGACGACGAGGGAAACGTACAGACCGAGACGGTCGGATAGATTGGGCAGGCTTAAAGCGCATAGCCTACGGCCCGCTCGGTCTAAAACCTGACGAGTTTTGGAGTCTCACTCATGCCGATCTGCTAGATATGATCGAGGGTTACAAGCTCAAGACTGAGCACGAGATGGAGCGGCTTGCATGGCAGACTGCCCTCCTGATGAATGTACACCTTAAGAAACGGAATCAAGTAACCGCCAAGGAGCTACTAGGCAAGGAACGCAAAAAGGCTATGACGGAGGACGCGAAAGCTGCGGAGCTGTCGAAGCTCGAAAAAGCACTAGACGACATCAAGGGGCGCGGGTAAAACCGCGTCCTTTTTTAGTATGCAGGCAATACCCGGAAGGGGGTTAGATATAGTGGCAGCAAAGACGATTGCAAGCTTAGCTATCGGGATCGGCGTCGACCTGACCGAGTTTGAGAAGAGCATGAAAGAGTTTCACAAGACTTGGGATAAACTCGGCGGGCAGATGCAGCAGAAAGGAGCACAAGTCGGGACGGCGCTGCTTGGAGCTGGCGCGGGGCTCGCTGCCGGGCTCGGTCTAGCGGTGAGTACGGCTGCAGACTTCGAGGCTCAGATGGATAAAGTCGGAGCGGTATCCGGTGCGACCGGGGGTGATATGGAAGCGCTCAGCGCCTCCGCGCTGGAGCTCGGGGCTTCAACGTCCAAGAGTGCAAGCGAGGTCGCCGAGGGTATGCAGAACATGGCAGCGATGGGCTATACAGCCAAGGACATCATCGGAGCTATGCCCGGCGTTATCTCAGCCGCAGAAGCTTCCGGCTCGGATATGGCACAGACTGCCGAGGTTATGGCCTCGACACTGAACATCTTCGGCCTAGCAGCAAGCGACGCGACAAAGGTCGCGGACGTCCTAGCTAAGACGGCGAACATCTCCGCAGCCGATCTGACCGATATGCAGTATGCGCTCAAGTACGCAGGCCCTCCAGCCGCAGCGCTTGGCGTCTCGCTGGAAGAGACAGCGGCGGCAATCGGTATCATGACCAATGCGGGCATGAAAGGTGAGCAGGCGGGTACAACGCTAAGAGGTGCGCTCCTTGGCCTCCTCGATCCATCCAAGGAGAACATTAAAACGATGGACGCACTCGGCATCTCGGTATCAGACGCACAAGGGAATTTCGTCGGTATCGGGCCTCTGATCCAGAACCTACAAACCTCTATGGAAGGTATGACCGAGACGCAGAAAGCCGCGACGCTTTCGCAGCTCGTCGGCAAGGAAGCCGTCTCCGGTATGCTATCCCTTATGTCAGCAGGCCCGGAAGAGATCGGCAAGATGACAACAGCCTTGGAAAATTCGGGCGGTGCATCTGCTGAGGCAGCGGCGATTATGAAGGATAACCTTAAGGGCGCTATGGACGGACTGAGCGGAGCCGTCGAGACGCTCCAGATCGGTCTCGGTATGGCGCTTATCCCTGCGATCCGAGGCGTAACGAATGCTCTCGCGGGAGTCGTTAACTGGTTCAACAATCTCTCGCCGGGGATGCAGCAGGCTATCGCCATAACGGCGGCAGTCGTCGCCGGGCTCTTAATCCTGGGAGGTATGCTAGCTTTCGTTGTGGCGGCTATCGGGATGGCGATCACAGCCTTTACTGCGGTAAGCGCGGCGATCCTTATCTCGGTCGGCATCGTAACGGCGGCTATCGTAGCGCTCGGGATCATCGTCGTTCTAATGGTCATGTACTGGGACGAGATAACCGCGTTCACCTCGGCAGCATGGGAGCTACTCAAGTCCATCGTCGGGGCTGGCTGGCAGTTCGTCGTCGACCTGTTCAAGAAAGCGTGGACAGTAATCGGGCCGACTGTTAAAGCTTTTTGGGAAAGCGCCAAGGCTGTATGGGAGGCTTATTTCGGAACGATCAAGGCGCTCCTATCTGCTTTTTGGGACGTCATCAAGACGATTTTTACATCGGCTTTCCTTGCGATCTTCTACGTCGTAACCGGACAGTGGGACAAGATCGGCGGCGTATTCGAGGCTGCAAAAGATAAGCTCTTTGGGATCATCAAGACGCTATGGGATACGGTCTCGCCGCTGTGGGCTAACGCTTGGGCCAAGCTGACCGAGGCAACCTCTAAAGCGTGGTCGGGAATCAAGACCGCATTTACAAATGCTTGGGACGGTATCGTCTCATGGTTCAAGGGCTTGCCTAGCGAGATGAAGGAGTTCGGGTCGAACATGATGGAGGGCATGATTAACGGTATCAAGCAGATGGCCTCCAGACTCGCAGACGCAGCGATAGCAGCTATCAAGAGCGCACTCGATGCAGCGAAGAATTTCCTCGGTATCCACTCTCCATCGAGGGTGTTCATGGAGCTCGGCGGGTACACTGGCGAGGGCTTCGCTATCGGGCTAGAAGATACGGCGAGCATGGTCGGGGCTTCGGCTCAGGTCATGGCGGCTCCGGCCTTAGACGCCGTTCAAGCACTACCGACGAGCTCCACTGGAGCAGCCGGAGGCGGCGAGGGATCGGTGAACGTCGTCGTCGAGCTGGATGGTCGAGTGCTGGCTAAAGCTATGGGGCAGCCTTTCGTCGATCTGATCCGGGTCAAGACTGGACTAAGAATTTAAGGAGGGGGCGGCATGACAGTAAGAATAGGCATCAAGCAAACCTCCCCCTCATGGTCGGAGGTCTTTCGGGTAGATGGATCTAATTTCTCTATCGCGGATTGGAATACGATCTCCGGGTCGGGTAACGCGATAACGATAGTCGCCGATGCTGACGCTTCGACCGGGAACGCGATCAAGTGTATAGGCGGTAGATACATCGAGTACAAGGAAAATATCCCATACAGCCCTCACAAGATATACCGCGTAACGGTCAAGGTCAAGCAGTACGTGACAACTTCCTTGGGAACGCCGAGGACTTATTTCGGCGTGGGAGGGATCGCCTCGGACGGAGTAACCCATGTCAACATTTTGGGGGCTGACTCGACGAGCTCGCAGCACTATCTCGCGATGAGTAGCGTTAACCTATCGACGGCAGCGGCTTATACCGAGTACGTCGGTTACTTCATGGGGCAGGCGACGACGAATAACTCAGGCTCTCATCCAAGCGAGGGATCGCCAGCTCAGTTATACAATGGTGCCTCCTACTTCCGGCCAATCTTCCTATTCAATAACGGTGCGACATCATCGGACGGAGATGAGCGGATCGACTACATCATGCTCGAAGAAAAGGCGATTAACCTCCAGCTCACGACGATGCTCGATACGCTCTCCATTGACGACATTATCGGGGAGCGCTCGACGGCTTCTTTCGTTGCTAAGACCGATACGAGCACGCACTTTCAACAGGGAATGGGCGTCGAGATTTACGACGACTTCGATTTGATCTTTGCCGGGGCCATCGATAGGCCGACCGAGAAGCGAGTCCCGGGGCGCAATGTCCTAATGCACACGATCCAGTGTAAGGACATGCACTATCTCGCGGATAAGCGGGTTATAGCCAAGGCTTACTCAGGCATGGACGCCGGGAGTATCGTCGCGGATATCCTCACGCTCAAGCTTGCCGATGAGGGCGTAACCGCAGGAACGATCCAAACCGGGCCGACTATATCGGAGGCTGTGTTCAACTATATCCCGGTCTCTAGGGCGCTGGAGTCGCTAGCGGAAAAAGCCGGGTTTATATGGTACATCGATTTCGATAAGACGCTCCACTTCAAAGACCGCTCGACGGATATCGCGCCTTGGATCGTAACCGGGGACGACGTTCTGAACGGCGTTAACGTGGAGAGGAGCAATCAGAAATACCGCAACTATCAATACATCAAGGGTGGTACGGACGTAACCGACGTTCAAGTCGAGTCATTCAAGGGCGACGGAGAGCAGCAGGCTTTCTCTCTCGGTTATAAGGTCGCGAAGTCCCCGACGATTAAGGTCAACGGCGTTACGAAGACAAAAGGCATCCGGGGGCTCGACACTGGCAAGGACTGGTACTGGTCGAAGGGCGAGAACGCGATCTCTCAAGACTTTAGCGGTACGCCTCTTACCTCATCGGATACGCTGGAGGTCACTTATCAAGGAGAGTTTCCGATCATCGCTATTAGTAAGGACTTGTCTCAGATCACGTATAGGCAGGAGCTCGAAGTGAATAGCGGTATCAATGAGGAAGTAACCGACGAGCCGGAGATCGATACCCGGGCCGCTGCTTTCCAATCTGCCGCCGCTAAGCTCGGCAAGTACGCGAACATAGGCCGGAGCATCAAGTTTGATACAAGGCGAAAGGGCCTAGCAGCCGGGCAGCTCGTCGAGATATACATCCCGGAGCATAACCTCGGTAATGCTTCAATGCTGATCGACAGCGTCGAAACGAACGACGAGGACGGCTTTCTCGTTTACAGCGTTTCAGCGTTAGAGGGTACGGAGCAAGGGAGCTGGGCGCGTATGTTTGAGCGCATGGCTAATAGGGGCGAGGCTTTCGTTATCCGCGAGAATCTCACCGAGGACGAGGTGCTCGTCATACTGGAGACGTTCTCCGAGTCGGTAACGTGGAGCGAGACGACGACAGCGAGTGTATACGCCTGCCCGATCCCTAATACGACACTATTCCCCTCGACAACATTATTCCCATGCTAGGAGGTGCGGTCTTGCACAAAGAAGCGGTAGGCTGGACAGGACGAATCAAGGTAACGACAACATATACCGACGGTACGGTCGAGGTCGAGGAGTTCAACAACCTCATAACCAACGCGGGCAAGAACATGCTCCGGGACGTACTCCGGGGGAGCGTTACAGACGGTCGGATTAAATACATGGCATGGGGCACGAGCTCGACCGCCCCCGCTGGCACACAGACACAGCTCGTCGCGGAGTCGGGCCGAAAGGTGGTTACGCTACAATCTGCCGGGAGCACCGGGGTCGTCACGACGACGACATACCTCGCTCCGTCCGATGCTAACGTGAACATTCAAGAGCTCGGATGGTTCGCCGGATCGACGGCAACAGCTACGGCGAATAGTGGTATCATGGTGGCGCGCGTGCTCTACTCGAAGAACAAAACGAATATAGAGTCGATCCAAGTCGACCGGGTCGATACGATCTCATAAGGAGGCGATTAGGTGGCTTATTCTAAAACAACATGGGTTAACGGAGGCGCCCCGGGCATCTCTGCTACTAACCTAAACAAGATCGAGCAGGGGATAGCCGACGCGCTTCCACTTGACGGCAGCTCGGCTATGACCGGGGCGCTCACTGTTCGGGGGGAGGTATCCCTCGGTACTAGCAGCTTTACGGCGTCTATCATACGTGCTCATTCCGCAGATGCGAACGGCACAGACGTTAGTTTCGGGGCGGGAGGCATGACGGTCGTCTCGGCAGGAGAGGCACATACCGCGGTAGTGGCGGGAACGACTAGCGCGGAGAAACTGATCCTCGCGGCTGACTCGGTCGCCTACATCATGTCAAACGTTAACGGCGGGTATGCGAGCCGTAAAGAGTGGGTATTCGGTACGAACGGAAACATTACCGCTCCGGGAGGCGCCGACTTTAGCGGTAATGTCACTGTATCCAACGGTTCGTATTTCGCTCAAATTGCGCCTGAGCTTATCACGTTTTCAAGAAATAACGCGAACTACTTCCGGGCGTCAACGGCGGGAGGTTACTTCGTATTCAATGTCAACGGCGACGGAGCAAGCACAGCAGACTCGCCCCTGTGGCTCGGAGCGGATAGGTCGACCAAGACGAGAAGCAACGTAATCGACAACGGAACGACCGGAGATGCGACCTTCGCAGCCGGAGCGACCTTCGGCAATGACGTTACATTCAACAGCGGAGCCGGAGCGATCAAGATAAAATCAGCCGCGTCTAATCAAGCCTATATGGAGTTCTACGCGAAGGACGCCGCGCCGACTACGCGCTCCGGCTTTTTCGGATTCGGCTCGGCGGCTAATGATATTTTAACTGTCCGTAACGAGATATCCGGCGGCAACATCGATCTAGACACGACAGGCGCGGGAGTCGTATCGGTTAACGGCGTCGAGGTCATGACAAAAAGCGGCGGGGCATTTACCGGGGACGTAACCGTCACTAGTGGAAGTCCTGCCTTTATCTTAAAAGAGACAGGCATCACAGCTAATAACGGTCAATGGGATATCCAAGCTAATGCCGAAGCCCTCCATTTCAGAGCTATAAACGACGGATATACCTCTTCTGCGGATTTCATAACCGTCAACAGAACCGGGATGACTATCGACTCGGTAGCGTTCCCGGCGGGCGACGTCTCTGTGTCGGAGGATATCGTCTATCAAGGCGAGACGCTTCTGCGGTCAAGGCTGAACGGAACTACAAACAGACCGGAATATTACGATGGAGTGGGGTGGAAGCCTTTGGGCGGCGGGGTAATGGTAGCGAGTAATAACATCAAACAGAACGATACAGCAACTTATACAGTGCCAGCCAGCACATACATGCTTGTTTGTAAGTTTATACCTCCTACGACTGGCGAGGCTAAAATCACATGGGACGTTAAAGGTGGGGCTGCTAACACTACGTACAACATGTACATGTACACCAGCGCCAGCGATTACAGAACATTCGTTACCGCAGCCGCTCGGGCCGCGACACCAATATCCCTGAGCGCAATGAACGCTACGGGGGCAGTACCTCCGATGGATTGGAGAACACCGCTAGGGACGGCTATCACTCCGAACGCTTCAATTTTTTCAGGTTCGTACGTGGCAGCCTTTGAGGGGGCTAGCAACATCGGCACAACGAACGTTAATCACGTTTCCATAATTAACGTCTTTGAATCCGTACCTATGTACCTCTTCATAGCGCCTCAAACCAACTCAGCCATCATTACTAACATTCAAATATCGTATGACATTCTGTAAAGGGGGGAGGAACATCCATGATTGCTATATTCTTAACCGATGTCGGCGATAGGGTCACTGGTTACAAAAGAATTGAAAGTCAGGAAGAGATTGACGGATTACAGCTCATTTACGTGCTAGTCGAGGAAGTCCCGGAGATACTCTTGAACATTCCAGCGGGAGCCTACGCGGTGTACAAGGACGGTGAGTTCTCGCTCGTCACTCCTCCCGCGCCTGAGCCCCCTCCTCTCTCACCGGATCAAATACGGATCGCTCAGCTCGAAGCGGAGAACAGCGATCTCACGACCCGGCTCGGCGACGTAGAGCTTGCGCTCGCCGATCTATTTACGATAGGAGGTGTATAAGATGGCTATGCCAATGTACAAGATTCGCATTATTGCTAATGCCTGCATCACTCGCTATAACGGCGGCGAGCGGGAAATGATCGACATCGTCGACGGATACAATCTAGCAGCAGACGACCGCGATCTCGTTCTCGCGGAGATTATCGCTAAGCGTCCCGATATCGAGATTTAACACTAACCGCCTCGGTGTATAAGGCTATCCTTGTATTAGTAGAGGAGGCTGTAAAGTGGATAAACGAATAAGACTTATTAAGCCGTTCCCTTCTGTGGGGGCGGCTGCTGCTTGGGACGCCGAGCTGCCGGACGGCGTATCGATGGTGCAAGCGCCGGGTCTGTGGGCGCTGGACGTAACCGGAGAGGGAGTCGTCGTCGCAGTCCTAGACACTGGCTGCATTGCTCATACTGATCTCGCGGGGCAGATCATCGACGAAAAGAATTTCACAAACGAGGGAAGTCCTGCTAGTGTTACCGATCTGAACGGTCATGGTACGCACGTAGCAGGGACGATTGCTGCAAGCAAGAACGCTGCCGGAGTGGTCGGCGTAGCGCCGTATGCCAAGCTGCTGATCTGCAAGGTACTCGACGCAGAAGGACAGGGCAGCTATAACGGACTAATCTCCGCGCTCAGTTATGTGAGATCATGGCGAGGGCCAAACGGTGAGAAGGTATCCGTCGCGAGCATGAGCCTCGGCGGGCCGGACGACGTTCCGCTCCTTCATGCCGCGATCCGGGCAACGGTCGACGCCGGGATTCTTGTCGTATGCGCTGCGGGTAACGACGGAGACGATCAAGCTGCTACAAACGAATACGCCTATCCGGGCCGTTATGCGGAAGTGGTGAGCGTCGGAGCGTGCGACGGCTTCGGGCATGTAGCGCCGTTCTCTAACTCTCACGACGAGATCGATCTAGTAGCCCCGGGCGTTGGTATCCGCAGCACGTACAAGGACGGCGACTATGCATACATGAGCGGTACGAGCATGGCGGCTCCTCACGTAGCAGGCGGGGCGGCTCTCATCGTAGAACAGTGGCGGCATGACCACGCCGGGGTTACTCCTACCGAGGCTCAGCTCTTCGCGGAGCTCACTAAGCGGACGACTTCGCTTGACGCGGATCGCAAGATGCAAGGAGCCGGGATGCTGCACCTCTTAGACAACTATACGCCGCCGCCAGCTTATGAGACGGTCACTATCGAGCAAGCGGTCGCGATCCTGAGCTCGAAGAGTATCATAGAGACTCCGGCGTTCTGGCTGAATCTCCTCGGTAAATTTGAAGCCGATCCGGTTAAATACTCAGATTTCAGATATGTAGAGCTGCTGATCCGCAAGGTCGCAGCACATTTAAAAGGAGGTGCTTAGATGGAACACGTAGCCAAAACAGGCGCGGCGGCTATTGGGGCAGTCCTATCATATGTATATGGGGGGTGGGACGCCTTGCTGATAGCCTTAGTCATATTCGTTACGGTCGACTATATAACTGGCGTCGCTGCCGCAGCGATTAACGGCAAGCTCTCAAGCCGCGTCGGTTCTATTGGGATCGCGAAGAAAGTATTCATTTTTGCAGTCGTGGGCGTCGCTCATGTTATGGACGGCATTCTCGGCGATAACTCGATGCTCCGGGATGCGGCTATATGGTTCTATCTGGCGAACGAGATTATCTCTTTCTTAGAGAACGGCGGGAAGATGGGAGCTCCTATCCCTCCGGTCATCCTCAAGGCCGTCGAAGTGTTGAAGACAAAAGGCGGTATATCGAATGACGACAAGTAAAGGATTCGACTGTGCTCGTCCGGTGCTGGCTAGTCAGGCGAGAACGTTCAAGGACTTCGGGCTGCAATTCGCGGCCCGGTATCTTGTACCGGAGAGGCTGGCATGGAAGAGGCTTATCCGGGGAGAGGCCGAGGCGTTAACCGCTGCCGGGCTCAAGGTCGTATCGGTATTCGAGACAACAGCAAGCAGGCCGAAAGGCGGGGCTCGAAACGGCTCAGAGGATGGGGCCGAGGCGTACCAGGAAGCGCAAAGGATCGAGCAGCCTGCCGGGAGTGCGATATATACGGCGGTCGACTACGACGCTAATCGGAGCGACTTCGATGATATCGAGGCATATATCCGCGCATTCGCAGCGAAGATTCCCGGCTACAAGGTCGGGCTGTATGCCGAGTACGCGGTCGTCGAGGAGATGGCGAAGCGCGGAGCGGCTGACTACTATTGGCAAACTTATGCATGGTCGGGAGGCGCTCGCAGTCAGCACGCCACTCTGTACCAATATAAGAACGGCGTAAGCATGGCAGGCATGGAGATCGATCTCGACGAGGCGACCGGGGATATCGGAGCTTGGGATACGAACAAGGTCGCAGAGGAGGCAGGGGACTTGGAGCTCACCAAGTATCAACGCGACACGCTAGTCGCAGGGCTGGAGAAGCTGCTCGCAGCAGGCCGGATCAATGACGAGACTTGGGTCACGAAAGCAAAGGCCGGGACGCTCACGCTCTCGGAGCTGAGCTGGCTTAACTTCATCTTAGCTAGCAACTAAAAAGAAAGAGCCTCTCAGGTCGAGGGGCTCTTTTTGCGTTTATATCCGGTTAACCAATAGGCCATCTTGCCATGTTTCGAGAATGTATTGCGTCATGCTTTCGTGGTATTTGCTAAGCGCTGCCTCTTGATCTTCGGTGACGAGCACTATCTCCGTAATACCTTCAAATTCCTCAACTGTGTAGACGATGAAAATCTCCACCCCTCAACGCCTCCTCATCTCATTTATGAATTGCAGCACTTCTTCTTTACTGACGCCAAGATTAATAAGTTGTATAAGAATGTCCCTAGCTTCTGCCTAGGTCATCTGCTCGCTTGTTTCGATTTCCTCTTTCATCCTCAACTCCTCCTCCATATGTAACCTAAAGAAATATTATCACATAGACTCACTACCGTCAATCATACTGACGTAATAGTCAAAATAAAAAGCCCCCGGGGAGGGAGCCCTATTCGATAGGTGTATTCAATTCGCGCTCGATGATCTCCAGCTCTCTATTCTCCCGAGCGGCTTCGATGGCGGCTTGCGCTTTCTCCTCGCTGTCGAATACGCCGAGGACGTAAGCCTCACACCAATGTTTAACGATAAAAAGTTTCAAGCTCTCGCCTCCTTACATATGAACAGTTTGCCCGCATTGCTCGCATCCGAAAAACTTAACCTTAGTCTCGACCTTGTTCGGGACTTGGCAGGATGAGCAAACGACATCGACAGTCTTGATCCGCTTCCGTAAGATGAGGACGACGATCCCGCCGATCACGAGCGGTAAGCCGAGAATCGCTCCGACGATAGTCGCGCACAGAATAGCTCCGAATATGAATAGCATGATTGCCGATATGAGATAGGCTTTCCGCTTTGGCTCTCTCTGCGATTGGTGTTTAGCTTCTTTTAACATATAATAGGCCCCCTGTTTGATTGGCAGTATATCCCATTATATGCCTCTTCGGATTATTTAGCTAGATAGTCGGCCTCATTTAATCGAGAGCCTACGGTGCGTACCCACTTCTTAGCCGCCGAGATCGTCTCCAGCAGCGGCAGCTCGGCCCTCAGCTTCTCCCGGGCTGGGAGGCTCCAGCTCATCGGCTCGGCCTCCCATTCCCGGGGCGCTGTGTTGTAAATCTTGAAGCCCATGTAATCATATTCGCCTTGCCACTTGTTAGCCATTTACGTACCTCTCGTATTTATGATCGACGTCTAATAGTCCTAGTTGTATTAGTTTGGCTCTACGATCGCGGACATAACCTTCGATATTCAGCAGCTCATCGGCTATGCTTATATCGCCTGAGTTAGCTCGGATAAACGCACGTATGGCCCATTGCTGCTGATCGTCTAAGCCCAAGTAAAACCTCACCGCATTATCTGAGAATCTCACTCTACCGCCTCCTTAGCTCTCATTCTACTTGACGAGGTGCTCGAGCGAAACAGGGAATAGCTCCTCCGCAAGATCGCGAACGGCGACAGCGTACTCTTGAATCTCCTTCTGTGCGTCGTGAGCTACCCGCTGATTAATGAAATGCGCGACGGATTGCAGCGACGCCGTCCAATACCATCGCACATACATGCCGTAAGCGGGGAGGAAGAGGCGAGCCTGTTCGGCACATATGCCCGCCGTCAAGGCCTCTTCGTAAAGCACGACGCTCTGATCGATATGCTCATGGAGGGCAGCGACCCATCCGATCGCCCGGAGGTCAGACAGAGGCTCGCCGCTGCCTTGCTTCGAGTTCTCTGGAGCGGATCGCCACTCGCTCGGCACATAGAAAGCAGGCTCCTCGGTGATATAGCGACGGCTGCTCTCGTTCCACGCGTCCATCGTATGATCGGAACCGACGACATACTTCCACCACTGGCGGGCCACCATGAGCGGGGCGTACACCTCGAATTGCAGGACGGCATGACGGAAAGGTGAGGTGTGACCCTCTCTGGCGAGAAAGCCGAGGAGTCCGGCGTCCTTATCGGTAAGCTCATGGCTCTCCTTGTCGTAGGACACGCGAGCCGAGTTAACTGGAGTTAGGTCGTCGCCCATATGGTTAACGAGCCGGACGTAACCCTTATCGAGTACGTTTATCATTAGACAATTCCTCCCCATATTTGCGGCGCAATATTTCGTCTGCACGTTGTTTAATCACTTCGTCGCCCATGTCTTTCGCTAGTCCGCGAATGCATAGCAATTGCTGATGAATGCCGAATTTATCCTTTTCAGATCGGCAGACGGGAGAATCAAGTGTTTCCTCAAGTTCGCGAATACGTTTCTTAATCAGAGATTCCCAACTTGGCACATGTACACCGCCTATTCATTGAATTACTTACACTCCCTTAATTCCTCCAATATAGTAGTAAGCGCCGCGTCGTGAGATCGGATCGTCGCGACATCGGGCCGGGCAAGTTGAGCCTTGAGTTGCTCGATCTCCAGCTTAAGCGCGACGTTCTTCGCTTCGAGCTCGCAGATATAGCACGAATCAAGGAACATGTAATGAGGACATTTTCCGCTCATTCCGCAGCACCTCCGTCGAGCCAATCCAGCAGAACCGCCTTGGATACTTTAACCGTCCGACCGATCCGCACAACATGAAATGCGCCGGAGCTGAGCAGCTCGTACGTCTGCCTCTCGCCGATTGATAAGAAGGACTGAACGTCCTTGGCGCTCAGGACGTCCGGCAATTGTTCTTTAGTCACTCTATCGCCTCCTATGTCACTTGAACTGACTAAAATGAGTTTAGCACACCGCCTTTAGCTTCCGCAAGCCTTTTTAAATAGCCTGTAACGTATAATATTGCAGGTTGAAATAGAACATAAGTTCTTATATAATACCCATGAGGTGAGAATATGGGTATCGCAATGCCGAAGAAAGAGGAGCTATTGCTAATCCGCGACTGCGTTATATTGCCAATGCTAATGAACGTTGTTGAGAAAAACCGAAAAGAAATGGAATGGACATCCTATTCCATGAAGCCGCTTTTTCTGGCTTCACTTAATCGGATACAGGACGTCATACACTCCGATCTTGTGGAAACAAGGAAGAGGATGAGGCAAGCTGATATCAAGGTATGGGAATTGGACGTGGTGGATTTCGCTTTACGGTATAGGTATAGATGTCGTGGATACGAAGATGATTTCAGTTTAATGCGCGAAGTGGTCAAGACGGAGCTGTCTGTACGGTTCGGGCAGTACATTGCGAGAGTGTTTAAAAATGAGTAAAAAGCGGCCTACCGGGTTAAATTCGGCGGGTCGCTTTTGTATATTATAGCGATTCGTAACAAAAAAAAGCCCCTCGCTAGGAAGGGCTTACGGATGATTTAAGTATGAGCCATACGCCGCCAGCCTCGCGGCATTCCAGCTTTCCGGCTTTACAAAGGCGCTGCACTTGCCGAGGCGTTACCCTCAGCAGCGCGGCAGCTTCTTGGACTGTGATTACTAGGTCGAGCGGGTTCATCGAGTCGAGCCTCCGTTCAACAGTCCTGCAACTTCTTCGGCGTCTTCGAGCTCCATGCCGGATACTAGCAACACGCTGCCATGCACACCGTCATTGAATCGAAGGTCGACCCGGAAGCGATCCGAGCGCCAGCCTGTGCTCTCAACAACAGCAGAGGCGGCCCGGTTCGGGTCAAGAGTTAAAGCGCGATCAAGAATACGAGCATATTTTTCCACTCAGATCACCTCCTGTTCGTCGTTCCGTTCTAAGCCCACGATCTCAAGATCGGTACGGCGGAGTTCTCTAAGGTCACATAGGACGTTCATGCGAGCGAAGCGCTCCTCTGATCCATATACTCGCGTTAGTGTCGTTCCATCGGAAAGGATAACTGTCCATAAGTTGCTCATTGGTAAATTCCTCCTATAATATAGTTTAGGGGAGGGGCCGGAGCCCCCTTGATCTCATAAAGCTTCGATTTCATCTAGCGCTCTGACTGACTTGAGATCAATATTAGCAGGTCGCATATGCGACGTCAATAGCAATTCGTATCATATTCGTATCATGAGCTAATTCGTATCAACAAAATGCCAGTAAATACGCGACGTTACTGGGTTAAAAGAAAACAACCTTCATCCACTATCGAGGAGTGAAATGAAACATGCTGAATGCGGAACAGTTGAAGCAGTATCATGAGTTGGGATATGTCATCTTAGATCGCCTATTTACAGCAGAAGAAATGGACCGAATTCGAGCGATTATCGACGTATTTGACGGAGAAGCCGAAGAGGCGCTGAAACAGAGCGGCAAAGGTTTTATCAATATTCCGAATCAAATCAATTTCACCTGCAATTTGGCCAGACGAAATGAGGAACTCGAGCAATTTATCGGCGATCAGCGATTTGTCGATCTGACCACTAGCGTGCTAGGGGGGGACATCCGTCTGTATTGGGATCAATCCGTCTACAAACGTCCGGAAGCGAAGAAAGACTTCCCATGGCATCAGGATAACGGCTATGTGCCGACTGATCCGGTTCATTATATGACGTGCTGGCTGGCACTCGATGATGCAACGATCGAGAATGGCTGTATCTGGATTCAGCCAAGCTCGCATCTTCAAGGTTATGTGGAGCATGTGCAGACGGACACGGGCTGGCAGTGTTATTTCGGAGAAGATCCGGGACAACCGGTTCCACTGCCTAAAGGCAGCATGGTAATCTTCCATTCCCTTCTCTTCCACCGCAGCACGCCGAATCAAAGCGACCATACGCGCAAAGCCTATGTCATTCAATATTCCGTTGAAGGTGCGAGGAATCCGGTAACCGGCAAAGTGTTCGACAATGGGCCGCTTATCGCTCAAGACGGTAGAGCGTTGATTACCAAATGAGTGCGGTCATCGTCGTTTGTTTGCGAAATTTGCAGGAGAATCGTCATGGCGCCATGCTTGACCAGCTCGTTCAAGAGGGCCACGATGTCTCGCTCAGCCACTGCTTGAATCAGTGCGTCGGCTGCAGAAGAGGACCGGCACTCTCGATCAATGGGTCATGGATCGGAGCTGACGATGAAGCCGCGCTTCGTAATGAGGTTGACGTGAAGCTGTTGAAATAACGTTTCCAAACCATAGATGAGCTGGTGTAAACTAGAACTATACTAGCTGATAGGATTGGCGGGGGAACCGGTGGAAACCAGATCGCTTACAAGCACAAGCTTCGATCAGTGGCAGGGTCAATGTCTACATGGTGGATGAAGGTAAATACGAGACGCTTAATCATCAGCGCATTATGTATCCGAATTGGGTCATCAGCCATGTGCGTCAAGGGCATGTGATCACAACGACGAATGGCGAACAGCATGAGGTACGTGAAGGAGGGGTAATGCTGCACCCTCCTTTTTTGCCGTTCTCGGAACGGGCGGACCGACCCGGCATACATGAATGGGTTTCGGTTCAAATCCAAACAAGCTACAACGTAGACCTGTTCCAGCTCTATCAAGTCCAGCCCGTTGTGAAGCTGCTCGATGGAGACGCGTATAGTCACGTGTTTCAATCGCTGCTTCGTACTTGGAAGAGCAGCTCATCCTTTCGCGAGGTGTCGCTCACGGCTGACATGCTTCGATTGTCTGCGATGCTGCTCGAGAGCTGGGAAGCACATGGAAGAATTGGCCGCAGCGAAGCCTATTCCGCGAAATATGACAGGTTCTTTCCTATCATTCGTTATATGGCTGACCATATGGCGATGAAGCTATCGCGCGACATGCTCGCGGAGCAGGTGCATTTGAATACGAATTATTTTGACCGAGCTTTCCAGGAAGCCTATGGCATTAACCCGATGCAGATGCTGAGGCAGATGAGGCTGAACAAAGTGAAGCGTCTGCTTGAGACGACGGAGGAGCCGCTCAGCCAGCTGGCGCAACTATGCGGTCTTGGTGACGCTGCCTATTTGAACCGCCAGTTCGTGAAGACTTTCGGTATGACGCCGGGCAAATACAAGCAGACGATTCGTTCGGCGCAAACGAATTTTATGGCGGCTAAGAAATAAAGACTAGTGAAGTAAAAGTAACTGACTTTTGTTCATGCGGCACAAATGGTACGATTATTAGGTAGAGTTTACAAGGCTGCAAAGTTGAGAGGAGTGGCAAGTAACAATGGAGAAATCAGGAATTAAGGCGCTTCAGCTAAACATGTTGGCGAATGGGAATGACTTCATTGTCCATGCAGCTATTGTGTGGGACGAGCAGGAGCTTATCCTCGTGGATACCGGAATCCCCGGACAAGTCGAAGTGATTCGCGAAGCGATGGCGAAGGAAGGCTTCTCTATTGCGGATTTGACCAAAATCATCATTACACACCAAGACCGTGATCACATCGGCTCGCTTCCGGAGCTTGTGGAATTGTTAGAGGGTCGTGTGGAAGTGCTTGCCCATGAAGTAGGCGTCCCTTACATTGCCGGCGAGCTTCCGCTTCTGAAGAGCAAAACATTGGTGCCTCCAGTTAAAGTCGATACTGTTCTGAATGACGGGGATCTGCTGCCGGTTGCCGGTGGTTTGCAAGTCATCTATACGCCGGGACATTCGCCGGACCATATCGCGCTGTATCATATTCCAAGCAAGACGCTGGTTACCGGCGACTCACTGACCGCTAACGAAGGCGCACTGATGCCGCCTGCTCCGAATTTCACCCCGGACTGGGCGACAGCGATAGAGTCCGTTAAGAAGTTCCAGGAGCTTGATATTGCCACTGCCATTGTCTATCATGGCGGCCTGTGTACGGAGAATCTGCAAGAGCGATTGGCGGAAATCGTGAAATGAATCCACAAGTCATCACGATCCTGATCGTCGTTGCCGGTTTAGTCATCTGGCGCAGAAGGAACAGTATGTATCGGCCTATTAAAGGAAATGGCAGACGCCTGCTGCTTCCGCTTATTTTCCTACTTCCAGCCTTCTCGTTATTGTTTAATCCGGATTTCAAGCTGCCGGCAAGCGAATTGGCTGCAGCAGTTGGTGCTGGACTTCTGCTATCGATACCGCTAATTCTGACGACGAATTATGAAGTACGATCAGACGGCCAGATCTATGCGAAGAAGAGCATCGGGTTCATGATCTCGTTTGTCGGTTTGCTGCTCATTCGTCTCTTCATGCGCGACTACTTATCTGATCTGGATCCGAATGAACTAAGCGCTATTTTCATCCTAGTCGCTGTTGGTTACGTCATTCCTTGGCGTATCGCGAGTTATATTAAATTTCGCACGGTGTATACAGGCAAAATGCAAGTATCCGAATAGCTGTAGGAGGCGTAGGGCAATGAATCAAGAAGTGAGCAGCTTTATCGAGGAATTGAAACAGCCATGGCAGGTGGAAGCTTGTAATCAACTGCGTCAGTTGGTTCATCAAACGGTTCCTTCGATCGATGAGCGTATCCAGTATAAAAAGCCGCATTTTCTGAAGGATGGCAAATACGCGGCCGTAATTAGCACGGCGAAAGATACGGTTACATTCATGATTTTCAATACGACGAACCTCGATCTGTCAGGCGGGAAGTTTGAAGGACCTGTGGAACGAAGATGGATGAAGTTTCGCGAAGGGGATCCGATTGATTTGCCATTGCTCGGCAAAGTGCTTTCAGAGGCGTCGAGTACACTGTAGTCGAGGGAGAGTCGGCACTCATCATGTATAAGGCCATATTGTTCGATCTGGATGGAACGCTTACCGATCCGAAGCAAGGCATAACCAGAGCGGTGCAGTACGCGCTGGCCAAGTATGAGATCATTGAGCCGGACTTGGATCAGCTGGAGCCGTTTATCGGGCCGCCGCTCGCGAATTCTTTTCAAGAACGATATGGGTTCTCGGCATCCGAAGCGCGAACAGCGGTGGATTGCTATCGCGAGTATTTTGCCGATAAAGGCATCTATGAGAATGAGTTATATGGCGGGATTCGAGAGCTGCTTGACATGCTCGCGGAGCAGAAGAGAACCTTAATTGTCGCCACTTCCAAACCTACTGTGTTTGCGGAGAAAATTTCAAGCCATTTTGAAATCGACTCTTATTTCGACTATGTATGCGGAAGCAATCTCGATGGTACGATGTCGGATAAAGGTGACATTATCGCTCATATTCTACAATCGCAGCAACTCACCGCGGAATCGGCCGTGATGATCGGTGACCGCAAGCATGACTTGATCGGCGCCCATCGTAACGGAGTTGCATCCATTGGAGTAGAGTACGGCTACGGAAGCGAAGAAGAGTTACGGGCACAATCGCCGAAGTATTATGTGCGGAGCGTACAGGAGCTGCATGAGCTGTTCCAAATTACATTGCGAATATAAAGATTCCGGCAATCATCATCATCCAGTAGCTTTTCGTTGATAAGCCTGAGCTTTCGTGTACCTACGCGAGAGTTCGGGCTTTTTTTGTTTGAATCACAAGACGTTATGTAAAAATTTTTATATGAAAACTATTGACGACAGCCGTCATTGTGTAGTATTTTCTTAAAGGCCTAATATCTTATTGAGTAAGATAATGAATGGGTAAGCAACTGATTGAGGGAAGTAACGCATTGTTCAGAGTGGAGGGAGAATGATTACACATTCAGGCGGAAATAAACTTGCTGAGCTTCAGCTCCTCATGGAACGATTTGCGCAGAGAGCTAAGAATCAGATCAAGCTGATTGAAAATCCGTTCAACCTCGCGAACGGGCATATTTTCGTATTGATGTACTTAAGACGTACGGAAATTTGCCGGGTGAATGATGTCGTGAAGCTCCTCGGCATTACATCAGGCGCTGCTACGGGATTGACGGATAAGCTTGTTACGCTCGGACTCATTGAACGGACGAGACCGGAGGATGACCGCAGAGTCGTACAATTAAGCTTAACGGAGAAGGGCAAGGAAACGGTTGAGCAGATTCGTAGCCAAAGGATGGAATGGTTCACTAGCTTAGTCGGACAGCTGGAAGAGGAACAGGTAGATCTTATCACGGATGCTTTTAAGCTGCTATTGCAAGCACTCGAGGAAAAATGACAGAAGGAAGTGGTACGATGACAAATTTAAGTCCAAGACAGCTTCGCTGGATCGTTACGGGACTTATGCTAGGCTTGCTGCTCGGATCGCTCGATCAAACGATTGTATCGACGGCCATGCCGCATGTTATTGCAGAGCTAGACGGTTTTAGCCTGTATAGCTGGGTATTTACGATTTATATGCTAACCTCAACAACGGCTGTTCCGATATTCGGAAAGCTTGCCGATTTGTTCGGCAGAAGGCTTGTTTATTTGATCGGGATGGGGCTGTTCCTCGTAGGTTCGGCGCTTTGCGGTCTGTCCCACAATATGACGGAACTGATTATCTTCCGTGCGATTCAAGGTATCGGTGCAGGTGCGCTTATGCCGATCGCGATGACCATTATCGGGGATATCTATCCGCCGGATCGTCGCGGTAAAATGCAAGGTATTTTCGGCGCGGTATTCGGCTTGTCCAGTGTTGTCGGTCCTGCAGTAGGCGGATTTATCGTTGACCATATTGCTTGGCAGTGGATTTTCTACATCAATCTTCCTTTCGGTATTTTCGCAGCTATTATTCTATCCATGGCACTGAAAGAATCCAAAAGCTCGGAGAAAAAATCGATCGACTGGGGCGGAGCATCTGCACTAACTGGTGCGGTAGTAGCCTTCTTGCTCGCCATTGAGATGGGCGGTAGCGGTCCGTCCGAGGGCGGCATCACGAAATACGCTTGGGATTCGCCGCAAATTCTCGGTTTGTTCGGAGCGAGCCTGCTGCTCATTCTGATCTTCATTTGGATCGAATCCAAAGTGAAGGAGCCGATTATTCCGCTTAAATTGTTTAAGCTTCAGGCGATTTCGGTATCCAGTATTGTTGGTTTCATGATGGGGATGGGCATGTTCGGCGCGATTACGTACATTCCGCTCTATTCACAAGCTGTTATCGGCACGTCAGCATCGAATTCCGGTTATATTCTCACTCCGCTCATGCTATCGCTTATTCTCTCCAGTATCATCGGCGGGATTCTGATCAAGAAGCTGAGTTACCGTACAATTGTAATGTCAGCTATGGCGATTATGACGGTCGGTTACTTCTTCATGTCCCAAATGAATGTAGATACTACCCGACTAGAACTGATTCTGTACATGATTATTATCGGCTTCGGTATGGGGGCGCTTATGCCGGTACTCACCATCGCAGCTCAAAGCGCGGTTGGCCATGACCTGCGCGGCGTTGCGACCTCTACTACGCAATTTACGCGCTCCATCGGCGGTACCGTTGGTGTTGCGATCATGGGCGTCATCATGACGAATAACATGACGAGCGGAATCAAAGATATTCAAGGTGATTTCACCGATATACCGGCAGATAAGCTTAGCCAGTTTGCTAATCCGCAAGCGCTGCTTCAGCCCGAGGTGAAGGCACAAATTCCCGATAAGCTGCTTGCAGCATTGCAAGGAATTCTGAGCGATGCGATCACGTCCGTGTTCGTAATCGGTATTGTTGTCGTCTTGATCGGTTTGGTTGCGGCTATCTTCTTCGGCAAGCTCCGTATGCCTAGAAGCGAAGAAAGCGCGAAGGCTGTCAAAGCTGAACTGAATATGCATTAGATGCCAGAGGGTGGACAGTTGAAATAACTGTCCGCTTTTTTCTTTGCATAGTTTCACACTCCGCATAGCTCTGTTAATAAGCGAGGAGTAAAAAAAGCGTTTTCCACTGAAACTAACATAGGGGTGATGAATCATTGGGGAGCAATAAATCCAGGGTTATCCAGTATGGTTGGTTAACGCTTTGTATTGTGCTGGCTTGCACTGTCTTCCTGCAGTTTAGAGCGTTGACCAATCAGCATAACGAGCAGCAAGAGATGCAGGCGCTCTATGAGGAGAAAACAAATGATTATTTTTTGGAAATGCTTGCAAACGTAAACTCTTTTCAGCCGCTTGTGAAATCCTTGACCGAAGTCTCGGCTATCCATGATATGAAAGATCGCATACATAACCAGAAGGTACTCGATCTCGCCAAGGAACAGGCCAGCCAAGTGACCAATCAACTGCTGCTGTTGATTCAGGCCGCGGATCTCAAAGAGCAGGACCAGGAACTTCGACATCGTGTCAATAACCTGATTATGACCTCTCAGCAGCAGGAAGATGTAGCGATTCTTGCTTTTGAAGCCGATCTCTGGAGAACCGTATATAGCACAAGCTCGAGGTACTGGTTAAGCAAGCCGCAGGTAATCGATCAAATTTCACTCGAAGCCAATCGTGATGCCGCCGTGGAGATGGCCAATCTTGATAAGACCATGCAGCAATTCAAAGAACGTGCGAACGAAATGAGAATGAGTAATCGGTACGTAGGCATGCAATTGGATTTCATTATGTTATTAAAGAAGGACCTGTTGCAAGAGCTTGTCCCGCATTTGAAGAAGTTGACTGCTGTCAATGAGTCGTTCAACAAACGGAAGGCAGTGGGCTGAAATCAGCAGTGGCAAAAAAATCCATACAAACGCTGCGGAAGCTGATATAATACGGCTTGTTACCAATTTGCCAATGAGGTGATCAGCATGTACATACCGAAACCCAAAGCAGGAGAATATAATTCCGTATGGGACAATTACTATGCAACGGTTGATGAAGGCGACATCCTTCAACTACTTGTGAACCAAGGTAAGCAAATTTGCGAGTTGTACAGTTCGCTGACGGAGGAACAAAGTCTATATCGCTATGCGGAAGGCAAGTGGAGCCTCAAAGAGGTGATAGGCCATATTATTGATACGGAGCGTTTGATGACGTATCGGATTCTTGTTGCCGGCAGGGGCGATTTGACGCCATTGCCTAGACATGCGGATGTATATGTGAGCTTAACCAACTTTGATCGTCGGCCGCTAATTGACTTAGTCGAAGAGTATCGCACTGTGCGAGCGTCTTCTGCATCCCTGGTTCATGGATTGACAGAATCGGAGATCCAGCAATTCTGCATCCTCAATGAAACGAAAACGTCGGCTGCAGCCGGTGCGTATTTCATCCTTGGACATGCTCAGCATCACATGAATGTCGTACATGAACGATATTTGCCTCGTCTAACTTAATGTAAGTAGCCGCGATCAAAGTCGCGGCTTATTTATTTTCAAGTAGCCCAGGCAATGATGTTCGCTTCCGGAGACAGGATTTACGAACACTTTGGCGAATTAATAGGAGGTTGTAGTGTTTATAGTAAATTCTGGTCATGAAGGAGCGACTTCAAATGCAGAAACTGTTTGAATACAATTGGCAGGTCCGCCAGGACTGGTTTGCATGGTGTGAGAATGTAACAGAAGAGGAATTGCTTAAGAAACGTATTGGCGGAATGGGCAGTATTCTCTATACCTTGTTTCATATTATCGATGTTGAATTTAGCTGGATTAACGGCTTGCAAGGGAATGGTGAACCGCCGTTACCACCTTTCGAGGAATTAGCTTCTATTCAGAAAATAAGAGCATTTTCGGAGCAATGTCATGCAGCTATTGCCCCCTTCGTATATGACTGGAACGACAGCTTGGAAGAGAAGCTTCTAACCGATCTGAATAATGAAGGCGAGACAGAGCTCTTTAAATACGGTGAAATTATGCGGCATGTCATTGCGCATGAAATTCATCATATCGGTCAATTGTCGATGTGGTCGCGTGAGCTGGGATTGAAGCCGGTAACAGCCAATCTCATTCGAAGAGGACTGTTCGATTAAACAATAGAGGAGTTAATTTGATGCCGAAGGATATTTGGATCAACCTGCCGGTAAAGGATGTCCGCAAGTCAAGTGCGTTTTTTCAAGAAATTGGTTTTACGTTAAACAAACAGTTCGAAGGTCAGGATGATAAAGCAGGACTGATCATTGGCGAGAAAAACGTTGTCGTGATGCTGTTCCCCGAAGAAACGTTCCGCACATTTACAAGCAGCCCCATCGCAAATGCCAGTGAAGCATCGGAAGTCTTGCTCTCAATCGGCGCTGACAGCAAGGAAGAGGTGGACGAGCTGCTTGTGAAGGTCACTGCGGCCGGCGGAACGATTTATAGCAAACCTCATGATGCGGGCTGGATGTATGGCGCCGGATTCGCGGATCTGGACGGACATAAGTGGAATGTGCTCTACATGGATTTCAGCAAAATGAATGGTTAATCGACCGGTAAGGCACTCCTTGTCGGAGTGTCTTTGTGCTATACCTGCAATATGATGACGAGGAGTATACGGAGATGGCTAATAGCAGATTGAATCACAAAGCGGATGTGTTCATAAGCAGTGCCAAGAAGTGGCGAGAAGAGTACGAAGAATTACGGAATATCGTTCTTGCTTGCGAGCTGACCGAAGAGTTTAAGTGGATGCATCCTTGTTACACCTTCCAAGATAAAAACATCGTATTAATCCATGGCTTTAAAGAATACTGCGCGCTGCTGTTCCATAAAGGCGCTTTGTTAAAGGATCCCGAAGGCATCCTCATTCAGCAAACTGAGAACGTGCAAGCCGCGCGCCAGATTCGGTTCACCAGCGTGCAGCAAATAGTAGCCATGGAAGCTACATTGAAAGCCTATATTCGTGAAGCCATTGAAGTCGAAAAATCCGGCTTGGAAGTGACTTACAAGAAGAATACCGAATATACGGTACCTGAAGAATTTCAGTCGAAACTCGATGAAGTCCCAGCATTGAAAGCAGCCTTCGAGGCGCTAACACCGGGACGACAAAGAGCGTACCTTCTTCATTTCTCCGAACCTAAACAATCCAAAACACGCGTGTCTCGGGTTGAGAAATATACGGAGCACATTCTCAGCGGCAAAGGATTAAATGATTAGTCCACTTCCATGAGCTGTTTAATCAGACGTTTCGGCGCAGCGTGCAAATAGGCTTCCTTGAGCAGAATGCCCATTTGGTCCCAGTCTGTTGGTGAATTTACACCGACCCAGCCGCGATGCCCGATATACTTCGGTATATAGAACTGCTCCTGCTGCACTATGATTTCTTGATTCTCCAGATCGGACTTAAATGTGATGCCATAATCGCTCATGATAATAAAGGATAAGTCTTTCACTTTAAATGTAGTATGGCCATGTCCGTCGATGATTTCCGTTGTTTCGGGAAGGCTGCCGCAAACTCTCCTAACCTGCTCCAGCATGTGAATCCCTTCCGGTGTCTGCATGCCAATGGGATGATTCATTCCTGTTTCCTCCTTATGAAATGACCGGCTGTCCGCATACCTTCCAGACAAGCACCGCATTCTCCTTATATAAACATGACAGGAAAGAGTTCGCATTTCAAGCAGATCATGCTGGGTGCAACCTTTTGATACGCAACGGAGTCAGTATAAGTGAAGTGCAGCTTGACTAATGAGGGGGTTAGAGAATGAAAACATCCGTTCTCTTTATGTGTCTACTTAGTGGAGTCGTGTTGGCAGCCGGCGTGTGGGGCTATATTGTCGTTCAAACGATCTAAGTCGGATTTCGTGTAGTTATAGATAGAGCAAGTGAAGAGAAGGTGACCTGCCCTGCAATTGACAACCAGATGGCGTATGATTCGAGCTTCAACCATTCTGCTGGGAATCCTCGCGGTTCTCGGCGGAATGTTACTCTTACTGGTGAAAGCGTTAAATGCGCATCACACACCGAGAGTGGTTCGATACCCTGCGCATGAGTATCACTATTTCGAGCGGGAAGCATCGAATGGCTTCAAGCTCCATGTGCTGCAAACGCAGCCATCGAATATTACCTTTGAAACGATACGTAATAATATAACGTTATCCGATTATTACGGCATTAACGGCGGGTTCTTCTATGAGTCCGCTCTACTCAGCATGGCAGTTGTGAATGGAAGTCCCGTGGCAGGCGTCTTAAATCAATATGGCTCCGGATCGGAAAATGCGAAATACCCGCGCGGCACGCTCGTATGGGATGAAGCCGCTAATCAAATGAGCGTGCAGGTGGTATCCAACGTTTCTGAGCTGCAAGTCATGGACCGAGCCCATTTCTGGGCGCAAGGCGGAATCAGCATGAGTCTTGGACATGACGAAGAATGGCTGATGAAAGCACAGCTTGAGAACGCGCCTAACATGGACGATGAGAGGCTCCGAACCGCGGCCGTTTACGACAACTCGGGAATGCTTTACTTAATCGTTAGCAGTACAAAGGGGACGCTGGCGGATTTTCGAGCGGCGATTATGGAGCAAATTGGAGAAGGCCAGCTGACTGACGGTATTTTCCTCGATGGCGATGGGTCCTCACAGATGCAAGCTGCCGAAACCGTACTTCCGGGTGATAATAGGCCGGTCGTACAGATGATTCGGCTCATTCATTGAGTTATTTCCGAACATTTTACACTTACATAACGATACAATCTGTGGTAATCTAGTAGCTATTATTGCTTTATTGCAAAAAAGCGTCAAAGCGCGAAACCGCGAACCTGCGACGCTTGCTAAGCGACTAAGGAGAGACAATACATGACTACTAGATTGGGTGAACTCAGACAAAACATCGATAGCATTGATAATGAACTGGTTGCGCTGCTTGCTAAACGCTTCCAACTAACGGAAGAAGTGGGCAACTATAAGGCGATCCACAATTTGAACGCTCAAGATGCGAACCGTGAAGCGCAGCAGTTTGTCAAAATCGTTCAATTGTCAGAAGCTCACGGACTAAACGCTACCTATGCAACAGCTATATTCAGATGTGTAATGGATCACGTGATTGCTAGGCATGAAGAATTACGCAACATGAGTGTGCCTCGGTAACCACGCGGCGATACAATTGCAGCTAGAAGGAACAGACGCCCGGAAAGAGGCGTCTTTTTCTTGTTTTCGCCCGAGGTTGGCATGAGAATTGCTCATTCAGCAAGCAGAAGGAAGAGCAGAAGACCACCTCGCGCGTAAGGCGCGGAAGGAGCGCGTTAATGAGGAAGCATAGAGACTATGTATCGGTTCAGGAGCCATTCCCAGGTCCAAAGGCGAAAGAGCTGCTGGCGAAGCGGAAGCAATTCGTACCGCTTGGCATTGGCAATACGACTCCGGTCTTTGCCATGCAGGCCAGCGGCGCGCTGGTGACGGATGTGGACGGCAATGTGTTTCTTGATTTTGCCGGTGCGATCGGGACGCTAAATGTCGGGCATTGTCCGCCGGAGGTAGTAAATGCTGTGCAGAATCAAGCTTCGAAGTATATTCACACCAGCTTCCATGTGGCCATGTATGAACCTTATGTCCAACTGGCGGAGAAGCTGGCGGAGATCACGCCTGGGCGATATCCGAAGAAAACCATTCTGCTGAACAGCGGGGCAGAGGCGGTTGAGAATGCGGTTAAGATTGCGCGGAAATTTACCGGGAAGCCGGGGATTGTGTCTTTTACCCGCGGATTTCATGGGCGGACCTTGCTTGGCATGTCACTAACCAGCAAAGTTCGGCCGTATAAATATCGTATGGGTCCCTTTGCGCCTGCTACTTATAAGGCGATGTATCCCTATCCGCTGCACAGACCTGAGGGGATGACGGAAGAGCAGCATGCCACCCACTGTGTCTCGCAGTTCGAGGATTTTCTCTTGACGGAAGCTGCCCCTGAAGAGCTGGCAGCTGTCATTATGGAACCGGTGCAGGGCGAAGGGGGCTTCATCGTTCCACCCGTTTCATTCGTTCAGGGAATCTTTGAATTATGCCGAAAACATCATATCCTGTTTATTTGTGATGAAATCCAGACCGGCTTCGGACGAACGGGAACGATGTTTGCATCGAGCTATTTTGGCATAGAGCCCGATCTCCTTACAATGTCTAAATCACTTGCTGCGGGGATACCGCTGAGCGCCGTTACAGGCCGAGCAGAGATAATGGATGCCCCTTCTCCCGGGGAAATCGGCGGTACCTACGGAGGCAGTCCGCTTGGGTGCGTCGCGGCACTTGCTGTTATCGAGAAGATTCAGAGCGAGAAGCTCTGCGATCGCGCGCTGGAAATCGGGAAGCAAATCATTGACTGCTTCGCGGCTCTACAAGAACGAGTACCTGTCATTGCAGAAGTGCGCGGTTTAGGTGCGATGTGCGGCGTTGAATTTATCGATCCTGCGACTAAGAAGCCAATGAAGGAATTTACAGCGAAGGTTGTTCAAGCGTCTCATGAAGCGGGTGTCATCTTGCTTAGTGCGGGCATCTATGGGAATGTGGTTCGTTTCTTAACGCCGCTGGTCATAACCGATGAACAGCTGCAAGAGGGACTGGACATCCTAACTGATATCATAGAACAACTCTATACGCAGGAATTATCAACCATATAAAGGAGGCTTGGCAGATGATCAAGAAGCAGCTCTATATAGGTGGACAGTGGCTGGAGGCCAAGTCCTATACGACGTTGACAGCGCCTTACTCCGGTGAAGCATTAGCTGAAATTCCTCTCGCAGACCGAGAGGAAACGGAGCATGCAATCGAAGCCGCCTACTTGGCAAGGGGCGTAACGGCGAAGCTGCCCGCACATAAACGGGCAACGATCTTGGAAACATTAAGCCGCCTGCTGACTGAGCGTGCCGGTGAGGCAGCCCGTATTATCGCGATGGAGGCGGCTAAACCGCTCAAAGCTGCGAAGGCTGAAGTGGATCGTACGATTCAGACCTATAAGTTTGCCGCTGAAGAAGCGAAACGGTTGAGCGGAGAAATGATTCCGCTCGATGCCGCTCCGGGCGGCGAAGGTCGAATCGCGTATACGATGAAAGAGCCGATCGGCGTCATCGGTGCGATTACGCCGTTTAATTTTCCAATGAACCTAGTGGCTCATAAAGTAGGACCTGCAATTGCGTCCGGGAATACAATTGTGCTCAAGCCTGCATCGCAAACGCCGCTATCCGCCTTCTTCTTAGCCGAATTGCTTGAGGAAGCGGGACTTCCCGCCGGCGCGCTGAATGTGGTAACAGGCTCCGGTTCCGTTATCGGGGATGTCATCGTGAAGGACGACAGAGTCAAGGCGATCTCGTTCACAGGCAGCCCGAAAGTGGGCATCGGCATTCGCAATCGCGCCGGATTGAAGCGTGTTGCGCTTGAGCTGGGCTCGAATTCCGCTTTAATTATCGATAAAGGGGTCCATGTGTCCAAGATCATTCCGCGCTGCGTAGTCGGTGCGTTCTCCTATCAAGGCCAGGTATGTATTTCCTTGCAGCGCATTTATGTGCATACGGACAGCTATGATGACTTCGTGGCTCAATTCTGCGCGGCAGCGGCAAAGCTGAAGGTCGGTGATCCGCTTGACCCGGATACGGATCTATCCGCGATGATCACGCAGGGCGATGTTGGCCGGGCACTCTCATGGATTGACGAAGCCGTGCAGCAAGGGGCAGTGATAGCTAGCGGAGGAGGTACTTCGTCTGCTCAGATTCTGCATCCTACCGTGCTGCTGGAAGTAGATCGTGCAGCCAAAGTATGCTGCGAGGAAGTATTCGCTCCAATCGTGCTCATTAATCGGATCCGGAACGTGGAGGAGGGGATCGAGCTTATTAATGATTCCAGATTCGGTCTCCATGCCGGCATCTATACGGACAATATCCATACGGCGCTCGATGCAGCGGAGAAGCTGCATGTCGGAGGCGTCATGATTAACGATATCCCGACATTCAGAGTGGATCAAATGCCGTATGGCGGTGTGAAAGAAAGCGGTCTTGGACGCGAAGGCGTTAAATATGCCATCGATGAAATGACGGAAATCAAAACGGTAATTATTAATCGGACCTAGCCCATGCCGAATATACTATAGGAATCCACCCTCAAAGCAGGTGATTCTTATGACTTCCCGGTACGGGTTCGGGATGTATCAACAGCAGAAGTCCCACATGCATATGTCGCCGCAGCTGCAGCAAGCGATCAAAATTTTGCAGCTGCCAACTTCGGATTTACTTGATTTTATTAGGAATGAGCTTGAAGAGAATCCGTTTCTGGAAGCTTTGGATGGACAGGGAGGAGCCGGACTAGGCGTGGATTGGGCTCGAAGCCCGCGAAGCGCGGCTCCGTTCGATTTCATCGCAGCAGATCAGGGTCTGACACTGGAGGAACACTTGAACGAACAGCTGCGTTTCGATTCGGAGATTCCGGTTTCCATGAAGAAAGCGGTCGACTATATCATCGGAAATTTAGACGCGAATGGTTATTTGGACTGCCCGCCGGAGCAAATTGCCGCAGAACTGAAGATTTCGGCCGCTGAGTTCGAAAGCGCGTTAAGCTATGTGCAGGGCTTGGAGCCCGCAGGGGTGGGTGCCAGAAATTTGGCAGAATGTTTGCTGCTGCAAGTACAGAAGACGGAGGGCTGCAGCCCACTGGTCATCACTTTGATTACTTCCCATCTGGAAGCGGTTGCGGATTATCGCATTCAGAAATTAACGCGCTTGCTGCATGCCTCGCATGAGGAGATCGTGTCGGCAATCGGAATCATTAAATCGCTGAATCCAAGACCCGGTGCTGCTTATCAGCCGAAACACGCAGATTACATCATCCCGGATGTGCTCATTCGCATGGTCGGCGATCAATTTGTCGTTTCCGTACAAGAATCGGCAGCCCCTAGACTGAGGCTGAACACGAAGTATGAAGGGTTCGCCAAGGAGCTGGGGCAATCGGATGAATCAAGCCGCTATTTCTTGGCTAAACGAAGTGCCGCTGCATTCCTGCTTAAGTGCTTGGAGCAGCGCAGATTGACCCTATTGCGGGTAACGCGGGCGATTGTGGAAGAACAAGCTGCTTTCTTTCGAGGAGGCATGGATCACCTGAAACCGATGGTGCTCAGGCAAATCGCCGAGAAAGTGGACCTGCATGAATCCACTGTCAGCCGGGCGGTCGCCGGAAAATATGCGCAGACACCATGGGGCACTTACGAGCTTGGTTACTTCTTTCCGTCCGGCTTCAACAGCGGGCAGGAAGATGCATCTACAGTGGAGCGCGTAAAGGCGAAGCTGCGGGAGATGGTGGAGCAGGAAGCGGGCAGTGCGCCGTATTCCGACCAACAGCTGGCGGCATTGCTTGAAGGGGAAGGCATTCCAATCTCCCGGCGAACCGTCGCCAAATATCGGGAGGAACTCGGCATTGCCTCTTCCTTCAAACGTAAGCGCGCTAAGGAGCAAGGGCTGTGACTAGTGCTCCGGGAGCATTTTGCACCACAAATTCATATCCTCGAACTTATCGTAAATATCGCAGTTCTTCGTCAGACGACCCTGGTAGTCGTAGCCTAGCTGAAATAATGCGGCATTCATGCCGAAGGACAATGCGCGCGAGAGCGAATAAGCAGAGCGAATATTCCGCTGCCGCAGATCCTCTTCCAGCACATGAAGCAGCTGTCGCATCAAACCATGTCCACGGTATGCGGGCAGCGTCAGACAGTCCGTGAGTTCCGCATTGCGATAGGTGGCGTTGATTTCAGCGGAGGCAGCGCTGATGATCCGGCCCTCATGCTCTACGACATAAAACGAAGTACCTTCTTCCATGACATGAGCCACGTATGCGGGGTCATTCATCGGAATCGGATAGGTTTCGAAAATCTGCCCATACAAGGAAGCAAGCTCCTGCGCATCCTGAGCAGCAGCACTCCGGATGGAGAACGAATCCGCTAACGGTTCTTTCTCCGTCTTCGGTTGTAGGGCAAGCACTTGCTCCAGAATGTGATCCTCTTCGATCCAGTGATCGCTCGTGCGTCTGGCAAGGTTGGTGTATTTGGCCATGCAATACGCATCTTGCCCATCGAAATACCCCTTGTAAATCCCCTCCAGCATATACCCTCGGGCCATAAAGGATCGCATATCCTGCTCACGCGCTTTTACGAACAGCTTCGTATACAAGGGATTGCCCAGTAATTCCGTGAGACGGCTGCACAGTGCATCCACATTGTCCTCGTAGTAATAATCATCGACCCGCAGCCGCTTGTTGAAATCATCTCGGCATAAGAGAAGGGTAAAGCTGCTTCCCTGCTCGGTTTCCATTGCATAATACGGCTTATCATTCGGCTTCGATTCCATGATGACTGATCCTCCAATCCCGTTTCCGTTATTCTACATGGATTGCATGCAAAATCAATGCCAGTTTAATGAAATTGTAGGCGCGTTGCTCAAGTTGGCACCGAAATTGCATGAAGTATGGGCGAGAAGAAACGCAGATGGGAGGGGAAGCGATTGACGCGGGAGCATTTGATCAAGCCGCTGCTAAGTGCCCACTATCCGATGATTGACTATGGCAAAGGCGTATTTCTGTACGATGAGCATGGAAAAGCTTACTTGGACGCCTCGTCAGGCGCTGTAACAGCAGGGATCGGACATGGGGTGCAAGAGGTGATCGATGCGATGCAGGCGCAAGCGCAGAAGGTGTCTTTCGTTTATCGGTCCCAATTTACGAGTGAACCGGCGGAACAGCTTGCGAAGCGACTCGGTGACATGGCACCGGGTCATGATTACTGGTCCTTCTTCGTGAACAGCGGCTCAGAGGCAACTGAAACCGCGATGAAGATTGCCATTCAATATTGGCAGGAGCAAGGCCGACTCGGCAAAAATAAAGTCATTTCCAGACGGATGAGCTACCATGGCATCACGCTTGGAGCATTGTCGATGTCCGGTCACGTGACGAGGAGAAGGCGGTTTATTCCGCTGCTTGAGGAGCTGCCGCTAGTAGCGGCACCGTATTGTTACCGGTGTCCGTATCAGTTGTCGGCACCGAGCTGCGGGCAATCGTGCGCGGATGACTTAGAGACGAATATTAAGCGAATCGGCGCCGACCATATTGCGGCATTCATCGCGGAGCCGATTATCGGAGCGGCCGGTGGTGCTGTCGTCCCCCCGGACGGTTACTATGAACGGATCAAAGCGATCTGCGAGAAATACGAGATTCTGTTCATCGCCGATGAGGTGATGACCGGCATTGCCCGCACCGGGACGATGTTCGGCATGGAGCATTGGGGCGTGGAGCCGGATTTGATCGCGTTAGGTAAAGGGCTTAGTGCGGGGTATACGCCGATCGCGGCTACCTTAGTGAAGGACCGGATCATGGAGCCGATTCTGGCCGGCTCACAGATTGTCATGTCCGGCCATACGTTTAGCGCAAATCCGCAATCCGCGGCAACGGCGCTGGCCGTTCTTGATTACATCGATGCCAAACAACTGGTAGTTGCCGCCGAGGAGAAGGGCAGCTATCTGCGGCAAGCACTGGAGAGGATCGCGTCTAATTGTGCAATGATTGGCGATGTTCGCGGCAGAGGGCTGCTGCTGGGGTTGGAATTTGTCGCCGATAGGGCGAGCAAGCGGGTATACCCTGTTTCGCTTGGTGTAACGACGCGGATCGTGGAGCGCGCGCAGAGCAAAGGGCTGCTTATCTATCCTGCGGCCGGAGGCGTGAACGGTGAAGGAGATGCCGTTATTATCGCCCCGCCTCTAGTGATTACAACGGAAGAGATGGACCTGCTAGCCTCACTGCTTGAAGAAACGGTTGCCGAAGTGATGGGGGAGGTCATGGTCTGATGACGAAACAGAAGACGATCGCGATCGATGAGGCGCTTGAGTGGATCGTAGATGGCTGTACGCTCATGTATGGCGGATTCGGCGGGATCGGAACACCTCCGACGCTTGTTGAGGCGATTTTGGATAAGGGCGTAAGGGACATCACACTGATCGGCAACGATACCGGCTTTCCGTGGATTGGTATCGGTCGTCTGGTTACAGAAGGCCGTGTTCGGAAAGTCATCACCTCGCATATCGGCTCTAATCCGAATGCCGGTCGCATGATGGAGGACGGTCGGATGGAGGTGGTTTTCTATCCGCAAGGCACGTTGGCGGAGAAAATCAGGGCAGGCGGCGTTGGACTGGGCGGCATTCTCGTTGATGTGGGAATCGGTACTACTTTGGAAATAGGCAAAGAGAAGGTCATCGTGGACGGCAAAACCTATCTGGTCGAGCCGGCGCTCACTGCGGATGTTGCGATCGTTCATGCTCTGAAGGCAGATGTGTATGGGAATCTAATCTATGACAAAAGCGGTCGCAACTTCAACCCGCTAGTGGCGATGGCAGGCACACGGACGATCGCGGAGGCCGATGAGATCGTTCCGTTAGGCGAGCTGGATCCGGAGTGTATTGTGACACCGGGCATCTTTGTTGACGCCGTCGTTGCAGGGAAAGGAGTGAACTGGCAATGGGTGTGGGAGAAACAAGCCGTGACCGGATCGCAAGGCGAGCCGCCCGTGAAATAAAGGATGGCATGGTCGTTAATTTGGGGATCGGCATTCCGACGAGAGTGGCTGATTTTATACCGGAAGGCGTTCATGTGACCTTCCATGCGGAGAACGGCATTTTAGGAACGGGGCCGACACCCGTAGGTGGCGAGGAGGATGGATTTCTGTGCAATGCGGGAGGTTATCCGGTAACCCTGGCTATCGGCGCATCCTATTGCGATAGCGCGATCGCTTTTGCCATGATTCGCCGCGGTTGTATCGATATGACGGTGCTCGGGGCGCTGGAGGTCAGCGAGCATGGGGATTTGGCCAATTGGATTGTACCGGGTAAACGGACGGCTGGCATCGGCGGCGCGATGGAGCTGGCGCAGAAAGCCAAACGCGTCGTTGCCGTGATGAACCATTTGAATCGCGACGGCAAGCCGAAGATTAAGAAGCAATGCGAGCTGCCGCTCACTGCGCAGCGCTGTGTCGATTTTATCATTACGGAAATGGCGGTCATGGAAGTTACGGATGAGGGCCTTGTGCTGAAAGAAGTGATGTCTCCTTTCACGATTGAGGAAGTAATCAACTGCACCGAGGCCACACTCCTCATACCCGATAAGGTTGATTACATCACGTAGCCGATGAAGGAGGCGGACAGCATGAACCTGAAGGCGCATATTCATGAATGGATGCTGCAGAACCGTGAGGAAGGCGTTGGATTGCTGCAGAGCTTGGTCCGAATCGCCAGTACGCAAGGCAATGAACAGGAAGCGCAATTGCTCGTTGCAGGCAAATTATTCGAGATGAAACTGGATGTGGATCTGTGGGAGCCCGATGGTGCCCTACTGGAAAAGCATCCTTATTTCTATTCGCCGAGAACAAGTTTCGCGGGGAGTCCGAATGTCGTGGGCATCATGCGGGGGAGCGGGGGCGGCCGTTCAATCATCTTAAACGGTCATATGGACGTGGTGCCGGAAGGCGATCGATCGCAGTGGCGCAGTCAGCCGTATAGCGGTGAAGTCGTGGACGGGAAGCTGTATGGGCGCGGGGCATCGGATATGAAAGGCGGCAATGTCTCACTGCTGCTTGCGATCCAAGCGATTAGAAGCTTGGGTATTACGCTGAAAGGCGACGTGATCTTTCAAAGCGTCGTCGAGGAAGAAAGCGGTGGAGCCGGAACGCTGGCGATGATTGTGAAAGGGTATAAGGCGGATGCGGCATTGATACCGGAACCGACCAATATGCGGATTTTTCCGAAGCAGCAGGGGTCTATGTGGTTCCGCATCGTGGTGAAGGGTCGGGCCGCGCATGGGGGAACACGGTATGAAGGCGTCAGCGCGATTGAGAAAAGCATGCTCGTGGTCGCTCATGTGCTGGAGCTTGAGCAGGTGCGCAATGCGGGGATCCATGATCCGCTCTTTGCGGATAATCCGATCCCCATCCCGATTAATATCGGCACGATTCAAGGCGGCAATTGGCCGTCTTCCGTGCCGGACACGGTGACATTGGAAGGTCGCATGGGCGTAGCGCCGGAGGAGTCACTTGAACATGCCAAGGAGCAAATGGCCAACTGGCTGGAGCTGCTCGAGGAGAAGGACGAGTGGTTCCGCACGGCACCGCCGGAACTCGAATGGTTCGGCGCCCGGTGGGTGCCGGGAAGCGTGGATCCGGCGCATGAATTGGTGCGGATCGTGGCGGAACAATATACGTCGGTGACAAATCAACCGGCAGTATTGGAGGCTTCGCCGTGGGGCACGGACGGCGGGCTGCTGACAGTTCTGGCCGATACGCCGTGCATTGTGTTCGGCCCCGGCCTAACGCAGATGGCCCATTACCCGAACGAGCATATCGAGCTCGCTGCCATGTTCGAAGCGGCCGAGATCATCGCGCTCACGTTGGCGGAGTGGTGCGGAGTTGAGGTTGAAAGTGCCAGCAGCGACGGGGATGGCGTGGGATCTGAAAGGGACGAAGGAACCGAATTAGCGGTAGAGGTTGAAGTTAGTGCGTATGCAACGGAAACGGTAGTGGAAGTGAGTGTAGGAGCGGAAGCGGCTGGAGCTAAGGCTGAAGCAGAAGCAGAAGCAGAAGCAGAAGCAGAAGCAGAAGCAGAAGCAGAAGCAGAAGCAGAAGCAGAAGCAGAAGCAGGAGCACAACAAGACGAACAAACCGTAACAAAAACTCATCGGCACTAAATGGCCAAGCGGCTATTTTCGGCTACATGTACTGAACCAACCGATAAAAAAGCGCTAAAGAATCGTAGAAGCCTTATTCGTTCGAAAACAGCTGCTAATTTATTCTAACGAACCGTAGAGGTCTTATTAGGGGCAATTGGAGCGCAAAAGGGCATTTTAACACAAAATAACGTTTGTAGGATTCGTTAGAATTTCAAAAGATGGGAACTGGTCTAAATAAGACCTCTGTGATTCGTTAGAGTTTTCACAGGGTGGACGCCACCGTGACAGCATGACAAAAGCCGCCTCAAAAGCGCATTGCGCACTATTGAAGCGGCTTTTTGCTGTAGTTAAACGTCTAACGGCAGCTTACGTCGCCACCGCGTTTACTCGCTCGTGCCCTCAGGCTCGCCCTTCGGCGCCGCCGCTTGCTCCGGCGCGCCATCCCCGCCGGCAGGCGCTGGCTGCTTTGCACCATCGCCAACCGACTGATCCTGCTGCCGCGCGCGCATGAGCTTTTGCTTCATCTCGTCGCGTTTCTCGCGTTTGTCCTTGAGCGAGTGGTGGTCGGCCGCCTGCTCATACAGCTTGCGTCTGCCGATGCGGCGCAAATTTTCTGGCACCAGGTTGAAATTTTCATCTTTGATGAGCGAAATAATGCCGGTGCTCGGCGGCTGCTTCTCAATACCATAGATTTCGTTGAAATATTCATCTGCACGGCCGGGCACATAATTGCTAGGCTCAGGATAACCGACGATGACGCCCTCATAGTTTCGCAAAATCACTTTATCCTGGCTCTGCGAGATGAGATAGTTCGGCTGAAGTGCGATTTTACCGCCTCCACCAGGGGCATCAACGACGAAGGTTGGCACAGCATACCCGCTCGTATGTCCGCGAAGCGCTTCAATAATCTCGAGCCCTTTGGAGACGGGCGCCCGGAAGTGGCCGATCCCTTCGGATAAGTCGCATTGATAAATATAGTAAGGCCGCACGCGGATTTTGACCAGTTCATGCATGAGCTTTTTCATAATATGGGTACTATCGTTGATCCCTGCGAGGATAACGGACTGATTGCCGAGCGGCACGCCGGCATCAGCCAGCATCGCGCATGCTTTCTTCGCTTCATCTGTAATTTCCAGCGGATGGTTGAAGTGGGTATTCAACCAGATCGGGTGATACTTGCGAAGCATCGTGCACAAGTTCTCCGTAATCCGCTGCGGGAAAACGACCGGCGCCCGAGTGCCGATCCGTATGATCTCGACATGGGGAATTTCGCGTAAGTTCTTCAATATATATTCCAAAATCGTATCGTTAATCAACAGCCCATCCCCGCCGGATAACAGCACGTCCCGAACCTCCGGCGTATTGCGGATATAGGCGATGGCATCGTCCATTTGCTTCTTCGGCACGCCCATGCCCACTTGGCCGGAGAACCGGCGGCGCGTACAATAACGGCAGTACATGGAGCATTGGTTCGTCACGAGGAAGAGGACGCGATCCGGATAACGATGGGTCAATCCCGGCGTTGGTGAATCTTCGTCTTCATAGAGAGGATCCTCGAGATCATATTTCGTCTTCAGCAGCTCCGCGGAGATCGGAACCGATTGCAGCCGAATCGGACAGCGCGGATCATCCGGATGCATGAGGGAGGCATAGTAAGGCGTAATGTTGAGGGGGATCGTTTGCGTCGAAATGAGCACACCTGCCTCTTCATCAGGCGTCAAATTGACCACTTGCTTCAGCTCATCCAGCGTCTTAATCGTATGGGTGAGCTGCCAGAGCCAGTCATCCCATTGTTCATCCGTCACATCTTTCCACAACGCTACTTGCTTCCAGTGCCTCTTGCTGCTTAGGGGCACCTTGTCCGTCCCGCTATCGTTTGACATGCTCATGATTGGCGCACCTCCACGGATATTTGCTACTCACACCTATTGGTGCAAGAAACATGCCAATCGTGCCAAACGCAGCCCATTCCACGCAAAAAAGGCCTCTGCCTACATGCAGAAGCCAACCCGCCACTCATCATCACGCCAACCATTGATTCAAGGTTTCTTCGAAATTCCATATCGGTTCAGCTTATATTGCAAAGCTTGCCGCTTCATCCCGAGCTCCTGAGCAGTCTGGCTGACATTGTAGCCATTCTTCTGAAAAGCGATCACGATCGCTTCACGCTCCATCTGCTTCATCCGCTCAGGCAGTCGATCATTTTCACCGCTTTCCACCTCAGCGACCACCCGATCCGCCATCAGCCCATTAGGCAAATGCCGCACCTCTATCGTTTCCTCATCGATTTCCACCATATTGAAGGCAGACTCGATCGCATGACCCAGCTCGCGAACATTGCCAGGCCAGCTATATTCCATCAATCGACGAAGGGCATCAGGTGAGATGGACCGGATTTGAAGCCCGAACACCGGATTCAGCCTCTCGATAAAATGGTTCACCAGCAGCGGAATATCTTCTGCTCGTTGCTGCAAAGGAGGGAGCTCGATCTTCACGACGCTCAGCCGATAAAATAAATCGTACCGCAGCAGCCCCTCTTCGAGCGCCTGCGCGGGATCCATATTCATAGCGGTAATGATGCGGACATCCGCTTGCTGCTCGTTGGTTCCGCCTATTCGCCTGACCATGCCATCCTGCAGCACGCGCAGCAGCTTGGCTTGCAAATAAACATCCAGACTGCTCAGCTCATCCAGAAATAACGTGCCTCCGCTTGCTTGCTCGAACAGTCCGGCCCGATCGACAGCACCGGTAAACGCGCCTCTTGCCGTGCCGAACATGATGCCTTCCAGGAGATCAGCCGGAACAGCGGCACAGTTCTGTGCTATAAAAGGCCGGTTTCGCCTAGCTCCCGCATTGTGAATGCTTTGCGCGAACAATTCCTTGCCTGTGCCTGTCGGCCCGCAAATCATGACAGGGGATACCGTGCGCGATGTCTTTTTCGCAAGAGTTAACGCATCTTGGAACGGTTTGCTCCGGCCGATGAGGTCGCTGAACTCGTATCTTGCCGTGCCTTTATTTTTGTTTTCCTTCTGCTTGGCTTGATAGAGCTGATGCCGGAGGTCGAGAATCTGATCATGCAGCTGCACAATACTCGTAATATCTTTTGCGACTTCCAGTGCGCCGATCAGTTTGCCGTTGTCATAAAGCGGATAGGTGCTGTTTATGGTCATAATGCGTTTTCCCGTCACGTTGAAATAGGTTTGAATATGAGCGGGCAGCTGCTGGCCGGTTTGAAGCACCTTCTCGAGCGTACTCGTTTCCTGCGTAAGGGAAGGGTAGAGGTGCAAAATATTTTTCCCGAGCACTTGCTCTCGGTCGAGCCCGTCAATTTCAGCCATTTTATCGTTGTAGAAGACGGTATTGCCTTCCTGATCAATGAAATGAACGCCTACGTCAATCGTGTTTAGAATCTTCTCAAAATAGTCGGACACGATGCTGCTCCGATCGGACATCGTTCGCTCGCCTCCATGCCGCCGCGATAATTTGCATAAATTCACACGCTATACACAAAAGTTATGCACCAAGCCGAATATTCATCACCCAGAAAGCAACCTAGCATACTGTGTAGGAAGGTGGTGATGAAAAATGGATTTTACACTTGCAGCATGGGTGACCTACACGATGTGGGCAGTATTTGCCCTTATGATCATTGATTTTGTTATAGCCTTTTCCAAATCGTTCTGGAAAGGGACTTTCGATACAACATTTCTCGGTTATCTGAAAGACATTGTCTTCTATGTCCTTCCTTTGAATTTCTTGCTTTCGATGGTTTCCATCGACCCAACCCGTTACACGCTTATCGTGCTTTTCTTTTTAGGCGGGGCTTCTGTCATGTATAAGTACGTGATGGATATCATCGGTCGATTCCGAGCGTCTTAATATCATAGAAAATGCTGTAGGGGGCTGCGAGGGGGCGAGCCCCGAACGGCCTCTTTTGGTCTGGGTGCGTTTAGGCTATAATTGGGAGGTCACGCCATTTTTACATTATTCCTCTTACGAAAGGTTAGGTGCGTATTCATGAAATTTAGCGAGTACCGGTACGAACGCCCGGATGTTAAAGAGTTTGAACAGAAGTTTAAGTCGCAATTGGAATCGTTCCTATCCGCGCAAACCTATGACGAGCAAGACATTGCCATGACACAGCTAAACCAACTTCGCAGTGAGTTCGATTCGCAAGCGCAGATCGCGAGCATCCGCCACTCCATTGATACGAATGACGAGTTTTATAAAGCCGAACAAGATTTCTTCGACGAAAGCGGCCCGATCGTGCAAGAATACATAACGGATTACTATCGCGCACTTGTGGGTTCCAAGTTCAGAACGGAATTGGAGCAGAAATGGGGCACTCAGCTGTTTCAATTGGCCGAGCTGTCGCTTAAGACGTTCAGCCCAGAGGTCATTGAGGATCTGCAGCAAGAGAATAAGCTGACGACCGAATATTCGAAGCTGATTGCCTCTGCCAAAATCCAGTTCGAAGGCGAAGAACGGACATTATCCCAGCTCGGGCCGTTCCAGCAATCCAAAGATCGCGATATGCGTAGACGAGCTATGGAAGCCTCATCCGGTTTCATGGCTGAGAACGAAGCAACCTTCGATCGTATCTACGATGATCTCGTGAAGGTACGGACGAAGATTGCGAAGAAGCTTGGTTTCGGCAACTATGTTGAGCTTGGATATGCACGAATGAGCCGCACGGATTACAACGCGGAGATGGTTGCGAACTTCCGTAAACAGGTGCTTCAATATATCGTGCCGGTTGCCTCGAAGCTGAAGGAAGCGCAGAAGAATCGGATCGAAGTCGATGAACTGCTATATTACGATGAGAATTTCTCGTTCAAGACGGGGAATGCAACGCCGAAGGGCAATCCGGAGTGGATTGTGAAGAACGGCGAGAAGATGTACGCCGAGCTGTCTCCGGAAACCGATGTGTTCTTCCGCTTTATGCAGGATAACGATCTGATGGATCTGGTGGCCAAGAAAGGCAAGCAAAGCGGCGGCTATTGCACATATATCAGCAAGTACAGCGCACCGTATATTTTCTCCAACTTCAATGGCACTTCCGGTGATATTGATGTGCTGACGCACGAAGCCGGCCATGCTTTCCAAGTTTACGAAAGCAGAGGCTTTGCCGTACCGGAGTACAGTTTCCCGACTTATGAGGCTTGCGAAATTCATTCGATGAGCATGGAGTTCTTTACGTGGCCATGGATGGATCTCTTCTTCGAGGATGAAGCGGACAAATACCGGTTCGATCACCTGGCTAGCGGATTGATCTTTATCCCATATGGCGTAACGGTGGATGAGTTCCAGCATTTCATCTATGAGAACCCGGATGCAACGCCTGCAGAGCGCAAGCAAGCGTGGCGCGAAATCGAGCGTAAATACTTGCCGCATCGCAACTACGCGAACAATACGTATCTGGAGCAAGGTGGATTCTGGCATAAACAGGGACATATTTTCAACAGTCCGTTCTACTATATCGACTACACGCTGGCACAGATCTGCGCGTTCCAATTCTGGAAGAAGATGCACGAGGATCGTCCGGAAGCATGGGCAGACTACTTGAATCTATGCCGCCAAGGCGGCAGCTTGTCGTTCACGGAGCTGGTGAAGGTTGCCGGCCTGAACTCCCCGTTCGAAGATGGCTGCGTAGCGTCTGTCATTGGCAGCATTGAGAACTGGCTGGATGAAGCTGCACCGAATGTCGAATAAGAATTTTTAGGTGAAAACCGCCTCTATGGCGGTTTTTTTTATGTTTTAAACAGGGTTCTGCATGGATGTGAGGAATAAGAGTACAGTGTGTAAGGAGTAATTTGAAAAAAAGTTTGAACCATTCAGATAGATTGCCGCTTCAGCTGGCATCCATAGATATAGGTTGATGTAGGAGGTAGCGAATTGTTGGTTTCGAATCATGCTGAACAAGTGCAACGGGATGAGAAAGTACCTGCTCATGAAGCGGAGCTGGTAGCCTTGGCGAGAACCGGTGATCCGGATGCTTTCGGAGAGCTTGTCCGCAGAAGCCGTGCCAAAGCGTTTAACCTTGCGTACTCCTTAACGCAGGATCACCATCTTGCGGAGGATGTGGTGCAGGAAGCGCTTGTGCGGGCATTTCTTCATCTGGGATCGCTAGTGGAAAGCAGCCGATTCGCCCCTTGGCTCAAAACCATCGTGCGCAATGAAGCCAACATGAAGCTGCGCCGCGGAGGGCCGCATCGCAGGGAGCGTCCATTCACCAGCTGGAGCTGCAGTGAGATTGCCTCGGTAGAAGGTGCGCGTGTCGGCATTGATGATCCTTTTAACATCGACCATGTGCTGTTCCGTCTCGGAAAACTTGCGCTTGATGAAGCGAAGCAGGCGAATGATCCCTCTGCGGCCTTGCTGCGCAAAGATTTAGTCGATGGCATTCGCGGCATGATGCACTGTTTAACCGGTCGGGAGAAACGGATCTTCGAAGCGTATTTCTTCGATCAGCTGCCGCCCCAGCATATCGCTTCCTTAATGAACACGGCGGTCGCCAATGTGTACAACAGCATTTCTAGAGCTCGGCAGAAGCTGCAGCAGGAGCGGATTCGCACTCAAATCAGCCTGTACATCGACGGTCGCAAGAAGTTAGGAAAGCCGGCAGTGAAGCTGCTCGCTCCACCGCAGTACAAAATGACTTGGAAGGATTGATAACAATGGAAATGATAGCGAAAACCGATTGCAGCTGGAGTCACAATACCGACACAACTGCGCTGAACAGTATGGTGCAGTATACGGAGCTGGCAGGCATGACTTTGGTAGAGGTGATGGGGTACACGGCGCATGCTTTTCGGATCGTAATTGACCAAGACGCCGTAGAGGTGGGAAGTTATTCTTGCTTCGATTGGAAGCAGCATCATGAAGCAGCTTTGAACAATCTCGGATTCTCCGTTCAATATGCCGGCAAACAGACGAACAATCCTCCGACACCTGAAGAGCTGGAGGAAGGGATCGCACTTGTGCAGCAGGCGATAGACCGCGGTATTCCCGCGCTTAGCTGGGATCTTTTTATCCCGGAATGGGGCGTAATCTACGGCTATGACGATAATCGGCGGGTTTTTAAGTGTAGAGATGTCCGTCAAGATGGCGAGCTGCCTTATGAGAAGCTGGGACGAGGCGAAGTAACGGAGCTGTATGTGCTTGGGATTACGGGCTATCAGCCCGTCGATCGGAGAACGATGTTGAAGGGAGCGCTTGAGCTTGCGCTGCAGCATGCGAAGGTGCCCCAACGGGAACTGGAAAAAGGACCTCACCGCAACGGGATCGCTGCTTATGATGCATGGATCAGAGCGTTCACGAATCGGAGTGTGGAACCTTTCGGAAACAGCGTGAATACCGTGAAAGTTTGGGATGCGCGCGAATTTGCCGTGAAATTTCTGGATGAGGTAGTCGCAAATTGGCCGGACGAGAGTGAGAAGGATTCGCCGCAATTGCGAAAGCTGGCATCTGAAGCTTCCTCTCATTATCGAATTGTGGCAGACCGGCTCGGTGCTCTAGTCAGTATGTTCCCTTTCCCGCAAGGGGGCGAGCCGAACCAAGAGGCTGTAGCGACTCGCGCGATTCAACTGCTGCAAGAAGCGAAAGCGGCGGAAATTCAAGGTGTTCGTGTTCTGGAACAGATGCTGGCAGCATTAAGTTAGCCTGCACTCTCCGCCACAACCACCGAGAAAAGAGGCTGAGAGTCGGAAAATCCGCCTCTCAGCAAACAAACTAACCCAACCCCCTCCGCACCGGATGCTGAGAGTCCGAAAACCGAACTCTCACCGCCGAAACTACAGAAAAAAGAAGCTGAGAGTCGTGAAATCGAACTCTCAGCAAACAAACTAGCCCAACCCCCTCCGCACCGGATGCTGAGAGTCCGCAAATCGAACTCTCACCGGCGAAACCAAAGAAAAAAGAAGCAGAGAGTTCCGAAATCGAACTCTCAGCAAACAAACTAACTCAAATCCCTTCGCACCGGATGCTGAGAGTCCGAAAACCGAACTCTCATCGGCGAAACCAAAGAAAAAAGAAGCTGAGAGTTCCGAAATCGAACTCTCAGCTCCCAATCTTACATTCACAGCACGGGCTGGATGATCTTAAGCGGAATATCCGCTAAAGATGTCAAATTAGAGTTAGTTTGGGGGCAATTAGCGGTATATCCGCTAATCACCAAGCATAATGAGAGTTTCGAGCGGCTTGGCAGCGGAATAGTGGATTTTAAGCGGAATAGCCGCTAAAGATCCCAAATTAAAGCTAGTTTGGAGGCAATTAGCGGAATATCCGCTTATCGTCAAGCATAATGAGAGTTTCGAGCAGTTTGGCAGCGGGCTAGAGGATCTTATGCGGAATAGCCGCCAATAACGAAAAATTGGATTTATTTCCCATACATAAAATGATCGTAAGCTTCTACCTCCTCATATAGTAGCTATATAAGCAACTAAGGGAGGGTGGACGGAATGGAAGAAATTTGGGATGGGCTCCTCGAATTGCTGGCAGGGATCGGCGTTTTGTTCTTCATTGTGAGCTCCTGGTTCTGGTTTGCAGTTGGATGCGTAAGCTGGATTCTTTACTCGGTGTTTTATCATGCCGATCCCATGCACTATATTTGTTTGGGTATCACCATCTGGTGGCTTATAACGCTATGTATTTCAAGAGAGACGAAGGATGGGCTGTGGGGCGGATGACTATTCGAGATAGATCATTTTGCGCGTCATTCCGCCGTCGATGACAATATTTGTGCCCGTCACGAAATCATTTCGAGGATCTGTCAGATATAGACAGGCTCTAGCAATGTCATCGGGCTTACCGACTCGGTGCGACGGATGCTGGTGATGATCCTCAGGACGAAGGTTATCGTAATCGCCTGTTTCGATCCAGCCCGGACTGATCGCGTTAACGCGTATTCGGTCTGGCCCCAGCGAAACCGCGAGCGCATGCGTCAGCGAGAGAATCCCGCCTTTGGACGCGGCATAAGCTTCCGAATTCGGCTCGGACATGATCGCGCGCGTGGATGAGATATTCACGATTGCCCCGCCTTTGCCGCCGGATCTCATTAATTTGGCTGCTTCTCGAGCACATACAAATGTACCGCGCAGATTGGTATTGATGACACGATCCCATTCCTCGATCGTAAGATCATAGACCGCTTTCCATATTCCAAATCCGGCGTTATTGATGAGTACATCGAGTCGACCCGTACTCTCCGCTACCTTTGAGAAGCAGGCCTCTATGGCAGCAGGGTCGCTAATATCGAGTACATGGCAGATCGGCGGAAGAAGTCCTTCTGCTGCAATCAACTGAGCAGTTCCTTCAAGCATCTCTGCATTCTTGTCCACAAGTACGACGGTTGCCGCTTCACGTGCATAGGCAAGTGCCACATTTCTCCCAATCCCATTCCCCGCGCCGGTTACGAGTACCACTTGGTTCTGAGCTCTCAATATTTTCCACTCCTGTTCTTGTACATGCCTGATACAAATACTTTATCCGATTGTTAGGTGGTGTTGCAAAAGAACAGTAGTCTGGAACATAAATTTAGGCTGTCCCAAAAGCGCGATATGCGACTTTTGAGACAGCCTTATTTAGCTTCTGGGTGTTACCTCATATATTTCTGCAGGAATGTTAGCGGTGAGTAGGTGTTATCGACTTCAGACAAACCATACAGATCGCTCCAATTGTAAATGACAAGGAACGGCAGCAGCCCAATCGCAAGGACAGCAATCATGAAACCGAACATCAACATCCGTAATGCTTTACCGGCATTCATTGCTTTTCATCTCCAATCGTGACACTTGTTAACCTGCTCCTTACTACCTTATGCCGCCCGATCGCCAAATCGGCACTTTTATAAATAATTGGATGTTTATTCATGAAGTGGAAAATACTAAAGCCTACTTAGCTTAAGTGAACATAAAGGAGAGATCATGATGGCAACGGATTCAAAACAGCCACAAGATGAATCCAGACGAAGGTTTCTAAAATATTCAGGCACCGCACTGGGAGGCGTTGTTCTAGGCGGTGTGATTGGCGGATTAATCGGATCGAGCGTCAAACAAACAACGAAGGACGAGGAACCCGCAGCACCTGCGCCGACCCCGGCCGAAAGCAAGGACTACAATCAAGCGCTGATGTTCTTCTCGCAGGATCAGTTTCTGACAGCTGAAGCAGCATCGGAGCGGATTTTCCCGAAGGATGATCTGGGTCCGGGGGCCAAAGAATTAGGCGCTGCTTTCTTCATCGACCATCAAATGGCCAGTGCTTTCGGAACCAATGCGCGCGACTATATGTCACCGCCGTTCTATAAAGCGGAAGCGTCGCAAGGCTATCAGCTTACCTTTAAGCGTAAGGAGCTCATGGCTTTAGGACTCGACTCCCTCAACTTGTATAGCAATTCAAAGTATCAGAAGCAGTTTGTGGACATTACCCCCGAAGAGCAGGATGCGGTTCTGACCGCATTCGAGAAAGACGAAGTCCATTTAAAAGGGGTTCCGGCTTCGACTTTCTTCTCGATGTTTCAGAATCTCACGCTTGAAGGGATCTATTCGGATCCGCTCTATGGAGGCAACAAGAACATGCAAGGGTGGAAAATGAGGAATTTTCCGGGCAATCAAATGAGCTATTCCAAAGAGATCGAGAAAGAAGAATTCGTCAAAATGGAACCGCTTAGCCTGGCTGATCATCTCGATTTAGGTTAGGAGTGATGGAATATGGCGACTAAACTTCCGAAAGTACCTGTCGTTATCGTCGGAATGGGCTGGGTTGGCGGCATCATCGCCGCAGAATTGTCCAAGGCCGGCATTCAAGTGGTCGGGCTTGAGAGAGGGAAGGGCCGCGGGACGCAGGATTATTTCCATGTCCATGATGAGCTTCGCTATGCGGCGCGTTATGAGCTGATGCAGGATTTGTCCAAAGAAACGGTGACGTTCCGAAACACCTATAAAATGCGGGCACTGCCAATGCGGACCTACGGATCTTTCCTGCTCGGGGACGGACTTGGCGGCGCGGGCGTGCACTGGAATGGCCAGTATTATCGTTTTCTGCCCTATGATTTTGAAATCCACAGCAAGACGGTCGAGCGTTATGGGAAGAACAAGATCCCTAAAGACATGACGATCCGCGACTGGGGAATTACATACGACCAGCTTGAGCCTTACTACGTGATGTACGAGCAAATGTCGGGGATTTCGGGGGAGAATACAACGCCTCCGAACGTTGGTGCGATGTCTAAGCCGTTCGCGACGCCGCCCATGAAGAAATCACCGGGCATGAAGCTGTTTGAGGATGCGGCCACTAAGCTTGGCTTACATCCTTATGTGATTCCGTCCGCAAACTTGACGGAAGTCTACAAGAATCCGGATGGCATCGAGCGTGCAGCCTGCCAGTATTGCGGTTATTGCGAACGCTTCGGCTGCGAATACGGCGCCAAGGCAGATCCTGTCGTCACTGTGCTTCCGGTCGCCCAAGCGTCAGGAAAGTTCGAGCTGCGCACCCATTCGAATGTGACATCCATTCTGCATAACGGTTCCAAGGCAACCGGAGTGACCTATGTCAACACGCCGACTGGAGAAGAGTACATTCAGCCGGCGGATGTCGTGATTCTGGCAAGCTACGTATTCTCGAATGTGCGTCTATTGCTGATGTCCAAGCTTGGCAAGCCTTATGATCCGGATTCCGATACCGGCGCGATTGGTCGCAACTATGCCTATCAAGTGAATGGTGCGAGCACGAGTGCGTTCTATGAAGACCGCGAATTCAATCTGGCAATGGGCGCAGGGGCACTTGGCAGCAGCTTGGACGACTTTAATGGCGATAACTTCGATCACAGCGATTTGAAGTTTCTGCATGGAGCCAATATTCGCTTTACTCAGACGGGGCTTCGTCCGATTCAGTATCAACCGGTTCCGGCCGGTGCTCCGAAATGGGGCGCCGAGTTTAAGAAGGCTACGATTCATAATGCGAACCGAATCTTATCGGTCACCGGGCAAGGAGCGAGCATGCCGAATCGCTACCACTTTCTGGATCTGGATCCGGAATACAAGGATGCGCTCGGACAGCCGCTGCTGCGGATGACGTTTGATTTTGAAGAACAAGATCGGGAGCTCGTTAAATTCATTGCGCAGAAAACGAAGGACATTGCAGACGGCATGAACGCCACCAAGGTCGAGATGCATGATGCGCTCAAGCAGTATAACATCGTGCCGTACCAGTCCACGCATAACACAGGCGGGACGATCATGGGCAGTGATCCGAAAACATCGGTAGTGAACAACTATTTGCAAATGTGGGATGCCGAGAATGTGTTTGTTTGCGGGGCTTCGAACTTCGCTCATAACAGCGGGTACAATCCGACGGCAACGGTTGGCGCATTCGCCTATCGGGCCGCTGAAGGGGTCAAAACCTATCTGAAGAAAGGAGGATCTCTTGTGTGAGCAGTGGTAAAGGCCAGGCGAATGAACTGCTGGATCGTGATTTGATTGTTCACTTGTCCGAGCTGCGCAAACGTCTGATCTATGTTGCAGGCTGGTTCCTGGTCGCCTTTAGCGCCGGCTTGTACGAATCGCCGCGAATCATCCGGTTCATCAAGTCGCATCTGGGCGGCATCCAGGTGGAATGGAGCGTGTTTGCTTTATCCGATGGGCTCGTTGTGTACATGAAATGCGCGCTTCTGATCGGGATCACCATAACGCTGCCATTCCTGATGTATCATTTCTGGGCATTTGCGAAACCCGGGATGACGGAATCGGAAGCTAGAGGCACGCTCATCTATGTACCGATGTCTGTGCTGCTCTTCCTATTGGGAGGCTCATTCGGGTATCTGGTCGCGCTGCCGATGATGATTCGGTTTATGATCAAGCTCAATCAATCGATGGGAGCCGCCGAGGTGTATGGCATCCAGCATTACATGTCATTCCTGATCAGCTTCTTGCTGCCGATGGGAATCGCTTTCGAGATGCCCTTGGTAATGACCTTTCTAACCCGAATCGGACTGCTAACACCGGAGAAAATGAAGCCCATACGCAAATATGCGTACGTCAGTTTAGCCGTGCTCGGTTCATTGATCTCGCCGCCGGATTTCGTATCGCATCTGTCCGTCACGGTACCGCTCATTCTTCTATTTGAGATTAGCGCACTGGGATGCTCCATTTACTACAGACGGAGGCTGAAGATTGCCATGCAGCCGGCACAGTAAAAAAATTCTACAATCGGAGGTGCTCCTATGTTTAACAATATTGGCATATCGGGGCTGATCATTATTTTCGCCATCGCGTTAATCGTGTTTGGCCCTGCAAAACTCCCGCAGCTCGGTCGTGCGTTCGGGGATACGCTGCGCGAATTCCGCAATTCCACGAAGGGGATTGTCGATGATACCCCTGAAGAGAAAACGAACATTATCGAGATCGAATCCAAACATTAACGAGTAAAGGAAGATCAACAATGAAACTACGATTACTGATCATCACAGCAGTAGTGGCAATGGCGGCGATAGGGCTGACAGGCTGCGGCGGCAAGGATAACAACAACACCGGCAACAACACTGGGAATAACACCAATAACGGTACGAATACCGGAACGAACACAGGCTCGAACAACAGCGGCGGCGGCAAAACGATTACAGTGAAAGCCTCCAATTTCAAGTTTGATCAAGAGGAAATTCATGTGAAGCAAGGCGACAAAGTGAAAATCACCTTGGTAGACGAAGAAGGCGTTCATGGCTTTGCAATTGATGATTTCAAGGTAGATATCAATGAAAATAACGGAACCGCGGAATTTACGGCTGATAAAGCCGGGGAGCATGCCTTTCATTGCTCCGTGATGTGCGGTTCCGGCCACGCGAAGATGGTTGGGAAGCTGATTGTGGATTAGTTAGAAACTTGCAAGAGAAGCTGCCGGGAACGGCAGCTTTTTTGTTTTCTTACGTCGATCGTGGATTGACGATTTCAACAGCATTAGGATAACATTACGTTAACGTAAGTTATTTGGAAAGAGAAGGGAGACGGATGAAGCCCACATGGAAGTAAACCTCAAATTCACGATGGAAGACATCACAGAGCGGCTCGGCATCACCGCCAGAACGCTTCATTACTATGAGGAAATTGGTTTGCTTCCGACAGTGAGCCGAACGGAAGGCAGGCACCGGGTTTACGATGAGGAGATGGTGCTTCGCATTCAACACATCCTGCGATTGAAGGAAGTGCTGGGTGCATCGCTTCAAGAAATACGTGATATTTTGCAAGCGGAAGCGGATCTTGATCGCCTTCGAGCAACGTTTTACGGTGATGCGCTTACGGAGGACGAACGGGAGAATGTGCTGGATGAAGCGACGGATCGTCTTCAGGAAATCATCGGCCACATCGATGAGCGGATGGAGAAGCTTCAGTTATTGAAGCAAGGTTTCGCAGAGCGTCTTGATCGCGCAAATCGATTAAAGCATCGCTCATCAGCTTCGCCAGCGGATTGAGTGAAAGGGGAGAACAAACGTGAATACTTCTCGAAAATGGTGGATTTTATCGGTAACGAGCCTGGGCTCCTTGTTATCGGCACTGAATTTCAGCACGCTCATCATTGCATTGCCGGATTTGCTTAAAGGCTTACAAGCATCGCTGCTGCAGGCTATGTGGGTGATGCTCTCGTATATGGTGGCGCAGACCGTTATGGTGCTTATGGCCGGCTCTCTAGCGGACCGGTTCGGACGAAAACGTATTTATATTGCGGGTATGCTGCTCTTTACGATCGTATCCTTTATCTCAGGGTTCGCCGAGCATGCTCCGCTGCTGATCGCGTTTCGAATCCTGCAAGGCATTGGCGGCGCGATGGTTATGGCCAACAGTACGGCAATCGTTGCAGATGCGTTTCCGAAGGAAGAGCTAGGCAAGGCACTTGGCATTAACATCATGGTCATCGCGGTTGGTCAAATTATCGGACCTGTTCTTGGCGGCTGGCTGACGACGGCATTTGGCTGGAAGTGGACCTTCTGGTTTAATGTGCCGTTCGGGGTTATCGGCGTCGTCTGGGGACTGGCGGTTATGGGGATCAAGGATGATAAACTTGCCGCTCCCAAAGCGGGCGGACTGGACATCGGCGGTGTGCTTACTTATGTCGTTTCCATTACAGCGCTGCTTATTGCTTTGACTTGGGGGCCGATTCAAAGCTGGACGTCTCCGGTCGTGTGGATATCCGGCTTATTCTTTGTCGTGCTTTTCCCCGTGTTCCTTCGTTTCGAACGGAGGCATCCGAACGCACTGCTGCATTTGCCATTATTTACGAATAAGATATTCTCATTCGGTATTATTTCGGCTACGTTAAACGCCATTGCACGGATGGCAGTCATGTTCATGCTCATCTTTTACTTCCAAGGCGCGCTGGAGAAGGATGCATTAGTTGCCGGCATCATGACGATTCCGCTTGCGGCAGGCATGCTCGTCGTATCGCCGTTAGCAGGCAGTCTTGGCGACAAATACGGGGAGACGACACCGGCAACTGTCGGCTTGTTTCTAAGTATTTTCGGCTTGGCCGGGCTTGCGTTGGATACGAACCTTGGAACGCCTTTCTGGCATTTAGCGCTTTATATGACAATCATTAGCATCGGTTCGGGGTTGTTTAATTCACCGAATTCCAGCAGTATTATGAATGCGGCCGGTGCCAAGTATCGCGGCGAAGCTTCAGGGATTCGCTCGCTCACGACGAACATGGGAATGATGCTCAGCATCGCGTTCTCCATGCCGATTGTGACGCATAGCATTCCTCATGAAGCGATGCTGGCTATATTCTCGGGTACGCAGGTGGGCATGAAGGGTGCAGATTCATCGTTGAATGGATTTATCAGCGGACTTCACGCCGTGTTTTGGCTCATGGCAGCATTAATGGTACTCGCAACGGTCATGTCTCATATGCGAGCGAACAAACGAATGACTAATCATGGATAAGTAGGGAGACTTTCATTGAAATGCCGGATCGAACGATATTATTGAAGCTATGGGGCGTTTCGCTGTTATGGGGCGGCAACTATGTTGCCAGTGCCTATATGCTGCGGGATTTCTCGCCGATTTTTCTGTCCTTCGCAAGACTCGTCGTCATGTCGCTGTTCTTAATCAGTGTTGCTATGGTTCGTCATTCCATGCGGAAGCCGAATCGAAGAGAAATTGGCCTGCTGCTGCTTGCGGGGATATCCGGCACGCTAATCAATCAGCTGTTTTATTTTACCGGGCTGCAGCATTCTACGGCCGGCAACGCTGCGCTGATTATTGCGTTGTCGCCGATTGCGACAACGTTGCTGTCGCGTATCTTCCTGAAAGAAGAGATTACGCTGGTGAAAATAACAGGAGCAATCGTTGCGCTTGTCGGCGTCGTTTGCATCGTGCTCTATGGCGGCAAGGAGCTTGGCATCTCCAAGGGAGACGTTTACTTGTTGATGGCCATGCTCGGTATGTCGGTCAGCTTACTGTTTATTCGAAAGCTAACCGTCTCGATGTCATCGTATGAAGTAACGATTTATTCCACGGTCATTGGCACGATTCTGATGTCTCCGGCCGTTGGCGTAGAGGCATGGAACGGCAACCTGCATGGTAGCCACAGCTGGTTAGTATGGCTGCTCCTGATTACGGTAGCAGTTATCGGCCAAGGTTTGGCCGGTTTCTGGTGGAACCAAGGCATTGCCGTTGCCGGTCCATCGACTAGTGCAATGTTCATGAACATACCGCCTTTCGTCGCCATTATTGTAAGCTTCTTTGTCCTTGGAGATCCGATTAAAGCTGCTCAGATTGGCGGCGGCATTCTGATCTTGGCCGGTGTAGCGATCACCAATATGAAACGTCGTCAGCCACAGGTTAGGACGGCGGGCGTTGATGTAAACGGGTAGCGCATATGCGTTAGGGGAAGGACTGTTTCAAAAGTGTGCAGCTGACTTTTGAAGCAGTTCTTTTGTTATGTGAAGACCAATATAGAGATGCAAGGGATTGACAGGAAACCAAATGGTTGTATATAATCGGAGACGTAAAGCGAAACCAAATGGTTTCGTATCGAACCGACTATCATACAAAGCGAGGGAAATTGCATGTTGTTTAGTGACATTAATTATTGGGCGGTAATAGTGACAGGTTTGCTATCTTTGGCATTAGGATTTCTGTGGATGGCCGTTATTTGGAAGAAGCCATATCAGCGGGATATGTATGGCAGTCCTACGACTGAGCCGAGCAATGCAGCCAAGATGCAGTCCTTTATCATCTATATAATCGTCTCGTTCGTGACCTCGATCGCGTTTGCCGTATGCTTACAGCTGTGGCAAGCCGGCGGACAGGCCTTCGATTATGACGGTGATTCCTTAGCCGGTGCATTCTGGTTCACGATGCTTCTGGCAGCGGGCTATACGCTTCCGTTCACGGTTGGCAAGAAAGTTTGGCAATTCAAGAGCTGGCTCGTTGTCGCCGTTGATACTTCTTATGAAGTGCTGCGTTTCACGATGCTGCTGCTTATCTTCTGGTTCTGGCAATAATCGATTCACGCGCAAATACCCGGTGAATGAGCGGACAAGCTCACACCGGGTATTTTTTCGATTTACACCGCGAAAGGCATATCTGCCAATGCTCCGCATACGATTAGGCGAAGAATGCGAGGAGAGGGATGATGCTGACATGGCCGCGAACGAACAGCAGCTGACGCTAATCGCAATGGCTAATTTGCCAAGTGGTGCGGAGCTGATGTTACTCAACCAGTCTGCCGCGCATGCGGCGGTTTGTGCAGCAGATTTGAATGGAGATCGATTGTCTGAGATTGCTGCGGTCTACCGGTTGGGCAACCAGCTTCATTTGGTAGTGCTGCAAGAGAAGAAAGGGGAATGGAAGAAGGCAGCTGAGGTCAAAGGGCATGGTCATGGTGTAGTGCAGCTCATGGCGATGCCGGTGCTGCGGGCAGGTCAGAACAATCTGATCGTAGGCTGGCAAATCAATGCGCAGTGGACGAAGCTGTCAGTGTATGAATGGAGCAAGGAAGGATTAAGAGATGTCGCGCCGGCAGGCATGAGCTACAGCTTTATGCAAGCGATGGATATGCCGGGCTATCAAGGGCTGGATGGCAGGGCGGAGCTTGCGATCTGGATGCAAAATAGTGGGGAATCCTACCACATCGACGTCCTTCGTTGGCAAAATGGCAGCTTTGTTCCTGCGCATGACGTGTACAGCTATTATTTTCCGCATGTCGTCAAGTATTATGAACGGCTCGTTTGGAGGTATCCGCAGTATCCGCTGTATTGGTACCACCTCGCCGATGCCCAGTATCGCTCGGGTTTTGCTGAGCCTGCGTTGGTATCCGTTCATCAAGCGCTGGCCTTCGCTCAGCCGACACGAGATACTCTGCTTGAGCTGGAGCAGTCGATCCGGGACGTGCTGGAACCGGCAGTCGCAACCCGTGCAGTGGGATTGTTTCCGGCGTCGCTGAAGACCGTAAAAGGTTTGAGATGGGGCTATATCGACAATCGGGGAAGGATGGCGATAGAGCCGCGGTTTGACGATGCCGGCGACTTTCAGGAGAACGGATTGGCGGTGGTCTCCGAGAAAGGAAAATATGGCATCATTAACGCATCCGCTCAGTTCATCGTTCCACCTATTTACGATTCAATTGGTAAATTCTCAGAGCAGCGCGCCTCCGTGATTGATAGCCAAGGCTTTAAGCTAATCAACGAAAGCGGTACGGTGTTGACCAAGAAGGCGTACCCATTCATCTCAGATATGCATAACGGCAGAGCGGTATTCTATGATACGCTGCCCGGAGCTTCGGGAGAGAGTACGATTCGCTATGGCTATTTGGATGCGCAGGGCAACGTAGTGATTCCGGCTCAATATGAGGAAGCAAATGATTTTCAAGGAAATAAGGCGCTCGTCAAAGTGAAGGATAACGAATATGCGTTAATCGGTCTGGACGGTCTTAAACTCCACACCTACAATTATCCCATGGTTGGCCCGCTTGGCGACGGTTTGTTATCGTTCCAGCGCGAGATGGGGGGTAAAAGCGGCTATATAGACGAACGCGGGAATGTCGTGATTCAGCCCGCTTTTTACTCGGCTTTTCCATTCGAAGACGGCCGTGCGATCGTCAACATTTCCGATGATTTCAGGTCGAATTATGGGGTCATCAATAAGCAGGGTACGTTTGTTATCAAAGCAGAGTATAACGACATCCGAAGCTTAGGAAGCGGTCGGTTTGCGGTCGGCAAAGCAATCGATCCTCAGCAGCCTTTTATCGGTTCCATCTATGCCATCGCAGATTGGGATGGGAAGCTGCTCACGGACTTCGTTTATACAGATGTCGCTGATTTCAACAAAGGTCTGGCTTCCGCATCGGATGCGAAGCAGACATTCTTTATCGATCGCAACGGGCATCCGGCCACAGGCTATCCGCGTGTGAACGGCAGCGGCTCGCTTACTTTGGAAGAAGGCGGATTAATCAAAGCTTTCGTGGATCAGCGGCTTTCCTATCTGGATCGCAGCGGCAGGGTCATCTGGCAGCAAAATACGACCATTCCCCTGAAGCAGCCCTACTTCGTCAAGGAAGAGAAATTCAAACCGAATCGAGATTATTTGGTTTATTATCCGCAGGTGGAAGGGATGGCTGACCAAGCAGCGCAGCAGAAGGTCAATACGAAGCTGCGCGAGCTTTCGCAGGTGAAGCCGATTCCGGCGGATCAGAAGCTCGATTATTCGTACTCCGGTGATTTCGATGTCTCCTTCTACAAGCAGAACCTGCTTCAGCTTGAGCTGACCGGCTATAATTTTCCGTTCGGAGCCGCACACGGGATGCCCACTAAAAAATACGCGATGATTGATCTATCGACCGGCCAAATGTTTGCGCTCAAGGACTTGTTTAAGCCTGACAGCAACTATGTGAAGGAGCTTAGCGATATCATAGGCAAACAAATCAAGGAAGATCCGCAATATTCCTACGTATTTCCGAATACCTATAACGGCATTCGAGCGGATCAGCCGTTCTTCGTCTCTGAGAACGCACTCCATATTTATTTTGAACCTTATGAAATTGCACCGTATGCGGCAGGCTTCCCGACGTTCACGATTCCTTTTGCCCAAATCAGATCGATTCTGGATACGAACGGAGCGTTCTGGCGGTCGTTCCATTGAACGGTTCCGTGCCGTATGAAAAGTCGCGATTTCGCGGCTTTTTTCTTTGTCTAAGTGGACGGTAAGTTTGTATAATGAGTACAAACAGGTAGGAACGCGCTTCAGTGATGCGGTGACTCGGAGCATAGCGAGAAAACAATAGGAATTGGTGATCGATGATGAATGACGATGTATGGAAAGCGAAGGAATGTCCCATTTGTCGTAAGCAAAATGCTTGTGAAGGAAGCCATGCCTGCTGGTGCAGCAAAGAGCAGTTCCCCAGCGGAATATTTGAGCTAGTGCCAGCGGAAGAGCTGAATAAGTCTTGTATTTGTCTGGATTGTTTGAAAGCCTTTGTGAAGGCTAATTCGAATAGAGGGAATTAGGGAGCCGGGAGCCGGTTGGCCAATTTCGAATTGGAGGGATGCTACACTTATGTTTCCAGAGATTACGCAACATCCGGATTATTTAAGTCCGCAATCGTTCGCTTGGTGCAAGCAACTTGCAGCAAAGACGGGGAAATACGAGTTTACTTGGTGCGCTGTGGTTGAAGGCGTATCTGGTGAAAATGTGCTGTCGGAGAAGCTTGCCACGATTATTGGTGGAAAAGTGCTCGATGTGGGATGCGGTCACGGGGACTACACGAATCGGTGGGCGGCATTTGCTGTTGAAATTGTTGGTCTGGATGTTACGGAAGGCTTTCTGGAGACGGCAAATCTCCATCGGAAACCGAATGTAAGTTTCGTTAGAGGTGACACGCATAACGCGCTTCCGTTTGCAGACGATGCGTTTGATGTGGCTTACACCAAGAAAGGTCCCGGCAGCTGGTACAAAGAAGGAAACAGAGTTGTTCGTCCAGGCGGTAAGCTGGTCCTCTATCATCCCGGTGATGAGAATGGAGAGGGCGGAGAGCTTGGATTGTGTTTTCCGGGTCTCTTCGCGCCGCCGACACTTGGCACGCCGATATGGGATCGCGTGCAGGACCGGCTGGGAACAAGCGGACTAATTGACATACATATGGAACGAATTAGAGAGACGGTCTGGATTCCAACGGCTGAAGATGTGCTAAAGATGCTGTGCTTCGGCCAACGCGATAGCTACTCGGCATATGTGAGGGAAACCTGTTTCGATGGGATCGTATCGCAATTTGAGAAACATGCCACTTCGCAAGGGATTCGCACGACCGGGTTTTATTATTTGATCGAAGCCGTGGCTTCTGGTTGAGAGGCGGCTCCAAGCACCAAGAACGCGTCGACCCGCCGTCTGGCAGAAGCTGAGAGTCTTAAAATCGAACTCTCAGATGCAAAACCGCCGAAAAAGGATACTGAGAGTTCGAAAATCGAACTTTCAGCTCCAAGAACGGGGCGAATTGCCGTCTGGCAGAGGCTGAGAGTCTCAAAACCGAACTCTTACCGGTAAAATCACCGAAAAAGGACACTGAGAGTTCGAAAATTGAACTCTCAGCGGTAAACGTATCATGAACATTCAAGTTGAAAATAGTGTAAGCGGATATTCCGCTAAATGAAGCATAATTGTACTGAAATCGATCCATCCTCGCTGCTTTTACTAAGTGTAAGCGGAAATACCGCTAAGCGAAGCATACTCCCGCAACCTCGCATCGGATGGCCAACCCCAAGAGACGATGACTCGCCAAACGCCGCGCCTTTATCTAATCCAATTTGTTCAAGCGCTTACATCAATCCTCCGCTCAAATCTTCAACACAAGCATCTGAAGATAGGTTGTTGAGCGACTATGTAGAGCGTACTCCAGTTATGATTTCCAGAGGAGCACTTCATAAATATCGCAGCCATTTTAAGCGATTGCGAATGATATGCCGCTTTACAGCCATACTAATTCAGGGCTCTCTCAGCGTGCCATTACGAAGCGACCGGAGCAAAACAACCCCTCCATGCACGCTGCTCTTCCTCGACAACAGAGCAAGAGCACTCGACAAATGCTTGCAATGTGATGCATCAATCGGAAGATAAGTTTAGTATTTCTGATTCAGAAGTGATATTTTATAAAAGACACTAGCAGTCTACTATCGATATCCATTACGTGAGGTGAATCATTGTGAAAGTAAGTCAACATGAAATTGATACCCTAACCCTAAACGAAGAAACCATTCAGCTTGCTGTAAACCTGATCCGTGTAAACGGATATGTGATCCTTGAAGGCGTCCTGCCGAAGGAAAAAGTTGCCGAACTTAAGAAAGCGTTCACAGAGGCGATGAACTGGTTCATCGATAAACATGGTAAAGAAATTTATTTGAATAAAACCGGCTTCAACGAAGGCACAAACCACTTGGGAATTTTCCTACCATTTGCGGCGCCGTTCAACGATTCACTGGTTATCGAGCACCCATTTGCGCTATCCATCATGGATCGCATTCTGGGCAAAGATTACTCCGTAACGTTGTTCTCATCGAACACATCGCTGCCTGGCGGTCAGAAAACACAGCCGGTACACCCGGATTACGGCGCTCGTTTCGGCGATCTGTGCACAACGCACCTGCCGATCACGGATCTCGTGTTCAACATTCCGCTCGTCGATGTTCACGATGGCAATGGCCCTATGGAAATTTGGCCGGGCGGCACGCACTTGCTGCCTGATAACTACTACGGTCCGAACGGCCCGAATCCAGAAGAACTTGCACCGCATATGCATTCGATGAAAGTTCATATGCCTGCAGGCTCGATCTTGATTCGCGATGTTCGCATGTGGCACCGCGGCACACCAAACCGCAGCGATGAAATCCGTCCAAACCTTGCACTGATCTACAGCGCGATGGACCGCGATAACCGCGTTCAAATCCCGCAAGAAACGTACGGGCAGCTGTCGGATCGCGCGAAGCACCTATTCCGCTGGCAGAAAATCGGTTACCCGGTTATCGAGCCGACTCACGAATAAATCATTGAAGAAGGACTACAAAATCGTTATGATTTTTGTAGTCCTTTTTTTATAGCCTTTTTTTATAGCCTTTTTGTAGTATCCATTCAAGGAGGAGCACACAATGAGAATGACACCTATTTACAATGAAGTGGGAACACCAGACAAGCTGCTCGCAATCACCTTCGACGACGGGCCAAATCCGGAATGGACACCGCAATTCCTGGATGTATTCAAGCCATATGGAGCGAAAGCAACCTTCTACGTGCAGGGGACGAATATGGAAAAATACCCTGAAGTCGCTAAACGCATGTACGAGGAAGGGCATGAGTTCGGCAATCACAGCTTCTCTCATCCGCATATGGCGAGTTTGACTAAAGAAGAGCAAACAGAGGAGCTGCGACGTGCCGAGCAAATCATTGCCGATACGATTGGAAAACGTCCGGCTACGTTTCGTCCGCCGTATTTAGAATATAACGACGACCTCCTTGCCGTTTGCGGGCAATTCGGATATCCGATCATACATGCAACGAATCTCGATACCCGCGATTGGGATATGCCCGGGACTGAACATATCGTGCATGTTTCACGGGCAGAAGTGCGTGAGGGAAGTATCCTCTTGTTCCATGACGGATTCGGTGATCGTTCGCAGTCACTGGCGGCTATTCAAATCCTGGTACCGGAGCTAATTGAGCAAGGATACAAGCTTGTCACGATCAGTGAACTATTAGCCAACGAAATCAAATAATTTCGCGAATACGCCGTACGAAGCTTTCCGCCGCAACGGACAGCTTCTTATCGCGTCTCACCGCAAACCCGATGCCCCGAGTCGGCAGGGGCACATCAAGCTTTAACTCCAATAACCTCCCGCTGCGCAGTTCTTCTTCTACGAAAGATCGGCTGATGAAGGCCGCCCCATAGTTCAACCGTGCGAATTCCGTTAATAAATCGACGCTTCCCAGTTCAATATCCGGCTTCACCGTTACACCTTTCGCGGCAAACCAGTGATCCACAAACACACGCGTACTGCTGCCCGGCGAGAGTAAGATCAAGGGCAGCTCCGCAAGCTCATGAATGGAAAGTGTCTGCTTGGCCAGCTCCTTATAATCCTCCCCAACGACAAAACAATCCTCAATCGTAGCCATCGTATGGATAAGCAGCTGTGGATCTTGTATGGGCAAATGAAGCATCGCGCAATCAATATCACCATCCAGCAGTCTACGGGTGATGTCAGGCGTTTTGCCGTGCGAGAGGCGAATTCGGATGCCCGGATACTCGCTGTGAAATGCATTCAGCTGCGGAAGCAGCAAATGCTTAATGAGAGAATCGCTTGCGCCGATGCGAATTTCGCCGGCATGAAGCTGCTTCAGATTGTACAGATGCTTTTGCGCGGAATCCAGCATCGAGAACGATTGCTCGACATAGTCCAGCAGAGCCCGGCCTTCGTCTGTGAGCTCGACTCCTTTAGATAAACGGTGAAAGAGCTGCACGCCCATCGCTTCCTCCATCTGCTTAATGGCATAGCTAACGGAAGGTTGTGTGACATGAAGCTCTTGTGCAGCTTTCGTTAAATTTCGGTGTCGCGCCGTATGGAGAAAGATCCGATACCACTCTAAATTTATCATTTTGACATAAACCACCTTTATGACAGAGATCTAATATTCCGATTTCATTTATTCCAAGTATCTCATTATAATCGGGATAGATCAATTACTCCTAAAGAGGTGGACGGAAATGGTAACGGTACATCCGGATTTTGAAGCGCGTTCTCCGTGGTCGGCGAATAATGATCGACTCGAGGTAAGAATCAGTCCTCCGAGGTCAGCAGTTGAAGGCACGATTCGTGTACCCGGCAGTAAAAGTCTTACGAACAGAGCGTTAATTATCGCGGCACTTGCTCAAGGAAAATCCGAACTGCATGGCATTCTCAAGAGTGATGATTCCTACTGGTGCATCGATTCGTTACAGAAGCTTGGCGTAGCTGCAGCCGTGCAGCAAGAGACAGCTTCCATTGAAGGCTGTGGCGGAGTTTGGCCGAATCCTTCCGCGAACTTATATGTAGGTGCTGCAGGGACGGTGGCAAGATTTCTGCCCGGTGCGCTTGCGATTGGTCATGGACAATGGACATTGAGCGGAAGTAAACGGATGAGTGAGAGACCGCAGGCACCATTGCTTGCTTCCTTAACAAAGCTCGGCGCTAAATTCGAATATTCAAACTCGGAACACAGCCTACCCTACATGCTGCAGGCAACCGGACTGAACGGCGGCGAGGTTACGATCCCAGGCAACACATCGAGTCAATTTCTTAGCGGGCTGTTAATCGCCGCCCCTTATGCGAAGGAGCCACTAACGATACGGATTGATGGAGAAGTTGTTCAAAGGGATTATGTGCAAATGACGCTCGATATGATGGCTGATTTCGGTATCAAAGCTGACGTGTCGCCAGATGGTCAATCCATCACTGTCCCGCAAGGCAGCTATGAAGCAAGGATTTATCAGCTGGAACCGGATGTCTCCACCTGTTGTTATTTCTGGGCGATTGCGGCATTGACCGGAGGCCGAATTCGGACAGAAGGCATCCAAGCAAGTCATACAAGTCAGCCTGATATCGAGATGCTGGAGATCTTGGAACAGATGGGATGTACGGTTATGCATGGAGAGAATTTCGTTGAGGTGCATGGAACGGATCAACTTAAAGGCGGATTTACGCTTAGCATGAAAAAATGGTCCGATCAGACGCTTACGATAGCTGCAATGGCTGTCTTCGCAGATGGTCCAATTACATTAAAGGATGCTGCACATATCAGGCATCATGAATGCGATCGTATCGCAGCGATTTGTGCGGAGCTAACCAAGCTGGGAATTCGCGTAGAAGAACATCCTGATGGTCTGACGATTTATCCGGGTACTCCGGTGCCGACATTGGTGGACTCCCATGACGATCATCGTATGGCTATGGCGCTTTCGCTCATTGGTCTGCGGGTTCACGATATCCGTATTTCCGACCCTGGCTGCGTATCCAAGACTTGTCCGGCGTATTTCGAGCAGCTGGCCGGACTTGGTATTCAGGTCGCATATTAAAGAGAGGAGGCCAATCTAATGGCAGGCAATACATTCGGTGAACGGTTCAAAATCACAACCTACGGAGAGTCGCACGGCGCTTCGGTTGGCGTCATTGTAGATGGCGTTACGCCGGGCGTTAAGATTGACGAGGCTTATATCCAGAAACAGATGGATCGGCGCAAACCGGGACAATCTTCCGTGACTTCGCCTCGCAAGGAGTATGATATCGTTCATATCGAGTCCGGCGTATTCGAGGGCAAAACAACAGGGACGCCGCTCTTCATTATTTTGCATAATCACGATATGAGGCCGGAGGCGTATGGTTCGATTCAGCATGCTTTTCGCCCCGGTCATGCGGACTTTACGTATTTGCAGAAATATGGCATTCGCGATCATCGCGGCAGCGGGCGTGCTTCAGGCAGGGAAACGGCGGCCCGTGTTGCCGGTGGTGCAATTGCGCGCAAGCTGCTTGAGAGGCGCGGTGTTGACGTTATTGCTTACTCTCGCGAAATCGGCGGGATTAAATGCGAAACCTTCGAGGAAACGAGCATCGAGCAAAATGCGGTTCGTGCCTGCGACGCTGAAGCAGCAAAGGAAATGATTCGCAAAATCGAACATTTGGCTTCCATCGGCGATAGCTGCGGCGGAATTGTAGAGTGCCGGATTCGCGGAGCGATGCCGGGTCTCGGTGAACCTGTTTTCGATAAATTGGATGCCGAACTGGCGAAGGCGATGCTTTCCATTGGCGCAATCAAAGGGATCGAATTTGGAGCCGGTTTTGAAGCGGCCGGGATGCTGGGCAGTGAGCATAATGATGGCATGAACAGCAGCGGCTTTCTCAGCAATCATGCAGGCGGCATTGTGGGCGGAATAAGCAACGGGCAAGACATCGTATTTCGCGTTAGCGTCAAGCCCACTTCATCCATATCTGTACCTCAGCAGACAATCAACGTGGACGGCGAAGAACAAGAGATTCAGACAATCGGCCGTCATGATCCCTGCATATGTCCGAGAATCGTTCCTGTTGTGGAAGCGATGGCCTGCCTTGTCGTGGAGGATATGTATAAGCGACAAGCAGCTATGCTTGGCTAGCGAAAAATGGTACGATACGCCTGAGAACGAAGGAGGCGAGCAACCATGAATTCCTACTTGTGGGAAGGCAGCAAGGTCAGACTGCGGCCATTGGAGTTTGGCGATTGGGAGGACTATCATCAGAATGATCGCGATTCTGAAGGTGCTCGGCTATGCGATATGATTCATTTTCCAAGAACCGAAGAAGGTACGAAGGCATGGGCGGAGGAGAAAGTCGACCATCCGGCGGAAGGTGATAACATATGGCTATCCATCGAGACGCTTGAAGGCGTGTTGGTCGGCAGTATGTGTACGAGCAATTGCGATCCGCGAAATGGTACATTCAAGTACGGCATTGCGATCTTCCGCGAGCATTGGCGCCAAGGTTATGCCTCGGAGGCGGTTAGGCTGATTCTTCGCTACTATTTCGAGGAGCTGCGGTACTACAAAGCCAATGCCCATGTGTATGCATTCAATAGCAGTTCGATTGCGCTGCAAGAACATCTCGGCTTCAAGCAAGAAGGTCGTCTGCGTGACATGATCTTCACCAAAGGCAAACATCACGATGAATTGATCTACGGGCTCACGAAGAGCGAATATGAGGAATTGCTGCAGGAGAAATCAACGATGGATTAATTCGTCGTTGATTTTTTTTATGTAACGCGTAAATCAGCCGAATGGCCTACGATAGCCGTTCAGTTCTATTGACATGGAAGCAATGCCCATATGATAATCGAATCATTGCTGGTAATTATTAGAATTGATAGGAGTCATTAGTCTTTTCAGTAGAGAAAAGAGGGATTGTATGGCTGTCATCCAAGTGGAGAACTTGCGCAAAGAGTTCAAACGCAACAAGAGTAGAGAGGGGTTATGGAACAACGTCAAAGGGCTTGTCTACCGGGAATATGAAACCAAGACGGCCGTTGACGACATCTCGTTCACGATCGACAAAGGCGAGATTGTGGGTTATATCGGACCAAACGGAGCAGGAACCCGTCACAGCTGATTTTGAACAAGACAGGAGAGTCGTTGTTCTCACCGATTCTGCCTTATGTGGCGCCGGTCGTCGGACTTGTGTTATTCCTGCTGGCTTATGCAGTTTGGAATATGGGACTTAATAAGTATCAGGGGACGGGAAGTTAGCGTTATTCATCAGGGCTGCCAGCTGGCAGTCTTTTTTTGATAAACAAAACTTATTGCATGGATAAAACATTGAAAATTCTGTTAATCGGTCGGCAGTGCTACACTCTAACTAAACGATCATTGTTGGAGGTGGACGTATGGAGATTTCGAGCATTTCCGAGAGCTTCAGAAGATTTGCCGAGAAGGAGTGCAGCGGGTCAAGCCGCTTGTACGAGCAGCTTTCCGCCCGAATTGCGGCGGATGAAGAACTATTGCGAATTGCCTCTGCCAGCAGTGAGGGCCAGCCTATTCCGAACCTCTTTCTAGGTGCTGTCCATTATTTGCTGCTGCGGGGGATGGAACATGACTTAAACGATTATTATGCGAGTATTGTGCCAGACCCTAAGGACGCTTCAGCAGCTTTTGAATCGTTCAAGGAGTTCTGCCTGCTTTACCGCGATGAGCTTGTTCACCTTCTGACTACGAGGCTAGTGCAGACGAACGAGGTTCGCCGTTGTGCGTACCTGTATCCGGCATTCTGCCTGATCTACAGTCTATCGAACAAGCCGCTTGCTTTGATTGAGATTGGAACGAGCGCCGGACTGCAGTTATTTTGGGATCAATATCGATATTCGTATGATGCCGTCGATGGATACTTTGGGAATCAGCAAGCCGAGTTCACGCTGACTACTTCTCTACGCGGCCCGAACATGCCATACCTTCGTTCAGAAAGTCCTCCGGTGGCGTCCAGAATCGGGATCGATCTTCATGTGAATCAGCTTCATCATTCGGATAGTCGCCTTTGGATGAAAGCCTTGATTTGGCCGGAGCACCGGGAACGGAATCAGCATTTTGATGAGGCGGCAGGCCATTTTGATCATCAAGCTGTTCAACTGATTGAAGGCGATGCCTTGGTAGATTTGAATGCGGCAGCAGCAAGGAGCACCGATAAGCATGCCTTATGTATCTTTCATACTCATGTAGCTAATCAACTTAGTCTTGCAGACAAACACCAATTGTGCGAACAAGTTCGAATATTGGGGGAGACAAGAGAGGTCTATCACCTCTACAATAATATGTGGGATCCCGAATTGCATCTGGATTCCTATAGGAGAGGCCGGTCCGATAGCGTGACTCTTGCCGAAACGGATGGGCATGCCAGATGGTTGAATTGGAAATTAAGCCGAATTATGAAACAAGGAAGTGATCCGGTGTTCACGGAAAGCGAATATTTCGATGAGCAATTTAAGGATATCAAGTTTTCGAAAGAAGAAGTTGTCTCCGTTCATTTTCACGATTGTACGTTCACGAATTGCGAGTTTAGTGAAACGGTCTTCGATGAATGTAAGTTTACCGGATGCACGTTTATCCGCTGTGATTTGAACCTCATGAAAGTAGCGGACAGTAAATTCTCGCAGGTGTATTTCATGCAGTCGAAGCTGGTGGGCGTCAATTGGTCGGAGGCCGAGTGGCCTCGAATCGCTGTGCCAAGCCTGCTGAAGTTCGAGGATTGCACCTTGAATCACTCGACCTTTATCGGAGTGGCGCTTCCGCAATCCACAATCATGAATTGCTCCGTTAAGGATGTCGACTTTAGAGAAGCGGATCTCTCGAAAGCTAACTTAAGAGGCTCGGATTTCACGGAAAGTGTATTTGGTGAAACGAACTTATCCGGTGCCGACCTCTCCCACGCGTCCAACTATCAGATTGACCCTAGCCAGAATCGGATTCGCCAGGCGAAATTCATGCTGCCCGAGGCGCTTAACCTGCTGTATGGCATGGATATAGTGATCGATGAAGATTGATTGAAGTATAGGCTGCCTCGAAAGTGTATCTTTTGACTTTCGGGGCAGCTTTTTTCCTATTCAGTCAGCTTTGACCCGCCATCAGGACAAAATTCCGATAGGAAAATGGCTGGACGCCTGTTATATTGGAGAAAGCGCTTCAATTTTGGAAAAATCAGTAATGGGAGGCTTTGAACAGAGATGAACAAGGTGCTGACGGATTCACAGATTGGGCAATTTATGGAGCTGGGCTGGGTTAAGGTGGAGGAGGCGTTCCCGCAGACGCTTGCGCTGGAATGCCAAGACTTCCTGTGGGAGCAGCTAAGACGCTACGAGATCGACCGAGGCAACAAAGAAACGTGGACTCCCCCTATATTGTTTATGAAAGAAAACTTTCGCAACGCGGCATTTGATCAGTGTAATACGGACCGCCTCGGTGATGCCATAGAGGATTTAATCGGCGCGGATCGCTGGACGCAGAAGGTATTATGGAACGGTGATGAGAATCGGAATTATCCCAGCTGGGGCTGGTGGCCGGTCAATTTCAATCTTGGTGCGAACGAAGAGTGGAGTGTACCGTCAACCGGCTGGCACTGGGATGGATCACATTTTCGCCATTTCGTAGACGCTCGCGAGCAGGGCTTGCTGTGTTTGTGCGTCTTCTCGGAGATCGGGACGCATGGCGGAGGGACATTGATCGCGGAGGGCTCGCATCAAGTAGTTGCCCGGTACCTAGCCACAAAACCGGATGGGATGGATCCGCATGAAGCGATAGCCGAGTGTAATGTGTGGCATCCTTGGCTGGCTGCGTTGACCGGAAACGCAGATGATTCGTTCTTGGCTGGAGCGAATCGTGTTGAGAAATTTATGACGAACGCATTTATGGATGAGCATGGCACTTTGCTTCGGGTGAAGGAGACGACTTCTTCGCCAGGTGACGTCATTTTGTGCCATCCTTTTCTCTATCATACCTCCTCGCAAAATCATAGCGGCGTTGCCAGGTTCCTGTGCAATCGTACAACTCCTCTGAAAGAGCGGATGAACTTCGATCGCATAGACGGCAGTGCGTATTCACCGCTGGAGCTCAGCATTAAACGCGCGCTTAAGCTGTAGAATTTAGTAATTGCTTCCAATCGCAAGATCATATACGATGAAGTTACTTGTCACCGAAGGGAGTGAGCGGCATGAAACGCCGGGCTACGATGACTACTACAACAATGAAGGTGAACATGAACTGAATAGGTGGGCAGGCACAGTGAGTCTGCCATGAAGAAGGATGTTTCTGTACTTTATTTCTGTATTAGGATAGGTTTGTTTGCGCATGCAAGCTTATCTTACCGATCGGAATGATGAGGCCGCAGGCAATATGCCTTGCGGTCTTTTTGCGCGCAAAAATAGGTTTACGATGCGGAGGCCAACCGAATATGTTGAAGCTGAACTATTTATTCCATAATGAAAACTTAGCCGAAATGATATTGAAGAACTGGGATTATGATGCAGACTCGATTGAGATGTTCCAATATTGCCGTATTTCATCGAATGCGATATATCCGTTTCGCAAGGCAGGCAAGACGCAGCTATTAAGGTTTGCTCCGGTTGAAGAGAAGAGCAGACCAAATATCGAGGCGGAACTGGCATTTATTAAGTACTTGCGTGAGCAACATTATGGCGTGCTGGTGGCCGTGAAATCCAAGAAAGGCGAGGAACTCGCAGAAATTCGAACGCCTTGGGGCGACTATTACGCCTCCGTGTTTGAGAGAGTGCCGGGTGCAGCGATGAATCAGACTGCACTTACCGACGAGATCATCTTCAGCCATGGCCAAGCGTTGGGGCAGCTCCACCTATTATCGAGCGAGTACGTTCCAGGCGATGCAAGAAGATGGTCCCACATCGAGGTGCTCGATTGGATTGACGATCAGATCAAACTGCTCCCGAATGAAGCGGCAGCCCGATCGGAAGTCCAATTGCTTCGCGAACATTTCGCTGCTTTTCCCATTCATAAGCGAAACTACGGTTTAATCCATGATGACTTCGAATACGACAACGTGTTCTACGATCATGAATCGAAACGCTGCTATGCGATTGATTTCGATGACGCCATGTATCATTGGTATGCGATGGATATCGAGCAAGCGCTTGATAACTTGAGAGACTGCATTTCGGAAGAGCTGTATAGCCATAAGAAACAGTGCTTCTCGGAGGGGTATAGCACGGCATTCGAATTACCGGAGGATTTGGAATCCGTATTACCGGCGATGAGACGTTTCGCAAATGTATATGGATATGCGCGTCTAATTCGGTCCGTTGCGGAGAAATGGGACCATGAGCCGGACTGGATGCAGCACTTGCGAACGAGATTTGAGCAAAGCATGCGCAGCAAATCGACGTTATTCGGCAAGAAGCTTTCATAGACGACAGGAGAAAGAGAGGCTCATTCTTTGAGCCTCTCTTTCGCTTACATAAAGAAGGAGAAGGGTAATAAATTGTTGTTGTGATTATCGAAAACTCGTTATATAATCAAATGTGCCCGAGCACATAACGATTGAAACCGTTCCCAACGTGCCGGACACAAACACGCGATCCCGCGAACCATCGGAGGGAGAACATGAGCAGATACGCAGTTGAAACGCTCAAGCAAGATGGCTTAACCGTTATTAAGTTGTCTGATTCGTTAAGCGGAAGTATCGCAGAGCTGCTGCCGGAAGTGGGCAACAATCTGTATAGCTTTACGACTGATGGACGCGAAATCATCAAGACTTCCATAAGTTTAGCCACATTGAAGAACGAGAAGTTTGCCAGCTCGAAGTATGGTACACCTGTCTTGTCTCCGCCGAACCGGATTAACAAGGGTACCTTTTCGTTTCAAGAGCGTACGTACCAATTTCCAATCAATGAACCGCCGGATTATCATTTGCATGGGGAACTAAGCGTGAGAGCATGGGAAGTGCTTGATTGCGGTGCCTCAGACGAACAGGGAGCATGGGTTATTAGCCGACTGCGGTACGAGGACCACCCGGATATCCTGGATTATTTTCCCCATTCATTGACGTTTACCATTACATACCGGCTGCTTGACGGCAAGCTGAGTATGGATAGCTGCATTAAGAATGAAGGCTCTGACGAAGCGCCATTCGCTTATGGTTTGCATCCTTACTTCTCGCTGCCATATGAAAGCGACCCCAACCTTACGCTTCAGGTACCTGCCAAAGTAGAATGGCCGATTACGAATTTATCTTTCGTTACGGGACGCCCCGAGGCCACGGCACTAAGCGAAGCCATTCAACAAGGAATCGAGCTGGCCGATTATCCGGAGCTCGGATGTACGCTGCTAACGATAGATCCGGAGTCGGACTTTATTAATCGCCTTGTTCTTCCGAAGGCGGGCTATACGATAGCCTACCAGCTGGATGCGCAATTCCCATTCGTGCTGTTGTTCCGTCCGAACTGGGACCAAGCTTTCTCGATCGAGCCTTACACCTATGTAACGGATGCATTCAATCTCCCTTATGAGCAAGAATTAACCGGTGCACAAGGTATAAAAGCGGGAGAAGAGCGCAGGATAACAACCTCACTTTGGATCGAATCGAATAAAAACACAAGCCAATAAGGAGGCACAAGGATGAAACAGCTTGATTTTCAAACCATCATTCGACCTGAGATGCCGAAACGGATGGATTACCGGATAGGATGTATCGGATCCGGCTTTATTATGCGGGATTGCCACCTTGTCGCTTATCGCGATGCCGGATTTAACCCGGTTGCCATTGCGTCCCGTACGTACGAGAATGCGAAAGCTGTAGCGGAGCTTCGTAACATTCCGAAGGTTCACCGTACATGGGAAGAGCTCGTACGCGACCCGGAAATTGAAATTCTCGATATCGCATTGCCGCCGGATCGACAGCTTGACGTAGTTCGCGAAGCGGTCAAACAATCGCATATTAAAGGTATTCTATGCCAGAAGCCGCTGGCGATGAATTCGCAGGAAGCGCGTCAAATCGTCGAGCTATGCGAGGCAGCAGGGATCAAAATCGCCGTAAACTCCAACATGCGATACGACCAATCGATCCGCGCGCTTAAAGCGATTCTTGAAGGCGGATACTTGGGACAGCCAGTACTTGCAACGATCGAGATGCGCGCGATTCCGCATTGGCAAGGATTCCTTGAGCAATACGAGCAAATCGAAATTCTCAACATGGGTATTCATCATATTGATGCATTCCGTTACCTGTTCGGCGACCCTGAGAAAATCACAGCCGTAACGCGCAGAGATCCGCGCACGAAGTTCTCTCATATCGACGGTATTTCGCAATACACGTTCCAATATGAAGATGAGCTCATGGCGACCAGCTTGGACGATGTATGGGCTTGGCCGGGCGAAGGTACGGAGAAGGACATTTACATCAAATGGCGCGTTGAAGGCTTGGATGGCATGGCTACAGGAACGATCGGCTGGCCGCGCTATCCGGAGCATTCGCCAAGTACGCTGGCATTCACGACTCGTCAGCAACCGAACGAGTGGATTCGCCCGGAATGGGATTCCGTTTGGTTCCCAGACGCCTTCCAAGGCACTATGGCACAGCTGCTGCGCGCCGTGGAAACAAACAGCGAGCCGGAGATCGGCGGCCGCGATAATCTTAAAACGATGGCTGCAGTCGACGCTTGTTACAAGTCCATCGCTGAAGGCAGAACAGTAAAGTTATCGGAATTCATTTAACCCCAAATATAACGCGCGGAGGTCATCATTATGTTACAAGTCGGTATTTTCAACGCTTATTATCCTTATTCGCTTCAGGAATCGATCGCAAGAATGAAGAAGGACGGTTTCTCTTGCGTACAGCTGGACTTGGCTTTCAAAGACATGGATCTATCCTTCGATTCCTTGACGAAAGAGAAATGCCGCACGATTCGCGATGCATTTCGTGACGCGAATCTGCCAATCGTCTGTATCTCCGGGTATACGAACCTCATTCATCCCGATCCGGTGAAACGCAAGCAGAACATCCACGGCGTGAAGAAAATTCTTGAATTTGCTCGTGACCTTGGCAGCCCGTATGTAGTTAGTGAAACTGGTACTTTCAATACGGAAAGTGATTGGGTTTGGGATCCGAAGAACGCTACTGAAGAAGCTTATGAGGAAGTAGCGACCACGATTGAAGATCTGGCGAAATTTGCTTATGACAACGGCTCCGTATTCTTGATCGAGAACTACGTGAACAACGTAATCGGCTCTGTTGATCAAGTATCTCGTTTGCTCTCGGATGTGAATCATCCGGGTCTTGGCCTACTGATGGATCCGACTAACTATTTCACAGACAACAATATTGATCATATCGATGAAACGTTGAACAAGATCTTCAATGCACTTGGCGACAAAGTCAAAATCGCGCACGCCAAAGATTGCATGAGAGCTGTAGATACATTGGAGAAACATGCGAATATCGACGCTTCGGAATCGCATTCGTTCCGCGGTGCAGGCGCAGTCGAGCTTCCGGCTCCGGGGCTTGGCAATTTGAACTATGATCTGTATCTGGAGCGTTTGGCGAAGCTTCACCCGAACATTCCGATCATCATTGAGCATTTGGAAGAAGAGGACATTCCGCGAGCGAAAACGTTCCTTGACAATAAACTCAAATCAGTTGGCGTATAAAGGCTCTTGTGAGATTAAATCATTCGCTCTATAATAGTAGGTGCCCGAGCACAACTTGAGCAATAGGAGCGAATTATGACCGTAACCATTAGAGAAATTGCCAAGCAGGCAGGGGTATCGCGAGGAACCGTTGACCGGGTGCTTAACGACCGGCCCGGCGTGAAACCAGAGGTTCGCGATCGAATTCTAAGCATCGTAGCTGAATTAAATTATGTACCCAATATTGCTGCTAAAGCGTTAGCGTATCAGAAGAAACCGCTTGTATTCGGCATTATTATGCCGCCGCAGGAAATTCAATTCTTCGAAGCCATTCGGAACGGCATCAGCGTTGCGGCAGAGGAGCTTAAGGATCTTGGCGTCCGTTTGGAGTATCGATTCGTCGATAACCAGAGTCCCGAAGAAGGGGCTGCTGCCATTCGCGAGCTTGTGGAAGCCGGCGTAAGCGGGATTATGTTCTCCGTCATGGACGATGAATTGATTCGCGCGAGCATCGATTACGCTGCTGAACGGGCCGTTCCGATTGTTACATTCAACTCGGATGTGGAGCTCAGCAAACGGATTTGTTTTGTTGGGCAGGATTTGCATAAGAGCGGAATGGTTGCTGCCGGTCTGATGAACCGCGTCTTGCAAGCAAATGCGAAAGTGTTGATTGTAACGGGGAACTTGAAGTTCCATGCGCATCGTTCGCGGGTCGAAGGCTTTAAGCAAGGACTTGCGGAGCATGGGAATAAGCTGGAAGTGCTCCATGTAATTGAGGGCTTCGACCGTTATGCGGATACGCATTTGCAGCTGGATTGCGCACTTCGTACGAATCCCGATATCGGTGGCATTTACATGGCGACAGGCGATATCGGCGCATGTGTAGACATTATTAAACAGCATCACCTAGAAGGAGCAATTCGAGTTGTCTGCAACGATTTAATCCCGCCCGCCATTCAGGGTCTGCGTGAGCGGATTATTGATTTCACGATTGTGCAGAATCCGGAGAGACAAGGGTACTTGTCGCTGCGCATCCTGTTTGATCATGTGTTTGCAGGTAAGCAGCCGGAGTCCGAGCATCATTATACAGAGACACATATTTATATTCCCGAGAGCCTGTAAGGCTTTCTTTTTTGGGGAATTTCGTGCCCGCGCACGAATATAAATAATTAAGGAGGCGGTCATAGTGGCAATTGTCGTGCAACGTAGAGATTACAGTTTGAAAGGCATCGAGAGCAAACGCGCGGATGAGAGAGGCTTGGCTTCCGCAGAGTGGCATCAAACCCCGATTCCACGTGCGAAGATGAAGGAATTAATGAAGCGGAAGGATGGTCCGGCGATCCGAGATACGCTGATCTGGTTTGGCGGTCTTATTATTCTTGGCTTCCTTGCTTATCAATCTTGGGGCACATGGTGGGCCGTTCCGGCATTCTTCCTATACGGACTGCTCTACGCAACACCGGGAGATTCCCGCTGGCATGAATGTGGACACGGCACCGCATTTAAGACACCTTGGATGAATGATGTCGTTTACCACATTGCTTCTTTCTTTGTACTGCGCTCGGCAACGCCATGGCGCTGGAGTCATGCCCGTCATCATACGGATACCATTATCGTTGGCCGCGACCCCGAGATCATTACTGCAAGACCGCCGGTTTGGAAAATCCTTTACATGCAAATTTTCCACCTGTATGGCGGCCCGCTTGCAATCAAAAGCTTCCTTCTGCACACATTCGGCAAACTGGATGAGCAGGAGAAGGATTATATTCCGGCTTCCGAGCATCATAAAGTGTACCGTGAAGCACGCGTTTACATGCTGATTATTCTAGCTGTTATTGCAGCTTGTATCTACATGGGCAGCATTTTGCCAGCTATGTTCATCATTCTTCCTTCCTTTTATGGTGGTTTGCTCGTGCTAACGTTCGGGATTACGCAGCATTTGGGTCTTTATGAGGATGTGCTGGATCATCGGCTGAACACCCGGACAATCTATATGAATCGGGTATTCCGTTTCCTTTATTGGAACATGAACTATCACACCGAGCATCATATGTTCCCGATGGTTCCGTTCCACGCCTTGCCTAAGCTGCATGAAGTCATGAAGTCCGATTGTCCGGAAGCTCGTCCGAGCCTATGGGCAGCGCTGAAAGAAGTAATCGGAGCGCTTCGCAAGCAGAAGGACGATCCTTCCTATGTAGTTGTTAAGCCGCTGCCAGATACAGCCCTACCTTATCGCTACGGTCCTAATATGGACTATCAAACAAGGAGTGAAGCATAGTGTCAAACGTATGGGTAGAAGTTTGCGATGCTGATGAAATTGAAGTCGAGGATGTTATCCGCTTCGATCAGGACGATCGTTCCTTCGCGGTATACCGTACAGATAAAGGGGATTACCACGCGACTGACGGTTTCTGCACACATGGGAAGTACCATCTGTCAGAGGGACTTGTGATGGGGAAGCAGGTTGAATGTCCGAAGCACAACGGTCGCTTCGATATTACAACCGGCGCAGCCGTACGAGTACCTGCTTGCGTGGATTTGCAGTACTACCAGGTCAAAGTAGAAGACGATAAAGTGTTTATTCTAATCTAATTTCGTACCAACAGAAGGCACCGAATGGATAGGGAGAATTTCCTGTTCGTTCGGTGCCTTTTCATGTATCATAAACCTATATTGGTTTAATATTCCAGTGAAGAGGTGCGTCTATGAGTGAGCAAGCAGTTGTCGCTAATATATCCGGTTCATCGATTGTACTATTAGTTAGAGATATTCAAGTTTCTGCACAGTTCTACAAGAAACTCGGATTTTCGTATGAAGAAATAGGTGGACACGCCCACGTTGCCAGAGGAAATATTACTTTCATTATGCATGCTGCCATCAACCCGGAGGATGTTAGACCGTTTTCATCGGCGGCAGGAGGATTATATTTCGATGCATTTGCTTATACTGACGCCGTTGACTTGTTGGTTGACGAATGTCAAACCCAAGGCGTTGAAATCGTCAATGGCCCGAATTACTCGGAGCAGTGGAGCGAGTTTACGATAAAAGATTTGGATGGTTATCGGATCACTTTTGGCGGCGGAGTTAGCAAGAAGATAGAGTAGGTTCTGAAAAAACAGGTTATACCGCTTGCATCTTTGATGGATGTAGGCGGTATTTCTTTTTGAATGACAAAAGTGTAGTAGAAGAAGCAAGCTATAGGTCATTGGTGATAAGACTCAAGCATGATTCACGGGATTACAAAATATGACAAAAATAGCGATTGTCGGTTCCTCAGTCGATCTCTATAATAGAGCTATATCCAACATTATCGATAATCGATAATGTTAAAAGGAGCAGTGAATGCCATACGCAGCCCTCATGCGGATTACCCCATCAACTCGATAAGCGAACATGTCTATGCGGATTTGAAGAAGGCTATTCTCGAAGGTGCTCTACAGCCAGGCACTCGTCTAATCGTGACGGAGATCGCGGGTAAATTCCAAGTCAGCCAAGCTCCTGTCCGGGAAGCGTTGGAACGACTGAAGCAAGAAGGCCTCATCTGCGGCATTCCGAATAAAGGCTCCGTCGTATCCACGATAACGGCAAAAGAAATAAAAGATATTTTCGTCCTGCGCGAGATCATCGAAGGTTTTGCCGTCAGGCAATCGATGCCCCTATTAACAGAAGAGGACTTCGAATATCTGCATCTCATTATCGGAGAGATGGAAATCGCGAATCGGCAGCAGGAGATGATACGCATTCTGGAGCTGGATATGGATTTCCATGCATTCTTCTATAAACGTTGTGACAATCAGGCTGTTCTGGAGCTGTGGAATCATATGCGCACGAAGGTGATGCGGTTTATGGCAATTTCCAACCGTCATCATACCACGGAGGTTCTGGCCGAGTGGCATCTCATGCTTATCGATGCTTTGCGCTCTGGCGATCCGGATGCGGCAGCGACGGCTTTTGTAGAGCACATGCACGCTTATAAGATAATTGATCTTGAGTAGCAGCATGAAAGAAACCATCAGCTGGTTAACATCCGTTCGTAAAGGGGATAGAACATGCTAAGCGAAGGGCTGTTGTATAAGGATGATGTCATTTTGACTTGGATGAGGGATCGGTTTCTTCAAGATCTTGTCTTAGGTCTCAAGCCGAAAAACACAAATTTGAAAGATAGCTTATCTCGTTTGAATTTGAATCCCTATTTCACCTACCCTGCTTTAGCGATAGTTGAGCCGACATCGTCTAATTTGGTGGAGAAGGAAAAAGTGCTTCTCGAGGAAATGCGGGATTATTTGCAGCAGCAGGTATCCGGTCCTACCGGAAGTATTGTATTTATGGATGATCAGAATCGGATTGCCTTGTTGTTCTCGTGGGTATCTAAGGCGGAATTGGAGAAGATTCAAACCAAGCTGAGCAGGCAATTCAATCTTCAAATCAACATCGCTGTTGGAAATCCTTGCAGTCAGTTAACGGATATGAAACAATCGTATAAACAAGCATTATTCGCACTGCAAGATAAGTTTTATCTTGGAATGGGCCATATCATCTATTACAGCGAACTCCCCGAATATTTGGAATGCTGCGATTATCCGGCAGACAAGGAGCTTGAATTACATGAAGCTTTGAAAATGGCAGACTCTGCTGCCGATATCGAAGAGGCGGTTGAAGCCTTCTATCATTCCTTGCTAGAGCAAGGACCGGTCGACATCAAGGCTATGTATGAATTGACGGCTCGCCTATTAATTGGAACGGAGAAGAAGCTGCTCACATCCCCCAATTATGACAGCGCTTACAATAAATTGGAAATTATGTCCATCGCGAAGATGCAAACCTTACAGGAAATAAAACAATATGTCTCTCATTTCTTATCCGGTATAAGAGAAGCCCTGTCCCAGGACCAGAAGGAGAGCCACCGTAGCATTATTAAGAAAACCATCCAACACATGGAGCAGGAATACCAGGCGTTATCGCTGCAAAGCGTCGCGCAGAAGGTATATATGACACCGACTTACTTAAGTCTGCTTTTTAAGCTAAACACCGGCAAAACCTTTATCGAACATTTGACCGACATTCGGATCGAGAAGGCTAAGAAGCTGCTTGTCAGCACGCATTATAAAAATTATGAAGTAGCTGAGCAGGTGGGTTACCAGGATCCTCGTTATTTCAGCCAAATCTTCAAGAAGAAGGTAGGTTTATCGCCGACAGAATATCGGGAAACGGTCGCGAATTAGCAAATAAATAGGACTCCGGAGAGCGTTCTTAACGCTTACCCGGAGTCCTTCTTTATTGGTTATGGCTACAATCGAACGTCGTGACTGCGGCTTCCGCCGTCGTCTAGTTTCGCTGCGCTTTCCAGCTCCTTCTCCCACGTTAAATGGCGGTATTCCGCAGCTGCCGGTTCGTTAGTAAACCAGTCGACAAAATCATTCCAAAGCGACATATTCCATGCCGCATCGATTTGAGCGGTCGAGTAGACGCCTTCCTTGAGACGGACGAAGCCGAAGATATCGCGAACCTGCGATTTCTCTGCCTGCACAACAGTAAGCTCGGCAAGGTGCGGTGGAATGAAAATCACGCCTGCAGGAGTGCCGAGCACGATATCTCCGGGCAGACAAATGGCTTTTCCGATGCGGGTAGGCACATTCATGCCCACCATCGTGACATCCGCAATGGCAGTCGGGTCACTCCCCCGATAATAAACATTGATATCCTCGATTTCGACAATTTGCTGATTATCGCGAATGCCGCCCCATATAACCGCACCTCCACGTTTCGTGCGGGTAGATATTGCCGTACTCAAATTTCCGCCAACATACGTACCGAGATGGACCTTGTCGAACATATCGACAACGACAACATCGTCCTCCACAAGGGAATCAATCACCCACTGGTTAAAGAAACCTTTGCGGCCTTCCTGTTCATGGCCGTATTTCAAGAGCGTTTCATGCAGATCGGGACGCTTAGGAACCATTACTGCGGTCACTGCGCGTCCGACCATAATCTGATCCGGATGAATGATTTTGAACTCTCCTTCAAATTGAAACGTATATCCATGGTTCCAAAGAGGGCCCCACGCTTCCTCCAACGTGATTTTTCGCATGCGGCGCAGTACATCCTCGGAAACTTTAGGACGGCCATTCGGGAAACGCTCCCCTTCCCATAGCGGGGTTAACTGTACAATATCTTCCGGGTTATCAAATCTCACCGTTTGCACCTCTTTCATTTGGTTAAGTAGGTGAATAAATAATCTTAAGTCTATTGTTAAGGACAAATCAGATATTGTCGATGCGAGGTTTTTAAGGTCTTTCCTCCGGAACGCATAATAATTTCACCTATCCTTCAATCGTTTTAAATAAATCAAACCATTTCGTAAAATTGTCACCTTCACTCATGTAACCGTTTTCTATTAGAGTATAGACGAGCTCTAACTTACAAAAAGATTACATCCTTTCAAGAGGAGGAGATCCAGGAGTGGCAACTGAAACGTTAGCCCAAGCATCACGCGCGGAGTTGGCGAGAGCAGCTTCCTTACGAAAGCGAAAAAACAAGGAAGAAACCAATGTAGCCGGGTATCTTTTTATTGCCCCATGGTTAATCGGATTTTTGTTGCTTACGTTATGGCCAATCGCGCAATCCTTTTATTTATCGTTCACGGAGTATTCTTTGCTGGAAGCGCCGGTTTGGACCGGAACAGACAATTACGCCACTATTTTTTACCATGACGATACCTTCACCAAATCGTTAAGCGTAACGTTTATGTTCGTTCTGATCTCGGTCCCGCTAAAGCTGCTCTTCTCGCTGCTGGTTGCGATGGCGCTCAGCAAGAATATTCGGGGGATGAATCTCTACCGGACGGCGATTTACTTTCCTTCCTTAATCGGGGGAAGCATCGCGGTAGCTGCGCTTTGGCGCAATATGTTCGGCTTGGAGGGTTATGTGAACCAAGTGTTGTCCTGGTTTGGCATTCAAGGCTTAGGCTGGATCACGAATCCCCACACCTCGCTGGGAACACTCATTCTGCTTAATGCATGGCAATTCGGTTCTACGATGGTCATTTTCTTGGCCGGCCTCAAGCAAATCCCGCAGGAGCTTTACGAGTCTGCCTCGGTAGACGGTGCAGGACGTTTCCGCAAATTTGTCAGCATCACGCTGCCGATGCTCTCGCCGGTCATGTTCTTTAACCTCGTGCTAGGAATCATCGGATCCTTTCAAACCTTTACTTCGGCTTTCATCATCACCAAAGGAGGTCCGATCAATTCGACTTACATGTATGCGCTATTCCTGTACGAGAAAGCCTTTAAACATTACCAAATGGGCTATGCTTCCGCCCTGGCATGGATTCTGCTCGTCATCGTCGCACTATTGACCGCGCTTAACTTCTTAGCCTCACGTTATTGGGTATTTTACGAGTCGGACGGAGGGAAGGCCAAATGACTACGATTCGGTTTAAGCTATCCAATCATTTGTTTCTCTCTTTATTCTCGCTCTTGATGCTTTATCCGGTGATTTGGTGGATCGGCGCTTCCTTGAAGAAAGCGGAAGAGCTGAGATTACCCACCATTTGGCCAGCCGTACCGATGTGGGAGAACTACAGCAAGGGCTGGAATTTCTCTGCCGACTACAGCTTCGCCCACTTCTTCGGCAACACGCTGCTGATGGAGCTTGGCAACGTAACGGGCGGGGTACTGACCGCAGCGCTAGTAGCGTACGGATTCGGGCGGCTGCAATTCAAGTTTCGCGGCTTCTGGTTTTCGATTCTACTGCTTACCATGATGCTGCCGGGCCAGGTTACCGTGGTGCCGCAATATATTCTCTTCAATAAGCTCGGCTGGGTGGACAGCTATATTCCACTGGTGCTGCCGCACTTCTTCGGCGGCGGAGCCTTCTTCATCTTCCTGCTCGTTCAGTTTATTCGCGGCATTCCGCGCGATTTGGATGAAGCCGCCAAAATTGACGGCAGCTCGGTATATGGGATTTTCTTTCGCATTATTTTGCCGCTGATTAAGCCTGCGCTTGTTACGGTAGCGATCTTCACCTTCATCTGGAGCTGGGATGATTTCTTTGCACAGGTGCTGTATATAAGCTCGATCGATAAGTTTACGGTCGGTCTGGCGCTTCGAATGTTTATCGACCAGTTTGACATCCAGTGGGGACAGCTGCTCGCCATGTCTTTCCTGTCCATCATGCCATCTGTGATCATCTTCTTATTTGCCCAGAAGTATTTTGTGGAAGGAATATCCACGACCGGTTTGAAGGGTTAGCCCCCAATACGATGAAGATTCGAGAGGAGATGGAAGGAATGAGAAGAAGAGGATCGGCTAGTCTATTGTTATTGAGCTTGGCTACGGCGCTAACGGTAACAGCGTGCAGCAGTGGAGGCGGCGACGGCAATACGAACGGCAATAACGCGGCTGGGACCGAGACCGGAGCCAATAATGAAGCTGCGAAAGGCAACAACGAGGCTACCCAGTTAAGCATTATGTGGTGGGGGCCGGATGCTCGGCATGAAGCAACGAAGAATGCACTGGCGATCTACACCAAACAGCATGCCGGAGTGACGTTTAAACCGGAATTCATGGCCTGGGATGCCTATTGGCAGAAACTTCCTACGCTTGCGGCTTCCAAATCGATTACGGATGTCCTGCAAATGGATGCCGCGTTTCTTCAAGAATATGTAGCAAGAGGGCAGCTGGAGGATTTGTCCGATATCGATTTAAGCGGAATCGTGGATCCGAAGGTCATTGATAATTTGAAAATCGACGGAAAATTGTACGGGATTCCGTTAAGCCAGAATGCAGCGGGCATTGCGTTCAATAAAGAGGAGCTGACGAAATACGGAATTGCGCTGCCGAAGCAGAATTGGACGTATGATGAGTTTTTCCAATGGGCTAGAGATGCGCGGGCGAAGCTGCCGGAAGGCAAATATCCGATCGGGGATTCGGGAACATGGGATTCATTCAACTTCTATCAGACCTCCATGGGCAAGGATCCGGTCATGGCCGATGAAGGGAAGAAATTTACGCTCGATAAAGATTTGTTTATGACTTACTACAAGACGTACGAAGAATTCCGTAAAGCCAAAATCGTACCGCCGGCGGAACAAGCAGCCGCTTTCCTCGAGAACGATCCGCAGGCTGATCCGATGGCATCCGGCGTGCTCATGACGCGCGGCGCAACGACCGGTTCGGTAAGCGCGCTGGAGCAGCTGATGCCGGGTAAAGTGGGCGTCGTCAACATGCCGATCGGTCCTTCGGGAGGCGGCTGGGCACAATCGACGATCTTCCTAAGCGTCAGTGCGAATTCCAAGCATAAGGATGAAGCCAAGAAATTTGTGCAATGGTTCATTTCGGACAAAGAAGCCGGCAATGCATTGGGGCTGACTCGAGGTATCCCAATTAACCCGGAGATATATAAGACGCTAGAGCCGACGCTTGAACAGAAGGACAAGCTGGGTAAAGAAATCTACGACCTCTCGGTAGAGAAGGCGCTGCCATTCTATTCGGCTGCTGCGGGATTTTCGGAGTGGGTAGATACGTATAAGAAGGAAATGGAGGCCGTCTCGTACGGGCAGCAATCCATCGAAGATGCGTATGACAAGATCAACAAAATGGGTATGGACTTAGCGGCAAAAGCCGCTTCGAAATAACCACGGACATAGATTCCGATGAAGAGGAGAGAACGACTATGAAGCTAGCTGAATTTTTCTCCTCACAGCCCTCTCAGCTGTGGGAGCTTGCGAAGCAAATGAACGTGAACTATGCGGTAGGCGGCCTGCCATGGGAAGAGAAAACCGAGAAGGCTTGGGACCTCATGCCGCTTATTCGGATGAAACAGCGGTATGCTGATCATGGCCTGTCTCTGTTAGTCATTGAATCGATGCCTCCAAGCAATCATATCAAGCTCGGTACTGAGGGGCGCGATGAAGAAATCGAGAATTTCCAGAAGTTCATCATTAATATGGGTGCAGCCGGCATCCCGGTGCTCTGCTACAATTTCATGGCTCAGTTTAACTGGTTCCGCACGTCTACAACAACCAAGACGCGCGGAGGGGCGCTCGTTTCGAGCTATGACCATAGCTTGATGAAGGATGCTCCGCTGACGGAAGCAGGCATTGTGACGGAGGAGCAGCTTTGGGAGAATCTCCATTATTTCATGGAACGCATCGTTCCGGTTGCCGAGGAAGCTAAAGTAAGACTGGCGCTTCACCCGGATGATCCGCCGATTACTCCGATTCGCGGTGTCTCCCGAATTCTTCGCAGCGCGGATGCGCTGCAGCGTGCGATTGATTTAGTACCTAGCCCGTACAATGGCATTACGCTCTGCCAGGGGACGATGGCTACAGCGGGGGAAGACATTCCAAGCGTCATTCGCCGATTTGCCGAACAAGATAAGCTATTCTTCGTCCACTTCCGCGACGTGAACGGAACGCCGGAGAAATTTGAAGAGACCTTCCATGATAATGGCAAAACCAACATGCTCGAAGCGATGAAAGCCTATTATGAAGTTGGTTTTACCGGACCGGCAAGACCTGACCATGTGCCGACGATGGCCGGCGAAGCGAACGAGAATCCGGGCTACGAGCTGCTCGGCAGATTATATGGAATCGGCTATATTAATGGATTAATGGAGGCTGCTTCGGCCGGGTAACGCAAAGAAACAGTCCGCAGGTGATTTACACGACCGGCGGACTGTTTTTTTTATTTCGATTAGCTCCAAAGCCGGTCATTGGAATAGTAGTTATTCCACTGATCTGTCGATTCCCACAGGCCCGGAATTTCAGGATGCAGATGCTGCTTGAGCAGCTCATCATTTAAGTCATCGATGCCAAGCCCTGGCGCATCCGTTAGGGTTATGAATCCATTCTGCACCAGCTTCTTCGGAAGCTTGCTGCCGATGACGATATCATCCCACCATTCCACTTCGCAGGAATGATACTCTAACGCAAGAAAATTCTCCGTGGCCGCGGCGACGTGGGCAGCCGCCAAACATGCGATCGGGCTTTCCGCCATATGAATCGCCATTGCAACGCCGTAATCCTGCGCCATATCGCCAATTTTCTTGGTTTCCAGAATGCCGCCCGATGTTAGGACGTCAGGATGGATAACCGAAACGCCGCCGGCTTCGAGAAGAGGCTTGAAATTTTCCTTTAAATAAATATCTTCGCCGGTACAAATCGGCGTCGTAACCGCACGTGCCAATCTCGCATACTGCTCCGTATACTGCCAAGGGATCATATCTTCCATCCAAGCCAGATTGAATTTCTCCACCCGGTTGCCTAGTTTAATACAATCCTCCAGACCGATGTGACCGAAATGATCAATTGCAAGCGGTACTTCATAGCCGATAACCGCTCGTACATCCGCCACATATTGCTCCAGCACATCCAGACCTTTGTCCGTCACATGAACGCCTGTGAACGGATGAGCGATGTTATGTATATCATAATGACGATTTCGGATATCGCGAACTTCTTCTTCTGACAGACCGGCAGCGTTTAGCTTGTAGCGTCTTCTTGACTTGTCTATCATTTCTTCAACAAAACCGAGAGGAGCGCTCAGGGTTCCGGGTTGATCCATCAATTGCCCGATACCTAGGTCCATTTTGAGGAACGTAAACCCGTCGTCCATTCTTTTCTTAAGAGCGACACCCATTGCGGTACCTGTATTCTTACCGCTGACGTCCGTATCGCAATACATCCGGATCTTGTCTCGAAACTTTCCGCCCAGCATTTGATAAATCGGCACGCCATACGCTTTGCCTGCCAGATCCCAAAGGGCGATTTCAAGACCGCTGACGCCGCCGCCTTGACGGGCATGTCCGCCGAATTGCTTAATCCGGCGGAATAGTTTGTCGATATTACATGGATTTTCGCCGAGCAGCCTGCCCTTTGTTATTTGAGCATAGACCTTGTCGGCTCCGTCGCGCACCTCTCCAAAACCAACCAGACCCTGATTGGTATACACTTTAATCAAGCTGCTATGGAAAGGACCGCCAACAATGTCGGTAAAACGGATATCCGTGATGCGAAGCTCAGATGGACTGGAATGCGTAGTTACATGTGCAAGTGTTTCTTCATAGGTGTTTGGCTTATTCGTCAACTCATTCACCCCGATTGAATAGAAGTAGCGATGCAACTTAATCTTAGTGAATTCCATTGGTCGGTCGCGATACCGTAAAATTATGATTTCGTTTGTTTTCTTTGGAGAAAAGACAGGTGTTATTCTTTCGTACGGCTTATTGTGGAAGTGGTGCAGGCCAAACGATTTCGACCCTTATTCCTCCGAGTGTTGAGGGAGAGAATCGAATATCAGTGCCTTCGCCGAATTCCAGGACAAGCCTTCGAAACACATTCCATATGGCGTAGCCCATATTCTCATTCAGAGGGGCATGCAATTTATGATGAAGGCTATCGATTTCCTCCAGGGTCAGTCCTATTCCGTTATCTTCAATGACGATCTTGTTCTGTTCACCGAGGATGCTGCCTGTGATGCTGATCATACAAGAACCTTGCAGATTCCGTAATCCAGAAGCGAGATTCCGTTCCTATCCAGCGTCGTTGCTTGCACATCCTCCATCCGGATCAGCATGAAGCAGAACGTCCCATAATCTTGATATGGAATGCCGTAGAGTTCTAATTTGGATTGCAAAGTTTCTTGTGGATAGCGTTTTCCCATAATCAGCTCTAGCAGCAGTTTCTCCTTAAGCACAGGTATATGTTCCTTCAGTGCATGGACTGCACGCTGATAGGATCCGGCTTCTTCCCATTGCCGCTTGATGTATGGGATGACGTTTAAGACGGAATTTACTAAATGCTCATAACGAATGGGCTTTAGTAAGTAATCATCCGCCTTGTTCCGGATGGCTTGCTGAGCGTAAGAGAAATCGGAGTATCCCGTTAAAATAATGCATCTGGTTTTTGGGGAGATTTCATGGATTCTTTCAATCAGTTCTAGTCCGGACATTTCAGGCATACGAATGTCAGATATAATGATGTCTACGGCATGTGACTCTATTATCTCAATGGCTTCATCGCCTGAATAAGCTTTAAACACATGATGGATGAACCAAGGGATGTTGTCAGCCAAACTATCGACATAGGGAAAGCCGTTTCAGAAAGATATGAAATTGAAAAAATAAAGGAGGATAATACATGATTCTGAATCAGGAAGAGATCGCTCAATATCATAGAGACGGATATGTGCTTGTGAACAATCTGTTTGATCGGGATGAAATTAATCCAATGATTCGCGAAATTGAAGGCGGCGAACGGGTAGCAGGTTCAACGTTTAGCAACGATGACCGCTCGGGCCTAAAAGCCAAACTGACGATCTGGTTTGAGCTTAGCCCGGACATGTGGTCAGCCGTTTCGACCTGTCCGCGCCTAGTGAATAATGTAAGTGTCTTACTCGGCGAAGATGCAGCTTTCTTTCATGGAAAAGTCATGCTGAAGGAGGCTCATTCAGGCGGGGCTTGGGAGTGGCATCAGGATTATGGCTATTGGTACGATCAAGGTTTTATGTATCCGAATATGATCAGTGTATTTATTGCCCTTGATGCGGCAACCAAAGAGAATGGCTGCCTGCAGGTACTCCGTGGCTCACATAAGCTCGGGCGACTGGAGCACGGAAAAGTAGGCGGGCAAACCGGTGCCGACGTGAACCGCATTAATCATGTCCTGTCGATGTTTGAACTTGTTCACTGTGAGATGACGCCGGGCTCTGCGCTGTTTTTCCACAGTAATCTCTTGCACTCTTCCGCACCAAACCTGTCGGATTACCATCGCCGTACTTTCGTCTCTTGTTATAATGCAACGAGTAATCCGCAGCTTCAAGGGGATGGAGTCAAACACTATGATAAATGTCCGGTAGGCACGGATGATTGGTTGAAGAAGTTCTAAGCCGCAACGAAATAATCGTGTTGTTTAAGCCGCCCAGCCAATCGGGCGGCTTTCCTTTGTTTATAAATCAATAAATAAATGAAACTTAGCATGAAATAAATGACCCCATCTAATATACTTCAAATATATTCCTAAAATTTCCTTGTTATTATGGAAGTATATCCGGTGCAATAGCAGTGCCCAAACTAAATCATGGAACGGAGAATGGTGCAATGGAATCTTATTTGCAAGAGAAAATTGAATCATTACGTTTTGAAATGAATGAACGGGCATGCCGGCACGGAAGCCTCACAGATGAGAGAGTCGTCTATGTGAGTCAGCAGTTGGACAGATACATATTTGTTTATCAGAAGCTGCAGCGAAAACGATATAAAAGCAAATCGTAATCATCGATTTGGTAGAATAGAATCCAAACGATACCGAGCGGTTGTCGGTCATGGTTTGGGTTTTTTGTTTGTTGGCGCGTTTGTTCTGGCAATGACTGAAATAATAATGGTAAACTATAGCTGTTATTATTTTACAAAACAAGGAGCAGCTAATGAATATAAGGTTCCTATCGAAAGAAGAATATTTGGTAGATGGCATTCGAGTGGACAATTTATTTGACCGGCAATACTGTATCTTTGATTTGGAAGGCACGGGCAGTTAACCGGAATTACAAATGAAAGTTAATAGACGCACCATCGTATTCGGAGGTTTATCGTCGCTTTGTTGATTTTTGCGGGGATGCTGTTCTCTGATGCATATTCTAGCAGAATATCGCACGAAGCAAGTAGCTGATTTTGACCTGACGGAAGGTTTGAAAGTGCGGAGGTTCATCATTCCACCGATGTATTTGACCTAGAAAAAACGATGAAGTGAGGAGATCATATGTCTGAAATCTTGAATCGTCAATTGCTTGAAGCGAAGGAACGCGTTCATCATCTTCATAAGGCGCAGCGCAAAAGAGAGGAACTCATGAAGAGGCTTCATTCGCAGGAACGTCTTATTATCCAATATGAATTACAGTTGGAATCTGAACAAGCAGATGTCGAGCGTTTAACGGGTTTGACGTTGACTAATATTTTTCATACGATCCTTCGCAGCAAGGATGAACAGCTTGAAATGGAAAGACAGCAGGCGTTGCAAGCCGCGCTCAAGTTGCAGGAAGAAAAGCAGAGACTTTCTGATACGCAGGAAGAATTGAAGTTAATTGGCGATGCGCTTGCTGCGTTTAGCAGTGCAGAGTATGAATATCAAGAGCTGATGAAAGCGAAGGAAGCGGCGCTGCGCAGCGGTAGCTTCGGTTCTGAAGCGCTAAGAAAGATGGAGGATCAAATTGCCGAACAGACTCTCTTAGTAAAGGAAATTAAAGAAGCGATAACGGCCGGTAAACGTGTCATGGCTTCGCTGGAGGATGCTTCGGAAAGTTTGGATAAAGCGGAAAATTGGGGCAACTGGGATTTATGGGGCGGCGGCGGAGCTATCAGTACGCATATCAAACATGGCCATGTAGATGATGCCAAAGGATTTATCCATCAAGCGAACCATCAATTGCTCGATTTCCGCGATGAGTTGAAGGATCTCGATCGCAGCATGAACATCGTCATCGATATTAGCGGAACGCTGAAGATGGCTGACTATTGGTTTGACGGCCTGATTACGGATTGGATCGTCCAAGGTCGCATCAAGGATTCGCAACAACAAACCTTGGACGCTATTCATAATGTTCGCCAAGTGATCAAACAGCTCGAAGCGGAGTATTCCAAAGCAGAAGCGGCACGTGCCGGCTTCGTCACGAAGCGTCAAAACTGGATTGAAGATACGGCGAGCGGGTAATGGATAAGTAAGAAGATGGCTCCTTTATGATGAGGAGGCCATCTTCTTTTTTATGCTCTGGTGGAGCGAAAGTAGCTGTGGAAGCGGCAGCTGCGTCCTAAGAAATTCTAACGAACCGTATAGGTCTTATTTTCGTGAAATTGGACTCACGAAAAATCTAACGAATCGTAGAGACGCTATTTAGTCCAAATAGCCAGTTGGGCATGGGATATCGGCTGAATAAGGCCTGTAGGATTCGTTAGATACTCAAATGGCCCAATTTGGGGCAAATAAGGCCTCCAGAGTTCGTTAGAAGTTCGGGAGGAGGCGCTGCGCTTCAACCATTAAAGCTTAACCCATGCCGTTAAGCCGTCCGGCTCATCGGGATTGATTCCCTGACGTTCCGCACTGCAAAGGGCCACGATCTGAGGAATGAATAGGAACGGGATACCTTGAACCGGCAGACGAAGCTGCGATTCCGTCATGACGGTGAGGTCAACATCACCTGCTGAGATGCTGGCAGTTGCATCGCCAAATGCGATTACCTTCGCACCGCGTGCGCGAATATCATGCATCAGCTTACGTTGATGCTCGCTTCCTGCGCTAGTGAGATGAGCAATTACGAGCGTGTCCGGACCAACGGTCACCATCGGACCATGGCGAACATCGAGCACATGAAACGCATGAGCCTGCACTTTAGCGATTTCCGTCAGCGCGATTGCGCCTTCGGCCGCTAGGCCGTGCAGCTCTCCGTCAGCGAGGAGGACGGCATTCGTCCAGCCATAGTCGCTCGTCTCACGGATTGCGGACTCGGCGCGTTCCATATAAGCTTCTCCTTGGCTAATCGCAGCGGCGATGTCGGCGAGAACGTGCTCGTCGTTGCCAAGAAAGGCGGCGATCATGAGATTAGCGGTATATAAATTGGTAACGGTTCTTGTCTGGCACACGCTGTGGTCAAACGCCCATGGCAGGGAAAGGGTGAGATCTGCGATTTCGGATAAGGCGGAGTCGATGATGTTGCATGAGATCGCCAGTACCGGCGCATCGCCGCGTGCTTTCAGCAGCCGAACCGATTCTACGATCTCGCTCGTCGAGCCCGAGCGCGATGGAGCAACGAGAAGTGTATCGCTGAGAAGGGGGGCGTAGGCTTCAGCATGGAGCAGCAAATCCCCGCCCGCAAGTGCAGTAGCGGGAATCCCGGCACGTAAGCGAACGGAGAACGACGCCGATTCGCTGAGCGTATAGCTCGAACCGCATCCGATAAACGTAACCGAGCGTTTGCCTTGCGAATGAAAGAAATCGGTAATCACGGTGCGATTCTTCAGCATATAGTCGTACGTTTGCTGCAGGGCCGAATATTGCGATTTTATTTCCTCATAGGTCAAGCTCATCGGAATCCTCCTCATAATAGGTGTTGTCGATGGGTATGCCTCTATAATAGATCGTTTAGCTGATGTCATCAATCATAATTTGATTGTAACGATCAATTAATGATTGTAAAGATCAAAATAACCCGATATGATTACCTTATCAGAGCCATTACTTCCAATGCTAGTTTTTGTATGTACAGCAGTCATTCAGAAACGACAGGAGGCCTCTTCCTTATGCCACTTCTTTCTTCCACCCGCATGCTTCAACAAGCCAGAGCAGGCAATTACGCCGTAGCCGCTTTCAATGTGCACACTTTGGAGATGCTCCAAGCGGTAACAGAAGCGGCAATAGAGATGCAAGCACCGCTAATCATTCAATCCACAGTAGGTACGGTCAAACATTTAGGCCCGGAATACATCGTCGCAGCAGCTACGGTTGCCGCCAATCATACCGGATTGCCGATTGCGCTGCATCTCGATCATTGTACGGAATTCAATCTCATTGTCAGATGTATCCGAGCAGGCTACACCTCTGTTATGATGGATGCTTCCATGCATCCGTTCGAAGAGAATGTGCGGCGAACCGCGAAAGTGATGGAAATTGCGGAAGCCGCCGGCGTTAACGTGGAAGCGGAGTTAGGCAAGGTTGGAGGCGTAGAGGACGATATTATCGTGGATGAGCTTGATGCATTCCTTGCCGATCCGGATGAATGCGTGAAATTCATGGAAGCAACAGGCGTCCATACACTCGCTCCTGCTATCGGTACCGCACATGGCATTTATAAAGGTACGCCAAATATTGATTTTGCTAGAATCGCATCCATTGCAGAGCGCGTTGCAGCACCGCTTGTGCTGCATGGCGGTTCCGGCATTCCGGCAGAACAAGTGAAGCTGGCGGTATCGCTTGGCATGGCGAAGATGAATATCGCAACCGAGCTTCGCATTGTATTCTCGGATGCGATCAAGGATGTTTTTGCAAACAAACCAAACGAGAATGATCCGCGCACCTACATGGTGCCGGCCAAACAAGCCGTAAAGCGGCTTGCCATGGAGAAAATGCAGCTGTGCGGATGTGTAGGCAAAGCTGTAGATATGCGCTAATGATGGAGGAAAGAGCATGATGCAATCGAAAGGCGAGCTTCGCAGAACGAAACTGCTGGAGCGAATTAAGGAATCTGGCAAAGCTTCGATTGGAGACTTGATGGAAGCAACGGACAGTTCCATCGCTACGGTTCGGCGGGATCTGGAATGGCTTGAGAAATCGAATAAAATCATCCGTACGATTGGCGGAGCGATCTATGATGAAGGCAGCGGAAGAAATGCAGAGCTGGCTTTTGCCGAGAAACGCGATGTCAGCCGTGAAGGTAAGGAGCGAATTGCTGCTGCCGCTGCCTCTTTAGTGGAAGAAGGCGATATCATCTGCCTTACCGGGGGCACAACCACGTTCATGATTGCCAAAGCGCTCAAAAAACACCAAAACATTACCGTCGTCACGAATGCGGTCAACATCGCGAATGAATTGTTCGACGCCGAAGGCGTGCAGGTTGTTGTATCGGGCGGAGTGATGCGGCATAAGAGCTATGAGCTTATCGGTCCGCTTGCGGAGAGCGTCATTGAGAAGCTGAACATTACGAAAATGTTCCTCGGCGTTGATGGCGTTTCGCAGGAGCATGGGTTTACGACTCATAATGAGCTGGAGGCCCGTATCGCGCAGCTCTTCATCGCGCGCTCCAGTAAAGTGTACGCCGTGTACGATCAGGCAAAGCTGCAGAAAACAGCGCTGTTTACCATCATTCCCTACGATAAAGTGACAGGTGTTATCACAGATCTGGAAGAGGAATAGACGTACATTCTAATTCGTTGGAGGGCATTGCGATGATCCATGCTGCAGTAATAGGAGCGGGTAGTAGAGGGATGTTCGGCTTAGGCTCTTACGCTTTACGCAAACCCCATGAAATCAAATTCATTGCCGTAGCAGAACCAAACGAAGAGAGACGTAGCAAGTTTGCTGAAATGTATGGCATCGCGCCCGAACTGCAATTTGCGAGCTGGGAGGAGCTGCTTAATCAGCCGAAGCTCTGCGAAGCGCTGCTGATTTGTACGATGGACAGGGAGCATTACAAGCCGACGATGAAGGCGCTCGAGGTCGGTTATCACATATTGCTGGAGAAGCCCATGTCGCCTGATCCGAAGGAAGCGTTGCTAATGGCAGAGGAAGCACAGCGGCGCAATCGCATTCTGACGATTTGCCATAGCATGCGGTACTCGAATTATTTTAGCAGCGTGAAACGATTAGTGGATCAGGGAGCTGTCGGGCGATTAATGACGATCCAATGGACGGAGAATGTGGGGTACGCACACCAAGCCCATAGCTTCGTTCGGGGAAACTGGCGCAACACGGCCTTATCCAGTCCAATGCTGCTGCAAAAATGCTGCCATGATCTTGATTTCTTGAAATGGATCATTGGTGCCAACTGCAAGAGCCTATCCTCCTTCGGCAGCTTGTCCTACTTCCGCGAGGAGAATGCGCCTGTTGGGTCAACCGCACGATGCACCGACGGCTGCAAGGTCGAGCATGAGTGTTCGTTATCGGCCATTAAACTGTATTTGAATGAGAAAGACGAATGGCCGCAAAATGTCGTTTCACTCGAGCCGACCTTAGCCGCGCGTCTTCATGCCCTGCAGAATGGACCCTATGGCAGATGCGTGTATCGCTGCGACAACGATGTCGTCGACCATCAGGTCGTCAATCTGCTCTTCGATAATGAAGTAACCGTTGCTTTCACCATGACCGCCTTCACGAGGGATACCAGCCGTTCGTTCAAAATCATGGGAACAACAGGTGAGATGCTCGGACATTCGGGCACCAATGAAATCGAAATCCGGCATTTCTCCGGAAGAACGGAGATCATACGTCCGGAGCAGCAAGAAGGCTCGCACAGCGGAGCTGATTCGGTGCTGATGCAGAGCTTTGTTAGACAAGTGGAAACGCAGAGCAACGGCGTCAGCTCGGGTATGGAGTCGGCACACAGCCATCTGCTGGTATTCGCTGCGGAACAATCGCGATTAACCGGTAAAACCGTTCAATTTGAGGACTATATCGAACAGTTGAAAGACGCATAGGGATTGGGAAAAGGCGCAAGCGATGCTTGTCGCTTTTTTTGTTTTGCTGCAGGAATTGTGAAAATCAATAAAATGATGAAGGTGCGAAAATATCGTAGATATCTTTTCCGCGGGTCTTCTTATATTTTGAAAGTAAGAAGTACGGTTTTACATCCAATCGGGGGAGTTGAACTGCTGGTGGAAAAAGGGGTAACGAAGGCGATTAACTTGGGTCGCTTGTATCAAGGACCATTTCAAATTGAACAGGATGATGGCTGGTATACGATCTTTACGACGACCCCATCAAGCAAGCCTGTCCGTAATCCGGGGCTTGGATTGATCGCATACGCTTGGGAGGAGAATGGACCGTCCATTAAGGCGAGGCAAGGGCTGGAGACAATTGAAGAACATGTAGAGAAGCTGGCAAAGCTTCCGTATGCCGATGTACTCTATATTCGGTGTGATTGGAGGGATGTACAATCTCGTCCCGGCCAGCTCGACTTTCATCCGATCTGGGAAGCGACATTTGCAGCCGCTGAACGCTATGGTCTCCGCGTTGCTTTCCGCATTCAGCTGTCGAGTCCGAATATTCAGCCGGCAAGGATTGCCATGCCGGATTTCTTGCATGATCAAGTGCCACTGGTCAATATCGGGCGATTCCACGAGCAGGACTTTGATTATTACGAGCCTCGTTATGATCATCCTGCGTTCCAAGCTGCCTTCACGGAGTTAAATGAGCTGCTGGCTGAGCGATTCGACGGTAATCCGATTATCGAGTTTGTGGATCTGATGATGTATGGCTTCTGGGGGGAGGGTCATACGAATGATCTGAAGAATCCATTCCCTGACTATACAACGGCAGAGCACACATTCATGTCGATGACGAGGCAGCAAATCGAGCGTTGGAAGTATACGCCGCTTGCAGTCAACACACAGCCTGACATTAGCCATACCGGCAATCGTACGGTTAGAGAGTACGCAATGAATGAGAACTGTTGGGTACGGACGGACAGCATCATTATCGAAGAGCCGGAACAAATCGAAGTGATCACAGGTCGGGCGGCTTGGACCGCAGCCGTGATTGAAGATGGTTACTACCGGCATTTCAAACAGGATAAGCTTACATTTGATAGCGGGAACGTCGATGTTATTGCAAGCTCCATGCTGCATGCGCTCGATGTCGGGGGGAACTATTGGGGATTATGGACAGAGGCCGAAGCGATAGCGAGCTATCATGAGAAGTACCCGGAGGGCATCGAGACGCTTCGGCGCCGATTAGGTTACCGGCTTCGCCCATCCTGGGTGTGGCAGCGGAAACGACAGGGGACAGATGAGCTTGTCATCGCGCTCGCCAATGACGGCGTTTCCGGTGTTCCCGGTACATTGTGGCTGGAGGCTGTCAGCTCAGATGGAAGGGAGAAGGTGCGCGGCAAGCTGGATAAGGGAAGTCCGCTGCCCGGTAAAGTGGGTCTTGCTTCAATGATTCTCCCTCCGTCTTGGCGAGATCAAGAGATTAGGCTTTCCATAGCGCTTGAAGTCATGCCAGGTCAGTTTAAACAAGTGAACTGGGCGTGCGCCCAGAAAGTAAACAAGGATGGCTCGTTGTCGATTCAATTGAAAGCGCATGAGGATACCGATTGGCGGTGCGGAGTCTAATGCTAACGATCGGTATAATCGGCTGTGGCTGGCATTCAAGGGCAACGCATGGACCTTGTTTAAAGCAGTATAAAGAAACGATCGGCGGGGTTCGACTTGCCGCTTGCTGTGATTTAGATATGGCGGCGGCAGAGGCGTATCGGGCGGATTTCGGCTTTGAACGAGCCTATACCAGTCTCACACAGATGCTTGAGAACGAACAATTGGACGCCGTATGGGTCATCGTTCCGGAGCATCTTACCGTACCCATCTCGATACGGGTCATGAATTCCGGTGTGGCGGTTTTCTTGGAGAAACCACCGGGTATCAACACCGCAGACGTCATACAGCTCAAAGAACTTGCAGCTAAGTTAGGTATTCGTCACCGTGTAGCATTTAATCGCAGGTTCGTCCCGATGGCGGCCCTACTGATCGAGAAACTGCGGGCACATGCGCAAGATAAACAAATCTACAGTATCACCTACGACATGATCCGGATTAATCGCAAGGACGCTGATTTCTCTACAACGGCGATTCACGCCATTGATGCCGCAAAGTTTATTGCCGGCTCCGATTATGGAGCGCTGCGATTTCAATACGATGATTTGTCAGGAGTCGCTCCCGGGCTTATCAATATCATGGCAGAAGGCTACTTCCGCAGCGGCGTGCGTGTGAATTTGAACTGTTATCCCTATTCAGGGTCAGCCCGAGAGATGGTCACCGTTCGGGGGGAGGGCTTCTCCTATGAGCTGCATTTGCCGCTAATGGAGAGCCAAGGCAGCTTCGCCGGACTCATTTGTTCGGAGAAGGGGAAGGTTGAAGTCATCCGCGAAGAGCGGGAGTGGACGACGGCATTTGGCTTCTATCACGAGAATGCCGGCTTCTTGGACGCGTTGCAATCGGGAGCGAATTTGAATCAGGATCTGAGCTCATCGATCCAATCGGTCGCAGTCATGGAAGCCATTCGTAATCGCGCAGAAACGTATCATGGATAAACAAACAGAAAGCCGCTTCCTTCACGATTAGCGTGAAACGAAGCGGCTTTTCTTATCCTTCAAGGAGATACTGCTGTTTGCGGAATTCGCTTGGCGTCACGCCGCTAATTTTCTTGAACATCCGGTTAAACGAATTAATGTTCTGATACCCGACCTGCGAGGCCACATCTTGAATGCGCAGATCAGCGCCTTTCAGAAGCGACTTGGCCAGATCAATCCGGTAATTGTTGATGTAATCGATAAAGTTCATGCCCGTCTTCGTCTTAAAATAGGTCGATAGATAACTGGCGGAGATATTAAGCTTGTCGGACAATATATCAAGCGTAATATCGTCCCGGTAATGCTGCTCCATATATTTCATCACAAACTCAATGATATTATCTCGCGCTGCTTTCTTCTCATTCACGCGAGCCATTGCAAAGGTGAGAAGTTTGATCAAATAGTGCTGCAGCTCATCTGGATTGGAACAGTTGCGCGCTTTGCCGGATAGCGTCAGATGGCTCTGAAGAGCTTGCATATCCAGATGAAGCGAGGCGAATGTTTTGGTTACCACTTGGACGATGTTCTCCGCAAAATCATAATACTGATTTGCCGTTGCGTTCTTCTTTTCTAGCTGGCCGAGTACCTTGGAGATGATGCGAAGCACGAATTCCTCATTGCCCGCCGACAAATTCGTATACAGCTCCTGCTCTTGTCCGCCTGTCATTGCAGCTTGCCAATCCGGCAGAGGCTCGTCAGCCGTTATGATTTGGGTTACATGATCAAGCTTACGGTAGTCGATTAAAGCTTGTACTTGTTCGTAAGCCCGCGTCAAATCAGATGAATTCCGATATAGGCTGCCGACGCCGATCGTAATGGACCAATAACGCTGGTCCAGATCGAATACGGTCTTCAAGCTGCTGAGAAAGGACGGAATCTCCTCTTGAATCGAATCTCCGATGACAAGCGAAAGAATGAGATCATGCTCCAGCTGTATCGTTTGCGTCTGCTCGTAAGTCTTCAAATGAGAGTCGATATACTCGCGTACAAAGAAGGAAGCTTTGCCTTCATCCGCATCGATGTCACGGAAGAACGCGGGCGTAAACTGCAGCCGGAACAGCAGAAGGCGATACGGCTCCTGAATGGAGAAGTCATACAACTCCTGATCCTTCAGCTTAATATTTTTGATTTTGTTCATAAAAGCATAGTAGCTGAGCAGGGAGTTTTTGCGGCTATTGGCTTGATCGATCGTGTTGTTGGTCTGAACGAGGTGTCTGACTTGATCGTTTATGTAGTTGAATTCGTGAATGCTGCTTTGAACAGCAGAGGGGGCGTTAAGCGTCTGGATGGACTGCATGATGCTTTTGACCGGATTATGGAATCGTTTCGTGAAGAACCAAGCCGCACAGATACTAATAATGGCGAACGCGATCAGTAATGTGAGTAGAATCGAGTTGATATGGCTAATTTGTGCTGAAAGCAGGTTGTCCGGAACGATCTTGACGTATCGAATACCGGTGACCAAGCCTGTTTTGTTGAAATAATAGTTATCGTTCCGGTTCACATAATTCTTGCCTTTCTCCCATGCAGGCAGAGAGGTTTCAATCTTCTCGTCGACGTTATCCGCTGCTACTGCGTTACCGGCTGCATCTAAGAGGATGAATTGATCTTGCGAGGAATCGTGAAACTCTCGAAGCATTTTGTTTACGTCCAGCATAATGATCACTTGATAATCCGGGAGGAATTTGTTTCGGACAATAACGGGCAAATATCGGCCTTTGGCCGTCAGTTGATTGATTGTCTTCTCTTTAAACGTGGAGGAAGGCAGAATGACGTAGCTGCCCGGCTTGCTGAATTGTTCCGCCCAGAACGCCGGTGAATAGTCCGCGCTTTGGTAGTATTGGGCGAACATTTCATTGGCGCCGACACCGCGGTCACCCGATATGACAAAGTTGCTATCCTTAAAATAGATGAATATATTTTGCACAGCGATATCTTTATGGCCTAAGTAGCCGTTAATGGATCGCATGAGTGATCGTGCATTCAAATAGTCGAGTGTGGGGCGGTTCAGCGTAGTCAATTTCTCGTCCAGCAGCAGATCAAATCCTATATTCCGAATTTGATTGAAATGATTCTCGTATTTCTCAATGGTTTTATTCATGCTTAAGGTATTGTATTTGATAACTTCGTCAGTGGCGTGATTCTTCAGTAGGGTGAAGGAGAAGAAAAAGAATGAGATGAGAGGGATGAGAATGGCTAGAAAGCTCAGTAGTAGCTGAATGAACAGGGAACCTGCAGCGTGCTTGAGGAGCCCGGTTTTTCCCATTGTTTTCCTCCTATTCTTTGGAATACATGAGATGTCCCCATAGTAGCATCGTAAAACTGTTAAATCAAGGTAGAAATTTGTAATTACATCTTATTAGAAAACCACACAACATTAACTAGTATAGGAAAACTTCCTTAATAGATAGGAGGAGATCGAGGCACATTCTGTCGAATACCATAGCAAAATGTTAGCACCGCGCTTGGTTGAAGGAGGGCAATCGTGTGAAGAAGAACGGGATAGCAAGGATGCTCATCATCTCCATGTTCGCGCTCCTTGCAGCATGTAATGATGAGGAAAACGCTGCGAACATGCATGATTCTGCAAGTAATCAGGCAGCTGCAAAGACGAATCCGTCTGCGGAGAACGATACCGAAGCTATGGCTGGCGACGCAGTCCGCGTATCCTATATGGACGGCTTATGGGATGCAGTCATTCCTTCTCCGGACGGTCCCGCAGTTCAAGCGATCAACAAAAAATTCGGCATTGATTTCAACCCTCAATTCTATTACATGCAGGAATACCCGGATAAGCTCGCGGTCACTATGGCAAGCGGTGATTTACCGGATATGATCGGTCTGGAGAATCCCGATGCCGGTTTCATCAGATGGGCGAAGCAAGGTGCTTTCCTGCCTCTTAATGACTTCATTAAGAATTACCCGACGTTATCCAAAATCCCGCAAAACGTATGGCAATCCGTTTCAGTCGATGGGAATATCTACGCGATTCCAAGATGGTTTACGAAGAAATACGGCAAACAACCGGTGATCCGGAAAGATTGGCTGGACAATTTAGGTTTGCCGATGCCGACGAATTATAAGGAACTGCGAGATGTGCTTATCGCCTTTACCCAAGATGATCCCGATATGAACGGGAAGGATGACACCCTTGGTTTAGGGTTGTCATCGGTGGGAACCGGACTCTTGTATGGCGCTGCGATGGGGGCTGGTTACGATTCAGCCGCTTGGTATGACCGGAATGAAGCAGGACAGCTGATCCCCGGCACCATTACGGAGAGTAACAAAGTGCAGATCCAATTTCTATCCGAGCTATATTCGGCAGGTGCTATTGCGAAAGATTGGGCCGTCTCCAAGATGAGCGATGTGCGCAATGATTTCTTCTCCGGGAAGTTCGGGATGTACTTCGAGCAGCCCTATGATTTCAACGAACAGCGTTTTACTGCGCTTAGAGAGTTGGAGCCTTCGGCTAAACTGGCCGTGATTCCGCCTTTTCTGCAGGATGACGGTCAACGCGGGTATGTTTCTTCCAGTAATGGCGTTTATCAGATGATTATGCTAAATGCCGAGCTGGAGAAGCAGCCGGAGAAGGTGAACCTGATTCTGGGCATGCTCGATTATATGAGCAGTTGGATTCCATGGGAGAATCGGAATCCGGGGAATGGGGATTTCGATTGGCAGTACGGCGGAGTGGACAAGGGCTATGAGATGAAAGACGGCATTCCGGTCGAGAAAGCAGATGCTCAAGATTTGCGTCCCAAAAACTACTTGATCGGCCGATATTGGGCTCCAAGCGATGAAGCGGTTCAGCCGCAAAATTCCTTCTCGGACCCGCTGGCGAAACAGTTCGTACAAGACGCGGTCAATACGTTGAAAGGGTACAAGTTTTACCGGAACCCGGTCGATTACATCACTTCTCCGCTGCGTAACGAGAAGGAATCGGAGCTTGAACAAGCGTTCACGGACCATGCCACGCGAATGATTGTCGGCGATGAACCTCTCTCTGATTGGGACGCCGCGGTTCGGGAGTATCTGAGGAACGGCGGACAAGCCATAATTGACGAGGTGAACAGGCTCATTAAGGAGCAGCATATTTCGCCGGGATGGGAATAACGATTGCTCTATAGGAGCTGATTCAAAAGTGCGCAGGGCGACTTTTGAGTCAGCTCTTTTTGCGTTGACGCAGAAAGGTTGAAGTGTCGCGCGCCGCCACACGCTACTCCGCCAACCGCCAACCGCCAACCCACCAACCCACCAACCCGCAACCACTTGCTAACCGCCGACCGCAAAACTCTAACGAACCGTAGGGGTCTTATATGAGCCAAATGAGGGGGTTTGAAAATCTAACGAACCCTACAGGCGCAATTACGTGTCGAGAAGCCCCTTTTTGCTCCATTTTAATGCAATAACGCCCCTACGGTTCGTTAGATTTGAAAAGCGGTTTTTTTCACGTAAATAAGGGCTGTACGGTTCGTTAGCGCGAATGCCACGCTTTTGGACCAACTTAAAGTCTCGTCAGCAGGTGTGAAAATTACAGTCTCGACCTGGTCGATTTTTTTGTTACTTCACTTTATTTCATCTGAACGAATAAATCGTTGAAGCAGTCAAAGAACAGTCGATTTTCATCTCATCGCTCATCTTATACGCTAAGTGTGAGGGGAAAGCGCTTTGCAAAATTTATTCCTCCTATATGAGCCACATTTGTTCCTTGAGAGCAGCGAAATGCGGATAATGCCGATTTTGACCGGCAAAATGGCGGTTTAGGCAAAGGATACGAAATCAAAAACGGCATTCCAGATGATATTCCGGATGCACAAAACTGCAGGAACTCTCGTTGTACGTTTAGGGTTGCTGTCTGTTACCAGTTGAGGGGAGGAGCATGAAGATGTGTCCGATATCGAACCAAGAGCTATATGAGTGGTGCAAAGTGCCGGTTAACGAGCTGATGGATCACAAGGCGCGCCGAATTCCATTAAGGCTGGTCAAGGATTCCGCCGAAATGGGCATGATCATGGCCAGAGAGTTCGCCGATGACATTCGACTCGCCAATGAAGAGGGTCGACCCTTCCGAGCGATTGTGCCTTGCGGGCCGAAGGCGTGGTATCAACCGTTCGTTACAATCGTTAACGAAGAGAGCATCTCGCTTACGAATATGACGGTGTTTCATATGGATGAGTGCTTAGACTGGGAGGGAAAGCTGCTCTCCCGCAATGACCCTTATAACTTCAGAAGTTTCATGGAGACGTATTTCTATGGCGGGGTTCGACCTGAGCTTGCCGTTCCTCTGGAGCAGCGATATTTCCCGATTCCATCTGCGATCGAGACGATCAAGTCGCGTATTGCGGAAGCCCCGATTGATCTGACGCTTGGCGGCTGGGGACAGGATGGGCATCTGGCCTACAATCAAGCGCGAAGGCATCCGTATAGCTCGATAACGGTGGAACAGCTCCGCAATTCGGAGATCCGAGTCCAGGATAATAACCTCGATACGATTATTGCTTTAGCCCAGCGCACCTACGGTGGTGCCTATCAATTCGTACCGCCGATGTCGATCACGCTTGGCATGAAAGAGTGCCTGTCCGCTAAAAAAATTAGAATTTACAGTGATACGGGAGCTTGGAAGCAGACTGCTCTCCGAGCAGCTCTATTCTCAGGCGAGACTGTCGAGTATCCGATGACCCTGCTACAGTCACACCCGGATGCGCTCATTACAGCAACACTCGAAACGGCCGCACATCCCATTGCCGAACACCCGGAATGGACGTTTGACGGGGTGCAGGTATGAGTATACTGCGGCCCGTTTCGGATACGCATTATCGCTTCCGCCGCCTGATCGGAACAGGTGGAATCGGCTCAGGCATCTTGTTTCAGCTTGAAGGAAATCAAACCCTAGGCAGAAACGAAAGCCGCCCCGGGGTGCTTACGAACAATCAGGATTTCTGCAAACTGCATATCATTTGCCATTATCCGGCTGTTCTGCTGAGCGAGCAGAGGATTGAAGAAGCGAATAGATTCAAGGTTTATCCAATCGGTAAGGTGGGAAACGACCTTGAAGGGAAAGCACTGCTAGAGCAGATAGTTAGTTCCGGGATGTCTATCGATTACGTGGGCAGATTGTCAGATGCCAAGACATTATTCAGTGTTTGCTTCCAATATCCCGATCTGGCAGGGGGCAACATGACGACTTCCAATAGCGCAAGTGAGCGCGTACTTCCGCAAGATATTAACCATGCACTTGAGCAGCTTCCACCGGAAGGTATCGCGGAAATTGTGCTTGCTGCTCCTGAAGTACCGCTCGCCGCCCGCATCGCACTCCTCGAAGGAGGGCGTTCTCGGAAGAGCTTCAACGTCGCAGCCTTACTGTCATCCGAAGCGGCCGAGTTCGATGCACTTGGCGGATATGCGCTTACGGATCTGATAGCGGTTAATCGTGATGAAGCCCGCCGAATCGCCGGATTAGCAGCAGAAGCAGGGGGAGCGGAAGCGGAGCTTTCGCTTGAGCCTGATAGCAGTCAACTAGCTGCCGTCTGTGCGAGTTACCTCGGCATCCACAATGCGGAGATAAAGATGATCATGACAGACGGTGCTTCCGGCTGTTACAGCTATGAGAACGGCAGAATCACGCATACCCCAACGCTGCCGGTAAAGGCCGTAAGCACAGCCGGTGCCGGCGATGCATTGCTGGGCGGCGTCGTTTGTGGCTTGAGCTGCGGCCTGCCGTTTGCCAAGGCGCATAGCGATGCGTATTTCGGCGAAACTCCGCTCGAAAGCGCGGTTGAGCTTGGCGCATTAATTGCCGCCTTGGCCGTTACTTCACCGCATTCCATTCATCTTGAGCTGAATGCGAAGCTGCTCGCAGCTTTCGCCATAGAGAACGAACTTTCCATGACACCCGCATTCAGACATATGCTTGGTGCAAGCCAATTATAGGAGGGAGAGAGAAGCATGATGAAGGTGAAAGTACGACTTGTGCAGCGGTTCCAAGCAGCAAGCAGAGATCAGTTCCTGGCGCTAGAAAGTCAGTTCGCCAGACTCGAACGCGAGAATCCCGCCTTTCCGAAAGGCAAACGTTATTTGCCTTACAGCGGCAGGGAAGCCGGGAACACACTGATCTGGGAATGTGACTTCGAATCCCTGGAAGCGGCTAACCAAGCGCTTGCTTTCCTTGAACAGGATACAAGTCATGAAGAGCTGGCACAGCAGCAGCTGCCTTATTTTCAAGAAGTCTATACCGAAATCTACCGATTGCTGGAGGATTAACGATGACGAAGCCAAAGAAGATTCTCCCGATTGAGGACGTCATTCCTGAGCCGAACATTATCGTCATCTCTCCGCATTACGATGATTTCCTATTCTTTCTGGGCGGTTATGTACTGGAGCTAAAGGAGCGACATCTCCTACATACGAAACACTTCCGTATTATCAACGTGTTCTCGCGCAGCAATTATCTAGCGCATACCGGAAGCGGCAATTTCGACGACAGTCTGGATCGCATCAAACTAGCAACCGGCAAACGGCTGTTGGAAGACTTGAATTGTATCGATGAGCTGTTGAACCCATACGGTTACGGCTACGAGCTGCTTGCCGAATACGAGTGCTTCACTAGAGGCAAAGCGCTGGCAAGCAGCGAGATGGAGTTTCCGCATGGCATGTTCGAGGATTTCGATGAACGGGATCAGGAAATATTCGCTAGAATGCTTGAGCGTATAGCTCAGTGGTCGATGCTTCCCGATACGGCGTTAGTATTCCCGATCGCTTTCAAGGAGCATATCGACCACTTTATCGTGCGTGAAGCTGCGGTGCGAGTGGCAAGCGAGCTTGGCAGTAAGGCGCGGGCCGCCTTTTATTTTCAAGAAGATAAGCCGTATGGAGGGATCGCAACGAAGGACGAGGAAGCGCGAACTGAAGCGTTTATTCAAACGCATAGACTGGAGAAGCGCAGCTATCGTCACCATCCGGGGAGCGTTGTGGAGCTTGCCTTCAAGCATTACATCAGCCAGGTCGATGAAGTCTATCGGATTGGCGTTCATCGTCGCGCAGATGCCTTAAGCAGGATGTACGAAACAGCGTTTCCTTGTGATCAACTATTCCGCTATCCAAGCTAGGTGAAGGAGTTACTTCACATTCAGAACCATTCTTATTAAAGGCTGATGTGGCAGGAGTCAACGCGATAGTAAGCTTAGGAGGCGACTTGAAGGTGGAGAAAATGTATGACATCACCTACGAAACGAGCTTTGGCGGCGATTATTCAGACCGGTTAACATCGTATGCAGGCGAGAAATTGAAGCTGTTCTTTGTACCAAGCGTGAAGCATGGGCGCGAGATCGTCGAATTCATACGCAGAACCGGAGTGGCGTATGAGACGGTAACAATCGACAGGGCTTGGGATTTGAACAAATGGGGACTTGGCGATTATTACGATATTCGGGCATCGGTCGATGATCAGCACATTATGTTCGACAACTTAGAGAAGGTGCTGACCTCAGAGCAGCACTTTGACGTATTGGTTATTCCGGCGGTAAATGGCTGGTCGCATTTTACGGCTGCATCCCGAGAAGCGATTCTTCGCCGTGTGGAGGCAGGCGCGGGTTTAGTGTTAATGCGTCCTTTCCATGGGGAGGACAAGCCAAAGTCTGCAGAGCTCGAAGCGCTGTCGCCGCTTGTGAACCTGTTCGAAGAAGGGTTCGCTGTCGACAATAATGCCGGAGAGGGCTACCCGAAGGTGCGTTTTGATTTGCTGAAATCTGGCCGATGGGCGGCCTCGAAGTCTCACTTTATAACAAACGGCATTCCGCTTGAGCTGCTGCCTTGCGAGGAGCTGGCCTATTATCCTTATCAAGCTGCCGGCGATGTGTTGATCGAAGCTGCGGATGGTTCGCCAGTTGCTGCAGTGAAGAGCTGCGGCAAAGGCAGAGTAGTCGCGTTCGGTTACTACCCGCGCGATATCCTGCCTCAGCATAAAGAGTTCACCGGCAAGGAATCAACCTACGATGCGGTAATTGACAGATGGGCTGGCGCAAAGAGGAACTGTTCTTTTGACTATCTGGAAACGTTCTATGAGCTTGTCTACCGAAGTGTGATCTGGGCTGCTCAACGCGAACCCGGTTGTTTGATAGAGCCGCCTGTTCGCAAGGAACAGGCATGGATCATTTGTACGTCGGGTTCCGTCACCCCAGAACGTATCCGGTATTCGATTAAGCATGCTTATGATGAGGTTGTTGCAGAAGGCGAATGCGTGGACGGTGTGCTTCGATTACCCGCGGAGTTGACGAACGGCGGCGAATTCCGCATTGCGTTGAATGCTTTTGCTGCAGGATCGTTAGTGGACTTTGCTACCTATGGTCTCTCCCAGCCATTAAAGGCGTTTATCGCTGAAGCTACGGTAAGCCAACAGTCGCTTAAAGGGGATGAAACGCTGCAAGTGATTCTCCAGCTGCAAGGTGAACCCTGTAAGCTTCGCGTTCAGATCGTCGATGATTTCGGTCAAGTATTGAAGCAATCCGTGACGGCATTTAAAGGCGGTATGGATCAGTTAACCCATGAATACCGAACAACGGCGATGAAATCCATGCATATTACGGTACAAGCAGATGTGATCATCGGGAATCATCTTGTGCAACGCTGGACGTCGGAGAAAATCGTAGTGACGCCGTCTGTAAGACGAATCGACGATTTCGAAGTGTTCACAGCTCCGCAAAATCGCGGCCATGGCGATTTTCTCGGTCTCATCGGCGAGCGTTATCAGGAGATCGGCATTACCGGTTTGTTCCCCGGCAGCTCGAAGACGCTCACGATGTCAGGGGCTGAAGGACTCGGCGTGTATTGGTACCATCGAGGGCCTTATGTGGAACGGAAGGAACAGTATTATCGGACGAAGGATAAACAATATCTCGTTCGTATTCCTTGCCTGAATGATCCGGCGTTCTGGCAGGAGCTGCAGCATAAAATCACGGGCAAGGTATCGCAATTCAAGCACTTCGGGCCGATTGCCTATTTCGCCAATGATGAAGGCTCGCTCACTTGTTATACCGATGAGCTCGATCTTTGCTTCTGTTCCCACTGCATAGGAGAGATGCAAGAATGGCTCCAACAAGAATATGGAGGCAATATTGAAGCGCTTAACCTGTCATGGGGAACTGCATATAGCAGCTGGAATGAAGCGTATCCGCTCACACGCGAGGAAGCGAAAAGAAAAGCCAGCTATGCACCTTGGGCAGATCATCGCCGCTTTATGGAGAACACGTTTATTGAAGCTTATCGGCGAATTGCCTCCATCGTTAAGGGGGAAGACGATGGAGGCGTCATTCGTATGTCCGGCTGCCAAGCGTCCACAGCATACTCCGGCTATGATTATTACCGCCTTCATCAGCATGTCGGTTATTTCGAAGCTTACGGAGTCGGCAACCAATACGAGTTCCACCGTTCCTTCGCGAAGCCCGGCACCATTATTGGCGGCTGGTTCGGTTATGGGGTCGATGGCGTAACTGCCAAACACGGTGTATGGCATGGCGTCTATCACGGGCTGACATTATGTAATATTTTCTGGGAGTTCAGCATGCTGAACCCGGATTATTCACTAAGCAATAGTGCAAAGGATCTCAGCGTCCCGTTCAAAGAAATTCGTGAAGAGGGAATCGGCAAGCTGCTTCTTCATGTGGCTGAGCGGGATCATTGCGGCATCGCCATTCATTATTCGATGGCTTCCGTACGTGGCACAACGATTGCGTCGGACAAAGCGCGCTTCGAAAGTAACCGTCAAGGCTGGATCGATCTGCTGGAAGACAGCGGGTATCAATACTCGTTTGTGGCTTCTCAGCAAATCGAAGCCGGCGAGCTGATAGGCAGTAAGTTTAAGCTGCTCGTACTGCCCTATTCCATCGCGCTAAGCGATGCGGAGACGGCCGAGATTACCCGCTTCGTTCAGCAAGGCGGCGTTATTATTGGGGATATTCAGACGGGCTTGATGAATAAGCACTGCACGCCTCTGATGCAAGGACAGCTTGACAATCTGTTTGGAATCGAGCGGCTGTCGACTGAGGCAGAGCCATTCTATAACAATGACGGCTTCGTGCCGAATGCCGACTTCGTTTATTTTGCACCGGATGCATCGTTCCAGGATGTACGGATTGCGGAATTCGGCACCCGTTCAGCGGCTGGACAGCCTGCTTTCCGCGATGACTTCATGCGTAAGATCGCGGCTGTGAATATTCACCAATATGGTGAGGGAAAAGCTGTATATTTGAATCTCGCAATGGCGGAGTATACGAAGCTTCGCCGGCAAGCAAACGGGGGCGCGGCACTTCGTGAGTTAATCGGCCACGTAATCAAGCTCTCAGAAGCGAGTAAACCTGCCGAACTTAAGAACATCGACGGCAAGGCTGTTCTTGCCGGCTGCGAAAGCTTCTATTATACGAATGGGACTGCGTCGTATGTGGCGGTACTCCGCAAACTGGGCGATGTGCAATCGTTGGGTCATGATGGATTGGCGGTCGGTGGAGGGAAGAAGCAAGAGCAAGAGGCATCGCTGCTTCGGTTCGATTTTGCCAACTTTGCACATGTCTACGATATCCGGGAACGCCGTTATTTAGGCTACACCGATCATGCGGAATTCGCGCTTGCCGAAGGGGATACGAAGCTATTTTCCTTGCTGCCGTGCCAAGTGGTCGACTTAGGCGTGACAGCCAATCGGGAATGGAAACGCGGAGCAACGGAACAAATCAGCTTCGCGCTTGAAACCGATCCGCTTGCCGAACCTAGCTTCGAAAGCGTGATTAGCATTCATATATGCGCGCCGGACGGTACGAGAGATTGGCTGTACAGCGATAATATCCGATTAGAGCGAACCAATTACGTGCATGAGGTCGCAATTCCATACAATGCGCGCACAGGAATTTGGACCGTGACGGCGAAAGATACAGCGACTGGAATTTCTGCCCAATTTGAAGTGACAATCGTATAGGGAATTCAACTCGGAACCCGGAGGTTGAGAGATGAACGATTATTTGACGGCACATGCAGCTTGGGAACAGACAGGGAATTGGATCACGAAGGATACGGCTATCGATTGCGAAACGCCATTCATGAAGGAAATGCTGAGCAGCGTCGCAAGTAAGCAGTCGAAAGCTGCGCAATATAAACGGATTACATTCCGTTACGGCGTGACGGCAGCTGTACGCGCAATAATCCGCGAACAACTGAAGTGCGAGTATGCGGAGCATGAGGAAGGTTATGTGATTCATCTCGCGGCGGATGAAATTACGGTTTATGCCGAGCAGGAAAGCGGATTGATGTATGGAACAGTAACCCTATCCAAGTATGCGGACCGTAGCCAGGGTTACGTAAATGAAGGCGTCATTTACAACGTTCCGACTTGTCCGGTAAGAGGATTGAAGGTGTATCTTCCGACGGAGGAGGGCATCGCATATTTCAAATCGTTCGTGGATATGCTGGTTCACTTCAAATACAACACCATTGTCATTGAGGTCGGCGGGGCGATGGAATATAAGAAACATCCTGAGATTAACGAAGGCTGGGTTCGTTATTGCGAGGAAATGTACGAATACAGCGGGAAGACGATCGTTATTCAGGAGAAAACCTTCTCCTGGTACAAGAATTCGATCCATGCCGAGAACGGCGGAGGCCGTTTCCTATCGCAGCGACAAGTGCGGGAGCTCGTCGATTATTGCAAAGAGCGCAACTTAGATGTCATACCGGAAGTGCCTTGTCTCAGCCATTGCGATTATTTGCTCATCAATCATCCCGAAATCCGAGAACGTCATAATGACCCTTATCCCGATACCTATTGTCCATCTGACGAACGCTCGTATGAACTATTGTTTGATGTACTGGACGAGGTACTGGAGGTATTTGAGCCGAAGACGGTTCATATCGGTCATGATGAGCTCTACTCCATCGGGCTATGCGATAAGTGTAAAACGAAACCGGCTGAGCAGCTATATGCGGATGACATCAAGCGAATCTACTCCTATTTGCAAGAACGCGGCGCACAGACGATGATTTGGAGCGAGAAGCTGCTTAATGCGATTACCGCCGATGGGAAAACCTATGGCGGCTCCGAGAGACGCATGGTCGATTATGACACCGGCGTCTATATGGGGGAAACGATCCCGGCCACGTACAAAGCGATTGATCTGGTGCCGAACGATATTATGATGATGCATTGGTATTGGGGCGTTGAACGGCATTTTGACCAACCTTTTATCGAGCGAGGGATGCCGGTTGTATTCGGAAATTTCGATGGACCTTCCTTTGCAGATTGGAGTACGCGACTTAGCGATGGACCGCTCGGCGGCATTATTTCCAACTGGAGCGCCTTGAAGGAAGAGAACCTGCAGCGAAATGGCGTACTGTTCTCCATGGCTTATGCGGCGTATCTATTCTGGCGTGATTCGTACGACGATACCTTGCACGAGGAAACGGCGAGTCTTGCTTTCGAAGCGCTATATCGATACAGGTATCGCGAAGCGCTGCGAGAAGCGGGATCCAGTGCCGGCACTTCGTACGTGGAGGTGCTTCATACGACGGATCACATTCGTGAGTACCATCAATTCATCGACGGCATCTACCTCGACAATAAGGAATATCGGATAGGGGAGTATGTGCTTGAATATGAGGATGGTTCGCGGGTTGGCGTACCGATTACGTATGGCTTCAACATCTCCAATAAGGATCGATTCTGGAATCGGAAGCTGACCAAAGGCAGTGTCCACACGGCAGCGCAATATGACGTAGATCCGATCCTGTATGAAGCAGCCTTCACTTCTTTACCTGTGCGGATTGGTGAAGAAACCTTCTACAAATGGCTGATCGCCAATCCCTATCCGGACAAAACGATTACCGCCGTCAGGCTGACAGTAGACAATCCTGCAGCAGGGAACATTTGGGTGCGAACCATAACCCATGTTCCCGATCGTGCTGATGCGATGAAAGCTGAAAGCCCGGAACCAATCCGTATCCTCGGAGAGGCCAATTTGGCTTCCAATTAGTCACTTTGTTCGAAAGCATGAAAACGATGAGAGACTTAAAAAACCGACGATAGGCATTTCGTCGGTTTTTTTCTATAGTAGGGACATTCTGATACACGCGGAGGTGAAGAGAAGCCGATTTGCATCCAAGGTGCAGTCATGACCCGGAGGATAAACGAAACGAGGAGGAAGAGGATGAGAAGAAAATCATTGGTTGTGCTTTTTGCATTGTCGCTCGTAATGGGGGTATTCAGCTTCACGCCCCAGATCAAGAAAGCTTATGCGGCTACGATCTACGAGGTTGGCCCAGGCAAAACCTACACCAATATCGGGGATGTTCCGTGGGAATCCCTGGTGGCAGGCGATACGGTCAAAATTTATTGGCGATCGACGCCGTACAAAGAGAAAATCGTCATCTCACGAATGGGTACGGCTGCAGCGCCAATTACGGTAACCGGCGTTCCAAACGCCAGCGGCGTGCGTCCGGTTATCGACGGCAATGGTGCAACGACTCGCTCGGCGCTTGATTTCTGGAACGATAACCGTTCCGTTATCAAAATCGGCGGTGCCAGATTCGCAGGAAGTGCTTCCGATCCATCAACAGGCAACTTGCCGAAATACATCACGATCGAGAACTTGGAGATTCGCGGCGCTAAATTAGGCTACAACTATACCAACAATGCCGGCACTTCTGTAGCCTATATTAAAGCGGCCTCGCCGATCTTCGTCGAGTACGGCGAGAACCTCACGTTCCGCAACAATATCATCACGGATGGCGGTAACGGACTGTTCGTTGCGAGCACAGATGCCGGCGTTTCGCGGAATATCCTTGTCGAGAAGAACTATATCTACGGTAACGGCAACAGTGGCAGCGTCTACGAGCATAACATTTACACCGCTGCGATCGGCATCACGTTCCAGTACAATCGGTTAGGAGATCTATGCAGCGGCTGCACCGGAAACAATCTGAAGGACCGTTCTTCCGGTACGGTCGTTCGCTTCAACTGGATTGAGGGCGGCAATCGTCAGATCGACTTAGTAGAAGGCGATGATACGACAGCTATTTCAAGCGACGCCAACTATCATAAGACATTCGTGTATGGCAACGTACTCATCAAGCCAAACGATACGCGTAACCCGCAATTCGTTCATTATGGAGGCGATAATGGGACAACGTCGCTTTACCGCAAAGGTACGCTGTATTTGTATAACAATACCTTTATCTCGAATCGGACGGACAATGCGACCTTGATGCGTTTGTCTACGAGCAGTGAAACAGCTGATGTACGAAACAACGTTTTCTATAAGAGCGTTTCGACCTCTGCACTCCGAATTATTGACCAGACCGGTACAGCAAATCTGTACAACAACTGGATTAACACTGGCTATACGAATATAGCAGCAGGCTCAGGTGGAACAGTCACCCATTCCGGCACGATAACGGGAACATCGCCGGGCTTCACGAATTTCTCGACGTTGAACCTGCGTCCTACAACGGGATCTGCACTTATTAACGCCGGCACCTCATTGCATGCAAACGCGAGCGCATTCCCGGTAAGCAACGAGTATGTGCAGCATCAACTATCCGTGGCTCGCGCAATAAACGGAACACTTGATATCGGAGCATTCGAGTATTAGAATTCCGCATCACGATCAGGAGAGAAGAGCCATTAGGTTCTTCTCTTTTTTTAAGATTCAGGTCAGATTTTAAACTAGTCGAAGAAGAATGAAGGTTCGCAAAAGGCTACTGTAGTTTCCGGGGGCAATCTGCGGTACGTTCAAGTAGACAAGAAATTCAACTATCGATTTCGGGGAGGTTTGCAGGAATGGTCAATCCATCACCCAGACGAGCTTTTATGATTACGATTGTCGCTTCCATGCTGATTTCATTGCTCATGATCGGCAGTGTTAGTACAGCTAATGGAGCGGCTGCACCGGTGAAGCTGAAGGCGTTATTTAACGTCGATGCCGAAAGCGGAGCTTATGATGCCGAGAAAAGCTTCGCATTCGAGGTGGATCAGAAGGACGGCTTTCAAACGATTAAGATGCCAGTTTCGGTATTGAAAACGCTAGTAGCAGATGGGAAGCTGGGCAGTATTGCTTTTGTACCTGCAGATGCTGCGCTTAATGACGATGGTGAACCGGTGGGCGGCTGGCCGGCAGACAAGGATGCCGTTTACGTGGACAAGATCAACCTCGGAAGCACGTCCATCTATGCGAATCAAGCGGATAAACCGTTCTATTTTCAAAATTTCATCAATGAAGATGATCTCTACTACACCTATTCCATCAATGGAATTGAAGCGAAGGATTGTGGGGTCAACGATTCCAAATGCGTAGCGTTCTCCGTAGCTGGGAATGCCGGCACCTCTTGGATGATCTACAAGGAGCCGATCGATCTGACAGGCGTAGCAGACTCGGAGAAGCTTACCTTCCAGTTCGACCTTAGCCGCGTGAAATACGGCAACTGGGTGCCGGATTCCTCGAAGAAGCAGCCCGGTGTGAACGAAGCACCGCCGGCTACAATCGAAATCGGGCCGGGCAAAACGTACGAGAACATCAATGATTTTGCATGGGAAACGCTTAAAGCAGGCGATGTCGTCTATGTGTATTACCGCGAAACACCTTACAAAGAGAAGATAGGCATCTTTGCGGAAGGGACGAAGGACCAGCCGATCCTTATTCATGGTGTTCCCGGTCCAAACGGCGAGCTTCCGAAGATTGACGGGAACGGGGCTGTATTCAGACCACTAAATCCGGTTCCTAATGCGAATCGCTCGCTTGTACGTATCGGCAAAGACAGCAAGCCGGCGAAGTATGTGACCTTCGAGAATTTCGAAGTGTTTAACGCCCACGCAACGAAGAAATATGTGAACGCAAGCGGTGCACTGGCCAGCTATGGATTTAATGCTTCCGGGATCTGGGTCGACAACGGCGATCACATTACACTCCGTAACAATAAGATTCATGACAACGGAAACGGCATATTCGGGACATCCTCGATGTATGTATGGGAAGGAGCGGTGATTGATTACACGTCGAAAAATATGCTCATTCAAGGCAATTCCATCTATGGCAACGGAAACGTCGGCAGAATGTTTGAGCATAACAGCTATATCGCGGCAATCGGCACCGTTTACGAGAATAACCATTACGGCGATTTGCTGCCAGGCTCGCAAGGGTATGGCTTAAAGGATCGCGGAGCCGGAACCGTTGTGCGATACAACTGGATCGAAGGCGGCAGAAGGCAAATTGCGCTCGATGATGCCGAGGATTCACCGCGTATCGTCCTTGATGCAACCTACAATGACTCGTTTGTCTATGCCAACGTGCTGATCGAACATGATCATCTGTTCGATACTTGGGGCGACGATGAGATTATTAACTTCGGCGGCGATAACGTCACGGTTCCGGATCGTCACGGTACGCTGAACTTCTTTAATAACACGGTTGTGACTTACAGACAGCAGCGTGTGTATGGACAAGACGGCGTGCCTGGCCTGAAAGATCCGGGCCGGATCGAACGGACGGTGCTGTTCTATGCACCGGGCAAACATGTGGATGCGCGCAACAATGTATTCCATAAAGCTGGCGCTAATCCGGCTCCGCTTGTCATTACGGATGACGACGGTTCAATCGAGCTGCGCAACAACTGGTTCACAGCAGGCTATTACTACGACTTCAATGAGCCGCTCCGCGTACCGGCTAAGAACATAGGCACGTTAACAGGAGCGGATCCGGGATGGATCGATGGTTCACTGAGCGGACAGAATTACAAGCTCAGCGCCAGCTCTGCCCTCATCGATGCCGGGGCGGGATTGCCGGGGCAATATGACGGTTTGATCGAGAAACAGTATGTGCTGCATCAGAATAGCGAGAAACGACCGGAGAAAGGCAAAATCGATATCGGCGCTTTCGAGTATTTGAAGAATGGCGGAAATTAACAGGTTTTATGGATTGATTCAGGGCGCCCGACTATCGGCGCCCTATCCTACCTTTTATCAACTTCTACTTAACGGAGGTACTACCAAATGACTACTCATACGATCGGTATTATTATGAACGGCGTTACAGGACGAATGGGTACAAACCAGCATTTGATCCGTTCCATTCTGGCGATTCGGAACCAAGGCGGTATCCAGCTTGCGAATGGAGATACGATTATGCCGGATCCGATTCTGGTCGGTCGACAAGCGCATAAGCTGCAGGCATTGGCACAGAAACATGGCGTTGCAAAATGGAGCACGGACTTGGAAACCTGTTTGGCGGACTCCAGCTATTCGATTTATTTTGATGCGCAAACTACGAACCGACGTGCGGAGAGCATTAAACAGGCGATCGCAGCAGGCAAACATATCTATTGCGAGAAACCGACGGCGGACAGCCTTGAACAATCGCTTGCGCTCGCGCGACTGGCGAGAGAAGCAGGTGTCAAGAACGGCGTTGTGCAGGATAAATTGTTCCTACCCGGCTTATTGAAGCTGAAACGGCTTGTGGATTCGGGTTATTTTGGACGGATTCTATCGGTTCGGATGGAATTCGGCTATTGGGTATTCGAGGGAGATTGGCAGGCAGGGCAGCGTCCATCGTGGAATTATCGCAAAGAGGATGGCGGCGGCATTATCGTCGATATGTTCGCGCATTGGCGTTATGTGCTTGACAATCTATTCGGGGAAGTGAAAGCGATTTCGTGCCTAGGTGCGACGCATATCCCGCAGCGGGTGGATGAGCAGGGGGAACGTTATGCATGTACAGCAGATGATGCGGCATATGCGACGTTCCTTCTCGAGAACGGAATCGTCGTTCAAGCGAATTCCTCGTGGGCGGTGCGCGTAGATCGTGATGATCTCCTAACCATTCAGGTGGATGGCACCGAGGGCAGCGCCGTTGCCGGTCTTCGGGATTGCAAAGTGCAGCATCGCGTGAATACGCCGAAGCCGGTCTGGAATCCGGACATTCCAAATCCGTTCCAGTTCACGCAGCAGTGGCAGGAAATGCCGGACAATCTGGTGTTCGAGAATGGCTTCAAGGTGCAGTGGGAGCTCTTCTTGAAGCATGTTGTTGACGACGCGAACCCCTTCCAGTGGGACCTGCTTGAGGGTGCAAAAGGGACGCAGATGGCGGAGCTTGGATTGCAATCTTGGGCCGAGCGGCGCTGGGTCGACGTACCGGCTTTGGAACTGTAGGAGGTGTAACCCACGATGATGAGGAAAAATATAGTATTACCTCGTGCCGGCGGCGAGTTATATCGGTATGAGCTCGTTGAAACTGCGCCGATTGCCGCACCTTCCGGACCTTTGCGGGGACGGATCGCTTATTCCGCGGTGCATGTCGTCTGTGATCCTTTCGCCGAGGCAGAGCCATTGCTCGGAGCTGCGATTGATTGGCAGACCACGATGGCGTATCGCCATCATCTGTGGTCGCTTGGCCTTGGCGTGGCGGAAGCGATGGACACGGCACAGCGGGGGATGGGGCTGGATTGGCTCCGCGCCAAAGAGCTGATTGGGTTCTCGTTGAAGGAAGCGGAGTCGGTGAAGGGGAAAATCGCTTGCGGCGCCGGAACGGACCAGCTCATGCCGGGACCGCAAGTAACGATTGATGAGGTCATTCGCGCTTATGAAGAACAGTGCGAATATATCGAGAGCCGAGGCGGGCAAGTCATTCTGATGGCAAGCCGCGCATTGGCTGCCGCAGCGAAATCGCCGGAAGATTATGAACGCGTGTACGGCAGCATTCTGCGTCAAGTCTCCCGTCCGGTGATTCTACACTGGCTCGGCGACATGTTCGATCCCGCACTCGCCGGATATTGGGGGGAGCGCAATGCGGATGCGGCGATGGACGTGTGTCTTCGCATCATTCACGCGCATCAAGACAAGGTAGACGGCATAAAGATTTCGCTGCTTGATGCGGATAAAGAAGTGCAGATGCGGCGTAAGCTGCCGAGCGGTGTTCGGATGTACACGGGGGATGATTTCAATTATCCCGATCTGATTCTTGGCGATGAGCAAGGGTACAGTCATGCCTTGCTCGGCATATTCGATGCAATTGCTCCGGTAGCCGCAGCAGCGATTCATGCGCTCGATCAAGGTGATCTTGCACGGTATCATGCGTTGTTCGATCCGACAGTTCCGTTATCCCGGCATATTTTCCGTCGACCGACTTACGCATATAAGACAGGCATCGTGTTTATGGCGTATCTGAACGGACATCAATCGCATTTCCGAATGCTGGGCGGTGCGGAAGGTGCGAGGTCTATCGTTCACCTTGCGGAACTGTTTACGTTAGCCGATCAAGCCGGGCTGCTTGCGAAGCCGGAGCTGGCTGTTCACCGCATGAAGCAAGTACTCGCACTGGCAGGCATAGAGTAGAGGGGAGTGAACGGCTTGGAAGAATTGACGACCTTTAAGCGGCTTAGCTTGAATCAAATTACGACGGATCGATTGTCGCTGCCGGAAGCCGTAGAGGCATGCTTGCGTGCCGACATTCCGTGGATTGCGCTGTGGCGTCATAAATTGGCACAAACAGGATTAACCGAAGCCAAGCGTTTGATTCGCGATTCCGGACTTCAGGTCTCGAGCTTATGTCGCGGCGGCATGTTTCCGGCAGCTACCCCAGAAGAACGCCTGCAGCGGATGGATGATAATCGGCGGGCGGTCGAAGAAGCGGCTGAGCTCGGAACGGATGTACTCGTCCTTGTCTGCGGCCCAGCTCCGGATAAAGATATTGCCGCAGCCAGGCTTATGGTGGAGGAAGGGATCGCCGAGTTGGTACCCTTTGCGGAGTCGTATGGGATTAAGCTTGGTATTGAACCTCTTCATCCGATGTATGCAGCTGAGCGTTCGGTGATCAACTTATTGTCGCAAGCGAATGAAATCGCCGAGAGGTATAGACCGGATCAAGTCGGCGTCGTTGTCGATGTGTTTCATGTGTGGTGGGATCCGTCATTATATGAACAGATTGCTAGAGCAGCCGGTAGAATTGTCGGATATCATGTGTCCGATTGGATAGTTCCGACGCCTGACCTGCTAATGGGGCGGGGCATGATGGGGGATGGGGTTATCGATCTGCGGCGCATTCGTAAGGCCGTTGAAGGAGCGGGTTATAACGGCCCGATCGAAGTGGAGATTTTCAACAAGGCGATCTGGGAGTTAGATGGCGATGAGTCGCTCTCCTTAATCAAGAATCGTTACTTGGAACATGTGTAAGGAGCGGAGGTAAGGATCATGAGAACCTATTATGAAGCGGATAAAGTACGAAGCGAAATTCCTAATGAACCGATTCCTGATGAAGTCAGGGCTATCTACTTGCGCCCGGGGGAGCTGCTATCTATTCAAGAGCAGTTCCCTGTTGCATTTCAGCCGCTCGGTACGTTGGAGTGGCATGGGAGACAGAATCCGCTTGGCGTCGATTCGCTTAAAGCCGAGCATTTATGTTTGGAAGCGGCGAAGCAAGCGGGCGGCGTTGTGATGCCTACGATTCATTTTGCGGCAGATGCTTATTGGGATGCAGGCTTTGGAATCGGCTATGGGATGGATGCGACTGCAGGCTACCAGCTTCCGGGTTCTTTTTATGCCATGGATACGGCACTTTTCTCCGCGCTGCTCATCAACGCATGCCGGAACTACTTAAATCGCGGCTTTAAGCTCGTCGTGCTCGTATCCGGTCACAATCCTTCGATTCAGCAAAATGTCCTCGATGAAGTGTGCTTCCATTGCAAATCGCCCGAAGGCGTCGAACCGGTCTGTTTTACGATGGATTATTTGCTGATGGATGCGGATGATCCGCGCCGTGCCAGCGATCATGCGGCAGGCATTGAAACGAGTATGATGCTGCATTTGAACAAGGACAGAGTCAACATGGCTGCCAATCTGGGACATACGCGCGAGCATCTTGGCATTGGCGGTTCCATGTTGTATTCGGACGCTACAGCGGAAGAGGGCGAGCTTCGGTTTAACCGGCAGGTCGCTGGTTTGGTCAAGTTTGCAACAGAACGTCACAATAGGCTGCTTGGCAAAATCTAAGGAAATCGAAGGTGATGAAGCGAACATGAAGTCGAAAATGAAGCTTGCCATCAACACGCTTGGTTGTCCGGACTGGGCTTGGGAGCGGATCATCGATGAAGCGGCCGGATTAGGCTGCGATGGCATTGAGGTCAGAGGGATTCAAGATGAAATGTTTCTCCCGAATTGTCCGCCATTCTTGCCTGACCAAATTGAATCGACGAAGGATGTCCTACGCAGCAACGGGTTGTCGATCTGTTGTCTCAGCACCTCGTGTTTCTTCCACTCCCCGGATCGGTACGAGGCAGCTATTCAAGAGGGGAAAGCTACTATTGATCTGGCGGAAAAGCTAGGCGTCCCTTATATTCGCGTGTTCGGCGATGCTATTCCGGATCCAAGCAATAAGGAGCCTGTATTTGCCGCAGTAGCTGCAGGATTGCAGGCTTTAGGTGAATATGCGGCTGGTAAGCAAGTTAGCGTGCTGATCGAGTCGCATGGCGATTTTGCCAATCATGATGATTTGCGAGAAGTCTTGAACCGGACGAACTGTTCCGCGATCGGCGTGTTGTGGGATATCCAGGTGACGTGCATGCATGGCGATGGCCAGTTACCGAGCGAAACGTACGCCAAGCTTGGCGAGCATGTCCGTCATGTGCATGTGAAAGACATTAGCGGAACCGGTGAAGGTGAACGAATTTGCTTGCTTGGTGAAGGCGATGTGCCGATTGCAGATTGTCTGGCTATTCTTCAAGAGAACGGCTACGACGGCTATTTGTCCTTCGAGTGGGAGAAGAGATGGCATCCTGACATTGAAGATCCGACGATTGCTTTTCCGGCATTCATGCAATATATGGCCCAGTTGAATAAGTAAAGGGGATGAAGCGATGGCAGCGCAAGCCATATGCTATGTTGGCGCCTCTGTTTATACACCTAATGGCATCGTGGAGCAAGGCAAGGTTATTGTAGACGACCATGGCCAGATAGCCGCTATCGGCGGGTCTGAGTTGAATGTGGAATCTCAGGTGGTGATGCAGGATGTGAGCGGCTTGCTTCTCATCCCCGGTTTCATAGATGTACATATTCATGGCGGCAACGGCTACAGTGTGATGACTGGTGAGTACGAGCACTTGGACGGCATTAGTAGATTCCATGCGGCGAACGGGACAACCTCGTTTCTGGCGACGACGACCACAGCGCCGCTTGAGCGAATTTCATTTGCGTTAGGTAAAATTGCTGCCGCTATTCGCGAAGGCGTCTCTGGGGCTGACTTGATCGGCATTCATCTGGAAGGGCCTTATATTGATGAAACGAGGCGAGGGGCACAGAGTAAAGCCGATATCCGCGAGCCCGCTGGGCCGGAGATTCAGCAGTTGATCGAAGCAGCCGAGCACCAGATTAGATTGGTGACGCTTGCGCCTGAAGTGCGCGGGGGACTTGAAGCGTTGAGGCAGTTGGTAAGTCTGGGGATTACGGTGTCGGCCGGACATTCGAATGCAACCTATCAACAGGTATGCGAAGCCGTTCGCAGCGGCCTTAGTCATACCACGCATCACTTTAATGGGATGAGTCCGCTACACCACCGCGAGCCTGGCCTAGCCGGTGCGGGACTGATGCTGGAGGAGCTGACAACGGAGCTGATTTGTGATGGCATTCATGTTCATCCGGCGGTAGTGAAGTTGTTGTTCGATCGGAAAGGTCCGGATCATGTCTGCATGATTACGGATGCCGTCACCTGCGCCGGTCTCGCTGATGGGGATTACGGTGAGGCCACGATGCATAACGGGCAAATCTATTTGAAGGATGGCTCCAGTCTTGCAGGAAGCTCGCTTACGATGATTAATGCGCTGCGGAATGCGATACGTTTCACGGGTTATTCGCTAGAGAAGCTGTTGCCGTCTATGACTTCGGTGCCGGCGCGTCAAGTAGGAGTCTCCGCTTCTAAGGGGTCGCTTGAGGCGGGAAAAGATGCGGATTTCCTCTTGCTAGATCCGGAACTCGAAATCGTGGCTACCTATGTTCGAGGGAAGTCGGTTTATCGGAGGGAGACCGATGGCTGAAGCAGCGGTGGACCTGGGAGCAATGGCTTTGAAACAAGCTTATGTAGGCGTAGATATCGGAGGTACCAATACCGTTATCGGTATTTTTAATCACTCGCGGCAGCTGCTTAAGAAGAAGTCGATCCCAACGCTGCTGCCACATTTGCCGAATAAAACGGACCTTCCCGGAACATTCTTTGATTCGCTGTCCGAAGAAATTTTCATATTGGCGAAGGATGCCGGTTGTTCAGATGGCTTGGCATTATGCGGCATGGGCGTTCCCGGCATCGTGGACCCGTCTCGTGGCAGGGCAGAAGCGGCATCGAATTTGGGCTGGTTTGGCGTACCATTCGCTGAACAGATGAGCAGTCGTTTGGGCATCCCGGTACGAATCGACAACGACGTGCGAATCTATGCGCTAGGCGAGGTGATTGCAGGTGCCGGATTGGGTTATCGCAATGTGCTTTGTTTGACAGTAGGTACAGGCATCGCGGCGGCTATCTTTGCTGACGGACGTATCGTTACGGGCGGGGACTATTTTGCCGGGGAAATCGGACATGATCCGGTGGATGGGGCAGACGGCGTTTGCATTTGCGGGCAACAGGGCTGCGTGGAAAGCATCGTGTCCGCAACCGGTATTGCTCGACTTGCGAGGGAGGCGGTTGAACGTGATGGCTCGTGTACCTCTTTGCGTTCATTGAACCGGGTACCTACTGCATTCGATGTCTACACCGCGGCTACGGCAGGTGATGTCGTTGCACAGGGGATTTTTCGATATGTTGGCGGGGTGCTCGGCTCCAAATTGCTGACCGCCGTCTGTTTGCTTAACCCGGATGCCGTCATTATTGGGGGCGGGGTTGCGGAAGCAGACGATCTGCTGCTCGGACCGATCCGCGACAAAATCCATGAGCGGTACGTCAATTCCAAGAAACCGGCGATTCTGAAAGCGAAATTAGGTGATTCCGCTGGACTAATCGGTGCCGTTACGTTTGCGCAGCAGTATCGTCATGGAGAAAGGAATGGAAGCGATACATGACATATTCACAGTTGGAAGTTACGAAGCTGGTGTTTCCCGGCCCTTTTGAGCTTGCATATGAAGCGGGGGTTCTTGATCTCGCTTCTGTGGAAGACGATCAAGTAGTGGTCAAGACCACGTACAGCTTAATCAGTCCGGGCACGGAGCTTGCGCTGTATACGGGCACTCATATCGATATCGATAATCCGCGAAATCGATTCGCCAAATTCCCGTTTTATCCGGGTTATGCTGCTGTTGGTGAAGTGATCGCTGCCGGTGACGGCACTGATTTTGAGGTGGGCGATCGCGTATTTACAGTGGGGCATCATGCGAGTTATGGCGTGTTTGGCGCCTCGGATGAGGAGATTGTCAAACTCTCAGACGGCGTCGAACCACAGCAGGCTCTATTCGCCAGAATTGCCGAAATCTCGATGACATCCGTTCTACAGGCGCGTGTTCGAGAAGGGGATTATGTAGTCGTGCTTGGTATGGGGTTGGTCGGTAATTTAGCGGCACAGCTGTACGCGAGGCAGGGAGCCATCCCGATCGGAGTCGATATGGTAGCTGAACGACTGGCGTTAGCCCGTAATACCCATTTGAAGCATGTCGTGCAATCGGGGACGGGTTTGATGGAAGCCATTCATCAGATTACAGGCGGCAAAGACCCTGATATCGTCGTCGAGGCAACGGGGGTTCCGGCACTAGTGAATACGGCGCTTGAACTGTGCAGAGTGCACGGACAGGTGATATTGCTGGGATCGACGCGCGGCCTGGTCACCATGAACGTGTATGACCATATCCACCGCAAAGGCGTCAGCTTAATCGGGGCACATGCCTCGATCAAAGATATCGACGGCCTTCCATCATCTGGCTCGCTCTATCGCGAGATGCTGCAGCTTATAGAAACAGGTGAACTAGTAGTGGAACCTTTCATCACGCATAAGCTTCCGAGTACACAAGCTAAACAAGGGTACGAGCTTTTGTTGAACAGCAAGGATGTAGCGCTTGGGGTCCTATTGGACTGGCGCGATTGATGGGCATTGTAATAGAGACGTCCGCTTCCATTAATAGGAGCGGACGTTTTTTCTTTTGGGAAACTCAACGCGGATATCCTGGGAAACTCGCAAAAGAAGCTCATCAGGGGATCTACTTTGGCGGAAAACAGGTGAAAATCGCAAAAGTAGCTCGCCTAGGGATCCATATTGGCGGAAAACAGGTGAAATTCGCCAAAGTAGCTCACAGAGAGATCTACTTTGGCGGAAAACTGATAGTAAATGCAAAAGTAGTTCGCCTAGGGAACAACATTGGTGGAAATGTGGTGGATTCACGTGAAGAGTAGCGCTGAGAGCAACACATTCGTTGGAAAGTGGTGGATTAGAGTAAAGAGTAGCGCTGAGAGCAACACATTCGCTGTAGGGTGCTGAATATGAGTAAAAAGTAGTTCTAGGAGCAACACATTCGCTGAAAAGTGGCAGATTCGTGGAATGAGTAGCTTTGGGAGCTACACAATCAGCATTTCGATTCGGACATGAAGAAAGAGTTGCTGCAGGAGCAACTCTTTCTCATGATAAATACGTTGCGTTCGGTTAGCGACCACAATTTAAAGGCTTGTGACATTCACTAGCGGAAGCAGCACCGCTACATCGGCTAAGTTTACTTGCCCGGTGCCGGGAGTCATCGCATTTGCGGTGCCAACAGCGACTGCGTACCGCAGTGCCGCCGAGATGTCCATGCCGCGTGAGCATGCGACGGTCCAGCCTGCGACAAAGGAATCGCCGCATCCAACCGCATTTACAGGTTGGATGCTCGGAGGAGTCGCCAGCCACAACCGTCCGTCCGGTGTTGCGGCAAGGCAACCGTCAACGCCCAGAGAAACAATCAAGTTTTGTACGCCATACTCGCCGAGCTGTGCTGCCATTCGGCGGACGGCGCCATAATCACGAGGATCGGAGCCGGACCATTGCCGAAATTCATCCTCGTTCGGTTTGACCGTATGCGGACCGCTTCGTGCGCCTAACGCAAGCGGTATGCCGCTCGTATCTAGCACAACATTAGCACCCGCCATATTGGCTTCTGTTATTAGCTCCGCATAGAATCGATCACCAAGCCCCCGCGGTAAACTACCGGATAGCGTTAACCACCGACCCGGCACACATAAGCTCCGCCATGCTGCTATAAATCTCTCTTTTTCCTCGGAGGAGATTACCGGACCTGGTTCCAACAACTCGGTCGAACGGCGACCGTCCTCCTCGATGATATTCAAGCAAATGCGAGATTCTTGCTCAATAGGGATCATCTGCTGTTCAAGGCCAATCTCTTTCAATTTGCTCATAATCCACGAGCCGTTGCTGCCTCCGGCGAATCCGGTCGCCAAGACGGGAGCGCCGAGTGCCGCCGTTACTCGCGCAACATTAAGTCCTTTTCCTCCCGCAGTGGCATCCACATGCGTTACCCGATTCACCTCACCCAGATGCAGAGCGGGGAGGACAAGCTGCTTATCAATCGCCGTATTCAATGAAGCACACACAATCGGAAGTCCACTCGAAGCTTCCGTCATATTGTCTGCAACCCCTTCGGCCACAGCTTTGCCAATCCCTCGCGCGAGACCGCACCGGCTCCGCCAATCGCAAGGGTAGATAGTGCCCCGCAAGCATTAGCGAACACGAGCGCTTCAGAATCGGTTTTGCCTTCGAGTTTAGCTGTAATAAACCCGGCATTGAACGAATCGCCTGCACCTGTCGTATCGACCGGATTTACAGAGAAGGAAGGAGCGAACTCGACAAGACCATCCTGGAATACGGCCATAGCGCCTTTGCTTCCGCATTTTACCACGACCGTACCACGAACTTCCGGCAAGCAATCCGGTAAACCTTCTATCGTATCCGATTCAAAAATTCGCATTGCTTCCTCTTCGCTAGGGATGAACCAATCGGTAAAAGCTAGCAGTGATCGAACTCGCTCGCGATCCCAATTCTCAGATGGATCCCATCCGGAATCGAAGGAAGTCGTGAGGCCATACGATTTGGCCTTCTTGAACACCTGGGCCCAATGCGGTTTCATCTGCTCTTGCAGGAAATACGAGCCAAAATGCACATGCGCAGCATCAAGAAAAATTCCCTCCGGTATGATTGCAGGCGAAACGGCGCCAATTGCTCCCATATACGTCAGAAGCGAACGATCTTTGCCATCTGATAGGGATAGCGTAACTCCGGTGCGCACATTGTTGTCTACTACAACATGCGTAACATCAACGCCAAGCCGCTCTAATTCCTTTACGCAGAATTGGCCGAGCTCATCCGCGCCGACAAGGGAAACAAAAGAAACGTCCACGCCTAATCCAGCCAAGCCTGCCGCTGTAATAGCAGAAGAAGAGCCTAACGCAAGCCGAAAATCCTGAATCAGCTTCTCGCGATTCGGTTCAGGCTGAATATCTGAATCGGCGAAGATCAAATCCACATTCAACTCACCAATGACGATAACTTTCCTAGCATTAGCGGACATGCGCAAGACCCCGTTTCGCAAAGGTATGAAGTGCTGCTATTTCAACTCAATCGCCGAAGCAACAATCAACTCAGCCGTTTTCCTCCGGTAGCTGTCCCAGTCACTCCCGCGTGACGACCATGAGGCTTGCCCATCCGCAATCGTTTCATGCATGCCGGTCGGAACGGCTTCCTTGGCGATCGCATCCGCCGCTCCACGGTTGCCGCGCTGCGAGGCAAGCCATAAATATTCATAATCCTGAATCCCTCTGCGGAGGTTCTTCATCCGAATGGAGCTAATCGGTCCGTTAATGCCCCGATCCTGTTCGCGGAAGAACGGATCGCGTCCGGGATAGAATAATATTCCGTCGCCATTGCCGAAGTGGACACCGTCATCCCCGTAATAAGCAGCCTCATTTTGGGCTACATACATGAACGTAACCGGATATTGAAACACATTCTGATTCCAGCGACCGCGCGGGCCTTGATGGTTATGGCGCCAGTGCGTGCCATGCCAGATGAAATACCCTTCAATGCCATAACGCCAGCGCAGCCAAGCATTCACGCGCATATCGACTGCTTCCGATTCCAGAATGAGCGACCCATGATAGGGACGGTAGCCATTGTAGAACCACAGCTTATCTCCGGTTTCCTCACATTTCCGGACGGAAACAGGATCGATCTTATGAGCGCACCAGATGTCGATGGCAGCCTCGATTTCCGGCGTGAATCTACGCGTCGTTAAGAGTGGTAATTTGCTGCCGGAACCTGCGGAATCATGGATGGTTGTCGCCTGTGCATTAATCCACTCGTATTTCGCCGGGAGCGGCTCATCTATTAAATAACAGAAATAAACGCCGGGCCACTTCAAACTTTCAAAATAATCCACCCACTTGTCCGCTTCGCGCTGAATTTCCGCCGGCACACTCCCGAGCACTTTACCTCCGTACATCCCGACCGGAAATACCCCTTCACCTACATGCTCGCCCGGGCCTTCATAGCCGTTCTCTCTGGTAAAGAACGATCCATCGAGGTAAGGCGCATATTGTTCCATCATCGCAGCGTCAAAACGATTGTTGTGCACATCCGAGCCAACCAAATCGAACCGATGGCGATGCGACATTCTGCGAAGCCGATCCCGAATATCAGGTGTATCCGGGAAGTATTCTTCGATTTCGTTTGCATACACAAAGGTGACCGAGTGATTCTCGTCCGGCAGCGCAAAATCATAGAGCTGCAGCTCGACCGGCAGCTTCGCGACCAGCTCCTCGCCGCACCGCACGGTCACCGCACCAAGGTAAATCCCCGGTTTCAACGATGCATCGCGCGGAACATACACATCGATCCAGAAGCCTTGGTTGGAGCGGGGCGTCATGTGCACGGGTTGCCCGCCAAGCCCCGGCTTGGCATCTGCGGGAATAAGCGCATCCGGTATCCAGCCGGAGCGATGAAGCGGGGGAGCGGATTCCGCATAGAACCATTGAGGCGCCGTTCCGAGATCGGGGGAGACGTATAAATAATGCTGCGTGAACACTTCGATACGCCGGCCAACGGAATTGGAGGGATCTTCATCGAGCAAAGCGGCATTTTCCATTCGGCATTCTCCGAACTCCGCATGAACAAGCTCGGACATTTCGACACAGAGCCCGGTAACCTCCGTGCTGCCTGCTTCTACGATAACCTGGAACGCGACCGTCTCGTTCCTTGCCCCGAACAAACGAATCGTGCTGCCATCCCATACGCTGTTTCCCTTTTTATTCGGATTCGCCAAATCTTCCTTCAACACCTTCTCGCCGTCATTCACGGCCCACACCGAAAGCTTCATATTGGATCAACTCCTTCTATATAACCGCTATCCTAATTGTGCGCCTTAGAAAGGCAAAGGGAAACTGTAGAAATTTCGCATGGTTCACGAATTTACCGTATCTTTACTAGTCGCTTTTTTCAGTTCTTCACGAATTTTACGGCCAGCACAAAATAAATGAACTAGTGAAAAAAGCAGCAATTTTCATAGCTATCCGACATCCGTTACATTGGAATCAGCGAAAGCGAGACGATGGCGAAACGAATGGGAGGCTAGTCGATGAAAGTGGCATTTTCCACGCTGGGCTGTCCGACTTGGAGCTGGGAGAAAATTTTGAAAGAAGCATCCGAGCTTGGGTTCGACGGCATTGAAGTCCGCGGCATCGAAGCGGAAATGGCGCTTCATAAATGTACGCCGTTTCTGCCGGCAACTATCGAGCAGTCCATGAACCAACTAAAGGAACACGGCCTGGAAATCATTTGCCTGGATACGTCCTGCGTTTTTCACGACCCGGCGAAGCTCGAAGCTTCCATTGAAGAAGGAAAAGCAGCAGTGGATTTGGCGGTCAAGCTAGGCGCGCCCTACATCCGGGTATTCGGGGATGCGATTCCGAACAAAGACGCCCGCGAAGAAACGATTGCGCAGGTTGCCAAAGGCTGGCAGGCGGTTTGCCGCCATGCGGAAGGCAAGGGAGTTTGCGTATTAATGGAAACGCACGGCGATTTCTCGGATTCCCGCACCATGCTGGAAGTGATCGATCAAGCAGGCAGCAGCGCGCTCGGCGTGCTCTGGGACATTAACAATCCCTATAAGTACGGAGACGGAGAACCGCTTGACGTCACCTATGAACGGTTAGAACGCTACATTAAACATACGCATATCAAAGATACGAAAGGCGCGGACATGCACAGTCAAATTACGCTCGCCGGCGAAGGCGACGTACCGATCCGCGAATGCGTCAGGCTTCTTGCTGAGAAAGGGTACAAGGGCTGGCTGTCCTTCGAGTGGGAGAAACGATGGGTGCCGGAGATCGAAGAGCCGGAAATCGCGTTCCCGCAATTCATCCGTTATATCAAACAATAGATACGATCGAAATCGAAGCAGGGAGGAGAAGCAGCATGGCAACAACATCCGTGGAAGCCGGCAAAACCGTAATCAAGAGTAAAAAAGTGCCTGCCAAGTCGCTTGCCTCGCGTTTATTCCGAGAGCGCTATGGATTTCTACTCTTGCTGCCGGGGCTCTTGTACTTCATTTGGTTCCGGTATGTCCCGATGCTGGGCAACATTATCGCATTCGAGGATTACAGCCCGTTTAAAGGCTTTATTGATAGCGAATGGGTAGGGCTGAAGCATTTTAAACGAATCTTTGAGGATGCGGAAGTGATCCGGGTGCTGTGGAACACGCTCTGGCTTTCTTTTCTGCAAATCGCCTTTGCATTCCCGGTGCCGATCGTGCTCGCATTGATGCTCAATGAGGTGAAGAACCAAAGGGTAAAGCGGATCATTCAATCCGTCGTTTATTTGCCGCACTTCCTGTCTTGGGTCGTCGTCGTGGGCATCGTGACGATTTTCCTGAAGACGGAAGGCATCGTCAATACGGGGTTGAACATGGCCTTCGGAATGGAGGCGATTCCGTTTCTGCAGCAGCCGGGATGGTTTATGCCGCTCATCGTGCTCGAGGTCATCTGGAAGGAAGCGGGCTGGGGCACGATTATTTTCCTGGCTGCGCTAGCCGGCGTAAATCCGACCTTATACGAAGCGGCGATTGTGGATGGCGCGAACAGATGGCGTCAGCTATGGCATATTTCGCTCCCGGCCATTCGGGGCACGATTATCATTCTGTTGATTCTGAGGCTCGGCAGCGTGCTGGATTCCGGTTTTACGCAAATCTTCCTCATGCTGAATCCGTTCACGATGGACGTCGGAAACGTGCTGGATACGTTCGTATACTTCAAAGGTATACAGCAATCGGATTTCAGCTTCGGTACGGCGGTCGGATTGTTTAAAGGGCTTATCGGACTGGTACTTATTCTAGTGGCTAATAAAATTGCCAAGAAGTTCGGCGAAGACGGCGTATTTTAATCTAAGGGAGGAGCTGGCGAGCCATGCCGATCAAGCGAACGTTGTCGGATCGCATAACCGATGGCATCAATTTATTGCTGCTGGTGGTGCTGTCGTTAGTGATGGTATTTCCGTTCTATTACATTACCGCGGTTTCGTTCTCTTCCTATGAGGAGTTCATGAATACCGAGCTTCTGCTGTTCCCGAAACATTGGGTGCTCGATGCGTACCGGTTCATCTTCGACTCCAAAGAATTTATCCGGTCGATCGGCGTAACGGTGTACATTACGATCGTCGGCTCGATCGTGAGCCTGCTCCTCACGTCCACGATGGCTTTCGCGTTGACCAGAAGGCTGTGGGGACAACGATTCTATCTGTTCCTTGTCCTGTTTACCTTCATCTTCGGCGCTGGGATGATTCCGACGTATTTGATCGTCAAAGCGACAGGGCTCATTGATTCCTACTGGTCGCTCATCATCCCGGACGCGATCAGCTCCTTTAACTTAATCGTCATGCGCCAATTCTTCATGAGCATTCCGGAGGAGCTGAACGAAGCCGCCGTCATCGACGGCGCGAACGATTGGCAAATCTATACGCGCATCATTCTCCCGCTGTCCAAACCGGCGCTCGCCGCCTTCGGCTTATTCTACGCGGTCGGTCAATGGAACACCTACTTCACGGCCATCTTGTACTTGAATGATCCGGCAAAATGGACCGTGCAGGTCATCTTGAGGCAAATCGTCATACTCGACGATGCGGCCAACACCCTTGCGAGCGCCGCTCGCGAAGCCGCGAGATCCGCCCACTTGCCGCCGCCGGAGACGATCGGCATGGCCGCCATCATTTTGGCGACGATTCCGATTCTGCTCGTATATCCGTTTCTGCAAAAGCATTTTGCCAAGGGGGTGATGCTGGGCTCGGTCAAAGGTTAAAATGCAGGATTGTAATGACGACCAGATTCGGCATACCATTAAGAAGGATACTAGGGAGGGGCTAGACATGAAAACGAAAAAGCTCGTGACGTTGTTGGCAGCCATAAGTATCATTACCGGGCTCACCGGATGCGGCGGCTCAAACGGCAATACTAACAAACCTGCAAATACCTCGGAACAAACCGACTCCAGCAATACGCCGGCTACGACGACAACGGAGAACGAACCAGCAGCAACGAACCAGCAGCCTGCTGCCGAAGAAAAGAAAAATTTCGAAATCAGCACCATTCAAGGCACGTGGGCCAGCCCGCTTCCGGACCCGAACGGCAACGGCGCCAAGATGATCAACGAGAAGTTCAACATTAATCTGAAATCGCAATTCGTACCGTATGACGAGTATGCGAACAAGCTTCCAGTCGTCATGGCGGCCGGCGATCTGCCTGATGTTATCGGCATGGAAGGCGTTGACGCCAACTTCGTCAAATGGGCGAAGCAAGGCGCATTCCTTCCGCTGAACGATTATATCGACAAATACGATGCGATCAAGAACATTCCTAAGAGCGTCTGGGATGCCGTGACGGTCGACGGCAAGATTTACGGAATTCCGAATTACTTCCCTGCCAAATACGGCAAGAAGCCGATCATCCGCCAAGACTGGCTGAACAACCTCGGCCTGTCGATGCCAACGACTTACGATGAATTGCAGAAAGTGGCGATCGCATTCGCGAAGGACGATCCGGACAAGAACGGCAAGAATGATACGCTCGGTCTGGGCCTCGCCAAGTCCATCGTTTACGGTGCATGGATGGGTGCGGAGTGGGACAGCGGCTGGTATAACAAGAACGAGAGCGGCCAGTTAATTCCGGGCAACATCTCCGAAGGCTTCAAGAAGCAGGTTACGCTCTTGAACGCTTTGTATAAAGAAGGCGCGATCAGCAAGGACTGGGCCGTTACGAAATCGGCTGACGTTCGTAAAGATTTCTTCGCCGGCAAAGTCGGCATCTTCTACGAGCAGCCTTACGATATTTCCGAAACGCGCTTCAAAACGCTGAAGGAAACGAATCCGACAGCGGAACTCGCGGTCATTCCTCCGTTTGCACAGGATGACGGCCAACAAGGGTTCATGGGCTTGCCGGGCTATTACGAGCTGCACAGCTTGAATGCGAAGCTAGCAGATGATCCGGAGAAAATCGATCGCATTCTTGAAATGATCAATTACTTCATGACGTTCATTCCGGTCGATCAGCGCAACGATCAAAATGCGGAATTTGACTGGCAGAACGGCGGCGTAGGTAAAGGCTACAATATGGAGAATGGCATTGCCCTCGACATAGACGGCGCATTCAGCGAGATGCCTACGACATATCTAGGTATTCGCTACTGGGCGCCTACGGATGAAGATACGCAGCCGGCTATGGTGCTGCAGGATCCGTTCACGAAAGGGTTCGTGCAATCGGCGGTCGATCTGCTGAAGACGACGAAGACGTATTTGGATCCGGTCAACCGCATTCACTCCGACTTGCTGTACGCGAAAGTATCCGAGCTGGATCAAGTCGTAGCCGAACATACGACGAAGATGATCGTAGGCCAGGAATCAATTAACGACTGGGATAAAATGGTACAGGAATATATGAACGCAGGCGGTAAGGAAATCATCGACGATGTCAATCGTCAGCTTACTGACAATGGTATCGCGGGCGAGTGGAAATAAGCCTTCCAAATGCGAGGGAGAGAGGAAACTCTCTCCCTCTTTATCATCGGCCCGCGACAAACGAAAGGCGAAAGGAGATGACTATGCGTACATCCTCATTGCAGGAAGAACAGGCAAATCGTAGGCGGGAGCTGTCTTATATCGACGATTATCCGAATATCGAGTTGTATCACAGCCATCCGTTCCGGCGTTATTTGGACCGGTTAAACGCGGATTATTTGGTCAAAAGAAAGACCGCGCTTAAGCAAGTGAACGACAGAGAAGGGGCATTGGCGTATCGGCAGCAGATTCGGGAAGCTTTTCAAGCGTCCGTCGGTCCGCTACCTCAGGCTGCCGAAAACGCAAAGGTAACGGGATCACTCGATCAAGGCAGTTACTTGATTGACAAGGTCTGTATCGAAACGGTTCCGGGGCTCTTCGCAACCGGTAGCTTCTATTATCCGAAGCAGAGAAGCGGTCCGCTGCCTGCGGTGCTGTTGTTTAACGGCCATGCGAACGAAGGAAAAGCGTACGAATCTTATGTTTCGTTCTGCGTCGAAGCGGTCATGAACGGCTTCTGCGTATTGACGATCGACCCGATCGGGCAAGGGGAGAGGCGCGTGCCGCAAGCGGACGGAAACGACGGCGGGAAGTGGATGGACGCGGTCGCCGCCCACTGCTTCCTGGACGAGAAGCTCAGCTTGCTGGGCGAGCATCTAGGTGCGTATATGATGCGCGACAATATCGCCGCGTTGACGTACCTGCTATCCAGGCAGGAAGTGGATGCGGAACGCGTCGGCGTAACCGGCAATTCCGGCGGCGGCACGATGTCCGCTTATATGGGCGCCTACGACGACCGAATCAAGGCGGTTGCGCCTTGCTGCTACATTACGGAGCTGCGCTCGCTGCTCTACCGGATCATGGCGCAGGATGCGGAGCAATGCTTGCCCGGCTTTATGGCGCGCGGACTCGACCATAGCGATCTCGTGACGGCTGCGGCGCCGAAGCCGTATTTGATCGGCGCAGCCATGTTCGATTTCTTCCCGATCGACGGCGTGCGCGATGCGTTCATTGAATCGAAGAAGATGTACCGGCTGCTCGAAGCGGAGGATCAATTGGAGCTGTACGTCGCGATGAAAGGCCACGGATTCTGGCACGATACGCGGGAACAGGTGCTCCGATTCTTCTGCCGCGTCTTTGAAGTCGACTTCGTGACGGACAAAGGGATTGATTACGAGCGGCTGCCGACGGAAGCGGATCTGTTGTGCTTGCAAGGCGGCGATGCCGGAGCCTCGTTCGGCAGGACGTTGCCGAGCATGATCAGGGACCGGCTGCTTCAGCTTCCTCTTGAGCGGCAACTGCAGCTGCCGGAGGTTCGCGAGCAGCTGAGAGAGCTGCTGCAGCTGCCGGCTGATAGCGCGATGAAAGCCGAGCCGTTGGCCATCGACGAAACCGGGGCGGTCGCATTCGAGTCCGAAGAAGGCATGCCGCTTACAGGAACCGTGCACTTCTTCACGGATCGGCGAGATCTCGCTCGTGTTTGCCTCGCTGTAGGCGGCATCAGCGGGCAGGGACTCGAGCAAGCCCGCGAGGCCGGATACGATGCGATGCTTGCGATCTATCCGCGGGGCACGGGTCCTGCCGCGATGGAGCCCTCATGCACCTTCGGCATGTTCGAGCCGGAGAAGGCGAGCGGCTATAATGCCAGAATGCTGGGCCGATCGCTGCAAGGGATGCGGGTCGCGGATGTACTTGCCGCGATTAGCGGCTTGAAGCGAACGCCCGGCTATGAACGGGCGGAAATTACGCTATATGGGCAGGAAGAGCATGCGCTTACGGCCCTATATGCTGCCGTGCTGAGCGGCGATTGCCATGGGCTGCATGCGGCAGGCTTACTGGAAAGCTTCCGGGCGTTTGCGGAAGCGGATTCGCACCGATACGAATCCGGCATCATCGTTCCGGGGCTGCTGCTCGCATTCGACATCCCCGATCTGCTGCAAGTGCTGGAGCAGGGGGACTTCGTAGTCGTCGAGAGCTGGCAAGACCCTATGAAAAATCCACTCCACGGAGGTACAACGAAGCGATGAGAGGACAATTGTTGAGCGGCGTTCATCAAGCGATCGGCAATACGCCTATGGTTCATCTGTCTCGGCTGACTTCCGGCTTCGAAGGGACGATCTATGCGAAGCTGGAGTATTTGAACCCCGGCTTCAGCAAGAAGGACCGAATCGCGCTGCAAATCATCGAGGAAGCCGAGCGGGACGGCAGCCTGCAGCCGGGGCAGACCGTCGTCGAGCTAACCAGCGGCAATACGGGCACGGGACTTGCTATCGTATGCGCGGTGAAGGGGTATCCGTTTATCGCGGTCATGTCGCGAGGCAATTCCTACGAACGAGCTCGCATGATGATGGCGCTTGGCGCTGAGGTTGTATTAGTTGACCAGGCTCCGGGCTCTGCTCCGGGGCAGGTTTCAGGAGAAAGCCTAGCCCTCGTAGAGGCGGAAACGCGAAGAATCGTAAGCGAGAAAGGTGCTTTCCGAGCGGATCAATTTGAACGCCCGGGAAATACACATGCTCACGAATTCCACACCGCCGCTGAAATGTGGGAACAAACAAAAGGCGAAATCGATGTGTTCGTCGATTTCGCCGGGAGCGGCGGTACATTCGCAGGCTGCGCACAGACGCTTAAACGTTATAAGCCGTCGATCCGATGTTACTTGGTTGAACCTCATCAAGCCCCGTACCTAGCGGGAAGAGCAATAATGAACCCTAATCACCGCATCCAGGGCGGCGGATACAGCATGCACTTGCCTTTGCTGGATCGAGAACAGATAACCGATTACTTGACCGTTACAGACGCGGATGCGATTGCCGCTGCCAGAGAGCTGGCTAAGAAGGAAGGGATCTTCGCAGGTTACTCCTCCGGTGCGAACATCGCTGCTGCTTTGCAGCTTTTGCAAGAAAGGGAACGCGGCTCACGAATCGCGCTTACGATCAACGATTCCGGTTTAAAGTACTTAAGCACGGACTTATTTGAATGAGTATAAGGTGGAGGAGGCGAATCAAACGCGTTCCACCTTGCGAAACTCACTTGGCGTGACGCCAGTGAACTTCTTGAACATGCGATTGAACGAATTAATATTTTGGTAGCCGACCCGGGCGGCGGCATCCTGGATTTTGACATCCGAACGGGACAGCAGCTCTTTCGCCCGGCTCACTCGAATCAAGTTGACGTAATCCACGAAATAGGTACCGGTTTTCTCCTTGAAATAGGTGGAGAGATAGCTTCTAGTGATGTTGAGCTTATCCGCCATCATATCTAGCGTAATATCATGCGCATAATGATTCTCCAAATAATCGAACACGAAGCTCGTAATATGATCTTTCTTCTCCTTTTTGCTCTTGATCAGATTGGTGATTGAAGGCAGCCACTCCTCAAACAACTGTTCCAATTCTTCGAATGTATGGCTGTGCTGCAAACGGGATTGCAAGGTTTGAAGCAGCTCCGTATCCAGATGATTAACGATATAGGCACGTTTCGTTCTGTCCACCACAATGCTTATGAAAGCTTTCACTTCATGCTCAGTCGCTTCTTTCTTCCGCAGTCCGGCAAGTTCACGCTTCATAAACTGAACGAGCTGAGACTCGTTGCCATTGTTCAAGCTCGCGGTGATCTCTTCCTCTTGAGCGGGCATTAGAAAATAGTTCACCAGCCTCGACTCCGTCTCCGCCCACAGCACTTGGTTCCTATCATTGAATTTACGATGCTGGAGCAGGGATTTGGTCTGTTCGAAAGAGAGATTGAAGTCGTCGGCGTGTTCATAACGCTTACTCACAGCCATCGTGGAGAAACAGTAAGCGCGGTCCAAATCGAGCACGATTCGAAACCCATCCAGTGTTTCGGCGAGCGTGTTTTCGGCATTATCGGAATAGATGACAGATAACAGCTGATCGCTTTCGAGCTGCAGCGTGAGGGAATCGGGATAGCGTTCCGTTAAGATTTTATCGATATAGGCGCGTATAAATAAGGTCGCACGTTCCTCATCATCGTCGATTTCCTCAAGCAGCTGCGGCCTGAAGGTCAGCTTGAACAATACGACGCGGTAAGTCTGGTTGTTTTTGATGAGATCCTTTAAAAAGCTGGTGTTGTTCCGTATGTTCTTCAGTTGATTGATGTAGGCATAATGGCGAAGAAGGGAGTTCTTCTCCTCCAGATTTTGGCTGATGTCAAAATTCGAATCGAGCAGATGTCGGACTCTCTCCTGGATGAAGGCGAATTCCTTGATTCCGCTATGCTTCTGCCAAGGAAATCCGGTTGTAAGCTGCTGGATCGATTGCACGAGCTGCTTGACCGGACGGTTGAATCGCATACTGAACAGGAAGGATACCAGCATACTAAATAAGATAGAGAGTACGAGCAGCATAACGAACGTAATATTCCATTTCATCTGCGATACGATGCTGTCATCCGGGATTACGTTGACGTAGGTAAGTCCGGTTAGCTCGCCCTTTTTGTAGAAGTAATAGTTGGAGTCCTTCTTCACATAACCGTGACTGCCTTCTAAGACGGGGAACTGTTTTTGTTGATCATTGACGGTAGTGAAGAATGAGCGCTGCGCGTCGTCTAGGATGTAGAAATCGTTGGTAATGGATTGATGAAATGCTTTATACATTTTCTGTGCGTCGGCTAAAGCGATGATATAAACAGAGGGGTTGGTTTGGTTCTTAATGATGATTGGAATCAGCTTGCGTTCACTGACCCGTTTGGTATTGTATTCAAGCTCAGAGAATATGTCGTTTGGCAATATGTTCGTCACGTAGAGTTTATCGAATTGAGATTGCCAGAACTCGTAACCGTAGGTCTTGCTTACATAATAACGCTTGAACATGACGTCAGCGTCTGCCCCGCGTGTTTTTTCAATGGCGACGTTGCTTTTCTTGAAATAGACAATCATGTTCTCCAGAAAAAGCGATTGGTTTGCGAGGTAAATTTGGATTTCGTCGATCAGCTTGCTGCCTGCAACATAATCAAAGTTTGGTTTGTCGAGTGCTGCAATATGTTCATTGAGTGAGAAGGATAGAACGGCGTTTTCGATCAGTTGGATTTTCGACTCATAGTTCTCCATGGTGTTGTTCAAGTTGACATTATTATAGGTGATGACTTCTTCCTTGATCGTACCTCTGTAGAAAAAAACGGAATAAAGAATGAAAGAAACTAGTAGGATCACAATCGTCATGTAGCTGATTAGCAGCCAGAAGAACAGAGAAGGGGACTTCATACGTGTGTAGGGGAACCGCAGCAGCCTAGCGATTATTTTCATGAAAACAACCCTCTCCCGTCATGGTCTGTTTTCAAGCCTGTTTCTCTTATATTAAAGAAAGAAAGCGGTTTGAACAATGGTCTTATTTTCATAACTTCACTGAATTTATAGGTAATGCAAATAAAATGAATGATTACAAATACTGATCGTTTCGAGCAATGCATCGTTTCGTTATAGTTTGGTCAGGACAGATCGGCCGCCAGCACGTCAAGCAAAGGGGGAGCAGCATGATCAGAATCATCAAGCAGGAAGAAGCAAGACAGTCGCTTACGCTTACTCAGGCAGCTTTTGCCGTTCGATTCTCGGAATCCGATGTGCAAGAGCGTCTAGCCAAAATGAACATGGAGCACTTTCTGGGTTACTTCGTAGAGGACCAATTAGCAGCACAGCTTGCAGTACTTCCGCTCTATATTTACGTACAAGGAGAAGCGCTGGCAATGGGCGGAATTGCCCATGTCGCCTCCTATCCGGAATTGCGCAGGCAGGGGATGGTCAGTAAACTGCTCGTCCGCAGTTTGGAGATGATGAGGGAAAATGGCCAAACGGTCTCCATGTTGAACCCATTCTCCTATGCATTCTATCGCAAATATGGCTGGGAGTATTTCTCGACGCAAAGCGTTAACACGCTCGATATGTCGGTTGTTCCGAAGTTTGGTTCGGCGGCCGGAGTGGTCAAACGCATGTCGGCTGAGGACTGGCAAACGGCAAATCAAGTCTACGATCGATACGCCCGCTCAAACTATAACGGCATGCTGCGCCGTGATGAGAAATGGTGGCGGCAGCATGTATTCAACCGTAAGCTGGGCAGTTTGGCTGTTTATTACGAAACGGACGGTGCGCCGGCCGGATACATGCTTTATGACATTAAAGACCGATTCATGAACATCCATGAACTCGTTTATCTCGATCATTCGGCTAGGAACGGCTTATGGCAGTTCATCGGCAATCATGACTCTATCGTGACGCGGCTGAAGTTTACCGGACCTACCGGCGATCCCTTTCTCTTCGCAATGGCAGAGCCCAAGCTCCAGCAAGAGATTGTCGCGAACTTCATGTTCCGCATCGTCGACGTTGAAGCGTTCATAAAACTCTATCCATTCACGGCCGAGTCCGACAAGTTAATCGTCCGCATCACCGACGATCACGCCGAGTGGAACCGCGGCGTATGGGAGATAACCGTCAGCGACAACGGGCGCGCAGAGGCCACAAAGCTTGAAGACAGCAGCTCTGAAGGAGTCGGCTGCGACATCCAAACGCTCTCGTCCATGCTGATCGGGTGCCAGCGACCTGCCCAGCTAAGCATGAATGGCCGACTGATCGGCAATCCGTCCGAAATTGCCAAATGGGAACGCGCAATCCCCCGCCGCACCGCGTACATGACGGACTTTTTCTAGGGCTGGGCAGTTGCCTTTGTTTGGTTCATTTATTGCCCTGGCGGAGCAGGTGAAAGCAGTCTGGAGAAGCGATAGCGTTCGCCTTTGTACCCTGAATTTCACCATTGAGCCATCCAAGTTCAGAAATTCAAGGGGACAACAGCGATCGGAGGACGTTTTCGCATGCGCAGCTGCTCTTGATTGTTCATGCGTAGCGTGTTTTTCAGTTTTATCATCCGCTGAAATATGATCTCTCTAGCAAAGGAGGCGCATCCTCTCGTGAAAAGCTACGCCCTCGTAGGCGCAGGCAACAGAGGCACCTATATGTTCGCGGTTCCGATTGCACGGGATTATGCCGATGTAGCTACAATTGTCGGTGTCTATGACACAAACACGAAGCGCTCAGAGCTGCTGCGATTGCGAACAGGCGGTCACTTTCCCGTGTACACGAGCTTCGATACCATGTTGGCCGAGGCGAAGCCGGATGTGGTCATCGTCACTTCCATCGATAGCACGCACCACCTGTACATCACTCAAGCTCTGCTCGCAGGTTGCGATGTCATTACCGAGAAGCCGCTTACGATTGATGAGCACAAATGCAACCAAATCCTACATACAGAGCGGCAAACCGGCAAGCAAGTTACGGTTACCTTCAACCTCAGGTACATGCCGTTCATGAATCGGCTCAAAGAAATTTCCCGGGAAAATGCGCTGGGTACGTTGACGCATGTCCATTTCGAGTGGTTTCTGGATACGAAACATGGCGCCGATTATTTTCGCAGATGGCACCGGAAGAAAGTGAATTCCGGCGGGCTGCTCGTCCACAAATCGACCCATCATTTTGATATCGTGAATTGGCTGCTTGAGGATGAACCCGTTACCGTCCATGCGTTCGGTGCTACCCGATTCTACGGTCCGACACGGGAAGAGCGAGGCACCAGATGCTCGGGCTGTTCCTACTCCGATACCTGTGAGTTTTATATCGATCTGAATCAGGGCAACTATAAAGCACTTTACCTAGAGTGCGAGGAAGCGGACCGCTACTACCGCGATCAGTGCGTTTTCGCCGATGAGATCGACATTGAAGATACACTCAGTGTTAACGTCAACTATGCCAAAGGGGCGATGATGAGCTATTCGCTCACGGCCTATGCGCCTTACGAAGGTTTCCGGATTGTGCTTACGGGAACGAAGGGGAGACTGGAAGCGGATTATTTTGACGGGGCGATCGGTCCTTATGCCGGTAAACCTGTTCAGCGTATCCGGTTATTCAATCGAGACCAGGAGAGGATTGACGTTCCGCTGCAGGAGGAAACCGGCGATCATGGTGGAGGCGATGGACGATTGCTGCGCGCGCTCATGAATGGATCGGATCCCAGTGATTCCAGGCAGGCGACTAGCCGAGACGGCGCAATGTCTTGTGCCATCGGCTTCGCAGCGAATCGCTCGATCAGAGAAGGAACAGCGGTACGTATATCAGACCTATTCGAACTAATTCCATAGGAGGCTCTACATGAACATTAAAGTATTGGAGCATGCGCAGCAATTGGGAGAGGAAGCAGCCGAACACGCCGCTCAGATTCTGAAGGAAGCGATTGATCGTCAAGGAAGAGCAAGACTGCTGCTTTCGACGGGCTCATCGCAATTTGAATTTTTCAAAGCATTCGTCAAGCAACCGGTCGAGTGGAGCAAGGTGGAAATGTTCCATTTGGACGAATATGCAGGAATCGCAGATACGCATCCCGCCAGCTTTCAAGCTTACCTAAAGGAACGTTTTATCGGTTATGTGAATCTGGCAAAGTATCACCTCGTTCATGGAGAGGGCGACATCCAGCAGACCATCGAGCGGTTGAACGAAGTCATTCAAGAGGCTCCGATCGATCTTGCGATGATTGGCATTGGCGAAAACGCTCATATTGCGTTCAATGATCCGCCGGCGAATTTTGAAACAGAGGAGCCCTACATCGTGGTTGAGCTGGACGAAGCGTGTAAACGTCAGCAAGTCGGAGAAGGCTGGTTTGCCAGCTTGGAGGATGTACCCGCTCAGGCGATCACAATGAGTGTTCGTCAGATTATGAAGAGCAAGACGATTCTCTCCTGCGTACCGCATGCGGTCAAAGCAGATGCCATCAAACGAACGCTCGAAAACGACATCACACCGCTCGTTCCAGCCACAATGCTGCGCTCCCATCCCAATTGGACGCTCTACTTGGATCAGCAATCGGCCGCCCAAGCAACGCTGTCTGACTCGGCAGTAAACGAATGAATCAAAATTCAGGCTCAAGGTGACGAGGAGGTAGCAGGCGGTGCAACGTTCGATAGAGGATCGGTTAGGTGTTATAACAGATGAAGTCTCGCCAGCGGATTTCATTGAAGCGTTGGATTTTACAGTGTTAAATGGGTTGAAGCATATAGAGATCCGTTCCATCAGCGGCCAAAATGTTCTCTCGTTCAATGACCAACAGCTTGCAATTATCCGTTCAGAAACAGAGCGACGGGGACTTTTCGTTTCCTGTATCGCTTCTCCGATATTTAAATGCGCATTAGGCACGGGCAATCAGGTAGCGGAAGGCGACAGATTTAATCAGGAAGAACGCACCGTTTCCGAGCATTTCGCGATGCTGGAACGTGCGATGGACATTGCCGATCAGCTGGGAACGCACCGAATTCGAGTATTCTCGTTCTGGCGTGAAACAGAGCCGGAGCAACACGAGGACGAGATCGTGCAGCATTTGATTCGCGCTGCCGCATTAGCCCTAAGCCGCAGTAAGCTGCTTTTGCTCGAGAATGAACCATCCTGCAATGGCGGATTTGCCGCAGAAGTTGCCAGACTTGTCGGAGCTGTCGATTCGCCTGCTTTACGCGTCTTATGGGATCCGGGAAATGAACAATACGGTAACCAATCAAGCTATCCGGAAGGTTATTCCAGCATTCGTGATCTAATTGCTCATGTTCATTTGAAAGACGTTCAGTTCAATGAGACCGGTCATCCAAAAGCAACTCCGATTGGGTCAGGCATCGTTCCTTATGAAGCGCATTTTCAAGGTTTAGATCGAGATGGGTACGCCGGTCTATTTACGCTGGAAACGCATTACATTCCCGAAGGCGGAACCGCGATGGAAGGGACAGCCCAGTCGCTCCAAGGATTAAGAAATCTGCTTGCCAATCTACGGGCTAAGACGGGGTGAGCGAGCGATGACCTGGCGATTCGGCGTGATCGGTTGCGGAACCATTGCTGACTATCATGTGGAAGCTATTCGTGGGCTGATCGGCGCCGAGGTAACGGTTGTTTCCAGCCGAAATGCCGAGAAGGCGCAAGCGATATCAGTCCGTGAAGGGTGCGACTGGACAACGGATTATCACGAGCTTCTAAGACGCGATGATGTGGATATCGCATGTGTCACAACCTCAAGCGGGAGTCATTATCAAATTGGAAAAGATGCCCTAGCCGCAGGCAAGCATGTGGTAATCGAGAAGCCAATGGCCATGCGCGTGTCGGAAGCGTCCGAACTAATCCGAATGGCACAGGAGCGAGGGCGGACGCTGTCTGTGATTTCGCAGCGCAGGTTCGAACCGCAGCACCTAGAAGTGAAGCGCGTGTTGGATGAGGGGCGATTAGGCAGGCTGCTGCTTGTGGAGGTTGAAGTGCCGTTTTATCGGACGCAGCAGTATTACGATAGTGCCGGGTGGCGCGGCACGATTGCGGAGGACGGCGGCGCATTGATGAATCAAGCGATTCACTCGATCGACCTGCTTCTATGGTTTGCCGGAGAAGTCCACACCGTATTCGGCCGGGTTGCAACGCAAACTCATGTGATGGAAGCGGAAGATATTGGCCTGGGCATTGTGCAGTTCAAGAACGGAGCGATGGGTACGATCATGGCTTCAACCAGCATCAATCCCGGGTTTCCCGCTGCCGCTCGTTTCTATGGTTCGGAAGGAACGATAAAGCTAGAGGGTTCGCAGATCGTACATTGGTCGGTACCCGGATTCAGCGATCAGCCGAATTTCGAGCTACAGTCGGCGGCGTACGGCGGTGTTTCCGATCCGAGAAGCATAAGCCATATTTTCCATCAGATGCAGCTGCAAGATGTTATACATGCGATCGAAACCGGAAGGGAGCCGCATGTGAAGGGCGAGGACGGCAAACAAGCCGTAGCGCTCATCGAGGCGATCTATGAAAGCTCAGCGACAGGCAACCATGTCGTGTTCGACTAACTCAACCATCTAAATTGGGAAAAGGGGATTGTTAGCATGGAACAAACGATCGTAAATGTCGGAATTATTGGGCAAGGCCGAAGCGGACGCGATATTCACGGGCAATTATTAGCTAAGCTGCCTCAGTATTTCAAAATCGCCGCGGTGGCGGATTCCATGCCGGAGCGTCAGCAGCTGGCGCGCCAAGAGTTCAATTGCAATGCATATGCGACATGGCAGGAAATGGTGGAGAATGAGCAGCTTGATCTTGTCGTCAATGCTTCGCCAAGCCATCAGCATGTGCCGATCTCCTTGGAGCTGTTAAACCGCGGCTTTCATGTTTTGTGCGAGAAGCCGCTGGCCAGAACTTCAGAAGAAGTGGATCAACTAATCGAAGCTTCCAAACGATCCGGTAAACGACTAGCTGTATTCCAACAGTCCCGCTACATGCCCGCTTATGTGCGTATTCGTGAAGTGATCGAAAGCGGTGTATTGGGGCGCATCGTGCAAGTCGATTTCACCAGCAGCCGGTTCGCTCGCAGATGGGATTGGCAGACATTGCAAAGCAACAATGGCGGCAGCTTGCTGAATTTGGGTTCACATACCGTGGATCAGGCGCTGCAGCTGTTCGGATCGGATCGGATACCGGAAGTCACTTGCATCATGGATCAAGCCAATACGTACGGGGATGCAGAGGATTATGTGAAAATCCTGCTTCGCGGACAAGGGCGCCCTACCATCGATTTGGAAGTCTCCTCGTGCAGCGTTTTCCCGGGGGAGTCATTCGTCATTCAGGGGACAAATGGGGGATTGCGCGGTAATAATGACCGATTGGAATGGAGCTACTTTAAACCGGAGGAAGCACCCGTTCAGCAATTAACTACGGAACCGCTCGTGGACAAGAACGGCATGCCGAGCTATTGCCGCGAAACGCTCAACTGGTATAAAGAGAATTGGGAGCTTCAATTGGCGGAAGGTCAAGGCGAATACGATTACATGACGGAGCAATTATATCTCATGCTGTACGGAACGCTTGTTAATGGCGACGAGTTAGCGATTACTCCGCAGCAGGTCAGACAGCAGCTGGTTGTCATGGAAGAGTGCCGCCGCCAAAATCCGCACATCTATCGCCCGGCTCAGGAAAGCATTAGAGGCTAAATGAAAAGGTGGCGCAGAATTGAGCTTCTGCGCCACCTTTTTACCTATTCAATGCGTCGCGCGGTACTGTCCCTGATAATAAGCTCAGGTTTCTTGGGAGGTTCAAGTTTAATCGGGATACCTTCGATCCGCTGCAGCAGCATGTCGACAATCTTGCCGCTGGAATGGGAAATATCAAAGCTGACACTCGTTAAGTTTGGCCGAAGACTCCGATACAGATCGGAAGGACCAAAGCCGATCACGGAGATGTCCTGCGGCACGCGATAGCCATAGTCGAAGAAATAGTTAAGCGCCGCCACCGTCGTAACCTCGTTCGAAATCATCAGCGCTGTAGGCTTCTGGGATTGGAGGAGCTGATGAATCGCATTGTAGCTTTCCTCCATTTGACCGGGAATGCGGACGATATAGTCATCCAAGAATGGGATCCCGTACTCGTCATAGGCTTTCTTAACGCCATTAATTCTCTCATTATTGAAAGAAATGACAATGCCTTTGATGCTGCCGACTATAAAGCGAATGTCTTTGTGATTCAAATCAAGCAGATATTTGGCTGCCATATAGCCGGCTTCAAGATCGTCGGAAGATGTATAGTAAATATCCTCGGGATTATTCGAATATTTCATGTTGAATACATAAGGAATGCCGGCGTCCTCAAGCATAGTGGCCAGAGACTCATTGTTAGAAGGGCTTAATATAATAAAGCCGTCCGCCACCTGACTCTTAATGACATTAAAGAAAGACTCGGAATCGGGATTGCTTGAAGTAATAATCAGAATATTATAGCCTTCGGTGTGCGCTTTTTCGGTTAACGCCTTGAATAAGGCTTGGAAGCCTGCATTAAAGATCAATTCACTAATATGCTGCGCGCTAACAACAAGTCCGAGTATGCCGCTCTTGCCGGATTTGAACATACGCGCGGTTTTGCTAGGGATATAACCTAAATTCTTAACGGCATCAAGAACTCGCTGCCTAGTGTTCGGCTTGACGAGGCTTGAACCGTTCATAACTCTGGAAACGGTGGAGGGCGTCACTTTAGCTTGCTCAGCGACGTCAAGTATGGTTGGCTTCTTGATATTACGTTCCTCCTAGCTAGTCCCATGAAATGTTAACGATGCCATTCTATAAGGATTGTAAATGGTTGCGCACAAAAATGCTAGCTGAAAGTGTTAAGTCAATTTATAGTATTGACAGTGCTCTGCATTGTAGGATAATATTGGCTCGAAAAGGCTTACAATCCCTTCGTGATCGCTAAAACAACTAGCGGAGGCAGTGTGAGTTTTTTATTTCAACCAAATTGGCAACGTTGCCAATTATAAGATCAATAATCAAGAAAATAAGGATTAAATTTCGAGAAACGCTGGCATCTATTACGGCCAAATCAAGGCTAAACAATTATGGCAACGTTAACATTATACCGAATCACTCGTTGAGTGAACAAAGGGAGCGTGCAAAATGAAGATTTCATTAGGTTGCGACCATGCCGGTTTCCATCTGAAGTCCGCGGTAGCCGCACATCTGTCATCCATTGGCTGCGAAGTGGTTGATCACGGCTGTTACAGCGCCGATGCCGTTGATTTTCCCGATATTGCTCGCTTGGTCTGTCATTCCGTACTTAAGGGCGAAGCGGAGCGAGGCATAATGGTATGCGGAACTGGCGTTGGCGCGAGCATTGCCGCGAATAAGATTCCGGGTATACGCGCTGCCGTATGTCATGATTATCATTCCGCGCACCAAAGTGTCGAGCATGATGACGTTAATGTGATGTGCGTAGGTGCCCAGATTGTAGGCGAATGGCTCGTTAAAGACCTGATCTCCTCCTATGTATCCGCGACGTTCAGCACGGAAGAGCATTTCCGCAGAAGAGTTGAGAAATTAGCCATTCTTGAACGTGAAGCAGCGATTAAATTACCTGAATAACAAGCGGGAGGTCTGTTCATGCAAAGCGTACTGAAATTATCCCCTTCACCTGCACCAGCTATAAAGTCACCTTACATTCAGATCATGAATCCTAAACTACTACAAGAAGCAAGTAAACTCTCTTCCCAGGATCAAACCTACAGAGTGGAAGTGGAGGAACTTTACAACTTCATCTATCAATCCATAACGAGTGCACTTAAAGAAGCGAAGCAGCCAACAGACTTTAATTATTGGCATAGCAAGGATCGGAATCAGCGCAAGGTGGAAGAGGCACTGTCTTACATCGATGAGCATTTTCATGAAGATTTCGGATTAGAGCAAGTGACGGATATTATGCATTGTTCCTCGACATATCTGAATCGGCTGCTTAAGCAGTACACGGGGAATACGTTCTATAATCTACTGACTCAGAAGAGAATCGAGCATTCTAAACATCTGCTGGCTCTCGACCTTCAGACGGTATGCGAAATCAGCAGCGAGGTCGGCTACACGAATGTACATAGCTTCATTCGCGCTTTCAAACGCAGTGTGGGCATAACGCCTGGACAATTCCGAGAAAACAGTCTCGCGCATTCAGGTTGAACGAAATCTAAATAGGCAACGGCTGATACGAGCAGCACTGATAGCATGCTAGTTTCGCTCACGATCAGCCGTACCCAATAGCATGTACTAGGAATGGTTGGCCAGTTTGTTAAACATATCGATATAGACGAGGCTTCGGTCGATGTCGATCGCTTCTTTGTAGAAGTGTCTGGCATCATCGGTGGAATACGTGAAATTAGGATTAAGAATCGGCGTTCTACGCACGACAGAAGGCACCCATTCCTCATTCAGCAGCCATGCAATAGCCGAGACATCCCAGAGAACTTTCGACCAACCAGGGCGGTTGCGGCCAAAACGCTCAAACCTGCCATGGAACAGATCGCTGAAATAGGTACCTAGCTTATTGCGGTCGCGCAAACAGGCATCGATTTCGTAAGTGGACGTTAACAGATGAGAGGCAACACTATGACAGGGCAGTACAACTAGCGGAACACCGCTGTCATAGATAATGCTGGAAGCGTGATAGTCTTGCGAAACGTTGAATATATCTTGCGTTGGCCACCAGTGGGAGTTTGGGCCAAGCCAGACAACGACAATTTTCCGAATGATCTCGGGGCATTTGACGATAGCCGAAGCTACATTCGTAATCGCGCCTATTGCGACGACATAGAGCGGATCATCTTGATCAGCCTCTAGCGCTAATGCAATGATTTTATCTACAGCCTCACTGGGCACCGGCTCTTCTCGGCTGCTCATGAATTGCGCGGATCCTCTGTGAACAGGAGGAGGTGACTGTAGGTCCATCAGCTTGTAGATGTTGAAGATTTCATTGTAGCTTTTCTCCATGCCTTCTCCCGGACTCGTTGAATTCCAATTGAAGAACGGAGCCGCCGTTACCGCCAGCAATTCGATCTTATCTGGGGATAGCAGCGCGTATGCAAGCGCAAATTGATCGTCCACTTCATTGAATGCATCCGTATCCAGGATCATTCTCACTTTGCCTGTCGGATGGTTAAGCCGCTGCAGCATCGCTGCGTGATCGAGCTGATAATTTGCCCAACTGCTCATTTGACGCACCTCTTTCAATTCCTATTCGGTAGTTTATAAGCTTCGAGTTCAGTATAGGCGAGCGATCCGGATTTCGAAATGTTCATATATCAAAGGAGCGAACGTTAGATTTCTGTACATCTTGTACGATAATTGGGCGTGGCCGGTTGAGAACTGTTTATATAAACGGACATAACCCTTCATTACAATAAAACCATGAAATGCCAATTAGCTGCAGAACACACTATGAATTCGGGGAGAGAACAAGTCATGAGTGAGCAAGTTTCTTTATTTGACAAATTTTACGGATGCATCGCCGGTGTTCATATCGGTTCGGCAATGGGAGCCCCGGTAGAAGGCTGGGACTTTGATCGGATCGATGCCCAGTATGGCATCCTTGAAGATCTGCTGCCCTATGAGCATTTTCATAACGGCTGGGTTCGCGAAGCAGGGACTACCGAGGATGGCGTAGAACGCCAGAAGCTGATGATTTCAGCGATCATGGAGAAGCAGGACCGCGTTACCGCCGAGGATGTCCGTAATATGTGGATTTCCAAAATCAAACCGGAATCGGCGGGGATGATCTCAGAGCCTTTCGAGGCCGTGCTTCTCGCCATGGCTAAGAGCGGCATTCCAGCCCGTGACATCGGAAAATATTGCGATTATGCCGGTTTAAACAGCTTCTCACGTTCTTGTCACCCCATCGGACTTATCAATGCAGGCGATATTCCTAATGCCATTAATGATGTGAATGAAGTAGGCCAGCTCTATCAAACGACGAACGGGCGCGGCCTGAAATGGGCAACAGTTACTGCGGTTGCGATCGCTTCCGGAACGAAAGCAGGGGCTACGGTTGACAGCGTACTAGGCGCAATATTCGATCACTGTGATCCGGATGTGGTTGTTAGAGAGCTAGAGCGTGAGCTGAAACGGACATCGAATATCGAGGACTACCGTGAATTTAGGAAGACGCTTTTTGAGTCATACAACATTCGAGGCATCCCATATGAGGTTAGCTATGCGAATGAAGTGGTGACGAAAGCGGTCTGTATCTTCAACAGGGCAAAAGGAAATGTAAAAGAAGCGATGGTTGCCGCTGTCAATATGGGACGCGATACCGACTGCGTTACAGCGGTCGCAGCGGGGATATCCGGTGCGTTAACCGGCACGACTACGATTCCGGAGTCTTGGATCAAGCAAACGGATTATGCAACAACCTTGCATGTCGTTACAAACTCCCAGCGCACGATCAAAGAACATGCGGATGGTTTGTACCAAGCGTACCGTTCCCGATTGCATAAGCTGAAGGCTTATGCCGAGCTGATGGGCGCATTGTAGATGATTGCTAGAGATTAAGGAATGAAGACCAGATCAGATAAACAAAGAGGAGCGAGCGAGATGAGTGAACTAGTCAGTTTAAAAGATAAATTTTACGGATGTATCGCAGGGGCGCATGTTGGGGCAGCACTCGGCGCTCCCGCTCAAGGGCTATCGTGGCAGGATAGTGAAGCAGAGTTCGGCGTTCTTGATCAGCTTAAGCCTTATGAGAACGTTTGGTTTCGCGAAGCCGGGACAACCGGAAGCGGAATCGAGAGGCAGAAGCTGCTCATCACGGCCATTTCAGAGCGTCAGGATCGGGTAACGGCTGAGGATGTCCGTGCGATCTGGGTGTCCGATATGACAATGAAATCGGCAGAGAAGATGATGGAGCCTTTCGACGTCGGCTTGCTGGCGGTTGCCGGCAGCGGGATTCCGGCAAGAGATCTGGGCAAATATTGCGATTATGCAGGACTTAATAGCTTCGCCGGCTATTGCCATCCGGTTGGATTAATCAATGCAGGCGATGTAAAGAATGCGATTCGCGATGCCTTCGAGCTCGGTCAGCTGTATTATGCATCCAGAAGCTATGGCGTGAAGTGGTCCGGCGTAACCGCTGCCGCGATTGCATCCGCTACGAAACCAGGCGCGACGATCGACAGCGTAATTGAAGATTTGTTCAGCAACTGCGACTATTCCGACGTTGGTGCCAAGATCGATGGCTACAAGTATGGTTACTTAAGAGACAACGTGATTGACGAGCTCGAATCCGGTTTAAAGCTGACAGCTGGTTGCCGGGATTTCCGTGAGCTACGCGAAGCCTTCGATAAGAGCTACCGCGGCTGCGGCGTTCCATACGGCAGCAGCTTCGCAAACGAAGTCGTGACCAAAGCCATTTGCATTGTCAGAATGGTCAACGCAAATGTGCATGATGCAGTTATCGCCGGAGCTAACTTGGGTCGAGACAGCGTGAGCGTTGCGGCGCTGGCAGGCGGACTTGCTGGTGCACTTCGCGGTGCGGCTGCTTTGCCGGAATCCCTGATCCAGCAGGTGGATTATGCTGCTAGCATAAACAAATATACATGCTCACAGCGCACGATGCGGGAACAAGCCGATGGCGTCTATCAAGCTTTTCAAGGCCGGCTGCGCACGATTAATAAATTAGTTGAAGAAATGCTTGTATAAGAGGTATAGGGAATACGAAGTCAGGATATACTAGCTATTATTGCGTTCATACGGTCAGATGAAAGACATGTTTACCGGATAATTGAATCATAGAGTGAAGTATTGCCTGCAATTTGGCTTTAATCGACTTTGTAAATACGCAGTTTCAAGAAGCTGAGATCAAAGATCCAGCTTCTTTTTGATGCTCCTAATCAGGGGAGTGGAATGATTATCCATTGCTTTTTTCTCGTAGGCTACTTATCATAGGGACTTGTCGTCATAAAAAAATACGTTACACCTCATCAGCTTGATGAGGTAGAGGTCGCGATGTTAATGAGTACGCCGGAGGAAGTCCAGTAAAGACTGAGGATTCCGGAGGAAAGGTACCATCGCCGAAGCCGCACGGTTTACTGACCGTTCGAGCTGGGGCCGTTTCCGAAAGGGACGGAACTGTCACACGATTCGCATCCGCGTACGTGTGTTGAGCTATCTTCGAACAGGAGAGATGAGGGAGTATGGAAGCTGCCTTGTTAGGCGGCTTTTTTGTGTTTCTATGCCTTATTTTTCCATGAAATAAGGAAAACAGCTGAGGGAGCGTACAGAAAGTGAACGAGAATCCAAACAACAACAACAAATTACGCAGAGGCCTGAAATCGCGTCATATGACGATGATCTCACTCGGCGGTTCGATAGGAACTGGCTTGTTTCTAGCCAGCGGAGGAGCGATCCATTCCGCAGGTCCGGGCGGTGCGCTGCTTGCCTACCTGATTATTGGCATCATGGTTTATTTCTTAGTCACAAGTCTTGGTGAAATGGCAACCTATATGCCGGTGTCTGGTACGTTCAGTACCTATGCAACCCGATTCGTTGATCCATCCTTTGGCTTTGCGCTCGGGTGGAATTATTGGTACAACTGGGCGATAACGATTGCCGCCGAGCTGTCCGCAGCAACGATCATTATCAAGTTTTGGCTGCCGGACAGCCCTTCATTCTTATGGAGCGCTTTGTTCCTCGCCTTAATGGTCGGACTAAACTTATTATCTGTGAAAGGTTATGGAGAATCCGAATATTGGTTCGCGATGATTAAGATCGTAACGGTTATCGTATTTATCGGAATCGGCCTTCTCATGATTGTCGGCATTTGGAGTGGAAAGGCAACCGGCTTTAGTAATTTCACTGCCGGAGATGCGCCTATCTCCGGAGGCATGCTCGCCGTGCTCGGGGTTTGCATGGCAGCAGGCTTCTCGTTCCAAGGTACCGAGCTAGTCGGGATTGCTGCAGGGGAGTCCGAGAATCCGCGCGACAACGTGCCTCGGGCGATCCGAAGCGTATTTTGGCGGATCTTATTGTTCTATATTTTAGCCATATTCGTTGTAGGTCTGTTGATTCCATACACGACGGAATCGCTGGCAAGCGATAGTGTAAGTGCTAGTCCGTTCACGATTATATTCGAGAAAGCAGGCTTAAGCGTAGCAGCATCCGTCATGAATGCGGTCATTCTTAGTTCTGTTCTTTCGGCGGGCAACTCGGGCATGTATGCCTCCACAAGGATGCTTTGGGTACTCGCGAAGGAAGGTAAAGCACCTAAATTATTCGCCACATTAAATAAAAACGGAATCCCCGTTTACGCCTTGCTTGCAACAGCCGTCGTCGGTATGCTTGCCTTCCTTGCTTCATTCTTCGGCGATGGTCAGGTGTACATCTGGCTGCTGAATGCATCGGGAATGTCTGGCTTTATCGCATGGCTCGGTATTGCCATCAGCCATTATCGCTTCCGTAAAGCCTACACCGTGCAAGGTCGGAATATCGCGGACCTTCCATACCGCTCGTTGTGGTTTCCATTCGGACCTATACTGGCAGGCGTGATGTGTATGATCGTGATCTTAGGACAGAGCATCAGCGCATTCTCAGATGGTCAGGTCGATTGGAAATTCCTAATTGCTTCGTACATCGGTATTCCGTTCTTCTTAGTATTATGGCTCGGTTACAAATGGAAATACAAAACAAAGGTATTGAAATTAGAAAACTGCGAGCTGGATGCTGCAGTCGAATAATGTTGAAGTACCAATAATGGCGGCAGCGTGAACAGGAAAACTGTTTTCGCTGCCGCCTTTATTCAGTTAGCTTTAAGATCTATAGCCGGAATGACAATAGGCGATTCAATCAGGATCGGCTCTGCTTTTGATGGCTTGTTCGGAGGTAAATCAGGTTCTAACAGCGGTCCATGTTCCACATGCGGAGCTCGTTTCCACTTCTTCACAACACGCTCCATCCCGATCGGAAAGATGGTTAAGCTGCCGCCTTTATCAATATGGATACGGATAAAGTTTTTCCAATTATCGATTTGCATCGCAGAGAACGCTTCGCCGCTGTGACGGCCAAAACCGTTCAAAGATAGGAGCAAATACAGCCCCATGATCACCGACCCTATGATCCAGCCGCCATATGCAATCAATAAGCCGGTCAACACCAACGCGCCAAGACCCCAATGAAAGTGAAATTGGGTACGGACCAGATAGACTGCCGCGCAGCCGATGAAGAAAGCAGCCGCAACATGGCATAAACCGTGCAGACAGCCTGCGATCCATTTGTACGTACGGGAATGCGTATCCGTAAACAGCCAGAATCCCCCGACAATGATAAACATCCAAATAAACGCGCTGGGTGTATGCGAAATCTTGCTGAGAGAGGAAGAAATAAGGTCCAGGTACGTCGCAGAAGCAGGGGGAGCGGTGGTGACCGAAAGAACGGAGTTGCACGCTAACAGATAGAGAATGGCCGTAACGATCCCGAACATCTGGTTCTTCCATACGAACATCAGATTGCCCCAGGTCAGCCGCCTAGACGCAGCTACATCCGGGAAGTCCTTCATCCGTTTGAATTCGATTGGTTTCTCATCTTCATTCTTGTGCGCATAGATCGCTTGATCCTTGAGATCATGGGTAGGGTGGAGGAAGGCGCCGCCACCGCCGGCAGTGATTTTCTGGACTTTGCGGCTATGATCCGCTGAACCGTCAGCCTTAGCTGGGATATGTTCGAATCTGCGGTAATGATGAAGATCGCCGGCTAAGAAGATTTGAATGTCGACGTTGTTTTTGTTCAGCATATTTTCAAGGAAAGTCAGATTGTTCTCATTATAAATGGGATCGAACTTCCCGTATTTATGAGCGGATACCCAATACGGTTCAGCGTTACAAAGGATTACCCGATCACCGGCTTTCATCTGCTCCGCAATATGCTCGAAATAACGGACCTGCTGTCCATCGATGTCTGAATTCAGCTGTACATCGGTTCCTAAGAGCCACCATCCTTGAGGAAGCTTCAAGGCAAAATAACTCTTCTGCTGCGGTGCGTGCCAGCCGTTAAACCATTTGCGCGAAGTGAATATCCGTGAGAACGAAATCAGGCCGTCGTACCAGTCATGATTACCGGGTACGGCGAAAACCTGTGGGTGCGGATCAGCCGTATATCCCTGTGCGAGATAATAAGGCGTAATTAGCCTGTTCATATATTCATCGCGGTTTGCGGTAGGGTAGACTTGATCACCGCCAAAGATAAGCACATCGCCGCGTTTGGTCGTGATCGTTTTACCTGTTTCAGGATCAACAAGCGACAGCTCCGGGCGAGTGGCATGATAAGCAATGGAATAGGTGGAATCAAACCCATCGCCCAGATCGCTGATGTAATCAATCCATATTTCATCTCGAGGGCGATCAGGATCTGTCAAATAGAAGCCGTCTGGATCGACTTTATAGTTCCCTGCTTCATCATGCAGGAAGTGCTTGGAGTAGTCGTTCAATTGCTCATCCTTCTGGTTAAATGCCTCAATTAATCGAAAGTCGGAATAGAGTCCGAAGATGGTCGAAAGGACCGTCTTCATTCCCGTGACGATTAACTGTTTCGGATTAAACCATTCGACCATCCGAGGTCTGGCGTTTGGATCTGCAATCATGTTCTCGGCTAGCTGCTGAACTTTGCTCTTTGCCATATGCTTCCCCTTTCAGCATACCTAAGTCATTCTATTATTCCATAATTCCGCTGCAAATCACGTCGAACTGCGCCTGAAGCATATGAAATACGCCAAAAACAAACAAACCTGCCGACTAGTGTCCGGCAGGCTTGTTCGATCTTTAGCTGAAGCGTTGCAATACTAAATAACCGCTGATACTGGAAGTGCTTTTGCGAAACACGATCTTGAAGCCGATGTCGTTGTCTAATAAGCAGTTTAAGGCATTTATGAGCAGGGCACCTTCTTGCAAGTTGGCACGACAAGGATAAGCAGATCCGATGACACGAGAAGCAAGGATTCTACGCGGGGATCCGCTTACCAAAGGGTTTCTCGACCAACTAATCAGAATTAAGTCAGGCTGTTGAGTAGCTTTAATACGAGCCATAATTATCACCTACTTCTATTCTAGCGTTACTCTATTAGATGAGAAGCAACGTAAAATGGTGATAGATTAAGAGAACGAATACGAATGATACTTCAGTGCATTGTGTACACTAATCCAACTATCATGGCTCTCGCCGCCCATATACCAGTATCCGTACCCGGCTATGGAATGGGATTCGCCTAAGCCGATCTTGTTGGAGAGGGAACGTCCATCCTCCAGCCAGATTCGATTCAGCACGATTCCTTTATTGAAATCCCTATATTCGGCAACATACTGTCCAAGCCGCGCATCCCATGTTACTGCTGCATTTCTGGTCAGTACAAGGTTATTCTGATGAGTGAGTGTGATGTCCTCGGATACGACTCCTCCGCCATTGATATCGGATTTCCATACCCTTGTATAGAGTGGCAATGCAAGGATAACTTTCCTTACCGGCACCTTCTTCAGTAAGGCTTCGAGGCCATCCTTCAGCCAAGGCAGGGAAGACACAGACCCGGCCGCAGGAGCGCCGCCCCAATGCTCGTCATAACCCATGAGAAGGACATAATCGGCCGATTGCCCAAGTGCTTCATAATCAAAGACTTCCGTCCAGTCGTAGCCAAAATCAGGGGAGACATTTACTGAGAGTATCGCATTTGTTTCTAAACGCAATGCTTTGACGAAAGCAGTGAAGGCGTCGCGGTCCTGCGGCATCATATTCTCAAAATCGATATTCAATCCATCGATGTGGAACTGCTGCACGCGTTTCGCCAATTGTTGAATGAAAGCTTGTCGCTGGGTCAGATCCGTCAGCATCGTATGAGTAACTTCTTGATTGGAATGATTGCCTACCATCGCCCAGAGCTTCTTGCCATGATCATGCGCCCAGCTAAGCAAGCTGGCATCCGTTTGGTCTTCAAATGCGCCATTCTTCCCAAGAAAGAACCAGCGCGGCGATAATGTATTTACGGATGATTGTGCAACTTGCTGTTCGAATTGGAGCGTCGTTTGACCATATTGCCAGCCTAGTTGAATCTTCGCAGCAGACGCGGAAGTAATTTGCTTAGCCCAATCCCCGTGCGTCCATACGCGGTTCATCAGCACGGCTGCTTCTTGCCTTGTAATCGATTCCTTCGGCCGAAATTCGCCTTGATCACCGGTTATTACGGCTAATTGGGATAAGTGACTGACTGCAGACAACGCCCATCCACTGATCAGATCCTGATCATCAAATACTTCTGGAATCACTGTGCTTTCCGCCTGATTTAAGGCGCGATTCATGATTACGGCTGCTTCTTCGCGCGACACCGGACGAGCCGGTTCGAATAGATCGCTTGAGCTACCTTGCGCGATTCCGAGCTGCACGGCAGGCTGCACCCATTGATAATACCAGGCTGATTTCCGCACATCTTTAAACGTAGGAATTTCACTTACAACCGGCTTGATTCCAAGCAGACGGTCGATCAAAGCCATGAATTCCGCACGTGTGATCGCTTTATTCGGCTCGAAACGTCCTTCGCCGGTTCCGGTCATAAATCCAAGCTGCGTCATATTCAGAATCGATGCTCTGGCATAGTTAAACGTAATATCATTGTAAGGCACACGAGACGCAGCCTCAGCGGATGAGAATGGAAACAGACAGGTACAGCAGATTCCAAAAAGTAAAGCTATATTTAGTACCATCGCTCTTAAGAGGATGGTCTTCCTATGTTTCATATCTATAAACTCACTTTCCGATTGTAATAGAGTGCTCCAGCATCCCTCTATCGTAATCAATCGGAACAAGAATACCTATCCTAAATTATTGGAAAGAGCCTGACTGTAGAAACACCCAAGCTTTCCACATCCTTATTGAATAGGTTGTAATACATCATTTTACAAGCTAAGGGGATGAATATGTCACGATATGTAGGAAGCAAATGGACCAAAACAGTTGCCATTCGTAAACAGCCCTTTCTCGCTCGTTATGTACCTGAAACCTCTCGAATGACGAAACTATCGCTTAGAAGACAATTGCTTAAGTATCGCATGGTCTATGTCAAACCGGAGTTTGGCATGCATGGTAATGGCGTAATGCGCGTAGAGAAAGTAGATCAAGGTTATCGCTACCAGCTAGGCAACACCGTCAAAACCTACAAGGAGTTTGACTCCTTATATAAAGGCATTACATCCGCTAAGAAAAGAGGGCGCTACCTCGTACAGAAAGGAATCCATTTACTAAAGCATAATGGTAGAAGGTTCGATCTGCGTGTGATGGCGCAATATACCCCCGGTAAGAAATGGATCACCTCCGGGATCATCGGCAGAGTCGCGGCGAAACACAAAATTGTAACGAATTATCACAGCGGCGGCCAAATTCTAACGGCTGAGAAGCTGCTCTATCCTCACACGAATAAGATACAAGATAAGCTCGAGCTGCTGTCTAAGATGGGCGTCGTTGCAGGTCAAGTCATGGGGAGCTCGTTTCCGGGCGTTCGAATGATCGGACTGGATGTCGCCCTGGACCAATCACTGAATCCATGGGTGCTTGAAGTGAATACATCGCCGGATCCTCATATATTCAGAAAACATCCGAATCCGCAAATTTATAGAAGTATTATGAAGCTGATCCGAACGAATCGATATAAGCGCTAAGGTAAAAAGTCGCGGAAACGCGGCTTTTTTGAGTTCAACAATGACTGCAAACAAACAAAAATCAAACATGTAATCCAAAACATTTTTAATACTTTGTTCTTATCATAAGATGTATTGGAATCCATATCCCCATACCCCTTATACTGATAAGAACTTGACACATAACCGTAGTAACGAATTTCACAATGGCAGGAGGATAAGGTACTGAAGAAAATCGGATGCTATCATGCCCATTATTCCAATATCGCCCATATCGAAAGCGCGCTGGAACCTTATGACGCGGAGCTGATCCACTTCGTTGATCCCGGGCTGGATCGAATCAAGAACGATGCCCATTTCACCAAGCAGCTGGCGGAGAAGAAAGTGCGCGATACGCTCGAGTGGATGTCCGGCTGCCATTTGGATGCGATATTAATTACATGCACCTATTTTACATCGATCATGCAGGATGAGCTTCAGCGACTTCCGATTCCGATCATCAAGATCGATGAGCCGTTATTCCAGGATCTTACGAAACAGGACAAGCCAATCATCTTCGTGTTTACCAATCCGAATACGATCGAGGGGACGATGAGTCAGTTCCGTCAGTATACGGAGCGCAAGGCAATAGACGCTCAGGCTGAATCACGCTTGATTCCAAACACATTCGAGCTTATTATGCAGGGCAAGACGAAGGAATATATCGGCGAGGTTTCTTCAGGACTCATTCGAATCGCGAAGCAACATCCTGGCGCTCTAATAGTAGCCGCGCAATTATCGATGGTTCCTGCAGCGAGATATGCCGAAAGCATTCAGAATGCCGAAATCGGCAATGCATTAGCTTCTTTATCCAGCTACTTAGAGCAAGCCCTCCTGTTAAATAAGAAATAATCGTACGTGGATTGGAATGAGCGAAGGAGGATGTATCGCCGTGATACATCTTTTTTTCACATGTAAGCAAACCAAACACAAATCTAATACTTTTCTCAAGAAGGAGTGTCATTCGAGTGCTTAATTCCAGCTCAGAGCTTCTAAACAACAGTTCGGATGAAGTATTAGTAGAGAATCAGAAGCAGTACATGAGTGAGCTGCGCGAGCGGCTGTCTGTCTTGAAGAACTTGATCCAGATTGAAGAAGACGCGATTTCCTTCGAGAAAGCCAGACAAATATACCGGATTGTTCATTCGATTAAAGGAAGCGCCCCGATATTAGGTTTCGATAAAATCGGCAGTATGGCTGCACAAATGATCGGTGATTGGGAGTGGACGCAAGAGGAAGCGGAGGAGCCTAATCTTCATGCTGCCCTTCGGCTTCAATTCAAAGCAAGCTCACGGGCGATGGATTCGCTGCTGCCTGCTCTAGAGCAGGAAATGGACCGCTGTGCACGCGGTATAAAGCAAAGTGATGCTCTAAATCAATGTCTAAGCGCTGCTACTGATATGCAGCTTGGTAAACGCATCTTAATCATCGAAGACGACAATATCCTGCGCGCTTACCTGGCTCGAAGACTTTTCTTGGATGGCTATCAGGTTGATGAAGCCTGTAACGTAGAAGAAGCGATAGCGCTACTGCGCAATCATCAATATCAGCTCATTACGCTCGACTTAATGATGTATCCGAAGAGCGGCTACGAAATCTTTGAGCTTCTTAAAGATGACATGATGTTCCGGTGGATTCCCATGATCGTATTATCCGGCCGTGATGATATTCGGGATAAAGTCCGCTGTTTTCAAATGGGAGCGGATGATTATGTCGTTAAACCGTTCCATTATGAAGAGCTTTGCGCTCGCGTTCGCAGATTAATGGAGCGAAACCAGGAATTTCACTTTATGGCTTTTCATGATCCGCTAACAGGTCTCTTCAATCGACGTTATATGGATAAACAAATTCAACTCGAGCTCGCCAGGGTCAATCGTTATCCTTCCCCAATTACAATGGTCATTCTGGATATTGATTATTTCAAAGCCATTAACGATAATTTCGGCCATCAGATCGGTGATATGGTGCTGCAGAGTGTAAGTAATCTTCTGGTAAGCAAGCTCCGCAAAACGGATATGGTAGCCAGATGGGGCGGAGAAGAATTTATGCTCATTATGCCCGGAACGCGGGATACCGAGGCTGTAGCTTTGCTAGAAGCCATTCTGGCGCATGTTCGGGAGCATCCTATTTATGCTGACAATATGAGGAGCACGTATATTACGTTCTCCGCTGGCGTCGTGCAATGGAAGCCGCAGAGCAGCATCTCCGTCTGGACGCGCCACGTCGACTTTGCTCTCTATAAAGCGAAGCGTACAGGAAGGAACCGAGTCGTCAAATCATCTTTACGGAAGACGGCTGCTAAGAAGATTCTGGTCGTGGAAGATGATCGTGTACTTCGAAGAATGATCGTGGAATTGGTAAAGGGCTGCTCCGAACTAGTGCTGGAAGCTACGAATGGACTGGATGCCTATGAGCTGTTGACCACCGAAGACATTGATTTATGTATTCTGGATTTCAACATGCCGAATCTTGATGGTTTGGCGATGCTGAGACGAGTGGGGCAAGAGGGGAATATTTCGAAGCGAACGAAATTTCTGATGGTTTCCGGCAATGAAAGCCATCACAACATGAAGACAGCGATAACTTTAGGTGCGGATGGATACATTACGAAGCCCTTTACCTTCCCGGACTTGAAGAAGAAGGTCATGTCATTGTTACAGCTGCGCTAAGAGCTAGGCCCGCAGCGGATATACGCTTGCCAAGGAGCGGGTTTGGAACGACTACATGAACTTCGACGCCGTAGAAGAATCATGTAGTCGTTCTTCGTCATTTATTGATCCTTATAAATCGTACGGCTTCCCAGCGCACGCGCTGTTTCTTTGTTTCGCTGAATCCAGAACACGATTGCGAAAACAACGATACATACGAAGGTAAGCATGAAGTTGTAAAGAAACATCTTACGCATGCCTACCGCTTCGCTCGCGATTCCGCCGGCCAAGCTTCCGATAATACGGGCGACGCCTAGCGTAAGTAGTCCGTTTAAGGTTTGTCCGCTTGCTTTGAGTTCGTTCGGCACTTCCTTGTTGATGACATTCGCCATTGTGACGGACAATACGATAAAGATCAATCCATGCAGCGCTTGAGTAGGCAACAGCCAGACTGGATCATGAATTGCCGAGAACAGATACCAACGGAGTGCTGCTGCTACACCGGCCCCGAGCAGAATATGTGAGGTTTGAACACGCTTGAATATTCGGTTGGACATCAGCAGGAACGGCACTTCGCTCATAGATGAGATAACCATCGACCAGCCAAGCCAAGCGCTGTCTCCGCCCATTTCCTTGAAATAGAGCGGGAAGAACGCATAATAGTAGCCGAGCGTAATTTGAAATACAAAATTGGCGCTTAGATACAGCATTAATTTCCGGTTTCGGAATAATACCCATACCGGCATTTTGCGATTTCGAGCTTGATGGCCTTCTATCTTCGGGAACCGCAATGCGAGCAAGAAACAGCAGGCCAGGATAATCGCATAGACGCCGAACAGCCAGTCAATTCGTTTCTCCGCGATGAGCCCAAATACGATCGACATGATGGCAAAACCGAACGTTCCGCCCATGCGAATAAGGCTGAAGTTCCCTTTACCACGTTTATCCAGCGTCTCTAATGTTACCGCGTCGGTTAACGCAAATATCGGAGATTGGAAGAACGTAAAGATACAGATAAAGACAAGCAAATATACGAAATGATTGGACAACGGATAGAGCAGTACGGTAAGACCGGTACCCACGATCAGGAATAGCAGAATGCTGTTCTTCGTCTTAGCGCGGTCGCTGAACAGCCCCCATACCGGCTGTGCGAGGATCGCAACAAGCGGACCGAGTCCAAGCAAGGTGCCAATCTGAGATTGCGTGAACCCGACGTGTTGAAAGTAAAGCGGAATAAATGTTCCGTACACGGCATTGGCCATGTAGAAGAAGACGTAGAAGAACACGAAGTAAACGAGATTGATCGGCATGATGTACCTTCCTTTATTAACGGCTTTAAGTGTTAGAGCACTTGTAGTAGTTCCCCGTAAGACGGTCGATTCCTGCAAACGAGCGCCAATCGATGATAACGAAAACCAAGGCTGCCGGAAAGGCAGCCTTGGTTTGTTTGGTTAGATATGCGAGAATTTCGCGAATTTCTTGCGATACAGCTTCTCAAGGCCTACGGAAATGAGATGGAAGCCGAGAATATAGATGATGTAGAGAGCTAGCGGAATGAAGAGAATCCATTGGTAAATAAACAAATTGTTTCTGGCTTGCCCAATGAGTCCGCTCCATTCATTCGTCCGACTCACATATTGGACCGGATCGAAATACTGGGTCGTGCCGCCAACGAAAATATTGAAGATCGCCAATTGCCCGAACAATCCCAGAATGAGTACGACTTCTTGTACAAATAAGATTACGAAGCTTTCTTTCATGTGCGGAAAAATATGCGTACGGATAATCGTAAAGTGACTGGCACCGATCGATTTGGCCGATAGCACAAATTGACGTTCTCTCACGATCATCGTTTTCTCTTTCATTGTCGAGGCAACAGAAGGGATGCCTACAACGGTTAACACAACGGCAATGATTAACGACATATAGAAGGGTGAAGTCGCCGGGTTCATGGTAATGCCAATCATGATCATCCATACGATGATGAAGATCGGAATCCCGTTCAATACGTTCCAGATCGGAAACGATTTGCTGTCAGGACTCTTCTGTTTGCCAAGGTAGCCCAGGAACAAACCAATCAATCCGCCAATTAATACGCGAGCGATAGCCACTGCGAGCGATACGAAGATTGTATATTGCGCCCCCGCAAGCAATTTGGCCATCATATCGTAGCCGTCTTTATCGGTTCCGAACAGAAAATTGTCGTTCGGGGCAGCAGGCGGCACATATAGGGTACTGTGTCCATCCGCATCGACGACATAGTCGGTCTCGAAATGATCGTTAAGATCATGAGGAGCAATATATTGTCCGAAGAGCGAGGCTGCAATCATCATCAGAGTGATGAGCAGGCCGGCCAGCAATGTTTTATTCATCGTACAAACACCTTCTCCCAGCCGAATACGACAAGTTTCAGTAACGCATAAATGATGGCATAGAGCAGCAGAAGCGTGAAAATCCCGTTCACGACAAGACTATATTGGTAGCCCCCGTATGCGAATGCGTTCGAGAAAACAAGCAGCGTTACGCCATTCAAATTATATAAATATTCGAAGATGAACAGATTGCCGAATAAGATGCCCATGAACTTGTGTAAATCTGCTTTGACAAAGGGAAGGACATTCGGAAGGGCATGATAGAATACAATGTAGGTTTTTCCAAGGCCGCGCGCTTTTGCAAAATTGATGTAGTCTTCAGTCAGCGTATGACCCATATGCAAAGCGACATTTCGGATCATATAAATGGCTGGTATAATGATCGTAGATATTAATGGAAGTGCGACTGCCGGATCATCGGTTGAGAAGCTTGCCACTTGGAAGATGACCAGCCCAGTCTCGGAAGCAATAAATACAATGAGAAATTGAAGCAGGAGCACGATGACAAAATCCGGAAATACACTTGTTAACTCCAAGATGCGTTTCAGCCAAACCACACGTGAGACTGCAAAATAAACGCCAAGGATAATGCCGAGTGTCATGCCAATAACAGCTCCGATAATCATGTACGTGAAGGTAACGGAGAAGCTGCTGCCGATCTGTTCCCAGAAGGAGAGTTCCGTTTTGCCGGAAAAGTATTGAAAGGAGTAGCCGCTCCAAAGGCCATCAACATAGCTGTGAATACTGGAGAAACCTTTCGCCCAGTGGAACTGAAGCGAACTGTCCAAGCGGTCTGGCACAAGCACGGCAGGGAACATGGCGAAGAGAAGAACGAACAGCAAGATACCGGGAATAACGAGAGAAAATTGTACTGCTTTTGACATACAGTGATCGCTTCCTTTCTAATAGATTTCCACTTGGGATCATTTTATAAAGTATAGCTCCTTGTGCAATAATTACAAGACTTGACGAAATGCGACAAATCCCAACATATTGATGTGTAAATGGTTACATATGATTGTTAAGATTTTGTGAAGGTACCCGCGATTCCATTGGAGGGCGATCTAATGAACTATGATTTCGATCAGGCGATACCACGCAGGAACAAATCCAGCTTGAAGTGGGATGCTGTCGGCAGGTCTTCTGAGCAGCAGGAAGTCATCCCCATGTGGGTGGCTGATATGGATTTCGCTTCGCCGCCGGAAGTGATTGATGCGTTGAAGGAGCGGGTGGAACACGGCGTATTCGGGTACTCGTTTCGATCGGAATCCTATCTGGAGTCGATCGTGCTGTGGCTGGAGAATAGGCACCAATGGACGGTGAAAGAAGAGTGGATCGCGCATAGTCCGGATGTGATTGCAGCGTTATCTTTGATCATGCGTACATTTACAGAAGCAGGGGATAAGATCATTGTCCAGTCTCCGGTTTATAATTTTGCAAGGATGGTCGAGGCGCAAGGGCGTGAGGTGGTTTATAATCCGCTGAAGCTGCATCATGGTCGATATGAGATGGACTATGAAGATTTGGAAGCCAAAATCGATGGTCATGCGAAGATGCTCATTCTCTGCAGCCCGCATAATCCGGTAGGTCGGGTATGGGAGAGAGAGGAACTGATTCATTTAGGGAATATTTGTAGAAAGCATCAAATTCTTGTCGTAACCGATGAAATCCACTGTGACTTGATTTATGAGGGACACCGGCATATTCCATTCGCTTCCCTATCGGAGGAGTTTGCCCATCTTTCTTTCACTTGCATTTCGCCGAGCAAAACATTCAATTTATTAAGCTTTCATGCTTCAAGCGTCATTATTCCAAATCCGGAGCTGCGGGAAAAATTCAATCAGGAAATGAATGCTCGCGGAATCTCTTCCCCTAACACGCTAGGTCTGGTTGCGCTGGAAAGTGCCTATCGGTATGGAGAAGACTGGCTGGCACAATTGCTTCATTATTTGCAGGGGAATGCGCGGTTTCTTACTCGTTATGTGGAAGCGCATATCCCGGAGATCGGGGTGAACGAAGCGGAAGGTACGTATCTGATCTGGCTCGATTGTCGTGCGCTCCACCTGTCGGGTAAGGAATTAGATGACTTGTTCTCTAATGATGCTGGTGTAGTGCTGAGCTCGGGGTACCAGTTCGGAATTGAAGGTGAAGGTTACATGCGGATGAATATTGCTTGTCCGCGAGCAGTGCTGAAGCAAGCATTAGAACAGATTGCACGGGCTATTCGTTCTCTGCAATCCATAGAAGCTAAGTAATCGAGATGGCAAACTTACGATGGAGGAAAACAGATGTCTAAAGATACAGCAACACCGCAGGTGGGATGGAATTTTGATAATAGCTATGCTCGTTTGCCGGAGTCGTTCTTTAAGCGACATAGTCCTAGCCCGGTACATGCACCGGAGCTGGTCATTCTAAATGAGCGACTGGCAACGTCGCTTGGATTGGACGTTGACGCGCTGAAAGAGGATGACAGTATTGCCGTGTTTGGCGGCAATGAGATTCCGGAAGGCGCTTTGCCGCTGGCGCAAGCTTATGCCGGACATCAATTCGGGCACTTCACTATGCTCGGTGACGGTCGAGCCATACTGCTTGGCGAACAGATCACCCCTGCCGGCGATCGGGTTGATATTCAATTAAAGGGACCGGGCAGAACGCCATATTCCCGCAGAGGCGATGGCAGAGCGGCGCTTGGTCCAATGCTTCGCGAATATATTATTAGTGAAGCCATGCATGCGCTGGGGATTCCATCCACTCGCAGCCTTGCTGTAGTCACAACCGGTGAGCCGGTATACCGTGAAACGGAGCTGCCCGGAGCCGTTCTGACCCGCGTGGCTGCAAGTCATATCCGTGTGGGCACGTTTCAATATGCAGCCAATTGGTGCACGCTGGATGATTTATGTACGCTTGCGGATTATACGCTCGAGCGTCATTATCCGGAAGCAGCCGTCGATACGGATAACCAATATCTCGCTCTGCTGAAAGCTGTAATTAGGAAGCAGGCTGAGCTTATTGCCAAATGGCAGCTCGTTGGATTTATTCACGGCGTTATGAACACCGACAATATGGCTTTAAGTGGTGAAACCATCGATTATGGGCCTTGTGCATTCATGGATGCCTACGATCCCTCGACGGTATTCAGCTCCATTGATTCGCAGGGGCGTTATGCCTATGGCAATCAACCGAAGATCGCGGCGTGGAATCTTGCCCGGTTCGCGGAAACATTGCTGCCGCTGCTGCATGAGACGGAATCGGAAGCCGTGAATCTGGCCGAGGATGCGATCGCGGAATTCGCATCGTTATTCCATTCGCATTGGCTATCGGGGATGAGAGCGAAGCTTGGAATCGTTAACGAAGAGCCGGAGGACGATGCGCTTATTGAAGAGTTGTTGACCATGATGCATATGCATCGTGCGGATTATACCAACACGTTCCGGGCTTTAACGGATGGTAAGCCGGATGAGATCGTGATGGTTGACACTACGGGATTTACGGAGTGGCTTGAGAAGTGGCAAGCGAGACTTGGGCGGCAGCCGATAACCAAAGAAGAGTCGCAACAGGTGATGCGGGGAAGAAACCCGGTGATTATCCCGCGCAACCACCGAGTCGAGGAAGCGCTGGAAGCAGCCGTCAATCAAGGTGATTACAGCGTCATGGAGCGATTACTGGAAGCGATCACGAAACCGTTCGAGCAATCGTCCGAGCACGCTGATTATTGCGCATTGCCTGCAGCATCTTCGCAGCCTTACCGTACCTATTGCGGGACATAGACGTCGATGAAGCTTATAACGTCGTATTGATCAAACAGCGGACCAAAGCGGTTCGCTGTTTTTCTTACCAAGAGATCCTACAATAATGAAAGCAGCTTGTATACGGCTTGATCTTTACAAAACCGCATCCCAGGTTTATGATCGGATTTCAGAGGTAGAATTTACAAGTTGGAGGCGTATATTGTGAACAATAAGGAACGCTACTTATTCGATCTACAGGGATATCTGGTCGTGGAGAACGTATTGTCAGCCGAGCAGCTCGAGCGAATGAACCGAATTGTAGATGACCGTATCTCGCAGCCGGAAGACTCCATATTGCAATGGGGTGAGGATTTCCGAGCATTGATCGATGATGCGAAGCTGAACGCGCATCTAAACGAAATCCTCGGCGAGAATTACAGACTTGATCACGAGTATGCCATTATTCATCGCAAAGGAGCGCCTCAGCTTGGGCTTCATGGCGGAGCAACTCCCTATGATCCCGGCCAATATTACACCTTCCGAAACAATCAAATGTTCAGTGGTCTCACCGTTGTTTCCTATGCGTTGACGGATATTGGCGAGGATGATGGAGGATTCAGCTGTATCCCGGGAAGTCATAAATCCAATTACCGGACACCTAAGGAGTATCTGGATTATTCGGAAATTGGGCCGACGGTGCATGTTCCGCAAAAGGCCGGAGATGTTCTGATCTTTACGGAAGCGCTTACGCACGGGACGTTCGCATGGAAAGCGGAACATGAACGCCGATCGCTGCTGTATAAGTTTGCACCGGAGATGATTTCTTGGAGCGAGCATAATCGCGACCGGAACTTCATGGATTCGCTGCCGGAAGCACAACGGAAACGACTGCTGCCGCCGGCTTCGCCAGGTTATCGCTATTTTGGCTACTAGAAGAAGGCAGCAATAATCGAAGGTCGACGGAAAGAGAGGATGAATCGAGTGACAGCGATCGGAACGTCTTTACCTAGGTGGAGAAGCATTCCTTTTACAAATGTAGCGATTAATGATGCGTTCTGGCGTCCTCGCTTGGAAGTATTGAAGAACGTAACCGTTCGAACCTGCTTAGACCAATGCGAAGCAACCGGGCGGATCTCTAACTTCGCTAAAGCCGGCGGCCTCATGGACGGCGATCACGAGGGGATGTATTACAACGATTCGGATTTGTATAAGGTGATCGAAGGGGCGGCTTATGCCTTGATGCTGGAGCGAGACCCGGCTTTGGAGGCCGAGCTTGATCGTATTATCGATCTTATTCAAGCCGCGCAAGAGCCGGATGGTTACTTAACGACTTATTATACGCTGCGTACTTCGGAGCTCAAATGGTCCGATATGGAAAAACACGAAATGTATAACGGCGGACATCTGATCGAAGCCGCAGTTGCGTATTACGAGTCGACAGGCAAACGAGTGCTGCTTGATGTTGCTTGTCGTATGGCGGATCATTACGATAACCTATTCGGTCCCGGTAAACGGCACTGGGTTGAAGGCCACGAGGAAATTGAGCTTGCTCTTGTCAAGTTATATCGCGTTACGCAAGAAGAGCGTTATTGGAAGCTTGCGCTCTGGTTGTTGGAAGAGCGGGGACATGGACATGGGGTTGGAGCAATATGGGACAAGCAGGATTGGGGCCCCGCATATTGCCAAGACGACGTTCCGGTTCGCGAGATTGAGAAGGTAACCGGTCATGCTGTTCGTGCCATGTACTTGTACACGGCAATGGCGGATGTCGTGCATGCCTCAGGCGATCCTGCTTATGTAGACGCGCTGCACCGGGTTTGGTCACATACCGTGGAACGCAACCTATATATAACCGGCGGCATCGGGCCATCGGTGCACAATGAAGGTTTTACACATGACTTTGATCTACCGAATGAATCTGCCTATTGCGAGACCTGTGCTGCCATTGCGATGGCTTTTTGGAATAACCGGATGAATCTTCTGTTCGGAGATGCCAAATACGCAGATTTGGTAGAGAGAGAGCTTTATAACGGAGCATTGTCAGGGATATCGTTATCCGGCGATAAATTTTTCTATGTGAATCCATTAGCCTCCAAAGGCGAGCATCACCGGGTAGAGTGGTTTCACACCTCCTGTTGTCCGACGAACCTTGTTCGTTTCCTGCCTTCAATTGGGCAGTATACGTATGCCAGCTCAGCGGATGGCATTGCCGTGAATCAATATATTAGCGGCGATGCGGTGATCACCTACGGCAGTGGGCAGCAAGTGAAGCTCCATCAAACAACGAATTATCCATGGGACGGATCCATTGCGATTACGGTGGAACCGGAGCAAGCGGGCGAGTTTGTTATTCGTCTTCGTTTGCCTGACTGGTGCAGAGGCTACAGCTTACTTGTTGGTGGAGAGAAAGTAGCTGCGCTGCCTGTTCGGGGATATTTGGAGATAAAGAGGAACTGGTCTGCTGGAGACATCATTGCATTAGAGCTTGATATGCCGGTTGAAATTGTACGAGCGAGAAGTGAAGTTGAAGCTAACCGCGGCCGTGTTGCCTTGCAGCGAGGGCCGATTGTATACTGTTTGGAAGAAGTAGATAATGCCATGCTAGCTTTTGACGATAGTACGATTACCGATCGGGATTCGATCTACGTCAACCATGAACCTGAGCTGTTAGGCGGAATTACGGTACTGACTGTCAGCAGTAGAGAGGCAGCAGGTAAGCCGCCGCTTCGATTCATTCCGTATTATGCTTGGGATAACAGAGACGCAGGTTTTATGCAGGTCTGGATTCGCGAGAAAGACACGGCACATTTATATCGTTATTAATGAATTATGGAGGGACTTATTCTAATGACTACAGGCAGCACATCTGCGAATGAAGGCAAGAAGCTATCCGGGAATCCCATCGTGCCGGGCTGGTATGCGGATCCGGAGGCTAGAATCTTTGAAGGACGGTATTGGATTTATCCGACTTATTCAGCGCCGTACGATGAACAGCTCCATTTGGACGCTTTTCATTCTTCCGATTTGGTAGAGTGGACCAAAGTAACCCATATTCTTGAAATGAGCAATATTACATGGGGTAAACGCGCGCTGTGGGCACCATCTCCGATTGAGCGTGGCGGGAAATACTATTTGTATTTTGCAGCGAACGATATTCAGAGCAACAACGAGCTTGGCGGCATCGGTGTAGCCGTCTCGGATCGTCCGGAAGGTCCTTTCCGCGATGCGATCGGTAAGCCGCTTATCGATAAGTTCTATTATGGCGCGCAGCCCATTGATCCGCATGTATTCATCGACGACGATGGGACTGCTTATTTGTATTACGGCGGCTGGGGCCATTGCAATGTCGTGAAGCTGAACGAAGATATGGTGAGTTTAGATTCATTTGAAGATGGCACTACTTTCGTCGAAGTAACGCCGGATCATTTCGTAGAAGGCCCTTGTATGATTAAACGAAACGGTCTCTATTATTTCATGTGGGCTGAAGGTGGCTGGGGAGAGCCGGATTATTCCGTCGCCTACGCCGTCTCGCAATCTCCAATGGGTCCGTTCGAACGCGTCGGCAAAATATTGCAGCAAAATGCTGAAATCGCCACAAGCGCGGGTCATCACGGCATCATAGAGGTTCCGGGTGCCGACGAATGGTATATCGTGTATCACCGCAGACCTTTGACTGAAACAGATCGAAATCATCGCGTTCTCTGTATTGATCGTATGCACTTCACCGAAGATGGCAGCATTGAGCCTGTGCAAATTACATTCGAAGGTGTAAGCGAGCGGTTGCTGTAACTTCAGATAAATGTATGCATGGAATCCGTGATCATTCGCGGATTCTTTTTATTTCTCGTTAGGCCGAAATTAGCTATACAAACGCTGGTGAATCGTTTAACCTAAATAGAAATGACTGCAGCAGAGGGACGACATATGACTTGGAAATTGCCTTTCTTTCGAAATCGTAAAGATTCAGATCAACGCAAGTACTTGAAAATCATAACCAGCGAAGGCATCTCAGGCGTACTGCTGGCAAGTTTGATTGGCGGGCCATTCCTGACCGGATACATGCTGCATTTAGGTGCATCCTCCGCTCAGATCGGATTCGCGCTGGCCATACCGGCATTTGCCAACTTGGCTCAAATCTTCACCGCGATTGTTACCCATAATGTTGATAATCGTAGAGCGTACGTACTGGCTTATGGTGTTTTGTATCGATTATTGTGGGTGCTGACGGGACTTATTCCATTTGTACTGCCACGGAGTTATTGGGTGTATACGTTTATTGTCTTGTATTTGCTCTCGTATCTATGCTCGAACATTGCCGGAGTGATATGGGCATCGTTGATCGGAGATATGGTGCCGGCGCAGGTTCGAGGACGTTATATGGGGATTCGAAATACGATTGTAGGCGGACTTGCCGCAGCAGCCGTGTTGTTCGGCGGACAATTACTGGAGCACTATTCGCAGGAGCAAGGCTTCATCATCCTCTACTCCTTGGCGGCAATTTGCATGCTGTGGAATGGATATCACTTGTTCCGCTATCCGAATATTCCGTTTGAGAAATCGAAGGAGTCGCAGAAGCTGAAGCTGTTACTCAAACCGCTGCAGGATCGTTCGTTCATGCGTGCAACTCTATTTCTAGCTGCATGGATCTTTATTCAAAATGTAGCGGTACCGTTATTCTCTTATGCGATGCTCGACGTGATTAAAGTGAGTATTCAGTGGGTTTCAATCATCACGACGGTTCAGATGATCGTCATGATGGTCAGCTATTATGTGTGGGGCAATTTGAATGCAAAGTACGGCACGAAAAAAGTGCTGATGTGGACGCTTCCGATTATTGCGGCTTCCTGCATCCTATGGGGAGGGATTGCGTGGTTGCCAGCGATTCCGGTGCTGTTCGTCGTTCATATCCTGTTAGGGATGGGCACAGGCGGCTTTACCCAGCTGACGTTTAATTTTACCATTGAGGATTCGCCGAGCGCGGAGCGCACGATATATGTCGCGGTTTACGCGATGCTGACAGGCTTTACCGGTTTTATCGGTCCGATTCTGGGCGGTGAAATCTATCATCAACTGAAGACAATGCCTGCTTGGATGGAGCGGTACGGATTCAGCGCAATGATGGGGCTTGTACTGCTCGGCATTGCGATGACCGTTGGCCGTTCTATGCTGGGCCACAAGCCTGCTAAGCTGGCACGCACTGCAATGTTGCGCAACAAGAAGGAAGAGCTGCTAAGCTAGCGGCCACCCAAGACAAATAAGAGCTGCCGGATTAGTGAATCCGGCAGCTCTTATTGTATGTGGGCGCATTGGCATTCGCGGAGATTATTAGAGGCAATCGCAATATTGTTCTATTTCTCAGTGAGGAGCTGAAGGAAATTGATCTGGGCTCTTGGGAAGGGCGGAAGTTTACGGGAATTGAGCGAGCCTTTCCTGACGAGCATATTGCCTTCCGGAATACCCCGCATGTGTATCGGCCAAGCAATGACGGTGAATCCTTCATGCAATTGCAGGAGAGGGCCATCCCGAAAGTGAACGCGATTGAAGCTGCGCATCAAGGCGGCACGGTTCTGATCGTTAGTCATGCCGTTACATTGAAAACGATCATGGCGTATTTCAAAGGAGATCCGCTAGAGCAGCTGTGGTCGCCGCCGCATATTCATCCAACTTCGTTGAATAAGGTGATCACCGTAGAGGGTGGCTATCTTATCGAACTCCACGGGGACGTCTCCCACTATGAAGCTTAGCTAGCCGGCGCTCCGGCAAGCCGTTGCTCGAAGAGGTCGATCAGATGCAAGAACCTCTCGGCCTCACGGTACACGTGATCAGCAAGGAGGGGGTGGATGATGCTTTTAATCCGGCAAGCTTCGATTAGATCGCGAGCCGCTTTCTTGAAGTCCCGTAAACCGGCAACCGATACCCGGTTCTGATCCAGAAACTGCGTTAGGAGTGGCGTCGTTTGAGACTCTGGACGCATCGAGCTTAAATCCTGAGCTTGAAACAGCAATTGATCAAAATCATGGCTGAAATCTCTCGCTTGATCCACCAGCTTCCGCTCTGACGGATCGAGCAGATGCCCTATAAACTTGGCGTGATCCGCCATGATCTTGAGAAAGAAGACGTTCTCATCGATGATCGAGTCTGCGAGCGGCTCCAATTGACCGTTATTCAACTCATGAAGTCGGTTTCTAAAATAATTAGCTTCCCGGCTGACATGGTCCACTAAGAGAGGGAAATTGTTGCCGCCGGGCAATTTGCACGTCAGAATAAGTCCTAATATTTTGCGTTTGTATACCCAAATGTGAGAGACAGCCGTACATACCTCTGTGTTAAACACTCTGATCTGCTGCGGGTCTGTAGTCAAGGGGAAGGCGTTCGCTTTGGCCTCAATCTGTTCGAAGACTGAATAGAATCCGTTCGCTTCCTGAATGAGCTGAGTATCTTCGCATCGAAATCCAAGCTTGAGAAATAAAGAATGCTCCTTCATGATGCGTGACCAGAAGCGGATCTCTTCCAAAGACTGCGTGACAAAGCTATCTGACATGATATAACCTCCTTTTTCGGCTGCCTTTATTACCATATGGGCAAATGCCGGAGGTTAAATGTTGTCCGCTGTTAACTTACTGAAAAAGGAATTTTGAGCGGCTTGGATTCCCGCAGCCAGAGCCAAACCATATAACCGCCGCCAATCTCGGCAAGGCCGGCGATCACGAAGAGTAGAATTGCTAACCGCATGTTTCGTATCCCCATTCTCTATCCATCACTTTCGCAGCCCTTCAGCTGCATTAGTTAGAGTATAGTGGGTCGAAAGGTGGGGGAGCAACTTTAAGAAAGGCCGTCTTCGACTGCTGCATAAGAGCAGAATCGAAGACGGCCTTTTACCATCGTATACAAATGACTACGATTTATTGTCTGTAACATCTTCTCTGGTGTCAGAAACGAGCTCTTTCGCAGATGTCTTGAACTCATGTAAGGTGCGGCCGACCGCGCGGCCAAGTTCAGGAAGCTTGGAAGGTCCGAAGATAATAAGAACAACTACTAAGATCATCATAAGCCCCGGAAATCCTACGTTTTGCAACATACGAATCATCTCCATTCGAGTAGTGGTATTGGATTAATCTTGGTTATGGTTGCTCGGATAGGCAGCGACCGCTTCGATCTCAATTAGCCAATCGGCATTCACGAGACCTGCGACTCCGACAGTGGAGCGCGCGGTTTTGGTCGGATTCGTGGTCGTGTTGAAATATTTGGCGTACGCCTTAAACCAACCGTCAAAGTCGAATTTACCTTCCTTGGCAGCATCGGGGGCGATATACACGCGCAGATATGTAACATCCTTCATGGACAAGCCTTGTTCCTTCAATTGCTTCTCGATATTCTGGAGGATACTGGTTCCTTGGGCTTCGGTGTCTCCGTAACGCTCGTAGATGGTTTTACCGTCCTTATTGATGACCGCCGGCGTAGTGCCGCTTGTCTCGAAGGTAGCCGTTCCGGCCGGCATGGCAACTGCGCTTGAGATGGAGGACTGAGGACTGCCATAGAATTCCGGCTCATGGATCGGGATGAGTGGATATTTGTGCGGCGTAATCGCGGCATATACACTTGCGGTAGCTGCCAAGGAAGAAATAACGACTGCGAAGATGGCGATTTTGACTTTGCGTTTCAATTTCATGGTTCGTCCCTCCCGAATGAATTAAGTGATCTATTCTTTCATTACGCGCTCATGAATATCGGTAACGACTTCCCGAGCAGACTCAATGCCTCCAGCCATCCAAGCCGTAATGTAACTGATATGCTCCCCTGCGAGATAGACGCGGCGATCAGGCTTGCAGAGCACGGGATAATTGGTTTTTCGATCATCGGCGGAGTAGGAGACCCAGCTGCCCATGTTATATTTGATAGCTTTCCAGTTTACGGAGAACGAGGATTCGAACTCACTGTAATATTGCGGATGGATCTTAGCTCCTTGCTTCAAAGCCAACGCTTCGCGGTCTCGGAATGACAACGCCCCGATCTTATCGGCATTGCTGCCTTGAGCGTAATAACCAAGCAATACCCCTTTCTTAGCAAAATAGTTCGTAGGCGGATAGTAGATCGAAGAGATGTCCATATTCGTCAGCGTGTTGCCGCCGTAGATTTGATCGTCTTCCTCCCAGAATCTGCGTTTGAACTGCAGGCCAATCTTGCCTGCGTTTGCGTATTTGGTATTGTTGATCGCATTGGTCATTTCATAGGAAAGATCATGTTTAATCGTCTTCAATACGGATAGCGGAATCGTACAGATACAGAAGTCGCCTTCGATTTGCTTGGCTTCCCCGCTTAGCAGATCCGTATACGAAACCTGTACTTTTTCACCTACATGCTTGATTTCGGTGACTTCCATATTATGTTTAATCCGGTTGCCGAGTCTTTTCTCAAACGCTTGCGGTATGGCATCAATCCCGCCGACAGGATGGAACATCATCATTTGCTGATCGTAGGAGTATTCGCTGCTGAAGAAGTTTCCGAAACCGGAATTAATAATCGCCTTCATATCGAAAGGGTCGCGGATGACGCCGGCATCAAGCCTCGAACCGGGTTCATCCTTATAACCGCCGCGCGAGGAGCCTTTGTAGAACAAGTCTGCATCCAGATTTCCTTCGGAGCGGAGGTAAGCGACAACCTTTTCTTTCTCCTCCGGCGTAAGAGGGAGATCCAACCCCGGCTGATTGACGGCTTTCGCAAGCAGCTCACTGATATAGCCCTTCACATCCGCTTTCGCGGCACGTTTACGAACACGAGTGTCGGATAATGCTCCGACATTCTCATTGTAATAGTAGGCACTCTCATTCACATTGTTGAAAGGCTCCATCGGAATGCCGAATTCCCGGCAATAGTCCATCGTGACATGGAACTGGGGAATTCGCATCGGACCGGCGTTCAAATACATGCCGTCGTCGAAGCGTGCGACTTGTTTCTGTCCGCCAACCTCTGTCACGGTTGTACCGCGGCGAACCGACCAGTTTCGACCGCCTGAACGAGCACGGGCTTCGAGAATCGTACAATCGTAGCCGGCCTTACCTAGTTCGTAAGCAGCTGTTAAGCCGGCAACGCCAGCTCCAAGTATGACGATTTTCTTGCCGGAGCGGTTCGTACCCTTCAAATCCCAGCTGGAAGGAGGCGTATATTCCGCCGCTTTCATCGTTTGGGGCGTAAAGAGGCCCATCGTGCCCATGACGCTGAATACGGCAGCAGCACCGCCGATCTTGCCGACCGTCGTCAGAAATTGTCTGCGCGACACTTCGTTTGGCGTTTCTTTCGTTTCCATGCGCTTCAGCTCCTTTGGTAGATCGTCTGTTCGACTCTGCGAGAAATGTATCATGGATTTTTTCGGAAGCGCCAATATTTTGTTAGATAGTCTTACATCAATAAAGTTTATATAGGCGATAGAAATAATGAATCAAATTACAAAAAACTTACAACAAATGCAGTAATAACGCGGAGTTCTTGTAATTGCGGATAAACACAGGAAGGCAGTATTTACCATTAATCCCGATATGCTGGGTAATCCGTCCCATTGAACAATCCAATAGATGGTGATAACATTTCGACCCAAGAAGATTTATGTAATGTTTCCTAACATCGTGATCAATCAGAAGCACTTTCCAAGATCAACTACTATTAAGTTCTAGGGAGGCTGCCAGCAATGAATGACAAGGTAATGAGCATTGGTACTGTATGCGACTTGACAGGATTGACGGAAAGACAGATTCGCTATTACGAGGAGAAGCAGTTGATTTTCCCTATTCGGACGAAAGGCGGGGCACGCAAATATTCATTCGATGATGTGGAAAGAGTGAAGGAGATTAACTTGAAGCTGAGGGATGGATTTCACACGTTTGAGCTTAGAAAAGCCGGAAGGGCGTGCGGGGAATGAGAAGCGGCGAAGAGACGATGACTATCATGTCGCATATCACGGAGCTGCGAAGCCGAATATGGCGAATACTCGCTGTCGTATTGCTTTCATTATGCGGCGGTTTGTATGTATCCCCTAAAGTGCTTCGCTATTTGAAAAGCGTCCCGCCGGGCTCGGACATCACCTGGAACGTGTTCTCGCCATGGGACGGCATTCGGATGTACATGACGATCGCGTTTGTGTTTGCGCTTGCGGTATCTCTTCCGTATATTCTGTACCAGTTGTGGAGCTTCGTGAGGAAGGGGCTGCATCCGGAAGAACGTACGGCCGCACTCCGCTATGTTCCCTACAGCGTGGCCTGCTTCTTGATTGGGCTGGCTTTTGGATATTTGATCGTATTCCCCATGAGCTTCGACTTTACTTCCAGAATCACAACTAGCATGGAGCTGGTGGAGACTTACGGCGTCGCGCAATATTTTGGATTTATGTTCAACATCGTCATTCCCCTTGGAGTAGCCTTTGAACTCCCGGTCGTAGTGATGTTCTTGACGAAGATTGGCGTATTAACGCCTCATGCGCTTCATAAGATGCGAAGATATGCCTACCTGGTGCTCGTCATCGTTGCAAGTCTGATCTCTCCTCCGGAGCTGATCTCGCACTTGATGGTATTCATTCCGCTCGTCATTCTCTATGAAATTAGTGTACTGCTCTCGCGCGTCGTCTACGGAAAGAGAAGAAGTAATGCCGTAGCCGAAGTTTCCGGCTCCTTATAAGAAGAGCGCCTCGCAAATGACGAGGCGCTCTTTATTTTATTCTCGGATCATATCGTGCTTCTTGCGCTGCTTCCGATAGATGGAGGGGTTGATCTTGAACAAGCGAGTGAAAGAAGACGAGAAATAGTTAATGTTATTAAAACCGATCGAGTACGCGATATGCCCGATCGACAAATTCGTTTTGTCGAGCAGTTCGGCGGCCTTGTTCATGCGGAGCTGCATAAGAAAAGCATGGGGCGATACTCCCACATGCGCCTTGAACATTTTCGTATAATAACTGCGTTCCAAGCCAAGCTGCGCCGCAATGATCGGGACAGAAAGCGGCTCGGCGTAATAGTCCGTTATAAACTGAATCGCCTTGGCGATATATAAGTCTGCAGTAGAAGTGCTCCTGGAGATCGGTTCGGGATGCGCGGTATCTTTCATGACATTCGCAAACAATTGATAGATAAGCCCTGTTACCAGAAACTCCGTGTAAGCAGGAGTTCCTTGGATGTCAAATAACTGCTGGAAGAGCGCAGTGATAGCGGCTGTTGCTTCGTGCGAAATCACTGGGGATTCCGGAGCTATTCCAGCAAACTGCGATGTTGGATGACTCTGGCTGATGTTAAATCCGATCCACATATAGCTCCACGGATCACTCTGGTCCGCTTGATAGAACCCTAACGGGCAAACGATCCGATTGTCCGTAGAAATGCAGATGAATGGGAGGTGCATGAATTTCTTGGTTATCCGCATAGCACTTCGTTTATAATGAAAGAAGGGCTAAACAGACGAAGCACATGGCAAAGGAGAGACTCTCTTCATGTACGAAACCAAAACCAAGGAAACAGACAGCAGCGTACTAGAATTTATTGAGAATGTGGAGAGCGATAAGAAGCGTGAAGATGCTTATAAGCTGTTGGACATTTTCACCGAAGCATCCGGATTCGAAGCGAAAATGTGGGGGCCAAGCATCATTGGATTTGGTTCCTATCATTATAAATACGCTTCCGGCCACGAAGGGGATGCCCCATATGTGGGGTACTCGCCCCGTAAAGCCAAGATCAGCCTGTATTTTGCGCCAGGCGAGACCAAACGGGAAGAACTGCTTCAGCGATTCGGCAAACATACGACGGGAAAAGGCTGTGTCTACATCAATAAAGTAGCCGATATTGATGTTCAGGTTCTCAGAGAGCTCATCCAACAATCGATCGTGTTTCTGCGAGAACTTTACGAATGAACTCGGCAGCAGCGTCATATACAATCCAACCTCCAGATGCCGGTGAAATAACCGTATTTGGAGGTTTTATTAAGAAGGAGGGATCAGAATGGCGCCATTCCAAACCACAAAAAGAGCACTGAGGCGGTTTTTGCTGGAGAAGCAGCTTTTACTTGAATCGCCTCAGTCATCTGTTTCAATGCGGGAGCGCGTTCTTGACGTAATTAATCAATTGGAATGTGTGCAGATTGATCCTGTCGCTGCGGTACGTCCGAATCAGCATCTGGTTCTGGCTGCCAGAATTCCCGGTTATGAGCCTAGCGTGCTGAATGAACTGCTGAGCAGCAATGAGATTTTCGAATACATGGCGAACGCGGCCTGTATTATTCCGATGAACGATTATCCGATCTTTGAACCAACAAGGCAGCGACTGCGGGCGAACATTCAGCCTCATATGGATCAAATTAGGCCTGTCATTGAGCAAGTCCTGCAGAGATTGGAACAGGAAGGACCGCTAGCTGCCAAATCATTCGAGTCGAGTGAACGTGTACACGGGTATTGGGATAACGTTAACGATAATGCGACGACGAAAGCTACCTCGCATGCACTGAATTTATTGACGGATGCCGCTCAAATTCGGATTGTGGGCCGAGAAGGCAATCAGCGCCGGTTTCATACTACCAGTCAAAGTGTCCCTGCTCCGCTAATCGAGCAAGCGGGTGTAATAGACGAACAGGAAGCGCTCGAAGCGATGATGATGAAGTATTTCAGAGCTTATCGTGTATTTGAACCGAGTGATCCGCGTCTAGGCTGGCAGAAGTTACGAGCCAACGAAAGACGAGAAACGATTGACTCCCACATCAGGGAAGGGGTTGTGTCACCGGTCGAAGTAACGGGTTTGGACAAGCCCTATTACATCTTAGCCGCGGATATGGAGCGTCTTCTGACGCACGACGATGAAGCACGAAATCTGCCTGTTCACGACGATTCGGATCTCAACGTACACTTCTTGCCGCCGCTCGACAACTTATTGTGGAGCCGCAAACGGCTGACTGATCTATTCGAGTTTGATTATCGTTGGGAGATCTACACGCCTGCAGTCAAACGCACCTATGGGTATTATGCGATGCCGATTTTAGCAGGCGATCGATTGATTGGCCGCATGGACCCTCGATTGGATAAGAAACAAGGCCACTTGACCGTGGAGTATCTTCATATCGCCCCTGAAGTCGATTTCACAAAGAAGCTTCGAGACCAAGTTTATGGCGCTCTCGACGCATTCGCTAAGGCTCATGGAGCGACCACTGTAACCATAGCTCGAAGTTCTTTTGAATAGTTGACGATTTTTGAATTATTTTTGAAAATATAGTTTACCTTATAACGGTTATTTGATACTATAAACGAAATGTTAAAATGCGATGAAGAGACGAGTAGATAAATGAACCTTTCACAGAGAGCTCCGGCAGCTGCAAAGGAGTAAAGGCGACATTATTGAAAAAAGACTCTGAGCAGCACATCGGCAACCTACTGCAGGGGATGGTGTGACAGGAGCTCCTGTTATAGAGCTAGAGTATAAACATGACATGTTCATGTCGTACTCGAAGAGGCTGATATGGCGACATGTCAGCGAATTTGGAGTGGTACCACGAGCGGATCAATCTCGTCTCCAAGACTTATTAAAGTCTTGGAGGTGGGATTTTTTTTATTGTTGCAGAGGAAACACCGCTCGAATACACGCATAAGGTACACCAAATCAAACTTTACCGGATCATGAGAAACCATTCTGAAGGGGATTGAATTGCTAATGACGAACAAGCTAAGAGTTGGTATTGTCGGAGGAACAGGCATGGTCGGCCAGCGTTTTGTACAGCTGCTGGATGAGCATCCATGGTTTGAAGTTACAGCGATTGCTGCTAGCAGCGGCTCAGCTGGCAAAACATATGAAGAAGCGGTGAAAGGCAGATGGAAGCTGTCCGGCGCGATTCCGGAAGCAGTGAAACAAATCGTCGTTCAGGATGCATCGAAAGTAGAAGAAGTCTCTTCTCAAGTAGATTTTGTATTCTGCGCTGTAGATATGAAGAAAGATGAAATTAAAGCCTTGGAAGAAGCATATGCCAAAACAGGCACGCCTGTTGTTTCCAACAACTCGGCACATCGCTGGACGCCGGACGTTCCTATGGTGATCCCGGAAATTAACCCGAGCCATCTTGAAGTTATTGCAGCTCAAAGAAAACGTCTGGGCACTGAAACCGGCTTCATTGCGGTTAAGCCAAACTGCTCGATCCAAAGCTACGTGCCGGCACTTCACGCATTGCTTGATTTCAAACCTACTCAGGTTGTGGCTTCGACTTATCAGGCTATTTCCGGTGCAGGGAAGAACTTTACGGATTGGCCGGATATGTTAGACAATGTTATTCCGTATATTGGCGGCGAAGAAGAGAAAAGCGAGCAAGAGCCGCTTCGGATCTGGGGAACGGTTAAGAATGGCGAAATCGTGAAAGCAAGCGCACCGCTTATCACAACCCAATGTATTCGAGTTCCGGTTACGGATGGACATTTGGCAACTGTGTTTGCATCGTTCGAGAATAAACCGGCGAAAGAAGAAATTCTTGCGCGCTGGAAGGAATACCAAGGACGTCCGCAAGAGCTTGGCCTTCCTAGTGCCCCTAAGCAATTCATTACGTATTTCGAAGAAGAAAACAGACCGCAAACGAAGCTGGACCGCGATATTGAGAACGGTATGGGCGTTTCCGTTGGCAGATTGCGCGAGGATTCCCTTTACGATTATAAATTCGTAGGATTGTCGCACAATACACTTCGCGGAGCAGCCGGCGGTGCGGTTCTGATCGCTGAATTGCTGAAAGCAGAAGGATATATTCAAGCGAAATAAAGCAGCATATAGTCAAAATATAGAAACAGCAAGCACGCCTGTGCTTGCTGTTTCTGCGTATAAAGGGCCATGATCAGTTGTAGCTTCGCAGCACGAACGTGGGTTTGTTAGCGGCATCGCCATCGATGGTCATGGATTCATAATAACCGTCCGCTATCGATCGCTGAACAGCCTGTGATTGAAGATCGATCTTGATGACTTCAGTGACAAACAGCTTACTCTCGTCTTGAGAGTCCAGATTATGCGAATAACGGTCATTTTGGTTATTATGCAGCAAGAAATACAGATTCCCATCGGATTTTATCAGTTCTCCGATATCAGCGTAATTTTGCCTAAAGAGTTCGCTTACCGATTGGCGTTTCAAATCAATCTTCAAGATGCGGAATCCTTGCACAAGATAAAGGACATTAGCTTGACTATCCAGAATGAACGAATTTTCTCCCGGCGTCGTGCGATCGTAAATGCCATCAGGCGTGGAACGCGGGAATGCAATGGTACTGAGACGTCTTCCTTGCCGGTCGAAACGTTCTAAACGCCGGTCAAGCAGCACAAGGACCTCTTCATGATAGGGAATAATCCGTACATGGGCTCTCATATTCTCGTTTTCACTTAAGTAGAAGGAGCGAAATTGCTGCTTTTTTTCATGGACCTGATACAAGGAACCGAAGAGGTAGTACCAGGTGATCCCGCTGATTTTATCGTAAAACCATTCTTGATCTTGGAAATGGGGATAGTCGACTTTGTTCAGCTTGGCAGAAGACTGAAAAGCCTGTGATTTAACCTTGACCCGATTCAAATCTTGATCCACGACCCAGGTGAGCGCAGTGGAGGCGATTTGCAATTGCGTCCCTTTGATCGTCAGCTTATAGGGGGTAGGAATATAGCTCACAGCTATAATTTCCAGCTTGTCATTCAGTTTCAATACCCGAGATGCTTCCGTATCTGCCACAATCCAACTATTCTGCCACCGCGTAAAATCTCTGACACCGACGCCGCCTGCCGCTTCTCCAATCTTAACGGTGACCGTTACAGGCAGCTCGCCGATTTCTGATAGTTCCCCGGCTTTGAAAGCGTAGAAATGACGATCCACCACTACGTACCAGTCGGAACCGATTTTACGGAATGTTTTGGCATAGCTGTAATCTTCCTCTCGGTAGACCTTATCTATCGCATCTTGGAGGTCCTGCGGAATAGTGGCGTTAGTGTTATCTTCCGGGGAACTCGTTTCTATAATCGGATGACTAAACGTTGTAAATGGCTTGCGATTCTCGTTCTTCACGGTGAAATTCTGAAGTGGGGAGGACCGGATGGAGTCAAGCTCTGCTTCCTCGGAATGAATGAGATCCGGCCAAGAAATAGAGACAACCTTGCCATGATCCTCATAATCCACCAGCGACCCGCGAGATGCGATCCACGTGAGCCCTTTTGTTGGGAACTGTAGGAATTCAGGCGGATATTCGGCTATGATTTCGGCTACAGATCTGGTTTCTGTGCCGGCTTCGGCTTCGGTTTGTACCTCATCTGAATACTGAAGGACCTCCATTTTGTCAGGCGCTACATGGATGAAGGTGCGGAAGTTGAATGCTTGCCAATCTTCCAGCCATAGCCTTGATTCAACCGGCAGCGGGCTGAGCTCTTCGTTAAGGAACGACATGAATTCCACGCCTTCTTGGTTACGAAATCGCCCGATTAGCTGCGGAGATCCTTCCAAGAATGAAAGTTGTTTGACTTGAAGCAGCTCATACCCGGTATACCGTCGTACGAGATAATGGGGGTCTTTGAAATAGACGATACTGCTTCCTTCATCTAGGAACGAATATACGGTGGGTCCTTCTGGCAACAGAAAAACGCGATTGTTTGTTACTACCTGCACATCAGGAGTCTTAGCTGAGGTTTCCGGTGCTGATGCTTCAATCGTTCCTCTATTGATCGTTTCCCAGCCGTCGTGAGAAGGATCATATACTTCCTCGGAGAATCCGGATCCATTCCGTACCTTGAGGAGGAAGAGGCGCGGTTCCTCCGTAAGCCGGATCGACAATACTTCATGAGGTCCGAAGAAAAGATTCGTATCCTCGATTACGACGGGTGCAGGCTCAATACGGATGGCAATCCAAGCACCGCTTGCATTGGATATCGAATCTTGTGCGCTATTCTCGGTGACTTGAGCCCCAATGAGCAAGTAATCACCGTTCAGCCATGCTTCCAGCGGGAAGGGCGTTTTCCATTCATAGATACTCTGTTTATTGATACCATCTGAAGTGTAGTAGAGGTGTAGATCTTGAACATAGATCATGGCTTGTTCATTCTTCCAGAGCACACGCGTTTCCTTCGAATCCGCCATGAATTCGCCTTCAAGAGGCTTCCAATCCGGGTTTAGAGAAGGCAGGGATTTCGTTGAAGTAGAGGAAGCCGTTGTTGGAGGTGGGGATGCTTTATCGTTCGTTACAGTAGGAATGCTCTTAGTGGAAGGGAGATTCTTATCCTTTACTCCGTGATAATAGAAGAATACGATTGTAAGTAAGGTAAGAGCGGTGAAGGTGATCATGATGAGCATACGACTTTGTGGTTTCATATAGCCACTCCTCAATGCTACCCAAATAATCTCAATAATTAGACGTGATTACTTGGGAAAAGTTGCTTGTATGAACGATCTTTCAATGGGAAGTGATCACTTGAAATAAGAAAGGAGAGTCAGGCTGACTCTCCTTGGAGGCGAACGATATCAGGGTCTCGTAAATAGTTGATTAATCGTGTCCATCGCAAGATTTACATTGACTAAAGCCTGCTTTATCATGGCCTCATCCATCACGGCTGACTGGCTCCCTTGCTGGATCGGCTGTTTATAGGCGATTTGTTCCATTAGTAAATTGTTTTCTTCGATTCGGGAGTCCGTTAATGCTTCAAGCGATTTCAGGTGCTGTTCATATTGTTCCCGTTCATGCGATTTGTACGGTGTACCTTGTTCTAAAGAAATCAAGGCATCCTCGAAGAAATACTTCATATAAATGACTATAGGGCCTGCCAACAAATCTTTCATTGTTGCCAATTCTTCCTCCGTTGCTCCAACCTCATCTACCAATTCCCAGAATTGTCGACGTGTTTCAGGCGTCAGATTGTTCCGATTGCGTACTACCCGTGCAAGAATTTCTTGGAATATGTCCTTCTGATGCGCGGTCATGTTCTTAGCAAGGGTCTTCTGCGGTTCTTCTGTGTCCGCAACGGTTTGGTTAGCATTCGTGTCACAGCCAACCAGCATGATAACAACAAGCAAAGAAAGAATCAGCCGTTTCAGATTGATCGACACTCCCATCTGGCTATGATGCTGTAAACGTACATACGATCATTTATATGCATAAAAATCCATGAGATAACAGGAATATTCACGATTGGATCACTTGATTCAGGAAGGTGGAAAGGACATGAAAGCAAAATACGTACTCCTTACAGTGGTTATGCTTGGTACCGTTGTTTCGTTATCGGGATGTGTGCCCGGAGATGGAACGAATACCGTGAACCATCCCGCAGGTTTTTTCTGGGGAATCTGGCACGGCTGGGTAGCACCGATTTCGCTAATCATTGGCATCTTCAAACCTTACATCAGAGTCTATGAAGCGCATAACGTAGGCTGGTGGTACGACGCAGGATTTTATATCGCTGTCATTTGCGGCTTTGGCGGGATTTCCTTCCGTCGGAGGAAGAAGGGCAAACAGGACTAGCGTGTAGGATGAGATGGGGTAGTCGGTATTTCCGACTATCCCATCTTTTGGTATGATTGAATTCGGGAATAGATGGAAGCACGCTGATCATGAAGAGTTGTTTCGTAATTATGCATGTTTATTCATTTTTGTGAATGGTGTTGATGTCTGTGGAATAGGCTGTAGATCATCAGAGAATAAGTGTTACATAATAATAGTTATGTAAACTAGAGTCGCAGGAGGCAAAACGAGAAGATGGAAACGAAGCGATTAATCATTAGAGAATTTATAGCTTCCGATTTGGATGCTGTCCATGCGTATGCCTCAGATCCATTGGTCTGTACGCACACCATTTGGGGGCCAAATACAATTGAAGATACACAGAACTATCTCGATAGCGTTATTAACATGCAGAAACAGCAGCCGCGGCAGGATTATGAATTTGCGGTTGTTCTGAAGGAAAGCGGGGAGTTGATTGGCGGCTGTGGTATTCACATCGGCAATCCTTTACAAGCGGAACTGGGTTATTGCTTCAATCGCAAATTCTGGGGGAATGGCTATGCTACTGAAGCCGCCGCTGCCTTGCTGCAGTTTGGCTTTCGAGAGCACGGACTTCATCGCATGTACGCAACCTGTCGACCGGATAATGTAGGTTCTGCTACCGTAATGCAACGAATTGGGATGAAATTTGAAGGCCATCTAAGAGAACATATGCGGCATAAAGGAAAGTGGCATGATTCCTTTCAATACTCGATTTTAGAACAGGAATGGATGTGAACGCGGTAGCTTCCGTCTTTACTGGGATCGAGCCGGAATACATATCGACTTCACTTGGCCGGATTAGTATAATGGATGGATAAAATCCTACAGACAGTGGAGTGTAGATACATGGAAATCAGAATCGATGATCTTACCGGAGCCAAAATCATTGCCCTAATCGAAGAACATGTTCAGAATATGGCCGAGCAGTCTCCCGAGGAAAGCATGCATGCGCTGGACCTCAAAGGGTTAAAGCAGCCAGAAATCACGTTCTGGAGCGCATGGGAAGAGGATGAATTACTCGGATGCGGCGCCATCAACGAGCTGGATGCGGGACACGGAGAGATCAAGTCCATGCGAACATCGCTGCAGCATTTAAGAAAAGGAGTAGCGAGACGACTTCTTGAACATATGATCGAAGAAGCCAAGAAACGCGGGTATTCACGGCTAAGTTTGGAGACGGGATCGTTGGAATCCTACTACCCTGCTAAGAAGCTATACGCCAGTCTTGGTTTTGAAGAATGTGAGCCATTCGCGGATTATGTACTAGACCCTTACAGTATTTTCATGACGAAGGCATTGTGAATCACCGGTGCAACACCGGCGCGGTCCCACCAATGATTCAAGGCGTCTTTCCCTATGTATCTACACAGGGAGGACGCCTTTTGCAGTTGTTCGGGAAAGTCACTTCATCTGGAACTATTTAGGATTTGAATGAAGAGTTAATAGACAAAACAAAGAGGTACCTATATTATGTGTTTAACTATCATTTTAAGGACGGATACGAATGACGTTGCAGCAATTAAAATACATTCTGGCTATAGTCAGTTGCGGCTCCATTAGTGAAGCGGCCAAACAGCTGTTTATTTCGCAGCCCAGCTTATCCAGTGCAGTCAAAGAATTGGAGCAGGAGATCGGTCTAGACATTTTCTTGCGTACATCCAAGGGAATTGCGCTTTCCAATGAAGGTGCTGAATTTTTATCCTACGCCCGGCAAGTCGTGGAGCAAGCAGAACTGCTTGAGCAGCGGTATATGGACAAGAAACCTACAAAGAAGCTATGCTCGATATCGACGCAGCATTATGCTTTTGCCGTCCAAGCGTTCGTGAGTCTCTTGAAGGATTTGAATACCAACGAATATGAATGCACGTTACGTGAAACGAGGACCTATGAAATTATTGAAGACGTACGTAATATGCGAAGCGAGATCGGCATCCTGTATCTGAGCGACTTCAACCGGAAGGTCATTGAGAAAATCCTGAAAGAAAGCGGACTCCGATTCCATCCGTTGTTCGTAGCAGAACCGCATGTCTTTATTAGCTCCGAGCATCCGCTGGCGGCTAAGACGATGTTGGATATTGAGGATTTGGACGAGTTCCCGTGTCTCGCTTTCGAGCAAGGGGAGTACAATTCGTTCCACTTCTCGGAAGAGATATTAAGCACGAGGTCATACAAGAAGAAAATTATGGTGAGTGATCGCGCGACATTATTTAATCTCCTTATTGGTTTGAATGGCTATACGATCAGCTCCGGTGTTCTAAATGAGGATTTGAACGGGGAGAATATTAAATCGGTACGTCTGCGAACGGTAGAGAAGATGCAAATCGGCTATATTACGAATAGGAAAGCCAATCTGAGTCAACTCGCCACCGATTATGTTGGGAAGCTCGAAAGCATCATCACGGATTTTGGATACGCGATTCTAAGTCAAAAGGATGAACTCAGCTGAGTTCATCCTTTTCTTGTCTGCATTACAACGTAGCTCTGACTTCTTTCGCAGCTTGAACCAAGTGACGCAGACTTTCCCACGTTTCGGTTACGCCGCGCGTCTTCAATCCGCAATCGGGATTGACCCATAGTTTGGCAGCATCGATTTTGTCTAACATGCGACTTAGGCCTTGCTTGAGTTCATCCACGCTTGGAATGCGAGGGGAGTGGATATCATATACCCCTGGACCGACCTCTGTTTGGAAGCCGCAATCGTTGATGGCATCGATTATGGCAAGATCCGATCGGGATGCTTCGAACGTAATGACATCGGCATCCATTGCATCGATATCACGAATAATATCGCTGAATTGGCTGTAGCACATATGCGTGTGGATTTGCGTGTCGGCCTGTACGCCGCTGTGCACCAATCGGAAAGCGGGGATAGCCCAGCTCAGATATTCGGCTTGCCAATCGGATTTCCGCAGCGGCAGCTTCTCTCTCAATGCAGCTTCGTCGATTTGGATAATTTCGATATGATTCGCTTCCAAGTCCAGCACTTCGTCTCGGATTGCAAGCGCGATCTGGAGCGCACTGTCTTTCAAGCTAATATCTTCGCGAGGGAAGGACCAGTTGAGAATGGTGACCGGACCGGTCAGCATGCCTTTTACCGGTTTGCCGGTTAAGCTCTTCGCATAAGCCGAGTACTCGACAGTCATAGGTTTGGAGCGGCTAATATCTCCCCAGACGATCGGCGGTTTTACGCATCTTGTACCATAGGACTGCACCCAAGCGTTTTCCGTGAAAATAAAGCCGTCCAAGCTCTCTCCGAAGTATTCGACCATATCGTTGCGCTCATATTCGCCATGTACCAGTACGTCCAAGCCGATCTCTTCTTGAAGGGCAATGCATTCCGCTATCTTATCGAAATTGAACTGTTTGTATTGCTCCTCGGTAATGGCACCTTTCTTGAAGGAGAACCGGTTTGCTCTAACTTCGGCTGTCTGCGGGAACGATCCGATCGTCGTTGTCGGAAGCGGTGGCAGCTTGAACTTATTATTCTGAAGCGCTTCGCGTTCTGTGAAAGCCGGCAGTCTTGTGAAGTCAGCATCCGTTAGCGATGACGTTCTTGCTTGTACAGCCTCGTTACCTGCGAAACGGGTGTCATTGAAGAGCTCTTCGTTCTGCAGGTAAAGGTCGGAGGCATACGGATTCGCGTGTTTCAAGATCGCTTTAAGGTCCGCAAATTCCCGAAGCTTCTCCTCCGCGAATGCGAAGTAGCGTTTGTTATTGTCTGACAACTTGGTTTCGTTCTGCAAGGAATAAGGGACATGTAGAAGCGAACAAGAGGAGCTAAGCACCAGCTGCTTCGCTAGCCCGTTCAACTCTTGCACGATTGCCAGCGTGTTTTTGTAATTGTTTTTCCAAATATTCTTTCCGTTTACGACACCGGCGAACAAGACTTTATCAGCAGGGAATCCGTTTTGGCGCACGAGCTCGAGCGATTGTTTCCCTTCGACAAAGTCGATTCCGATGCCATCGAATGGGAGGGCTTGAAGCGCTTGATAACAATCGCGCACGTCGCCGAAGTAGGTTTGAACAAGAACTTTAACATTGCCTTTAGCGGATAGAATCTGGGCATACAGTTTTGTGAAGAGAGCAAGATCCTCTTCCGTCAGATCTGTCACAAGCGCAGGCTCATCCACTTGAACCCACTCAGCGCCAAGTTCATTTAGCTTAATCAATACGTCAGCGTAAGCCGCGGCTGTTTCTTGAATGAAGTCGTTCGCTTGCTTGACGCCGGTATATTTGGCAAGCTTGAGCAACGTGAAGGCACCGATCAATACCGGTTTCGTTGCGATATGGAGCTGTTTAGCCTCTAAGAACTCATCGAACAGCTTCGTGCCAGCCAGTTGAATACTTGCGGTATCTTCGACGATGGGAACCATGTAGTGATAGTTTGTATTGAACCATTTTTTCATGGCCAGCGCTTTAACGTCACCTTGTTCCCCTTGATAACCTCTTGCCATAGCAAAATAAGTTTCTAATGGGCTGAGTCCCAGTTCTTGGTAGCGATCCGGAATGAGGTTGAACAAGCAAGCCGTATCGAGCAGGCCGTCATAGAAAGAGAAATCGTTAGAAGGAATGAAGTCAATACCATGCGCTTGCTGTCTTTTCCAGTGGTTGGCTCTAAGTTCGACGCCTGTCTGATGAAGCTCATGAATTGTAATTTCGCCTTTGAAATATTTTTCGGATGCGAATTTAAGTTCTCGTAATGCTCCAACTCTAGGATAGCCAATAAGTGATGTTTGCAATGTAAATCTCTCCCTGCGCTGTGTGATGAGCTCATTATAGAGCGGGGAGTGCGCTATCGGAAAACACTTAAATACTATGCCAGGGTATAGCTTTTTGCTATGGGACGGTTCGCTGGCGATCTTGACTTTCACACGCTCACTCCTCGAGTTTTGATCCCCAGCAGCGTGCGAAATGCCAAACAAAAAAGCCCCAGATTCGTTAAGAATCAAGGGCAGCCGGCGTCGTCAACTATAAATAAAGACAACAAAAAAAGCACCGCCTAGTCATTATTGCATGCTAAAGACTCGTTATACAGATTATACGAAAATGAGAATCCATTTGCTATTGGATAGGAATTTCATTGGTGATCATTGACCGTGGCATTAATATTGCAATTTAGTGCTGTGGCGAGTACGATTTAAGTTATGCGAAGAAAGGAACGTGTCGACACTATGAATAACTTCGAGAGTATTAAGTTAACATCACTATCCAGTAAAGGTGGCTGCGGTTGCAAAATAGGACCTGCCGATCTATCGGAGGTACTGCGCAATCTTCCTGCTGCGGAGCCAAACCCCAATCTTCTCGTTGGATTAGATACCAGTGACGATGCTGGCGTATACCGCTTAAGCAACGAGTTGGCACTGGTGCAAACGCTCGATTTCTTCACGCCGATCGTGGATGATCCCTATGATTTCGGACAAATTGCCGCAGCTAATGCAATCAGTGATATTTATGCGATGGGCGGAAAACCATTAACGGTATTAAATATCGTTGCATTTCCGATCTCGACATTGGACAAACGGATCCTCTCCGAAATTTTGCGGGGAGCAGCAGATAAAGTGCGGGAAGCCGGTGCAACGCTGGTCGGCGGGCATTCCATTGATGATAAAGAGCCGAAATTCGGCCTTGCCGTTACAGGTCTCGTGCATCCCGACAAAGTGCGTACCAATGCCGGTGCAAAACCTGGCGATCGCTTAATCCTAACGAAGCCAATTGGAGTTGGCATCTTAACTACCTCGATTAAGAAGGATCAATTGTCGCTTGAAGAGACGAAACGCCTAACCCAAGTTATGGCCACCTTGAATAAAACAGCAGCGGAGATTATGGAGCCTTATCCGGTACATGCATGTACGGACGTGACAGGATTCGGGTTAATCGGACATGCTCTTGAGATGGCTAAAGGCAGCAAGACAACGGTTAGGCTGCATCATAAGGATGTTCCTCTGCTTCCAAGAGTACGAGAACTGGCGGATCTTGGATTTGTACCTGGCGGTACGAAGAATAATTTCGCCCATGTTCAGCAAGATGTCACGTTCCCGGATGACCTTGATCAGATTGGCCGGTGGATACTATGTGATGCGGTTACATCAGGCGGGCTGCTTATTTCAGTAGCCGGTGAGCAAGCGGAGTCCCTATTACAGGTATTACTGCAAGCTGGGGTGGAAGCGAGTTTGATCGGCGAGATTACGGATGAGAGACCAGGACATATAATTGTAGACTAGAAGGGGAAGCCGATATGTTTCAAGACCTAAAGCTCCATGAATTGCTTGCGCTGCGGCAGCAGAAGAATATGGTAACGATTGATGTAAGGTCGCCTTCCGAGTTCGACGATGCTACCATTCCCGGCAGCTTGAATATTCCTTTCTTCGACGATCATGAGCGAGCAGAGATCGGCACGATCTATAAGCAAGTCAGCATCCAAGCGGCAAAAGAACGCGGACTTAAAATTTTCTCCGCCAAATTGCCATCATTCATTAAGCAATTCTCCCAGATCCCCGGCAAAAAGGCTGTTTTCTGCTGGAGAGGAGGCATGCGCAGCAAAACAACTGCAACTGTCTTATCGCTCATGGACATTCATGTTTGCCGGTTGGAAGGCGGCTATCGCGCTTTTCGGCAAGGTGTCGTGCAAGCACTTGACGAGCTTGAAGTTATACCTCCTGCATATGTTCTGCATGGCAACACAGGAAGTGGAAAAACAGCGATATTGCGTCGCTTGCAAGAACGGGGCTATCCGGTATTGAATTTCGAAGAGCTGGCTGGGCATCGCGGTTCCGTGTTCGGGAATATTGGCGTTAAGGCGCATAATCAGAAGAAATTCGATGCATCTCTCGTAGATGAACTAGTTGGGGTTCAGCAAGCTCCCTATCTGCTTTTCGAGGCGGAGAGTAAACGAATTGGCAAAGTGGTCATTCCTAATCAGCTGCTGCAGAAGAAAGAAGAGGGGCATCAAATTTGGTTGGAGGTCCCACTCGATACTCGGGTTCAACATATTCTAGAGGATTATCGTCCGTGGGAGCATCAAGAAGCTTGCTTGCAGTCTTTCCTTCAAATCAAATCACGCATCCATACTCCAATTGGGGCTGAGATTGAATTGTGCTTGAAAGAAGAGAGGTATGACCGCGCTGTCGAGCTTCTGCTTGTCTATTATTATGATCAACGTTATGCCCACACGGCGTCGGGATATAGCTCAGAGAATAAAACTGTCATTGCAGCGGAATCCACAGAAGAGGCGGTTGAAGCCATAGAGCAATTATTGCGTTCGCAGAAGCCTGCACATGCGGGAGTAAAGAATTAATTCATGTAGTTAATAAATCCGCTAATCATGGCGGATTTATTTTTTTTGCCTTTGGACGAACATTTTTCGCGCGGGCAACTCTATTTACTCGTCCCACCTTTTTGAGCCGAATGACAAAACGTTTCTCTAGACCCACATCGTAGTTGGCTGTTACGATAAGTCCACAAAGCATTGGAGAAAGGGATTTTTGCCGCAATGGAACAGCAGAAGTACGAACAATTAAAAATTGGAGAACGCGGTGCACTCATTAGTATAATCGCGTACATCATCTTATCCGGCTTAAAGCTAAGTATCGGTTATTTGACCGGATCCGAAGCTCTGCAGGCTGATGGTTTGAACAATGCGACAGACATTGCGGCATCGATCGCCGTACTTTTTGGATTGCGGCTTGCTCGTAAACCGGCAGACGATGACCATCCCTATGGGCACTGGAAATCGGAAACGATATCTTCCATGCTCGCTTCCTTTATTATGATGGCTGTCGGTTTGCAGGTTCTTTATCAATCGGTAACCTCGATCTTCCAAGGCGGGGAGAAGTCCCCGGATCTTCTCGCGGCATGGGTGGGCATCTTCTCGGCGGTCGTCATGTATGGCGTATACCGTTATAACAAGAAACTGGCTGCGCACATTAACAGTCAAGCTGTTATGGCCGCAGCCAAAGATAATCTCTCGGATGCTTTTGTGAGTGTCGGCACATTCGTAGGCATCATCGGATCTCAATTTCATTTGGCTTGGCTTGACCCGCTTACAGCTATCATCGTAGGTATAATCATATGTAAAACGGCATGGGAGATCTTCCGTGAAGCTTCGCATCATCTGTCAGACGGGTTCAACGAAGATACGATCCTCTCGTTTAAAGAGATCGTGATGAATGTACAAGGCGTTGAGGATGTTCGGGATATCAGAGCAAGAAATTATGGCAGCAACGCGGTCGTTGATGTGACCTTATTAATTAAGGCAGATATGGAATTTCAAGAAGCGCATGAAGTCGCTACAAGAGTGGAACTGGAATTGAAAAATTCGTCGAACGACGTCTATGAAGTTCATGTGCACTATGAGCCGATTGAATAAGCAGGCGTTTGAATAGATGCTAAATGACCCGCTGCCGGATGCTGCGGGTTTCTTTATTATGCCTTTGGTCGATTTATGTGGCTGCGTAAAGGTGATTATAGCCAAGATGTAGAATGGTGTAGATGAAGATCAGCCTTACCACAAAGGAGAAATAAAGGTAATGGATGTGGTGAAAACAAGCAGCGATTTCGATGAGCTTAATCAATATGTATGGGCTATTCAGAACCAAATCTCAGCTTCAGCAGCATCTGTCGTCGTGATCCAAAATGAGCAGATCATTAATGAATACTATTCAGGTCATCATGATTACTCGCCAAACAGCCGTATGATAGATGGGCAATCGCAATTCAATGTAGCCTCCATTCGCAAAACGTATCTGGGCTTCGCAATAAGTTTGGCTCTCTATGAAGGAAAGATTAATAGCATTAACGATTATGTTTCCGAGTATTTGGAGGATCTGGACGACAGCATTGTCGGCCATACAACCATTCGGCATCTGCTGACCCATACTCACGGGCTGCAGGGCCCTATGAAGAGGCTGTTTCCACCGGGAACGGATTGGAAGTACAATAATGCCGGCGTAAATTTGCTTCTTCGCATTGTGCAAAAGGTATTTAATCAAACGCTCGCTGAAGTATTAAGCGAACGCGTTTTTGAACCGTGCGGGTTCATAGAGACCGGCTGGAGAGGTGAAAAGAAGGATAAACTGGTGTGGCTTGATGAGGAATATTTAGGCGATCAAGGCGGAGAGGCAAATCTATTCGTGAGCACAAGAGAACTTGGTTATTGGGGACAAATTCATCTGGGAAGAGGCAAGTATAGGGGGAAGCAAATCCTGCCCGCTGCGATATTTGATCAAGTCGTCGCCATCGCTACACCAAGGCATCTCGATGAAACATTACCGAGACATGGTTTCTTCTGGTCTGCAAGACATTCAAGGCTTTGGTAATCTAGTCGTGAAATGTTTGAAAGCGGTGAAATAGCTGAGGCCACTCAAGCCTAAACAAGAGGTGCTACCAATGAATGTACAACATTTTCCGGTATTCATCGACGCAGAGCGAGTTCGAATGATTTCAAACCTAAGTTTACATATCGATAATGGTACACTAATAGAGTGGGACTGCGAAACCATCAAATCGGCTAGACCTAATTATGTGACGGGCGGGGTATATCGGGTTTCCGGAAGAACGAGCACGGATGACGGAAACAGCCACTCTTGGTCGTTGATTCTTAAAATCATCCTTGTCGATCCTAGTCGTAATGATCCGACCCACTACAATTATTGGCGTCGCGAAATTGAGGCTTATGAGTCAGGTTATCTTCACCGTCTACCAGCGGGTTTGAAAGCACCGGCATGTTATGGGATTGACGAAAATAACGACGGTAACGTGTGGCTCTGGCTGGAGGATATGTCCTATGGAACAAGGCCTTGGCAGTGGAATGATTATGCCTATGCTGCTGAGAAGCTAGGAGAATTTCAATCTGCTTACATAAGTGCTAGCCCGATACCGGATTTACCATGGGCGAATCGGCAATGGATGAGATCATGGGTCCATGAATGTCAGACCTATCGGTTGATGACTCCGGCTGGCGAGCGATCCTCTTCCAATCAAAGAGTGAATGCCCTCATCGATCGCTTTAACCAATTTGAATTCCTTATCCATGATTGGCTATTAGCGCTAGAGCGTTTACCGCGAACATTTGCGCATCAGGATTTCTATGAGCTTAACATCCTGTTACATCCCGCACATTCGCAAGATCGGCAGCTCGCCGTGATTGATTGGCAATTTGCCAGTATATCCGGAATAGGGGAGGATCTGGGCCGTTTCTTGGGATTATCGCTAAGCCGAGGGAATGTACCTACCGATCAGTTTCGAGCCTATAAGGAGCTATTACTAACCTCGTACCTTGAAGGAATGAGACGATCGGGTTGGGATGGCGATGAAGCGGTTCCTCGCTTTGGTTTTCTGGCCTCCTTCGCTTTACGTGCAATCTGGGAAGTACCGAAGTTACTGCGGAAAATGGAACAAGAAGCAGAAACAGCAGAGTGCCAACGACTGCTGCTCATTACGGAACTGCAAATGGATGCAGCAATCGAAGCGGATTGTCTAAGGACAATCCTATGAATTGTACGATAATAAAGCCGAAGAAGCTCTGGCGCAACTTACGCGCAGGGCTTCTTTTCTTTTCTTGCATAAGGAAATACAAATGCTCACATGATAAAACCGAGCTTTTGGAAGGAGGTGGAAATGACATGGAGCCAAACTTTCCGGTCGATGTGAACGAAAGCATGCAAATCAATTATGAAGCTTTACGCCATATTTTGGATAACTGCGCGGATATCGTATTTCGGCCCTTAAAGCTTACGGATCAATCCGAAATTCTACTTGTTTATATCGAAGAGCTGACAGATTCAACTAGATTAGAACAGATTATTTCGGCATGCATGATAAGCCGTGATTTTGAACGGCTGACACAATATAAGATCGTTGTTCGCTTCTCGGAAATTGTAGCAAAAATCTTAAAAGGGAGCACGGCCATACTTATAGACGGCAAGCCTTTTGCCTATTTGGCAGAGCTGACGGCTTACAAACAACGCGCAATTGATGAACCCTCAAATGAGGCCTCTATTCGCGGTCCTCGTGAAGGATTTACCGAAGACCTGAAGACCAATTTAAGCATGATTCGAAGAAAAATAAGCCACCCGACATTAAAGTTTGAAATGCATCAAGCGGGCGAGGTAACCCATACCGATTTTGTTGTTGCTTATATCGAAGATATCGCCAAGCCGGAACTTCTTAAAGAGGTTAGAAACAGGCTTCAAGCTTTTCACACGAATCAGTTGTTGGATTCCGGTTATATTGAAGAATTTATCGAGGACAAGTCTTTATCCCTATTCCCGCAAATCCAAAATACGGAACGCCCGGACACCGTATCTTCGAGTTTATTGGCTGGCAGAGTTGCCATTATCGTGGACGGATCTCCGAACGCATTACTGCTGCCTATGACTTTTTGGTCAGGCTTTCAAGCGGCGGAAGACCATTATGAACGATTCATCTACGTTTCGGCGGTCAGAATTTTACGGCTTTTGCTGGCCATGCTATCTTGTTTACTTCCTTCCGTATATGTTGCGCTGACGACGTTCCATCCCCAGATGATTCCGCTCGCCGTAATGCTGAGTATTTCGGCCTCTAGAGAAGGAATTCCATTTCCAACCGTAATTGAAACCTTGTTGATGGAATTGATGTTTGAGGGATTGCGGGAAGCAGGACTGCGGTTACCCAAAGCAATCGGTTCAGCAGTGAGTATTGTTGGTGCATTGGTTATCGGAGAGGCAGCTGTTCAAGCAGGCTTTATATCGGCTCCTATTGTTATGATCGTAGCAGGTACCGGTATCGCATCCTTTGCTTTCCCCAGCTATAGCTTGGCCTTGCCATTTCGATTGCTCCGGTTTCCTCTTCTAATCGTGGGTGGATTCCTTGGTCTGTATGGTGTTGCCATCGGCGTCATATTCATCTTGATCCATCTTGTCACCCTGAAGTCATTCGGGGTTCCGTACTTGCAACCCGTATCTCCGATCGGACAAACTATTTGGAAGGACACGCTAATACGACTGAATAAACGATTCGTACCGGCGCAGCGAAAATAATGAGGAAAATCGGTTTATTGTTCTGGTTGATTATGACCGTCTTCATCTCCGGATGTTGGGATAGGAACGAAATTAACGAATATGCGTTTTGGATTGGAACCGCGCTGGATTTATCTGAGGAAGGTAACCTGCAAAAGAGCGCTCAGATCGCAGTTCCCGCTGAATTCAAGGGGAGAGGGAGCGGCAGTCAGCATCGGGCAAATATTGTTCTATCAACGACTGGTTCTTCTATCGTGGATTTGGAACAACAGATTCAAGACAAATTGCCCCGAAAGGTTTTTCTTGGACATCGCAGGTCGATTTTCATCGGAGAGAAGCTTGCGCGTAAAGGTTTAATTGAAATTATGGATCAATTTACACGAAATACCGACACGCGTATGCGCACGGATATATTTGTAGTGAATAACGGGCAAGGGAGCGATGTATTGAAAATCAACAGTCCCTTTAATCAGTTTTCTGCAATTGTAGCTGTAGATCAAGACCGGTATTGCCGTTTAGGGGACTCTGCTTTACGGGATGTCTTGCTCGATGTAGGACGTGACGGCATCCGTCCTGCCATGCCGATGGTGGAGACATCGCCGAATAATGAGCTGGAAAAAGGTAAAATAATCGAAGTAAAATCCGTTGCCATCTTTAATCGACACTTGCAAATGGTCGGCGAAGTGTCTGGAAGAGAATCGCTGGAGTTGTTCTGGGTTAAAGGCGTACTAAAGAATCAATTTATATCGGAAGAAACAGGAGAAGGCACCGTTTCTTTATTTGAATCCAACTTAAGGAAATCCGTTCGTACCGAATTTGAAGGAAATAAAATCAAAGTGTTCGTAAAGGTGGAGGGAACCGGAAGGGTCCTTGAAAACAACACGAATATTGACATTTCGGTAACCGCGGAACGAATTCCGTTAGAACGTAAGCTAAATGAAATGAAAGCGAAGCAGGTAGAGGCAACCATTAAGAAAATACAGCAACAGTTGGGGCAAGACGTGTTTGGATTCGGAGAAGAGGTTCACAGAGAACATCCTTACCGGTGGAAGAAAATCAAGAACAACTGGGATCAGATATTTCCGACAGTTGAGGTGTCGGTTAAAGTGAAGTTGAAAATTCAGAATACGGGGGCAATCGGAAGACGCATCCCAGGAATAGGAGACAGAAAGTGAAGATTTCTCCTTGGCAGTTGTTTTGGATGTTCACCACATTGGAAATTTCAATGAGTATCTGGCTCACGGTGTCTCCTTCCATCGAGATCGCCAGACAAGATGCCTGGATATCCCTGGTAGTGGCGGGGGTCATTGGATTATTCGTGACCCTGATTTGTATTCGGGTTTCGCAAAGGCATGCTACGCAAACATTGGTGGAGTTTGCGCAGAAGCTGTTTGGGAAGTGGATCGGAAAGCTAATAGCCGTCTTGTATATTTTAATGTGGTTTTCCGTTTCGTCCGATATTTTGCGTATTTTTTCATTGTTTATTAAGCAATTTCTATTTCACAATACGCCGATTTGGGTTATCGCATCGCTAATGGTTGCAGCAATGGTATATATCAATTACGCTGGAAGTATCGAAGCGATCGCTCGTTTTAGTGAAATGGCCGGACCTCTGCTGCTGGTCGGCATAATCATTACGTTCGGATTAAATTTAACAAATCTGCATCCAGCGCTTATTTTACCCATCTACGCAGATACGGGGATACAGCCGATAGTGAAGGGCTCTTTTGTGAACGCGTCATTTCTAGGGGAGTCTATGATGATCATGATGTTAACTCCTTTTATCGCAAACTCGCAAAAGATGCTTAAACCAACGTTGCTTGCGATTTGCGTACCTTCCGTGATCGCCGTGCTTACGGCTATTATGGTCATTATGACGTTCGGGCCCAATATCGGATCCACCTTAATATTTCCATATTTCAGCATGGTCCGATTTATTAATTATCTGGAGTTTGTTCAGAATATGGATGTTTGGATTATGTTCATCTGGATCTTCAGCGTTTTCGTAAAGTTAGCCATTTACTTATTCATTAATAGTTATGGTACCGCACAATTGCTTGGCATTAAGAACTGGCGGAATGTAATTCTGTTTGCTGGCATTCTTATCTTCGCGATCTCACTCGTGCCTGCCAACATTATCGGGATGCTGGATTACGCAAAATACGTTTGGATCATTTATGTTTTCCCCATATTTATTATAGGCTTGCCACTCCTCTTCTTGTTCGTTAGCCTAATCAGAGGTCAGGGTAATAAAAAAGCCGCGTAATCGCGGCTTATTCACGAATCCAGACCAGCATTTCCCCCGGTTTGCGATTACCCCACTGCGTATAAGGAACCGCATAGATGCTCTGTTTCTCAAGCTTCGGTGATGAGATTCGGTAGAGCGACGAATTCGCGGGGTCCGAATCTTCTTGGCGATACCCTTCGGCGTGAAGCGCAACTGAATTCCCATTATGCACAAGACGAATTTCAGCGTCTGCAGGAAGAATGAGATTCGGAAGGGCAGCGCCATTGTCCATTTCTTCAAAGCAGTACACGAGCGGTCCGCGCTGCAAAGCTACGCGGCCTGCATTAGCGCGAACGTTCGGATGAGCGTAGATACGCTTAGGTTCCATGTCTAGTTCGAGGCCGATGACGTCTCCTTCTTGCCAGTCACGCGTGAAATAGGCGTAACCTTGACGGATTTCAGGCTCAATAGGATTACCGTTCAAGGTGAAATTGATTTGGTTCGACCAGGACGGATTGCGCATCGCAATGGTGAACAGACCGGTACCGGCCGCTGATGTAACACGAAGACGAACATTGCCGTTCCAAGGTAACCCGCTCTCGAGCTTAAGACTTACATTTCGTTCAGCTAGCGTAAGCGACGTTTCTGTTCCGATATACAGATGCGTGTAGAGCACATCTTCTCTTGAAGTGAAGATGTACTGCCCAAGAGAGGAAAGCAGCCTCGATATATTCGGCGGGCAGCATGCGCATGCGAACCATTTTTGTCGGACAGATTTGATGTGATGCTTACCTGGATTTCCTCTGCCTGCAGCGGGCCACACCTCGAGCGGATTGACGTAGAAGAAGCTTTTTCCATCGCTAGCCAGTGCTGCCGTTACCGTATTATACAGCGCGCGTTCCATCACATCCCCGTATTCGCCGTTCGGTTCCAATTGCAGCATTCGTCTGGCGAAGAAGATCAGTCCGATCGATGCGCAGGTTTCGGAATAGTTCGTGTCATTGGGCAAATCGTAGTCGAACGTGAACGCTTCGCCGTGATGCGTTGAACCGATACTTCCGGTGACATACATCTGCTTGTGCACCACATTACGCCACAGCCGCTTACATGCGTCCAATAAACTTGCATCTCCCTGATGAAGAGCCAGGTCAGCCATTGCGGTGTACATATAGACGGCTCTTACGGCATGGCCGGTTGCGACTTCCTGTTCCCGTACCGGCTTATGAGCTTGAAGATAGCGTAGATCCTGATGATTGTTCTGAACGACCCCAGGCGACCAGTAGCTGATTCGACCGCGTTTCTCCCATTCCTCAACCAAGTAATTGGGTTGTTGACCGCGCTCTTCAATGAGGAAGCTCGCCAGCTTCAAGTACTTCTCTTCCTCGGTGATTTCATAAAGTTTGACAAGTGCCAATTCGATTTCCTGATGTCCGTCGTATCCGCGCAGCTTGCCTGGTTCATTCCCAAACTGGGCATCGATATGATCGGCCAATCGCCTGGCTACGCTCAGCAGGGTTGTCTTGCCGGTTCCTTGATAATAAGCTACAGCTGCTTCGATAAGATGACCAGCCGTGTACATTTCATGGCAGTCCATCAAGTTCGTCCAACGATTACCCGGCTCGGCAATCGCGAAGTAGGTGTTCAAATAACCGTCTTCCTGTTGAGCAGAGGCAATAAGGTTAATCGCCTCATCGGCTATACGTTCCAGATCGGCGTCCGGAGTGGCTGCTAATGAGAAGCCGACGGCTTCCAGCCATTTGTACATATCCGTATCTTGAAAAACAAATCCTCCGAAATGACCTTCTTCCAGTCCTGCTGCGATACGGAAGTTGCGTATAACGTGGCTGGGCTCCGCCGATTCTATTCGATCGTTCATCGCTTCCCATTGATAAGGAATGACTATATCTCGAATGAGATTTACAAATGTGGACCAATAGTGATCTTGGATTTGGACGGCACGAAGATCGAGCGGGGAGGAGTGGCCTAGTTTGTTCTCGGTATTCATATGTGCGGTTTCGCTCCTTTAATTGAACTTGCAAATCTATCATATAGGAAGAGGGATTCGGCTGTCGGTAGACGAACTAGTAGATTAGGTGTCAAAAACTGACTTTATTTCGACGAATTACCCAAGACTGGAGCTGCTGCCGATTGATTCCTCTTTATTTGCATGAACCTTACCGACTGGAAATGGGCGGTCAGTTTATGTCCGATGAAACCTGGTCGCATATGGACCGAACGATTTACGATTACGAGCTCATTATTGGCGTTTCCGGTGTTGTATTCATGGAAGCGGATGGCCTTATGTACGAGGTAAAAGCAGGCGATATCCTATTCCTTATGCCCGGTGAGCGACATCGCGGGTACCGGCTTTCATTGCCGGGTGTCTCTTTTTATTGGTTTCATTTTCATCTGCCAGATGCACAAGGAAATGAACCAATACGCCTCGTACCCCGATATGCGGAGTGCTCGAATCAGAGCCGAGTCCATATTTTAGCTCGGCAATTGCTTCATGCAGCGAACGGCGGCTATCGAATTCCGCGAGCGGGGGACTATTTTCTGACCTGTCTGCTGATTGAGCTGGCGGAACAGCTTGAACATTCGAATGAGCTGGAAGCGATGGACCCAAGGCTGCCGCAATTGCTGGAATGGACGCGGCTTCACGCACTCGATCGCGATATTTCCGTAGAACGGATCGCCGCCCATTTGGGCTATAACAAAGATTACCTCTCTCGCATGTTCAAGCAGAAATTCGGTTCCGGCCTCCTCAACTATATTCATCACATCAAGCTGGAGACGGCGAAGGAGATTCTTGCGGATTCGAAGCTTCACGTGAAAGAAGTGGCGGTACAGGTAGGTATCGGGGATGACAAGCAGTTTGCAAAATGGTTCAAGCGACTATCCGGCGTGACGCCGACTGCCTATCGGGAGGCTTTTGCACGGACGCGGTTGAATAAAGGGTAATAATTATTTCGAGGGACGGGGCAGAAGAGGGGATCGCGCTTAATCGCATGGAAGGCCTCTAAATCTTGGAAAAGCGCTTTCTAAAGCTGCCAATCATCCATAACAGCAACGGGATCCCGATGAGGAATATGGGGAAAACGACGTTTTTCCAGAAGTCAGCGAAGATCACCTGGGATTCGTCCACATTACGAGGGAACAGGGCGACGATGAAGATGAGAGCGCCGACGATCCATAGCAAATGCCGCCATTTGCGAATTTGAAACAATTGTGCGGATCCGTAGCTGGCCATGAACACATAGAGGCTTACTTTGATGAAAACGGTGAAGCTCATCCCGACGACCAAGAAAATATCGAGGTTTTGAACGAACTCCATGACGGAAATATATTGACTAATGGAGTAGACAGGGTAAACAAGTTTGCCTGGAACTGTGTTGCCCAGAATCATCAATAAGTCGACGGCACTGTTCAATAGGATGAAGCCTGCGATTCCTACTCCCCATAAACCAGAGGATACGGCCTTCCTTTTATCCACAAGAAAAGCGACCAGCATCACAATCATGACCGATTCGCTCAAGAAAGAAGCGGCCGGCGCGCTACCTGTTATCACCGGCAGCCAGCCCTCTGTTGGCTTGAGCGGAAGAAGCCGATCCAGGTGTAAATCTTTAAGAGATAGAATTCTGAACAACAAGATGTTAAAGAGAATGATGGGTCCGATGACTTCGCTGCACCGTCCGACGATATGGATGCCTCCGTGTACCGCGTATAGGATGACTAACAAGATAAACAAGATGATGACCCATAGAGGAGTCAGCACAAACAAGGCCATATGAACGAAGTCCGAGTACTGTCGCAGAATAAAACCGGCTACGGTAATCCACAGAAGCAGATACACGAATATGATCGTCCTGCCGAGCCATTTCCCTATAATTTTCGGGACAAATTCGACGAACGTGTCCTCCGGATAGAGAAGGCTTAGCTTTATCGCGATATAGGTAACAAGCACAGAAGCCAAACCAGCCAATAGTATGGCTAGCGGTGCACCTTGCTTGGCCACTTTGAATGTTGGGCTAAGCGTTAGCATGAGCGTCATGCCGACTTCCATCGAAAACAACAGCCAAAACAATTGATATTTCGTGAGCTTCATCTTAGGGCTCCTTACGGATTATTCATTATTGGGCGGCGGCCCTTGGAGTCCAATTCGGCGAATCTTCACGTGCGAATGAACGGTTATTTTCGCATCGGAGAACGCTTGCTCCCATCTGGCGTTCAATACAGCCCAAGCTTCTGGATGCTGTCGATTCAGTGTTTTCCCAAAATGAAACACATCCACTTTGAACTGGTCCTGCGCTTTATGAATCGCACTCAATACGGCCGTCTCAATTTGATGGTTCAGCTCGGCTTCATATAGGCGAAGATTATCGGGTTTTCGAAGATCTAATCCCGCAAGACTCTCGAGAATGACTCCGTTGCCTTTCAATTCGACTTCAATTTTCACTCGACTGCTGCCTTCGACTGAAGTGTGTACCTTGCTTTTCGGGTTTCTAATATTCACGTTGAACGTTCCAGTACCATTAGACAAGGCCATCGAGATTGGAACGTTATCTGTTTCATCAATTACCCATAGCCGATAAACGGATTCCATCCTATCGAAATAACCGACTAATTGCTCCTTACGGTTAAGAACCGCGCGGCCATATAAGAGTATCGTTTTTTTTCGAAGTTTCGAATCGTAAATGATTTCTACGGCAGGGAGGGTAGGGCCGCTTCCTTCGACGTTTTGTTCGATTAATAGCTCCAATAACGAATTGCCTGTTTTCTTGCCAAGACTATGTCTTAATTTAGATAAGGCGATAGAAGGCATCTTCTCAAGGGGATAGGACATTTGCATAAATGCAAGAGCGGTTCCCCCTTTAACAACCCAAATATCCGATTTGAGCCGGCTGTCGGGATCCCGTGTTACCGAGTCCATAAGATTCGCGATGCCGGACGCTGCCATCTTTTCTCCGATGTAGATATTATTGCGATGTCCCCGGGTTATTCTTCGCGACAGCTTTAACTGCAAATCGAAGAGACAATCAGACACGGTCGATCCGATCCCTGTTTCGATTAAGTACGATTGTTTCTCTCCACCGCCGGCTTCCCCGGATTTAGAAGGAACCATGAATTGTCCGATTAGCAATAGCTTCCCATTCTCCAGCCGATCGACACCGGAACCGAGTTCGAATAAACGGTCATTCAATTCACGGCGATCCCAGCATCCGGTTAAGAGAAGCAGGCAAATGATGGCCGCCAGCAAGCCAGATCGTTTGCTCCGCATATTACCTCCGCTTAGGCTTTCTTATAATCGAGGCTTTAAGTGAAAACTTCTTCCACCAAGGAACGCGTATGAGAACGTCTTTGATTTGATCCGGCTGAAAAGGAGCGATAGGGGATAAGTAGGGAACTCCGAACGACTCCAATCTGGCCATATGGATTAAGATGATGAGTGTTCCCATGGCGATACCGTACAAGCCAAGCGCTCCGGAAATAAGCAGAAGCGGAAACCGCAGAATACGGAAAGGAATGCTCATGTTATAACGCGGAATGGCGAAGGACGCAATTCCGGTTAAGGAGACGATGATGACCATCGGTGCCGACACGATTCCCGCCTGGACCGCGGCTTCCCCGATAACCAGGGCACCGACGATGCTAACGGCAGAGCCTACGGCTTTGGGCAGGCGTACGCCCGCCTCTCGTAAGCCTTCGAACAGAAATTCCATCAGCAGGGCTTCGATGACACCGGGGAACGGCACGCCTTCGCGGGCTGACGTGATGCTCAGCAAGAAGTTCGTCGGAAGCAGCTGCGGATGGAACGTCGTAATTGCGACGTACATCGAAGGCAGGTACAAGGAAATGGTAAACAGAATAAATCGGGTCCACCTGACCAGCGTGGCATAGATGAATCGCTCATAATAATCCTCGACGGCTTGAAAGGCCGTCCAGAACGTGATCGGCACGATTAGGGCAAGAGGCGTTCCATCGGTTAGAATCGCGATTCTCCCTTCCATTAGGCTGGCTGCCACGATATCCGGACGCTCGGTATTCATGACTTGAGGGAAAGGACTGAAGGATGTATCTTCAATGAATTCTTCGATATATCCGGATTCCAGAACAATATCCATTTGAATGTCGGACATTCGCTGTTTGACGAGTTCAACTAAGTCCGGACGCGCTTTTCCCTCGACATAGGCAATGATGATTCTAGTCTTGGAATACGTTCCAACAGTGACAGAGACAAACTTGAGTGTTGGCGATTGAATTCTTCGACGCAAGAGACTTGTATTGGTTTGAAGCGTCTCGGTAAAGCTTTCTCTTGGCCCGCGGACAGCCACTTCGTTGGCCGGCTCTTCGACTCCCCGGTGCTCGGAACCGGACATATCCAGCATAATCGCTTCCGGCTCGCCGTCTACGAAGACAACCAGGCAAGCACGCAAGATCGATTCGACGATTTCTTGCAAACGGCTTTCGTTACGGATCGGCCGTACGATAGCAAAATGATCTTTCAAGATGGGGAAGTCGACCGTGTCTTGGCCGACGCGGGTACCGCTTTTCTCTAATAGCCAGGATTGAAAGAGCGGCGATTTGATTTCGTTCTTATCGATCATACCGTCGACGTAGACCATGAGAATCGTACAATTGTCGGACAAATCAACCCGTTGAAAAATGATATCAAAGCAATGCTCGAATAGTTGCCGGAGCATCGCTTCATTCTCGCCTAAGTCGGCGCTGATCATCTCCCGGGGATAGGAAACGGGATTTCGAGAGGAGATCAAGACGTCACAGCTCCCTCAATTTTTCCATATTATGCTACGGAAATGGATCCTTTATACGAACAGGGGGCAATAGAAAAAGGCTACCGATTGTAATCGGTAGCCTTTAACATGGAAGGGAGGAGAGGTGTACCCATCAATTATTTGGGGTTGGTAATATCGAATATTTTGCCAATCATACCGGCTGAACCCAGCGCATTCACTGCGTCGGTTGGGATAAAGATGGTGGTTGCCCGGCCCTCCGCCATTTGACCAAGAGCCTCGAAAGATTTATAGGCAAGAATCTGAGCATCCAGACCGGCTACCTTGATCGCCTCGATTCTCGCTCGTTCCGCGTTCGCGACATGTTTAATCGCTTCCGCTTTTCCGATCGCTTCCAGCTCTTGCGCCTTTTGCTTGGCTTCCGCATCCAAGATTTGCCGCTTCTTCTCTGCTTCGGCTGCAAGGACGACTGCAGCTTGCTGCGCCTCAGCGCGCAGTACGGTTGATTGCTTCTCGCCTTCAGCCTGCAGGATGATGGCGCGTTTCTCGCGTTCAGCCCGCATTTGTTTCTCCATTGAATTCTGAATATCGGCAGGAATGGCTAATTGCAGCACTTCGACGCGGTCGATACGAACGCCCCAATTTTCGGATGCCTGATCAAGCACCAGACGCAAATCTGTTTGGATGCGGTCGCGGTTGGAGAGGATTTCGTCCAATTCCATCTTACCGATCGTCGCACGCAGCGCCGAAGCCACTATGTTATGTATGCCGCCAACGTAGTTGGCAATGCCATAAGTGGCGAGCTTGGCATCAACGACACTGAAGAACGTAGCGAGCTCTATGCCGATCGCGACATTGTCCTTCGTAATGACGGATTGCGAAGGAACCGTTTCCTGATGGATTCTAAGGTCGTGGCGACGCCGGATTTTATCAATAACCGGAATGATTAAATTCACCCCGGCGTGAAGCGTTTTATTGTATTTTCCCAGTCGCTCTACAATCGCTACGGTTTGCTGCGGAATGATGCGAATCCCCTTGATTACAACGGCAACCACTACTGCCAGAATAACGATAAAAACGATAATCCCAACCAATCTGCATCTACTCCTTTGTCACGAATAATTTGGTTACTCGAACCTCTGCTACAGTTACTTTGCTTCCTTCTTCAATTCTTTCGTTAGCTACCGCGGACCATATCTCGCCATGGAGTTTGACCAAACCGGCTTCGTCCGGAGAAATCGTCTGAACGACAAATGCTTCTTGTCCCACCAAATAATCGGAGAGCTGTGGGATCATGGATTTTGATGAAGAGGGGATTAGTTTACGAAGGAGAGGCAGCAGGAAGATATACATCAGGGCAATCGCAACAACGAACGTGAAGCATTGAACCAAGATCGGGAGTCCCGCAAGTGCGGTAATCATGGTGAGGACGGATGCGGCAGCAAGGAGTAGAAAATAGAACGTCCCCGTATGCAGCTCGATCAGTACGAGCACGGCAGTCAGAATCAGCCAAGCTAAGGCGTACATGAATCTCCTCCTTCAGAAAGCGTCCATTTCTATTCGTATGTTTCTACTTCTAGTTCAGAACATGAAGCCGATATATGCCAATAAAATCCTGCAAACCGATGTCCGATCACCTATACTAATAGTGAAGATTAGAGAAGCATAAGGAGGACATGCCCGAATGGATATGCACCAGATGCTAGAAGAGCTTGGCGTTACTGAAGATACGCTAAGTGCCGAGGAGAGGCAGACGCTCGATGAACAAGGTTACATTGTTTTCGAAAGATTGATTGACGAAGCATGGCTGGAGGTACTTAGAGGGAAGTATGAGGAACTCATGGCCAAAGCAGCGGGTACAATTGCCCATCAACGTGAAGCCGGAACGAGAAGGCTGTTTGATTTGGAAAATCAAGGACCTGTATTCGATGGGCTTTATACGTTGCCGAAGGTAGTTGCCTCCGTCGCCTATTTGATCCAACGGGAGTTCAAATTTGTGACTTTGAACGGACGTGATGCCGTACCCGGAGAAGGACTTCAATCCTTGCACAGCGATTGGCCTTGTGCGCCGGGAGGGCCTATTAATGCGGTCACCTGTGTGTTGATGCTGGATGACTTTACACTTGAGAACGGATCAACCCGCGTCGTACCGGGAACGCATCGCTCGGGAGTTAACCCCGTTACAGATTGGGAAAGCGGTAAGGCGCTTGAGTCTCATCCGGATGAAATACAATTGCTTGCGCCATCAGGTTCCGTTGCAGTGATGGTTAGCCATCTGTGGCATGGGGGAACAACAAACCGAACATCAGGAACACGCAGAGCCGTGCATCCTTTCTATATGGCGAGGGATCAGCATCAATCGCCCGGACATTTGAACGCCAAGGAGTATATCCGCGTCAAAACCTATAAGCGCCTTTCCCCGGCGGCACGTTATCTGCTCGATGTGGAGTGGGACACGATCTAATTAAATTCGCAGGAACAGTGTTTTGCAGCGTGGTTTCCGTGAATAATGAGAAGATCCGGATTGGTGTGGGAGGTACGAATTGCGATTTGAAAATAGTTTTGCGAGTTGGCGCCATGCTTCTATTAATGTGGTTAACTATTTGGTTTGTGAGTCAGTGGAACGTGTTTCTGCAGCAGCGAGAAGTGGAGAAAAATACTGGTACAAAACGCGGATCGATGACAGCGATAGCCAGATGGAATCAAACGGTATGCGGCAGCGATTTTTTTTGAGATTCAGTTATTCCGGGAGGGAACAACGTGGAAGTTTTTGCAGATTATTTAGAAGGTATTGAAAACCCGCAGCATCGCGCTCGAACGGAAGAAGTTTTAGAATGGGTAGCTGCTACATTCCCCGATCTAGAGCCTAAATTCGCTTGGAAGCAGCCTATGTATACAGACCACGGGACGTTTATTATTGGTTTTAGCGTATCCAAACAGCATTTGGCTGTTGCCCCTGAGAAAGCAGGGATGAATGAGTTTGCTGCTAGAATTAAGGAAGCTGGCTATACGCAAACCAAGCTGTTATTTCGAATCGAGTGGGATAGTCCGGTGGATTACGCATTACTTGAGCAAATCATCACATTTAATAGGATGGATAAAGCAGATTGTTCAACTTTTTGGCGGGCATAAGGAGGCACTATAATAATGAGGCTACGTTGTGCGATACTGGACGATTATCAGGAAGTGGCGTTGACTGCCGCGGATTGGTCGCCGATTCTGGACAGGGTGGAAGTTAAGAGCATTACGCGGCATATCGATCAACAGGATGAACTGGTCGAGCTGATTGCCGATTGTGAGATTGTCGTCATTATGCGGGAGCGGACGCCATTCCGCGAATCCCTTCTGGACAAGCTTCCTCGTTTGAAACTGCTCATTACGACAGGTATGCGCAATGCTTCGATTGATCTGAATGCAGCCGCTTCGAGAGGTATAATCGTATGCGGAACCGGTGGCGCCGGCAATGCGACAGCCGAACTCACATGGGCATTACTACTCGCCTTATCCCGAAATATCGTGCAGGAGCATAACGCAATAAGAAGCGGCCAGTGGCAAAGCACCATCGGCGTAGATTTGCACGGCAAGACGCTTGGTGTACTTGGACTTGGTAAATTAGGCAGCCAGATCGCAAAATTCGGACAAGTGTTCGGCATGAATGTTATGGCATGGAGTCAGAATTTAACGCAACTTCGAGCGGACGAGATCGGGGTGAAATTAGCAGCTTCCAAGGAAGCGCTTCTGGAGAACAGTGATTTTGTATCGATCCATCTCGTGTTGAGCGAGCGGACAAGAGGATTAATTGGTGCAGAGGACCTTAAGCGTATGCGTCCTACTGCGCGGCTAATCAATACTTCCCGAGCTCCAATCGTTGATCAAGCAGCACTTGCGGAGGCCTTACAGAGCGGGTGGATCGCCGGAGCCGCAGTAGATGTGTTCGAGGTGGAGCCGTTGCCGAAGGACGATCTATACCGATCGCTTCCGAATCTGCTAACTACGCCTCATATCGGCTATGTATCACAAGCCGGTTACGCGAAATTTTATTCGGACATCGTTGAAGATATTGAAGCCTATTTAGCCGGTGCTCCGGTCCGAATCTTTGCCTAATCGCTGTTGCAAGAGCAGTTTACTGCAGAAATATTCGAAACTCTGAGCCCAAGATCGGTTTGAATTTTTCTTAGAGTCGCACGAATTATTTGTTCGGAAGGAGAAATGACCCACATACTATAAGGTGGCACATTGTAAAAGTGCTATCATTCCTTCTCAAGGAGGTAATCATCTGGATTTCAATAACCTATTGAACTTTAACATGGGCGGGTACACACGCAACATACCGCTGAAAAATTCATTTGGCAACGTGTTTCCCGTATTAAATGATGAACTCCTCGCACAACTACTTAATATACAACACGGAGAGCACGTCCTCGATATTGGCGGCGGATCCAATCCATTTTCCCGCGCGAATACGGTAACAGAGCCCTTCTTAACCCATAACTCTCATCGTTCAGGAGCAGGTATTGACACAGGTTTTGATTATGTGGAATGTTTCGCCGAGAAAATGCCCTTTACGGATAAGAGTTTTGATTTTGCGTTATCACGCCAAGTGTTCGAACACACCGTTTCACCCAGGGACGCGTGCGAAGAAATGATGCGAGTTGCCAAGCGCGGGTTTATCGAAACGCCGCAGAAAATTTTCGAGCTACTGCTGGGTCCTAATCCGTCGCATAATTGGTTTGTATCCCTACAGGGGGGGACGATAATCTTCGAGCGCCGGCAATTTATACGTCATCCGCTCGGTCATCTTTCGCTAAGCGCCGTACCTTCTTCACCGGAGCTTCAAGTTCTCACGCATTGGGAATTCAAAAACCTCAGCAATGTTCAATATTATTGGGAAGGCGCTATTTCGTACGAAGTGTTTGATGATCCAAACGGGTTTGATTATAATAACCCGGACCATGCTTCACAATCGCATCTGGATGTTGCACTTTGTGCACTCCGGCAAGGTGGATTTTATCTTCATCACCGGGAAGCAGATGCCAGAGAAGCAGTGCGATTGAAGCCCAATTGGGCGCTCGCCCGTAACACACTCGGCATGATCTTGTGGAAACAAGGGAAAATACTCGAAGCATCGGCAGAGTTCGCCCATGCACTTATCTTAGATTCTCGCGAGGAATACGCTCACAATGCTCATCTCTCAACCGACGATGTGCCGGTGCTTGTAAGTTTCGAAGATACACTTGCGATGGATGAAGTTTTCTATAAACGATACAGCCTAAGCAGCTTTTTTGATATGAATGCGTATCTGCACCAACCACATGTGAAATAATAGAAAAGCGTGGATACACGTGGGCTTACGGACAAAGGATGGTCTGATTCACGAAAATGGTTCGTGATCCAGATCGTGATGACGTTAATGATGAAATACTGTTTCATTTCTATGAGCATACTTACTTGAAAAAGAGAAAATGGGTCGGAACCGGGCGAAGTCGTCCGTCCGACGGATGATTGACGACGCGGCCATTGAAGACGAGCGTCGACGAACCTCCACCGTCCAGGTTGTACCCATCGATCGCACCGTACCGCTGAAGCAGAAACTGCGTTTCCTGAAGCGTTGCGCCTGAACTGCCATTCTCGTTGCGTCCGTCTATGACGAGAAAGAGCAGCTGGTTGTCCTTATAATTAGCAATAATTGTCCGAGGCGCGCGCAATGGGCTAGTCCGCCATTTGTCCGGGATCGGCTGTGCACTTCCATTTTGCAAGAGCACCGGAACAAATGAAGCACCGAACTTCGGATTTTCGCTATCCAGATGCGATTTACTCGAATACTTGCCACCGATGAGCTCTAACTTATCGTTTAGTCCGACGAAGAACAAATCTTTAAAGGACGGAGAGAAGCCGTTCAAATAATTGCCGTTCATTACAGTGGTACCTAGCGGATAACGTTTGTTGCCATCATCAGCGAAGCCGCCGGCATTCACACCGGCTATGGCATGGTAGCGACCAACAGCCGCAAGCGTTGTCTCCGCTCCGCCGTTTTTGTCTTGGCCGAGGACCATTTTCATGGCATCGGGCGATTTCAGTTTAATCTTAAGCGCATACCCCTTGAAATACTGCGCATGAATCACAAATAGCTGCGCACGGACGTTATCCGACTCTATCTGCTGCGTTGGTGCACCGATCTTCCGCGTAATGCGCCGATCATAGATCCGATAGGGACGATTTGCCTGTGCGCCGGCGATCGAAACGATGGCATCCATGTTTTTGTTCGTTGTCGTATAAAGCTGGATTGATTTCTTGAGTGATTTGGCTGTGACGAGCGCGGTCTTCTTGGCCTGGTCTAAACCTGCTGTCAGCTTCCCGGTGTCCTCTGGAATATTAGCATGCGATAAAACCAGCTTCGGATAAGTACTGTCCGGAAGCGTGACGGACAGATCCGCGGCCATCAGCCAAATGGCTAGCCCGATGAACGGCGCGCATGCCATCAGACAAAATCGGTTGATTTGTTTAATGCTCAGCGTCATTTCAACACGTCCAAACTTTTCTGCAGCTCGGCCAGTTTTTTCTTAACCTCGTTCAGCTGCGAGAACAGCTTGTTGCTGTTGTCGGTTTTGTTATTTGTATTATCTTTAGTAAACTCCAATAATTCATTAAGTGCGTCGACCTTGCCTTGCACCTTATTCAACTCACCAGAAAAATCAGTCTGCATTTGCTTCAGCTGTGCATCGTAATTTTGCTGCATTAATGTAATTTGCTGCGCTGTTTGAGCGCTAATGTCTTGTGTCAATTTATCCTTCACTTGGCCGGTATACCAGACTGTGCCTACAACGCCACAGCTGATTAGCAGCACCCAGGCTGCAAGAAACACCGGAACGGATGACTTTGTTTTGCGGGAAGCTCGCTCGACTGATCGATTTGCAGACGTTGGGAAGTTTGTTTCCATGCTATGAATCTCTCCTCTTACTATCATTCAGAACTTATATTTTACCACAAAAAGTAGTAGGGTTGAAAGGAAGGGGGAGAGATAGAGAATAACTGCATGGCGTGAGACTTTTTGAATCAACCCGCGGCATTTTGTTCTTCGTTCTTTATTCCTTCCTGTTTGAATTTTCGCCGTTGCCTATCATAGTTCTCACGATCATCTCTATTGTCCAGAAAGCCGTATACTTTCGCGAAGCAAGTAGAACGGGTAAATAACAACTCGAGTGTTGACGATTTGGCGCAATTAAGTGAACTAAATCCGTAAACTAAATCCATAAATAAAAGCTGCCGTCTAATTCGGCAGCTTTTATTTTTTTGAGAGGGGGATACGAAAGAAACGATAACAGTTTCCTGACTTTATCGATATGAAATCAAGTACTACGATGATTTTTTGGAGTTGACAATCCAAAATTGGTTTGTTAGTATGGGTTCTGAGGAATGGAGTAAACACTCCAAAAAAACAAAAAGGGGATAGAACAATATGATTTCGAAACAATCAACAGCACTTATTACAGGAGGAACAAGCGGAATTGGTCGGGCAGTTGCGAATCAACTCGCCGCACAAGGCGTCCATGTCGTGGTTGCGGGGCGCAATGCGGAGCGTGGCGAACAGACGATTAAGGCTATCCGCGCAGCGGGAGGAAAGGCGGATTTCGTGCAGACGGATCTTAGCGATGCGTCGAGCGCAAGAAGCCTGGCTAAGCGAGCAGTCGAACTAGGTAACGGACGAGTCGACATTCTTGTCAACAATGCAGGCGTCTTCCCATTTGGACCGACGCATGAAACGACGGAGGATGATTTTGAACGCGTGTATGCGCTGAACGTCAAAGCACCCTATTTTCTAGTCGCCGAATTGGCGCCGCTGATGGCGGAGAGTGGCAAGGGGGCGATCGTCAACATCTCGACGATGCTGGCCGATTACGGAATGTCGGGTATGAGTCTATACGGTTCGAGCAAAGCGGCTATCAACCTGCTTACCAAAGCGTGGGCAGCCGAATACGGCCCAAGCGGTGTCCGTGTCAATACCGTTAGTCCAGGACCTACGCGCACCGAAGGAACTGATGCCATGGGCGAAGGTCTTGATCAACTTGCGGCCCAAGCACCGGCAGGCCGTCCTGCATCAGCGGATGAGATTGCCGAAGCTGTCGTCTTCCTCGCGACGGATCGTGCCAGCTTCATTCATGGCACAAACCTTGCCGTCGACGGTGGACAAACCGCAGTTTAATTATTGAAGACGCACCACTTTGTTGACGATAGGAGCTGCGTTGACTTGGATTCAATTTTTCTTTTTCCGGCATACCTCAAACAGCTTTTTTATGGATTGTAAAATCCATTTTTGTTATACTACATGCATGGAAAATATAATGGATGTAAAAAAACCAGAGCAGCGGCTGACGAAAAAAGGAAAAGAAACACGCGCACGTATCGTCGCTGCCGCGGCCAAATTGATGTTTGATCGCGGCGTTGCGGGTACAAGCGTGGAAGACGTGCAGCGGGAGGCTAAGGTCAGTGCCTCCCAGCTGTACCACTACTTCAAGGAGAAGCGCGATCTCGTATTGGCGGTTATAGTGTATCAGACCGAACAGGTGCTGGATGCCCAGGAGCCTCTGCTAAGCCATTTGGATAGCATGGAGTCGCTTCGCTCGTGGCGCGATGCAGTTGTGAAGCTTCAAATTGAACGGCAATTCCAAGGTGGCTGTTCGATTGGCTCGCTTGCCAGTGCGCTGGCGGATACAGATCCGGAAGCTCGAAGCGAACTCGTAGCCGGATTTATGCAATGGGAGCTCGCCATTCGCAAAGGAATTCGCGCAATGTATGACCGTGGAGAGCTAAGAGCCGATGCGGACCCGAACCATCTCGCGCTTGCGCTGTTGACTGCACTTCAGGGAGGGCTTCTCCTTACTCAGGTTAGAAAAGAGACGAATCCGCTCGAAGCGGTGTTGGACGCCATGCTCGCGCATATCGGTACGTTCATCGTCTGAAATGCCGGCAGATCATGCTGTAGATATGCTGAGCCGCGTTTGCGCGGCTTTTTTTTTATTTTGAAATAGCGGATAATTGTTCTGCTTTGTTAGGAACCTAATGATAAAGATAACCCATTACCTTTCTTAAAGGAGCATGCCTACAATTGCATTTAAACAGCAGCAAGTTCTGGTTTCGATTGGCCATGCTTGTGACTTTATCCCTAGTATTGACGACGTTCGGCGCGATATCCCTAACAGTAAGTGCGAACTCGTATGGAGCCCCACCTGAATCCGAAGCGGATTCCAAAGCCATTCGACCGTTTCAGGTGCATATTCCGGATGCGGATCTTACCGATTTGCGCAGGCGTATACTTGCGACAAGATGGCCGGATAAAGAAACGGTGTCGGATCAATCGCAAGGCACGCAGCTTGCAACGATGAAGAACTTGGCCCATTATTGGGCGAACGATTACGACTGGCGCAAATTCGAGGACAAGTTGAACGCTCTGCCGATGTTCGTCACCAATATCGATGGGGAGGACATTCAGTTCATTCACGTCCGATCGAAGCATGAAAACGCGCTGCCAATCATCATTATGCACGGATGGCCGGGCTCGATTGTCGAGAAGCTGAAGTTAATCGACCCACTGACCAATCCCACGGCCTATGGCGGGAAGGCATCGGACGCGTTCGATGTCGTCATTCCGTCGATGCCTGGTTTTGGGTTTTCGGGAAAACCGACCACGACCGGTTGGGGTCCAGACCGCATAGCTCGTGCTTACGGAGAGCTGATGAATCGACTTGGTTACAAGAAGTATGTGGCGCAAGGCGGCGACTGGGGTGCTATTATAGCAGAAGTAATGGCGGTCCAACAGCCTAGTGGACTGATCGGCATTCACACCAACTTGCCCTTTGTAGTTCCGTCCGATCTCGAGAAGGCGATTCAATCCGGCAAGGGCTGCCCGCCTGGTCTGACAGGCGAAGAAAAACGGGCTTGCGAGCAGCTGGACTTCTTTTACAAGCATGTTGCATACGCCCTGATGATGGGAACTCGCCCGCAGACGCTTACGGGGCTTGCGGATTCGCCCATAGGTATGGCCGCTTTTATGCTGGACCATGACGCGAAAAGCCTGGATTTGATAACGAAGGCATTCAACGGACAACCGGAGGGCCTTTCCCGAGACGATGTGCTCGACAACATCACGCTCTACTGGTTGACCAATACGCCGATTTCTTCGGCACGCCTTTACTGGGAAAACAAATACCCGTTCTTTGGCACCTATGGCGTCAAACTTCCCGTTGCCGTGAGCGTTTTTCCTGACGAGGTCTATGAAGCGCCGAAGAGCTGGACGCAGAAGGCGTATCCGAATCTTATCTACTACAATAAGCTCGACAAGGGCGGACACTTCGCGGCGTGGGAGCAGCCGATGCTTTTTGTGGATGAACTTCGCATTGGACTCAGACCTCTACGCTAATTTAGCCCTGAAAGAATAGGATTAAGATTATTAGACAACAAGAAGCCGGTATCTCTGGAGATACCGGCTTCTCGCTCGATGATGAAGGCGATCGCATCATTCAAGTCATACTCATGCCGAGCCGTCCTTCTTCATCAGGCGACCGTTATTTCTCCATTTGGCCGCTACAATGAAGAGAGCTGGAAACGCCACGGCGAATAAAGAGTAGTATTCGAACAAATAATTTTTTACCCAATCGAGAAGTTCGACTATATTCATAAACAGCAACGAATACGCGGAAATGATCCACACCATTGGATAAATCACAATGTTTCGCTTCTCAATTTTGAACAACTGACAAACGCCGGAAACGGCGCAATAAAATAGTATGCACAGCTTCATACAGACTACCAGCACGATATTTACGGCCAGAATCGCTTCCAAATGCTCAATGAAGCCGGTAAATCTCATTTCTCGGAATATCGAAAAGATGGGGTAAACCAATTTTTGCCCGCGATACACACCAAGAACCCCAATCGAAATAAAAACGCACCCCGTCAACATTAAGCCAGAGAAAGCGATTCCCGTAATAAACGGGATTTTCACTTTTCCCTGCACAAACGGTATGAACATCAAGAACGCCACTGTCTCCATAAAGGGGAACGCCAACACGAATCGGGTTTGAATAATGACATCGCTAAGCTGGAAAGGGTAGGAGACGTGAAAATAACGCCAATTCCACTCCCGCATCATGATGACTATCGGAACCCAAAACGCTAAATAGAGGTAAGGCACCAGAAGTTCGTTCACCAAGGCGATTGATTCAATCCCCTTCGACACGGCGTACGCACTGACAAGCAAGATCATGATATGGAAAAAAGAAATAGGTGTGCGTGGCATAAGGTTAATATGCATGAAATCACCAAGTTCGCGGGTAACCCACGATGCAATTTGGATGAAAAAGATGATATACAGTAAAGAGATAAAGCCGCCAGCCCACTTGCCGAATGCCTGCAAAGCGATCTCGACAAGTGTCTTTCCCGGATACAGCTTGGCAAGGTACAAGTAGCCGAAAGCAAGCACCAGCCCATACAAGGTCGCCCAAATGACGACAACCCAACCATATTGTTTTGCGCTTGAGATGATTGGGCCGGGCAGCAGAATAAATGCAGTTCCGATGACATAGACTTGCGTCATCAAATGAAACTGCCACGCGCTGAGCCGGATGGGTATCATATGCTTTTCATCCTTCCTTGCCTTCCTTGGTATAGGGATCACTCTTGTTGCCGGTCGTCGTAATGTCAGAAGAGACTATGAAATTCACGAGCGTCTGCCGCCATGTAGCCGCAGTAGCCCCTTCATCCTGCAAGCCCAACAGATCCCAGTTATTCCGCTTTCCCAATACAACCATCTTCTTCGCTTTTTCTGCTACGACGCGATTAAACGCCTTTTCGATCATGTGTAAGTTTTCCAATGTTAAATTGGTATTCTGTGTGTTATTCAATATGCGGAGATCAGCATGAATGAGGATGTTGAGACGATTGGCGGATCGGTCCCATTTTCGTTTCACTTGGACGTTACTCGTCTCGACGTCAACGTAATTTCCACCTACTTTAACCGTTTCTGTGAATTTCCGATATTTAGTGTTCAGGATGTGGTAATAGTATTTATTCTCACTGTCCAAGCGTCCTACCATGCGTCCTTTGAAGAACACCGCGCTGTCCGCAAAAAAGGAAGGGGCTTGTTCGCTGACATCAATCTGCTCCATTCTCTCCGTAGTATCCGCCGGTTTGCCGCGGTAGTGGATCATCGGTATGAGTGTCGGCAGTTGGAATTCCATTCCTGTCACGATGTCTTTGACACGGATCGGCTCTACGCCTCCCGTAAAGGACCCCCGCGATAAAATGCGAACAAGCGAAGTGGCATGGCGTCCGGGCACCTTTTCGAGTGTCGTAAAGCTGTTCATAACGTCCTTTAGAGGGGAATCCGTTACAAACAGATAAACATTCATGCGCCATTCGGGTGTCGTTTCCAAGTAGTTAAGGATATCAATGATACCTTGACGGGCTACCTCTTCGGATAATATATAGCACTGCAAATGTGAAGTGAAAAGCAAACGCGGCATCATCGTGGACGTTTTCTGCATGAACCTGCCCAAGCTATATTCCTTGAAACGATAGGTGTAAACCGACGCTTTGGATCCGCCGCTTTGCCTGGAGGAAAGGGCCGGCGGGTTAATTACTTGGTAATAAGCGATATACATACCCGTCGATGGTTCCCGGTCGATGCCGAATGTGGTGACGATGGCCAGTTCGTTGATTTCCTTCTTGTCCCAGCAGCCTGAACAGAGAAATAAGGCGATTAGTAAGATCAAGAGCCATAATTTTCGCATTGTTCGGCCCCCTATTTTTTTCTAGAGAACATCTGAGGTGTTCGTTTCATCCAGAACCGAGGAACGCGCAGGATCGTGTCTTTGAAGTCTGACAGAACCAAAGGCGCGATGGGAGACATGTACTTCACTCCGAAGGAACGCAAAGAGACTAGATGGATCAAGACAAACAATGTCCCGCACAGGATGCCGTATAACCCCATAAAGCCGGCCAGCAGCATGAACACGAACTGGAGGATCCGCTGCGCAACGCCAAAGCCATAAACAGGCGACACGAAGTTGGAGATGGCCGTGATCGAAACGACAATAACCATCGCCGCGGAGACAAGTCCAGCTTCGACCGTCGTCATGCCGAGTACGAGCGCGCCTACGATGGAGATCGATTGACCGGCAATCCGAGGCATTCGCAAACCGGCTTCACGCAAAATTTCGAACGTGACCATCATGATCATGGCTTCCAGGAACGCCGGGAAAGGAACGGCTTCCCGTTGTGCGGCCAAATTTATCAAGAGCGAAGTCGGTAGCAGCTCCTGGTGGAAGGTGACCACGGCAATGTATAAAGGAGGGATGAAGACCGAGAGCATGAAAGCGAACATGCGCAACCATCGCGAAAGTGTTGCGATATCCGGCCTTTGGTAATAATCTTCCGGTGAAGAGAAGAGTTGAAAAAAAGTCACCGGACCGATCAAGGCAATCGGAGTGCCGTCGGTGAGAAGCGCTACTTGCCCTTCCAACAATTTGCCCGTTACCGCGTCCGGCCGTTCTGTCCCGATGAGTTGCGGGAACGGTGACCACGTCTTGTCTTGGATCCAATCTTCCATATATGAGCTTTCCAGAATGCTGTCAGTTTGGATAGCCTGCAGCCTGCGACGAAATTCTTCTACGACCTCAGCGGAGGCTACGTCAGGTAAATAGGTCAAATACACTTTGGTCATCGTCTTCGTCCCGATGGTCATCTGTTCAAACACCAAATTTTCGCTTTTGAGTCGTTTGCGAATGAGAGCCACGTTCCGACCGATGTCTTCGACGAAGCCTTCCCGTGGTCCGCGTACGGTGGCTTCCGTCTGTGGCTCGGTTACACTGCGATAGTCATTGCGTTTGACGTCAAAGCTTAGGAAACGGTTTATGTGCGTTGGAATGAGGAGGCACTGGCCCTCCAGCAGCAGGCGGATGCCCTCATCGGCATCTGTCCATTCCTTGTTTTGGACGAAGGGAATGTGGCGATGAAACCAGTCTAGGTCATCCATATCAAATTCCTTTTCCTCTTCAAGAGGAACGGCGGCAAGCATAGGTTTGACCACAAACTCATCCACCAGAGCCGATTCCACAATCGAGGATAGATAGAGGCAGGTGAAAGCCGCAGATCCACGGAGAGGGAATGGTCGAATGACGAAGTCAGGGGCTCCCTTCATACGATCTCGGATTTGCTCCTGCATCGGCACGGGAACGGAAAGATTAGGCACTGTTGAACCCTCCATCATCGGCAAGGTAAGGAAATTTAAGGCAGATTGAACCCACGATCATACGTTATTCTGTACAATCATTAGAAAAATATACCACTGAAGCTAGTCCGGACCGTAGTCCTCTAGTTTGTGAAATAGAATCGGTTAAAACCATGCATGTTCGCCCAAAACCATGCTATAATAAAGTGCGCAAAACACATATTTTGCGCACTTTCGTTTCAGATCGACAATATTCATCAAAGTCAGCCTACCATAGAGGTGAATCCATGCCCCAAAACTACGAAATCGATGAAATTTACGAGGAAGAGCTGCGCGCTTTTCACATATGGATGAAACAAGCAGGATATACCCCAACAACACAAAGAGAGTATAAGAGAGAAGCATATTCGTATCTTCAATCGCTTGATGGGCTCTCGGCACAGAAAGCCGGGAAGATGAATGTGATCGGTTATTTGGTTTCCAAGCAAGATTCTACTGGTGACCGCACGAGGAACAGAACGCTATCCGCCATTCGTTCTTTCTATGCAGCCTTGATCGATTTTGAGATGGCTACAAGAAATCCCGCGCTGGAAGTCAAGAAATCCAAGACGGAGAAAAACAAGAAGCCGGTCTACTTGGAGGAAGAGGAGCTTGTTCAAAGTTTAGCTTTTGTTGATGGCCGGTACCGTGACCGCAATCTTGCGATTTTCTTACTGATGAGCTACTGCGGCTTGCGGGTTGGCGAAGTCCATCGATTGAATCTCAAAGATTTCAAGAAAGCGAAGGGGACGATCGAAGTCTTCGGTAAAGGAAGAAAGTGGAACGAGATTCCTGTACCCGATATGCTAATGTCGATTCTGGTTAAAGTGGAACAGGAAAGAATCGCTCCTTATCGCGAGAAAGAAGAAGCATTCTTCGTCTCTCAGAAGGGGAAACGGCTGTCCATCCGGCAAATTCAGAAGATTGCGGAGCAAACCTTTGCCGCCTTCAAAGCGGACAAACCGGGGCTGACCGATATGAAGCTGTCTTGTCATAAATTACGACATACCTTCGCGACGATGCTGCTTCGAAATGGCGTCGATATTCGGGTTGTTAAGGAACTGCTTGGCCATTCCTCGATCGAAACCACCATGATTTATACGCATGTCAACGATGATCAGAAGAAACAAGCCATGTCGACCATCAACATTCCGGTGCTGATCTAACTACCTATCCTAATTCACCCAAGAGCTGCCGCGAGGCAGCTCTTTTTCAGTTCCGCGCATATTGGTTAGGATAGTTCATCCTTTAGCTGAATAAATATTAACATAGCTGCTTCGACAACGTCCGCAGGTGCTGAATAAGATAACGGCAAGAGGAAACGGCTCTTGCCGTGAGAAAAAGGGTGAGACATCATGAAAAAACAACGACGGGTTAGCAATCAACCATCGGATTTGTTTCCGGTCAGAGGCATCGACTATCTCGAACTTTATGTCGGCAATGCAAAACAAGCTGCGCATTATCTAAGCAAAGGGTTCGGGTTCAAGGTGGCGGCTTACGCGGGCTTAGAAACAGGGGAATCCTCTAAGGTCTCGTATCTGCTGGAGCAGAATCAAGCGCGTTTTGTTCTCAGTGGTTCGTTATCGCCGGATCATCCGATTGCCGAGTTTGTCAAAAAACACGGTGATGGCGTGAAAGACATCGCTATGCGGATCGACGATGTGGAGAAGGCCTACCGCGAGGCCGTTGCTCGCGGAGGCATCCCGATTATGGAGCCTCGGGAGCACCAGGATGCGAACGGAACCGTAACGACGGCAGCCATTGGCACTTATGGGGATACCATCCATACGTTAATTAATCGGAGTGACTATAAAGGCGTGTTTTTGCCTCATTATGAGGCTTGCGAACTGAACATTCCGCATCAATCGACAGGGTTAATCGGGATTGACCATGTTGTGGGCAATGTGGAGCAGATGGAGGAATGGGTGTCGTATTACGAGAAGGTCATGGGCTTTAAACAGATGATCCATTTCGATGACAAGGACATCTCGACTGAGTATTCGGCGCTTATGTCGAAGGTTATGTTTGGCGGCGGACGGATTAAGTTCCCGATCAACGAGCCTGCGACCGGGAAACGGAAATCGCAGATTCAAGAATTCCTCGATTATTATCATGGCGCCGGCGTCCAGCATATCGCTATATTGTCGAATGACATCATATCGACTGTAATGGCATTAAAAGCTAATGGGATCGAGTTCCTGAGCACGCCGGACAGCTATTATGAAATGTTAACCGAGCGAGTCGGTACAATCGATGAGGAGATTGCGAAGCTCCAAGAATTAAACATTCTTGTAGACCGCGACGATGAAGGGTATTTGCTGCAAATTTTCACCAAACCAATCGTGGATCGTCCAACGTTATTCATTGAAATTATTCAGCGTAAAGGTGCTGTCGGATTCGGAGAAGGCAACTTTAAAGCGCTGTTCGAATCGATTGAACGCGAACAAGCGCGAAGAGGGAATTTGTAAGATATAACGACAAACTTGAGGAGTGGGTGCGATGAAAGTAGATCCTGGCACGCTTGCGTGGAGGGATGCCTACAAGCTGCTGATCGGCTCCGTTCTGCCGCGTCCTATTGCTTTTGTCTCCACTGTAGATCTGCAAGGCAATAGCAATTTAGCTCCCTTCAGCTTCTTTACCGGTATATGCGCGAAACCGATGATGGTCTGTTTTGCGCCGATGATTCGAGGGTCGGATGGGAAGAAGAAGGATACGCTGGCTAATATTGAAGCGACCAAGCAGTTTGTCATTAACATTGTTGGGGAGAAAATTGCCGCACAAATGAATGACTGCGCCATCGAATTCCCCCCTGAGGTGGATGAATTCGCTTATACGGGTCTGACGAAAGTGCCGAGCCACAGCGTGCTGCCTCCGCGTGTACAAGAAAGTGACGTACAGCTTGAATGTACGTTACATCAAATCGTTACGTTTGGCGAGCTTCCCGGCGCCGGCAGCCTAGTGATCGGGCAGGTCGTATGCATCCATGTTCAGGATGAACTATTCGAAGGCGGCAAAATCAACAGTGAATTGCTAAGACCGATTGGCAGAATGGCGGGTCAAACCTACACGAGGGCGATTTCCGACACATTTGAACTGGAAAGGAAGTAAGAGCCGGGAAGTGAAGGGGAGGTGCGGAACATGGCGTTCTATCATCGGATGGGGGAGATTCCGCCGAAACGACATACGCAATTTCGTCAGCCTGACGGTACGCTTTACCGTGAACAAGTGATGGGAACCAAAGGCTTCTCAGGCATCCAATCCATTCTCTATCATCATCATGCGCCGACTGAGATCACGAAAGCGCAATTGCTCTCAGCGAGCAAACCGCAATTTGAGACGCAAGGCGCGCTTCGTCATCGCCATTTTCGCACCAACCGTCTGATCTTAAAAGGGGATGCCATCTACGGCAGGCAATATATGTTCGGCAACGATGACATCTTAATCGGCGTCGCGCATCCTACTGAGGCGATGGATTACTACTACCGCAATGGGGATGGCGATGAATTGATTTTCGTTCACAAGGGGTCTGGCAAGGTCGAGACCATGTTCGGCACCTTGCGCTATCGGCCCGGCGATTACATCGTGATCCCCATAGGAACGATCTACCGGGTCGTACCGGATTCCGGCAAAACAAAGCTTCTCATCGTGGAAACAAACAGCTGGATTACGACGCCGAAACGATACCGGAATGAGCATGGGCAACTGCTGGAGCACAGCCCGTACTGCGAACGGGATATACGGCTCCCCGAACAATTGGAAACGTTTACAGAGAAGGGAGAATATGAAGTACGTACGCGAAAAGGCGGCTATATGCACGCACATATTTTCGCCCATCATCCTCTGGATGTCGTCGGCTGGGACGGCTATCTTTATCCGTGGATATTGAATATTCGCGATTTCGAACCGATTACGGGTCGCATTCATATGCCGCCGCCGATTCATCAAACGTTCGAGGGCAATCAATTTGTGATCTGTTCGTTCTGTCCTAGACTGTACGATTATCATCCGGAATCGATCCCCGCGCCGTATTTTCACAGCAATGTGGATAGCGATGAGGTGCTTTATTATGTGAAAGGGAATTTCGGAAGCCGTAAAGGGATTGAAGAAGGTTCGATGACGCTTCATCCCTCCGGCATTCCGCACGGACCTCATCCCGGCAAAGTGGAAGAGAGCATTGGCAAGAAGGAGACGAATGAACTGGCGGTTATGATCGATACCTTCCGCCCGCTTCATGTCGTTGAGCATCTGCAATCTGTAGAAGATATGAATTACGTATACAGCTGGGTTTCGCGTCCTGATGCATAATCCGGCCGGAACCTGAAGGAGATGCTGAATATGCGGCAAAATCCGGTGTGGTTCCCTAATCAATCGGAGATCGAGCAAACACGATTGTTTCGGCTCATGTCCAAACATGGAATCACCGATTATGAGGCTTTCTATCGCAAATCGATCGACGACATCAGCTGGTTCTGGGAGGCGGTCGTGCGGGACATGGGGATTGAATGGGCCAGTCCCTATAAGCAGGTTGTTGATTTTACAGCCGGCATGAGCTGGCCTTCTTGGTTTACACAAGGGCGGATGAATATCGTTTCGAATGCGGTCGACAAATGGTTGTTGGACCCTGTGGCAGCTGGCGGGAAGGCGATCATTTGGGAAGGTGAGGAGGGGCAAACGCGAACCCTCACCTATACCGAGCTTGCTCAGCAAGTGGATCGTGCTGCACAGGGATTGCGGCGGCAATTGGGATTAAGCGTGGGCGAACGCGTTGCCCTATATATGCCGATGATCCCTGAAACTGTAATAGCGATGCTTGCCTTGGCTAAATTAGGCGCGATAGCTGTTCCGATCTATTCCGGATACAGCGCCGAAGCAGCAGCTAAACGGATGGAAGGATCAGGCTGTAAATATCTCATTACAGCTGACGGCTATTATCGACGAGGAAAGCAGATCCGCATGAAAGAAGAAGCCGACAAAGCGGCTGATGCGGCAGCATCTATCGTGAGGATGGTTGTTGTACGGAGGCTAAACATCCCAATCGCACTTCGGCAGGGGCGTGATGTTGATTGGTCCGAGCTTATGGACGCAGTAGATGGTGAAGATACGAAACTAATCCCAGCAGTACCAATGGATTGCGAAGAGCCATTAATGCTCTTATACACCTCCGGAACAACCGGCGCGCCCAAAGGCATCGTCCATACACACAGCGGATTTCCGCTCAAAGCTGCATTCGACGCCGGTTACGTGATGGACTTCCGGCCCGGTGACACGATGTTATGGATCACCGATATGGGCTGGATGATGGGGCCATTCATGGTGTATGGCACCTTATTGAGTGGCGGTACGATGGTGTTGTACGAAGGGGCGCCGGATTATCCCGGTCCGAACCTGGTATTTAACCTCGTTAATAAACATAAAGTAACGCATCTTGGCGTTTCACCAACGCTAATTCGCAGCTTGATGAAGCACGGCGATGATTGTTACAGGGGATGCGATCTGACTTCGCTCCGGGTCATCGGTTCATCGGGCGAACCTTGGAATCCGGAACCGTGGCAATGGTTATTCCATGATGTCGGTCAGAACAGGATACCCATCGTTAATTATTCAGGCGGCACGGAAATATCAGGCGGTATTTTGGGAAACGTGCTGCTTAAGGCGATTGCTCCGGCAGGCTTTAACACGGCCATTCCTGGGATGCATGCAGATGTGTTCTCACAGGAAGGAGAGCCGGTTCGCGGCGAGGTCGGGGAGTTGGTGCTCAAGAACGTATGGCTTGGGATGGCAAGCGGTTTCTGGCAAGAGCCGCAGCGATACGAGGCGACATATTGGTCGCGATGGCCCGATACTTGGGTGCATGGCGATTGGGTGGAGTTAGATGAAGATGGTTACTGGACGATTACAGGACGCTCCGATGACACGCTTAATGTGGCTGGCAAACGGCTCGGTCCCACGGAAATCGAATCCTTGCTCGTCGAGCATCCTCGTGTGGTCGAAGCAGCGGCGATTGGCGTGCCTGATGATCTGAAAGGAGAAGCAGCGGTTTGTTTTGTCGTTGTAGATCATCCGTTGGTAAACCAACAAGATACGACAGAATTAACTTCAGAACTATATGTATGGGTCGCCAATCGACTTGGCAAAGCATTCAAGCCGTCAGCCATTCACATCGTGGACGCGTTACCCAAAACAAGAAATGCGAAGGTCATGCGAAGAGTGATACGATCCGCTTATTTATCGATTGCTCCGGGCGACCTGTCAGCACTTGAAAATCCTGAATCGTTAGAAGCAATCGGGAAATTAAGAGGGCAGGGGAATTCACCAAGCGGTAGCGGTTGATCACCATATACTGCAAAGGAGATCATCCAATGGCATATTCGTTTATTGACGTTGATGCGAGCTCGCATTTTCCGATACAAAATTTGCCCTATGGCGTGTTCCGCCCGCTTCACGGTGGCGGTCTCCCGCGGATTGGCGTTGCCATTGGGGACGATGTGCTGGATTTAGCGGTGTTAGATGAAGCCGGTTGTTTCAATAACACGCCAGCATCCGGGAAAAGCCTCTTCGCCCAACCTTCGCTCAATGCGTTCATGGCTGCAGGTCGTCAAGCGTGGCGGGAGGTTCGATCGATTATCTCAAGGCTGCTCGATTCAGAAGAACCGACCCTTCGAGATAATCTCAAGCTCCGATCGATGGCATTTCACCGCCAATGCGATGTCGAGATGCTGCTTCCTGCAGAAATCGGCGATTATACCGATTTCTATGCTTCGAGGTCCCATGCCACGAATGTCGGTACGTTGTTTCGGGGCAAGGAGAATGCTTTGATGCCGAATTGGCTGCACCTTCCTGTCGGTTATCATGGCCGGGCAAGCTCGATTGTCGTCAGCGGAACGGATGTTCGCCGACCCTGCGGACAGGTAAAACTGCCAGATTCCGGCGCGCCAATCTTTGGCCCGAGCGGGCAGTTGGATTTTGAATTGGAGATGGGGTGGTTGATTGGAACCGGTAATACGATTGGGGAGCCCATCCCCATTGAAGAAGCCGAAGAGCATCTATTCGGTGCTGTACTCGTCAACGATTGGAGTGCACGGGACATCCAAGCCTGGGAGTATCAACCGCTTGGTCCGTTTCTCGGAAAAAGCTTCGCGACCTCCATCTCTCCTTGGGTTGTTCCTTTTGAAGCACTCGCGCCATTTCGAATACCAGCTATGAGACAAGAGCCTGACCCGCTTCCTTATTTGCAGCAGTGCCATATGACTTCCTACGATATCCTGTTAGAGGTATATTGGCAAAGCGATGCACAAGTCAAGCAAGAACGAATTACCTCCAGCAATTATAGCAATCTGTATTGGACGATTGAGCAGCAGCTCGCGCATCACACGGTTGGCGGATGTAATTTGCGAACCGGCGATTTGCTCGCTTCCGGCACAATCAGCGGTTCCGCGAAGGAATCCCGGGGCTGCATGCTAGAGCTAACCTGGCGAGGGACGGAACCCCTTCAGCTGATCAATGGCAAAGAGCAGCGAACTTGGCTTGCCGATGGCGATCGTATTACGATGACCGGCTGGTGCCAGGGCAATGGCTATAAAGTAGGTTTCGGAAAAGTAACAGGGAAGGTATTACCGGCAACCAGAACACGCAAATAGCAGAGGGAGTGGAAGACATGAGAATGATTCCGCCTCATTTGTCTCCTTATATATCCGAGCAGAACTACGATCAATACACGCCTATTGATCATGCTGTATGGCGTTATGTGATGCGTCAGAACCACCATGCGTTGCGAGATACTGCTCATGCAGCATTTGTAAGCGGACTGCTGCAGTCCGGTATTCAGAAGGAGAGCATCCCCCGCGTATCCGAGATGAACGCATGTCTTGCCCAAATCGGATGGGGTGCCGTAATCGTGAATGGCCTCATTCCCGGTGCTGTCTTTTATGAGCTGCTGGCGAATGGGATTTTGCCGATTGCAGCGGAAATCCGGAAATTATCGAACATCGAATACACGCCAGCGCCTGATATTATCCACGAGGCTGCCGGCCATGCGCCGATTTTGTTTGATCCCGAATACAGGTCCTACGTGCAAGCGATTGGCTCTATCGGTACGAAAGCCTTTTCCATGAAAGAGAGAGGCGAGGCTTTCGAGGCGCTGCGCTTACTAACGATCGTCATGGAGGATCCGAAATCAACCGAAGAAGAGAAGGCTGCTGCGCAGAAGCAGGTAGAGGAGAAACAGAAGGCTATTACGGAATTAACGGAAGCAGAGAAAGTGTCCCGTCTATTCTGGGCAACCGTCGAATACGGCCTGATCGGGGAGCTGGATGATCCGAAAATATACGGGGCCGGTCTGCTGTCTTCCGTTGGCGAAAGCAAACATTGCTTCACAGACGCGGTAAAGAAATTGCCTTATTCCGTTGACGCTTGCGTCGCCAGCCCCAAAGTCGTAACGGAGATGCAATCACGCCTCTTCGTTTGCCATAGCTTCGAGCAATTATTAGAAGGCGTGGAATCCTTGGCCAGCACCATGGCATTTCGCGTAGGCGGAACGGAAAGCTTGGAGAAAGCGCTGCGTTCGCGCCATGTTGCCACGATTGCGTTTAATTCCGGCCTCTGTGTCACTGGGATGATCCATAGCATCGAGAAAGATAGCAATGGCGAAGCCATCTATGTAAACACGACTGGAGAAACTGCGTTGTCGGTTAACCATCAGCAATTAAGCGGTCATGGCAAGGACTATCATGCCAAAGGATACGGTACTCCAATCGGCACATTGCAAGGCGGAATAGCCTTAGAAGAATGCGATGATCAAGCGCTAAACGGGTTAGGCGTTGTCCTTGGAAGTCAAACGGAGCTGGTGTTCATCAGCGGGATATGCGTTTCCGGTCGAATCAAGAGCATCCTCAAAAACGATAAACATGTGATTCTGTTATCCTTCGAGGACTGCACGGTCACTTTACAGGGTAAGGCGCTATTTAAGAAAGAATGGGGCACTTACGATATGGCCGTGGGATCTCGTATCGTTTCTGCGTATCCCGGTGCCGCTGATCCAGCTGCCTACTATCTTGCACCGGTTCAGCCACCTAATGAAGAAGAGATAAAACCGAACCATGATGCCCCTGCTTCTCTTAATCAATTGGAGATTCTTTATCAACAAGTAGCGGCAATAAGGGAGACGAACAGCTTCACAGCCGAATCTCTTCAGGCGCTGACTGAGATCCATAACAAGCTCATCCAAACCTATCCGAACGATTGGTTATTACGATTGGAAGTACTTGAATTAGCAGCTGCCAACCATGAACTATTACCACTGGAGCTCCCGCTCCATGAAGAATTACTTGAGCTTAGCAAGGTGGCTTCCATTCGCAATCTCATTCTAAATGGTTTAGCTATATTAAAGATCCACTAAAGTTTAGAAAATGGAGTGGTGCCAAGATATCCCCATTCATACATTGATATGTATATCAATAGTTGAATAGGGGGCTAGTACTCCTATTCAATGTTGAATGAGAATTCAAGTGTTGAATGGGGAGGGTGTCTGTCTTGAGTCGGAGTAGGTTGAGAATCGTTGTCCTAACTTTCTTCGTTTCGCTGCTGCTACTGCATGTTTTCCCACTTGCCGGAGCAAGTGCTGAAGCGAGTAATAACCAATTGATTGTCATCAATAAAAGTACCAATAAATTGGCATATTTTAATAATGGTGAGCTTATTAAGACCTTCTCCGTTGCGACAGGCAGAACAAATACCTTAACGCCGGAAGGAAGCTTCAAAATTGTCAATAAAATTAAGAATAGACCGTATTACAAAGAGAAGATTCCCGGAGGCGACCCTCGGAACCCGCTTGGCGATCGTTGGTTAGGCTTGGAGGTCGATGGAACGGAAGGCACGACGTACGCGATTCACGGCAATAATAATAGCAAATCAATTGGCAAATACGTAAGCGCAGGCTGCATTCGGATGAAGAACGATGAAATTCACTGGTTGTTTCCACAAATCGAAATCGGAACGCTCGTGATCATAACGACGTCTGACCATACATTAACTGAAATTGCCGAGGCCCATGATTATCCGGTTTTGAAGAATTATGAGGGTAAGCTGTTCGTAAACGGAGAAACGAAGGAATTGGAAGATGCTTTGTTCTTTGCCGATTCTCGCGTATTTATTCCGATGCGAGAAGTGTTTGAACTCTTAGGCGCTGAGGTGAAATGGGATGAAGCAACGAAGACGGTAACAGCCGTCATCGGGGATCGCACCCTTACCCATACGATTCGCTCTACAACCGTTGATGTGAATGGAGAACCCGTAACGATTACCGCATCGAAGCTGGTAGCGCATAAGGTACTGCTGCCACTGCGTAATATATCGGAACTGATCGGGTATACAGTGGAGTGGGATAGCAAAACAAAAGAAATTCGAATCAGCAAGTAATATAGAAAACGTGCAAACCCTGATTCAGCAGTGGGGATGCACGTTTTTTATTTTGCATCCGTCTCACGACCGATTCGCTGCGCACCGGAATCCATTACACTATACGAATATGATTTGAACGGAAAGGGGGGGATATCATTGTTCGAGCTTCATGATGCGCTTCTGTATGCAATGTCGATTTGCACTTTAGTTTCACTGGCTTACTTATGCTTCGTCTGGATTCCGACAGCCGCAGATGATCCGAGATGGACGAGAATCCGTCAAGCGGATCTGCCGCTTTCCTTGCTGAAGAAACCGCCGGGTGTCGTCCTAACGCGGAAACAGCGGCTAACGCGGCATACGAAACGCAAAGAAGCGCCTGATGATGATTCATCCCCGTGCACGACCCTGTTGATTGCTGCAGCATAACAACAACAGGGAGGATTATTAATTATGTTAAATATGTACGCTCAAGTCGGGTTTTTTCATCAATATTTTGTATCGCCGTTCTCTTGGATGATCGATCACTTTGCAGGATGGTTCGGGGGCAGCTTCGGTCTGGCCGTTATTGCGATCACAGTAATCGTAAGGCTGGCGCTAATGCCGTTTATGATTAATCAATATAAACAGCAACAGAAGATGAGACGCAAGATGACGGCCATGCAGCCTGAGCTTGATGCGATTAAACAGAAATACGCCAATAACAAAGATGCGGAGAAGCAGCGTAAGCAAACGGAAGAAACGATGGCCGTTTACAGCAAACATGGGTACAACCCTCTGAACATAGGCTGTCTGCCGATGCTGCTTCAAATCCCCATCTTATCCGGCATGTATTACGCCATTCGGTCAAACCCAGAGCTTGCCCATCATACGTTTCTGTGGTTTCAACTAGGGAAACCGGATGTTATCCTTCCATTCCTGGCAGCTGGTGTTTACTTGGCTCAAGCTCTGATTGCGCGAAGTGCGGCACCTCAGATGAACGCCGCTAAAGGGATGGGCTGGATCGTGTATCTATCCCCGGTCATGATGGGCATATTCTCGTTCTCTGCGCCGGCAGCGATGCCGCTTTACTGGTGCATCGGCGGGTTGATCATCATCCTGCAGACGCTCATATCCAAATGGATGTATCCAATGGAGGAGACATCCGCTCTTCCTGCTAAGACGAAGACAGCCCAATCTTAAACCAACACAGAACCGAGTGGATCATGGATCCCTCGGTTCACTTTTATTTTATGGCATTAATCCAATTGATTTCATCTCGTAAAAGAGAGATAATGCATAAGGTCATCCAACAATGATCAAAATCAATTCAAAGGAGTCTCACATGACACCCATTCTACTCATACCCGTCGCAATTATGATTCCGGTCATCCTGTTTATAGTCTTCATCATTATATATAACCAGCGGCAAAAGGGAGATAAAGCAGACTAGTCGACCGATTCAAATCATTGTAGCTAATATAACGACTGCTTCTCGGCATTGTGCCGGGGAGCAGTCGTTTTCATTACAAGGCAGAGGGAGAGTGCTGGTGTTACTGCTTTAAATATTCGATAATAATGGAACAATGAATTGATTGGCGGTGTAAGCTTGATGGAAAATTCTAAACGTAAGACCGAGCTCGCGACCTTTGCAGGCGGCTGCTTCTGGTGTATGGTGCAGCCTTTCGACACGCTCCCCGGGATTGAATCTGTCATTTCCGGATATACCGGCGGTCATACCGTAAATCCGACCTATCAAGAAGTCGGTACGGAAACGACGGGCCATGCTGAATCCGTTCAGATTACGTTTCAACCGGATTTGTTTCCTTATGAGCGGCTGCTCGATATCTACTGGCAGTTGATCGATCCCACGGATCGCGGTGGTCAATTCGGTGACCGCGGGTCATCTTACCGAAGCGCGATATTCGTACATAATGAGGACCAGCGGGTGAAGGCGGAAGCCTCCAAAGAAGCCCTGAAGAAGAGCAAACGCTTCAAGAAGCCGATTGTGACGGAGATTGTACCCGCAGTACAATTCTATCCTGCAGAAGATGAGCATCAGGATTACTACAATACCCATCGTCGAAACTATAATTTGTATCATGATAGCTCTGGGCGGGATGAATTCGCCGAACGCAGCTGGAATACGAAGCAAGATAAAGAACGGCTACGCCGTGAGTTAACAGATCTGCAATATCAGGTTACACAGAATAGAGAGTCAGAACCCGCATTTCAGAACGAATTCTGGAATAACGAACGAGAGGGTCTTTATGTCGATGTCATTAATGGGGATCCGCTGTTCAGCTCCAGGGACAAATACGATGCAGGAACAGGGTGGCCTACCTTTTCAAAGCCTATAGAGGAAGGCTGGATCCGCAAAGAATCCGATCTGAGAAACGGTCACGTCCGTACGGCGCTGCGCAGTCGATTATCCAAATCACATCTGGGTCACTTAGTCCAAGACAGCGCTAAACCTCAATATCGCATCCAATCCGCTTCCATGCGCTTTATTCCGGTTGAACAATTGGAGGAGGAAGGCTACGGCCGCTATATGCGGCATTTTGCATAAATCTGGGTATTCAGGCGAATACTTTCCTTGATCCTATTCTATTGCTGGTCATGGAGAACAGAAATGATAATCAATCCTTCCGTTGAACATAACATGCTTCTATTGGAGCAAATGTACGAAGATAACAACTACTTCAGCTACCAGAACTTCGATTCGAAACAAGGAAAACGACTGGCTGCGGTTGCCTATTTAAGTGTGATTATCAATCAGCAAACCTTGAACAAGCAGTTCGTAAGGAAGATCAATGAGGATATCCAAGCTCATGAGAATCCTACGGCCGAGACGATTCTGGAATCGATTCGTTCGTTAGGCATCGTCACCGAAATTCCTGTCATGGACAATGTTACGGAGATGATCGCTGACGCCGGAATCGTCGTTTTCATCGAAGGTTTAACGGTTTGTTATGGGATTGGGATACCTGGGTATGAGACGCGCGCAGTCGATCAAACAACCACGGAAATCAATGTGCGCGGGCCTCGCGAAGCGTTCACCGAGGATCTGCGGGTAAATATGGGGCTCGTCTATCGCAGAATGAAGACCACCAAATTGAAATCCAAGCTCTTTATTATCGGACGCGAAAGCCAGACGAAAGTTATGATCCTATATCTCGATGATCAGGTCGATGCTTCCGTTCTTAGCGAAGTAGAAGAGAGAATGGACTCGGTTAAGCTGAATACCGTCGTAGACAGCGCTCAAATTGAAGAATGGATTCAAGACAGTCCCTATTCTCCGTTCCCCCAAATCATGAATACGGAACGGCCGGACCGTGTCGTCACGGCTTTAAATCTTGGTAAAGTGATTATTTTCACAGATGGCAGCCCAAATGCACTTATCGCACCATCCACGTTTACGGATTTTTTGCACCCAAGTGAGGACCTCTACGAAAAATTTTATTTTGCCAATTTTCTTCGTGCATTACGTATGCTTACTCTGTTTGTTTCTCTCTGTGGACCTTCGCTATATATTGCGCTGACGACATTCCATCTGGAGATGATTCCGACTCCTCTCATGCTCACGTTTCTATCCACTAAAGCGGGTATCCCGTTCCCGACATTTCTTGAGGCCCTCATTATGGAGGTAGCTTTCGAGATTTTAAGAGAAGCAAGCATCAGACTGCCTCGAACGGTTGGTCAATCGGTTAGCATCGTCGGTGCACTGATTATCGGTGAAGCTGCTGTACAATCCGGTATCATCTCCAGGCCGATGGTTATTGTCGTCGCGATGACGGGCATAGCTTCCTTTACTATTCCGGCATTCAACACCGCAATTACACTACGCTTGCTGCGTTTTCCACTGATTTTCATTGCGGCATGGACAGGTGTACTCGGCTTGGCGCTTGGGATGTTTGCTATTGTCTTGCATTTATGTTCCTTGCGGTCATTCGGGAAACTGTATTTGCCTACGTTTAATTCGCACCGCTGGAAGGACGTAACCGAGCATTATCTGCTGCTCCCGATTAAGCACCGAAGGCAGTCCAAGAATGATGCCTCATTTGCAGCCATGGAAGGGCAGGTTAGGGAACATGAGGACCATTAAACGTCTCTTGCTGGTTTTAATTCCCTTGACCCTACTTGCCGGCTGCTCACCTGATGTGCGAGAAATAAACAGTATCTCGCTCGTCATGATTACAGGAGTCGATTACGATGTGCATTCCAAGAAATTTATCATCACTTTGTATTGCAATCACACGCCATCGGCCAGTAAGGATCGGCCGGAGAGAACATTGGAGTGGGTAGCGAGTTCATCCGGAGATTCGATACTAGATGCTGCGCGGAATATAAGAAGTCGTGCCGGGAAACAGTTGATCTGGCAGCATGACAAATTTTTCATAGTGGGGGAAAGCGCAGCCAGGCATAAGCTTTATGAGATTATTGATTATTTCAATCGTTCCCGCGAAATTCGGATGTCCGGCTACTTGGCTATCAGCAAAGGGAAAGCATCGGACATGCTTAATGTGAAATCAGAAACCGGGGACTTAATCACGAATGAAGTTGAAGGGAAAGTTAGAAACGAGCGTCTATGGGGGAAGAGCATCAACATTCAGCTTAAGGATATCGTCAATTATTATACAGACCCTTACCGAGGGTTTGTTTTAGGGAAAATGAGTATTTCAAAGCCAATCAACAGTGATCGAGAGGTAATGTTTTTAAGTGGCGGATCAGTCGTAAACAAAGGTAAGCTAGTAGGCTGGATGAATGCCGATGACGTGCTGAGCGTTCATATGCTGATGGCAAAGAAGAAATGGAGATACCTTGAATTTGTTCAATCCGTTCCATTTAAAGACACGAAGGTATCGCTGATGATGAAGATACTAAAAAGTAAAATACATTACCATGCCATCAACGGAAAACCGGCATTAAGCATCGATGTGAAATTAAAAGGCACTTTAATCGATACGAGCGGTCGCCTGAATTTAACGGCTAACAACGCGCTGGAACAGCTGGAACATGCCGCAGAGGCAACAATTAAGCAGCAGCTCACTGTAAGCTTAACCCACTTTCAGCGTGATATGAAAGTAGATGTGCTTGGCTTCTCCGATTACCTTAGGCAGTATCACCCGAATGTATGGAAGAGAACGAAACAAAATTGGACAGACGCGTATCCCGCATTACCTGTAACGATTAATGTCTACGCCAGTATCCCGAATCTCGGAATGAGCCAAGTCTTAGGAGGGCCATGAAATGCTAATCTTTACGATCCTTATGCTTTTCTTCGTTTACGTGATTACCGTTTACGTTAAGCTGTGGAAGCAAAGGAATAGAAAAGATGCCATCGCGCTGTTGCTCTTAAGTCTGTTTATTACCTGTTACTTCATTCCGGTGATTGAGGATTGGATGCCAACCTCTGAAGCGATTAATACCTATTTGTATAAGCCTATTTCCGTGTACGTGAAAGCTGTGATGAATGTTCAATTGGGGGTCGATTAAGTGTGAAGCAGGAGAAAATATCGAGTTTCCAACTGGGCTGCCTCTGTTTTGCGTTTATGTCGGGATTTTCGACGCTATATTTATTGGAAGCCAAATGTCTTACTCAGGATGTATGGGTCTCGAATACGCTGGCTACGATCTCAATCATTCTTACGTTAGTCATGACGTCCTACATACAGAAACAATTCCCGCAGCTCAACATGGCTGATATTATCCTCCTTCTGTTAGGGAAGTGGATTGGAAAGCTGATTCTGGTGGTTTTTCTAATCGACTTGATTGGACTTGGTGTGTTATCGGTTCGATCGATAGCACTCTTCTATACAAGTGCAATCCTGCCCAACACCTCACCTAATTTGATTATCCTCATTGTGTTAATCGTGACGGTATATGCCGTTTCTCTTGGGATCGGCACCATCGTACGGAGCGTTCTTGTCATCCTTCCGTTCTTCATCGTTTCAATTGTGGTGATCTGCATCTTTATATACCGGGAGGTGGAATATAATCCTTTTCTGCCTCAATTTCAACATCCTTTATCCATGTACATATACGGATCGATGGTTTCCTTCGGATTTCCTTTTGGAAAATCGGGTTTAATGGCTTTTCTTTATTCCGATGTGAACAATCCCAAGAAAGTACTGCTAAGCTGCAGTGTAGGCGTCATATTCTCCTGCCTATATCTATTAACGGCAACGTATATTGCATTCGGCTGTTTAGGTGTGATGATGTTCCAGACGGCATCGTTCCCATTCTTCTCGGCGATTCAGTTAGTGAAATTCGGAGAGTACATCGAACGGATTGAGATCCTGATTATCGGCATTTGGACGATTTTCACGTTATTTGAGATTATCATTGTTCAGTATGTGTTTGTGAACATATTAAAAAAAGTGGTCGGGCTCAAAAATCCAAAGTTCTTCATTGTGCCGGTTGGAGCCTTATTCTTCGCAATCGCCATAAAAAGCTTTCTACTCCCGACGGATTTAATTTCATATGACGTTAACATTCTGCCATTCACGATCATCCTGCCGGTTGTACTCGTTCCCATCGCGCTCCTCATATTAACGTGGCTGAAGATGCGAAGGTCAGGAGTGCGGCCGGTATAATCCATAACAATCTCGATGCCAGCAAAGTTTAAAAATGGTACGATAGGAGGGAAGTGAAGATAAAGGGGTAGAATCGTGTGGTATTAACAGGGGCGGTCGTAAACGCGGCTGCTATTATTGGCGGAGGTACACTTGGCATAGTATTGCCTCGCGTCAAAGAAGAGATGAAGAAAACGGTCATGGCAGGCATGGGGATGCTCGTGCTTGTTCTGGGGATCGGGATGGCGCTGAAGTCCGACAATTTTGTACTCGTTGCATTCAGTTTGGCAATCGGCGCTGTTCTAGGCGAGCTGCTGAACATAGAAGGCAGACTGCAGAAGGCCGGAGATCAACTGCAGAAGCTGGTAGCGCGAAACAAACCAAGCAATGTTGCGGAGGGGTTTGTCACAACGACGCTCGTATTTTGTATAGGTGCAATGGCTGTGCTTGGCTCATTGGAGAGTGGCTTGCATGATAATCATGACATTCTATACACGAAATCGATTCTGGATGGTTTTCTGGCGCTGCTCTTCGCATCAACGCTGGGTGTAGGCGTGTTATTCTCGGCGGTTCCCATCTTGTTGTACGAAGGAGCGCTGACGCTGCTTTCGTCGGTGATCACAGCATGGATGGGCGATCAAGTTTTGGATGCGATCGTAGTGGAAATTACTTCAATCGGCGGAATATTAATTATGGGCATTGGCATTAATATCTTAAATATCATGCGGATCAAAGTCGCAAACATGCTCCCCGCAATTGTGATCGGTGCTTGTATGGTACCGATATTGAAGTGGCTGGCGATATAAGAAGGGAATCCGGAAACAAGAAGAAGCAAGCATCCTGAATAGGGTGCTTGCTTCTTCTTGTTTCTCCTACAATTTCATGCCAAACCGGCTCTTATAACGTTTCATTAGCAACTGGCAATCTACGCTCACGACGCCTTTCATGGCATACAGTTTCTCGACCAAAAAGGATTCCATGAATTGAATGTTGGGAAAGATCGCATGCATATGCAGCTTGCTCGGCCCGGTCATGTGATACAAACTCGTGACCTCGTCGACAGTTGCGAGTTTCTCCGATATCTCCTGCAGATGAGACGGTTCAACATCCACGTTGAAGAAAGCGGACACATGGATGCCGATCTTAGCCGGATTAATAACGGCCGTGAATCGTTCGATTACGCCATTCTCGAGTAAAGCACTGATCCGTGCTTGTACGGCTACTCGTGATAAACCGATCTCCTTTCCGATATCCGTGTAAGATATCCTCGCATTATCATGAAGGAATTGAATGATTTTGCGATCAATCTCATCGAGAGGGTATTCCGCCCATTCCTTCTTTTCGTAATTTTCCATGCTCGTCCTCCTGACTTTGATATACAATTCGCGTTATTATATCGATTAAAACTGCGTTACGTAAGTATATTGTCATCATATACTAACCAATAGAATTTTCAAGCGTCATTTTCACGTCGGTATGATCATTTTATGGTTGCATAAATGCTTTTTGTTTGTTATGTTATATGCATGTTAATAAACATAACGCGAACAACGAAGTTGACCTCAACAATAGAATAGGAATGACATCTAGGGTTCCACAATGTCCACTTTGCATTGGTTCGGTCCAAGAGATGTCACACGGCAAGCTGCCGTGCACACGGAGGGATAAAAGCCCGGGAGGTATCTGATCAGATATTTGTCGGGCTTTTTTTGTTGTCCTATAACAGGTGATGAACCATGGCAGGAGGCGAAAACAGTGGGGCAGTGGCTAAGTAATGTAACCGTGAATGAGGGCAAACACCACGTTTACATCAATCAAGGAAGAATAGCTGACATCATTCCTAAACATCAGCCGATTCCGGATCATGCGATTAGTTGGGATGCCCATAACCTGCTCATGCTTCCGACGCTGGAAGATTATCATGTGCATCTGGATAAACAGTTCCCATCGGATCGCTGGATATCCCGAAGAAGAGTCGCTGCGATTCTCGATCAGTTTCAACTGGAGAAGGAGCTTCTGGCTCCACACCACGCAAACTTGAAGGAACGCGCTAAACAAACGCTGGATCAAATGTTGGCGTATGGCACGACACGCGCAAGAGTTCATGTCGATATCGATCCTGACATCGGGCTACGTCATTTGGAAACGATTGTTCAGCTGCAAGAGGCGTATAGAGGTTTGGTGGATTTTGAAATCGCAGCTTTCCCGCAGCAAGGATTGCTTCGCTCCAACTCGATCCCGCTTCTGAAGCAAGCTCTTCGAGAAGGAGCCGCCATCGTTGGATGTGTCGATCCAGCCGGTGTGGATCGCCATATCGAGGCTTGCTTGGATGCCGTGTTTGATATGAGTGTGGCATTTGGCGCAGGCGTTGACATTCATTTGCATGATCCGGGTCATCTTGGCCTCTATACCATTGAACGCATAGCAGACTATACGGAGCAAACGAGTAAGCAAGGTAAAGTCGCCGTAAGCCACGCTTATTGCTTAGGAGAAATTGATGAACGCTCCTCTGCAGAGATCGCCCATCGCCTTGCGGAGCAGAACATGACGATCATTACAAGTGTCCCGATTGATTCCGCAATGCCCAGAGTGGATCAGCTTACAGCACTTGGCGTGAACGTTAAACTGGGCACAGACCATACGGGACTGGATGCTTGGACGCCTTTCGGAAGCCCTGATTTATTGGCAAGGGGCAGAAGGCTTGGGGAGAAATTCATTTGGAATGACGATGAGCGATTGCGCGCAGTGTATCCCTATTTAACCTCGGCTCCGCTGGACATGTATAAAGGAGCTCCAGCAGATTTTATTCTCGTGCAAGCACTGAATCCCGAGCACGCGATTGCCGCAGCGCCGGAGAGAGAAATCGTTGCTGTCCATGGGAAGGTCGTTGCAGGGAAGCTGTTTGAACGTGCATGGAAATGAACGATTGAGAAGACGAGAGACGAGAGGGGAATGGCGATGATTGCAGAGAAGGCCATACATATCAGCAACGTCTCGAAGCGATATGGAACCGGTACGCTGGCGCTGCGGGAAGTGGATTTGGATATTGGCGAAGGTGAGTTTGTTTCACTCGTAGGTCCGTCAGGCTGCGGCAAGTCAACTCTGCTGCGCATTATGGCCGGTTTGGGCGAAGCAACCGAAGGCGTTGTGTCCGTGCTCGGACAGCCTTCACAGCAATTAATGAAAACAAGCGGTCAGCTGGGATTCGTATTCCAAGAAGCCAACCTGATGCCCTGGCGGACGGTAGTGGAAAATGTAGAATTGCCGTTAGAGCTTCGCGGAGTAGGTAAGAAGGAAAGGCGCGAAGAGGTCGATCGCGTGCTTAGACTCGTGAGATTAGAGAGCTTCCGCGATTCTTATCCCAAGGCACTGTCCGGGGGCATGAAAATGCGGGTGTCGATTGCTCGCTCACTCGTATCGAATCCCAAGATCTTGTTCATGGATGAACCCTTCGGTGCGCTGGACGAGATGACGCGGCATCATCTGCACCAGGAGCTGCTTGAGATTTGGCGGCAATCGAAGCTTACCGTTGTTTTCGTTACCCATAACGTATTCGAGGCGGTCTACTTATCCAGCAAAGTCGTCATCATGAAGTCGTATCCGGGCCAGATTAGCAGCACAATCGATGTCCCTGCACCCTATCCGAGGGACGACGAGTTTCAAGCTTCGGCGACATTCGGTCAGTTGGTGGATCAAGTATCGAAAGCTTTAAAGGGGGGCTAGACATGAATGATATTTTGAACATTGAAGTAAGCGCAAGCGCAGCACCTGCAGCAGAGAAGAAGCAAGCTGCCGCTCACAAGCCAAGCAAAGCGAAGCAACTCATTCCGATTGCTGCTCCGCCTCTCATTCTAATGCTGGCGATTCTGGTGATATGGCAGCTCATCACGGTGATCTTTGATCTTCCCAGATACATTCTTCCTTCACCGACGGCAATTGGGAAAGCAGCATCGGAGAGAGGGAGTGACCTGCTCCGCTCCGCATGGAATACTTCATTATCCGCATTCTTCGGTTTTCTGCTCAGCATCGTCATCGGTAATCTAACCGCGCTGCTAATGACGGCATCCAAATGGGTACAGCGAAGCTTGTCTCCTTACGCGATTGTCCTGCAGACGATTCCTGTCGTAGCCGTAGCCCCCTTGATCGTGATTTGGTTCGGGACCGGCATGAATTCCATCATCATCATTTCGTTTATCGTAGCGGTATTCCCCATCATCTCGAATAGCAATCTGGGCTTGAACGCGACGGATCACAACCTGGTGAATCTCATGCGCATGTACAACGGAACCGGCTGGAAAATGATGTGGAAGCTTCGTATTCCCTATGCGATGCCCTACATATTAGGCGGGATGAAAATTTCCTGCGGACTCGCGGTAATCGGCGCTATAATCGGCGAATTTGTAGCCGGAATTGGCGGTGCCAAAGGAGGGCTGGGCATCGCGATTACCTCGGCAGCCGTGCAAATGCAGACGCCTTACTTATTTGCTTGCGCCATTACGGCATCCGTGCTCGGCATGATCTTCTTCGCAGCCACCTCGATTTTATCCCATTATGTGCTTAGAAATTGGCACGAATCCGCATCTCAAACGGAGAACTGACGGGTACCGGTGGTTTCAACGATTCACCAAATATAGAAAATGGATGGGGAGATTGAGGATGAAGATGATGAAGAAAACGAAATGGGTAGCAAGTACGACAATTTTGGCTGGACTACTAACCGCTTGCAGTTCAAATTCGGGGTCATCTGACGAACCGGTAAAAATTACACAAACGATGAGCTGGTTCGCACAGCCGGAGATGGGCGGACACTATGCCGCGGTAGCCGGCAAAATTTATGAGGATGCCGGATTGGATGTTACGTTGCAGCAAGGCGGACCACAAGTGTCGAACGTGCAACTGCTCGCTTCCGGCAAAGTACAATTTGCGATGGCCAATGCGGATGAAGTCGTGCTTGCCCGTAACGAGGGTATCCCGATCGTGACGATATTCGCCAACCTCCAAACCAATCCGCAAAACCTGATCTTTCACAAAGACTCCGGCATTACGAAAATTGAAGACTTGAACGGTCGCAAAGTGTATACGGCTACCGGGTTCCCGTTCTGGCAGTACCTCAGCTACAAATATAAATTGGATAAGGTGCAGGTTCAGAATTACACGGGTTCATTGGCGGGCTTCTCCGCGGATAAGGATTCCGTCACGCAAGGCTTTGCTACCAATGAGCCATATGTGCTCAAGGGAGAAGGCATCGACGTCGATTGGTTCCTGAACGCGGATTTGGGCTACAATCCGTACGGGAATGTCGTGATCACGACGGAAGATATGATTAAGAATCATCCGGATACCGTCAAAAAATACTTAAAAGCGACTGTTGAAGGATGGGATTACTACTACTCGCATGGCGATGAAGTTAATAAACTGATTAATGAAACAAACAAGGACTATTCACTCGATCATCTGAAGAGCTCGCAAGAAATAACGAAGGATTTTGTTTTTGGCGGCGACGCAGCGACACACGGACTCGGCTACATGTCGGAGGAGCGCTGGAAGACGCTTGTTGATGAGATGAAGGAAGCCGGCATGATCAAGAAGGATATTCCGACAAGTGAGCTCTATACGAATGATTTTCTGCCTGAGAAATAGAAGGAACACGTGTTGAACGGGGATCCCCTTGGGGTCCCTTTATGCCAAACAACGGAGGTACCGCGGTGAAAAACATCATGCCAGTGTCTTATAAAAATATGGTTGCAGCACCGCATTACTTGGCTTCACAGGTGGGGAATCACATCTTATGCCGCGGCGGCAATGCCATGGATGCATCGGTCGCGGTCAGTGCCGCACTTGGGGTTGTATATCCTCATATGACGGGAATTGGCGGCGATGCGTTCTTCATGATTCATCATAAGGGGACGATAGCAGGGTATAACGGCAGCGGCAGATCAGGACGGCTGGCAAACAGAGATTATTATTTGAACAAGGGATTGCTCGCTATTCCACGACGGGGAGTCGAGAGCGCGATTACGGTTCCGGGTATGGTCGATACATGGTGGGAGGTTTGGTCTCGCTATGGCCGGCTGCCTTGGGCAGAATTACTCCAGCCTGCGATCGATTATGCGGAAAAGGGTTTCCCGATATCTCGGGATTTACATCACTGGATGGTAACCGATGAACCGCTTATTCGAGCAAGCGAGTCCATGTCACGCGTGTACCTGAAGGATGGGAAACTGCTTGGGCTGGGAGAACGTTTGGTTCAGCCGGCATTAGCGGCTAGTTTGCAAGCGCTGCAGCTGGAAGGAAGAGTTGCCTTCTATGGAGGTTCAATAATGAAGGCGATAACCGAGGCGATCGAGCAGGATGGCGGATTACTGCGGGAAGAAGATTTTCGCAGTCATCATGGGGAATGGGTCGAACCGCTGACGGTTAATTATCGAGGCTACGATCTATACGAAATGCCGCCTAACTCGCAAGGTTTCTCCGCGCTTATGATGATGAACATATTGGAGAATGTGGAGATGGGGAAGATCCCCCGGCAATCGGCGACCTTTTATCATCTGGCTGTGGAAACCATCAAACGGGCGTTCGCGGAGCGAGATCGTTATCTTACAGATCCGGCATTTGCAGCGGAAATCCCAATGGAGAAGCTGTTATCCAAAGCATATGCCAAGGAGTTATTCGAACAAATAAGTACAGCTCCGGATACGCCACTTGAGGTCAAACCACACCTGTCACCTGTATTGGGGCAAGACACGGCTTATGCTGCAATCGTTGATGCTGAAGGTAACGGGGTATCGTTTATTCAGAGTTTATATTATGATTTCGGATCCTGTTATATGGCGGGAGATACAGGCATTATTTTGCAAAATAGAGGGTCGTATTTCTCGCTTGATGCGAGTCACGTGAACACGCTGGAGCCAATGAAAAGAAGTTTCCACACCTTAATGCCTGCGATGATAAGCAAGGATGGTGCGCTCTACGCGTTGCTGGGCACACAAGGCGGAGAAGGTCAGCCGCAGACGCAGCTGTCTCTATTAACGGGCTTGCTCGATTATGGGCTTACCATAGAAGAGGCGATTGAACTGCCGCGGTGGGTCTATGGCCGGACATGGGGGACGGATAGCGATGTCCTGCGAATGGAGAATCGTGGTCCGGAATCGGAAGAAGCCGCCCGCGAATTGTCGTCTTGGGGCCATCAAGTGCAATTGTTCGACAGTTGGGATCGTATTATGGGGCAAGCGCAAGGTATCGTCATCGATGCGAGAGGACTTCGAAGCGGCGCTGCCGATCCGCGCGGCGACGGGATCGCGATTAGCTCGTAGAAGAAAGGAAGCATTCAAATGAGCCTATTATGGAAATTATTTATCGCTTTCGGCTCAGCGACGATGCTGGGCTATGGCGGAGGACCTTCGATTATTCCGCTGTATCAAGATCAGGTTGTAAACCGTAACGGTTGGATGGATACGTCGGAGTTCGGCAGCGCGCTAGCGTTCGGAAATGCACTGCCGGGTCCGATCGCAACGAAGCTTGCGGCTTATATTGGGTTTAAAGTCGCCGGTTGGGGCGGCGCTATTGTAGCTCTGAGCGCGGTAGTTCTGCCAACTGCCTTATTGATGGTCGTGCTATCCGGTATATTGGTGAAACTGGAGCATGTTCCGGTCATCAAAGGCATGATCAAAGGCGTCCAGCCTGTTATTTTCACGATGATGGCTCTTCTCGCTTATGATTTTGCCAAATATGCGTTTCAGCCCGGCACAAGCGCGCTTGGCTTAAGTTTTCTACCGTTTATGATTGCGTGCATGTTCTTTATTATGGTGCAGTATTTACATTGGAATCCGGTTTGGGGCATCTTGGGTTCGCTTGCATTAGGGGCATTATTTCTGCGAGGATAGTCGTTTCCGGGGAGAAGGCGGGTGTCTGCTATGCTAGATCTACTATTTCATAACATTGGGATTTCCACTGGCAATGGCCGGTATCATATTGGCGTGAAGGAGGGTTTGATTGTCCTCTTCGAGCCTGCTCGTGATGTGTATCCTCTCGCAAAAGAGACAATCGCCGGGGAAGGCAGACTACTGCTGCCAGGTTTGGTTGAAACGCATATTCACCTAGATAAAGCATTTCTAACGGAGAAGTCTCAGAGCGCTGCCGGCGGACTGGCTGAAGCGATTGCTGTAACAAGAGCGCTTAAGAGCAATTACACCTACGAGGATATTTACACCCGGGCATCGCGAGTTCTTGAGCGAAGCGCGAAATTCGGCGTGACCTCGATGCGCTGCCAGGTCGAGGTGGATCCGATCATTGGTTTGCAGGCAATGGAGGCAACGCTAGCGTTGAAGGAGAAATGGCGAGATACCATTGATATGCAGCTGGTTGTCTTTCCGCAGGAGGGGATTATGCAGCAGCCCGGAACCGCGGAGTTGATGGAGGAATGCCTTCGCATGGGAGCCGATGTGGTAGGGGGTATCCCCTATAACGATTATTCGGCAAGCGATCATTTGACATTCGTATTCGAGCTTGCAGAGAAGTATGGAAAACCGGTGGATTTACATATTGATTTCTCCGACAATCCGGATGAACTGAACATATTGACGGTAGCGACAGAAACGATCAACCGCGGTTATCAAGGGCGAGTTGCAGCGGACATGTGACATCGCTTGGTTCCGTAACCCGTGATCAAGCGCGACAATATGCGGGGCTGCTGGCTGCGGCGGACTTGCAAATCATGTGTCTGCCTGCGACAGACCTCTATCTTGGCGGCAGGCAAGATAATCAAGCCGCGCGCCGCGGGCTGACGCCGGTGAAGCTGCTGCAAGAAGCGGGCGTTAACGTGACAATGGGGACGAACAATATTCGCAATGCTTTTACGCCTTACGGAACAGGCGATCCGCTCGATATCGCCTTATTATTGGCTAATACTGCGCAGTTCGGGACAACGTTTGAACTTGAGAAAATCATGGAGATGGCAACGAGCAATGCTGCGCGGGCACTGGGATTGACACAATACGGTATCGCTGTTGGAGCGAGAGCAGACCTTGTTATGGTTCAAGCTGAACGTGCTGAGGATGTCATCATCGATCGTCCTCCGCGTTTTGGGGTTTGGAAGAATGGGGTGAAGAAAGCAGAGATGTTCGTTGAGGCTAGGCGTTTCTAATGCAGATGAGACGGCAAAGGAGGATGATCATGTACATAGAAGAAGCGCTTAAATTAGCCGTGGAGATAGCCGAAGAGAATTGGCAGACCGGCCGAGGCGATCGTTACGGAGCAGTACTAATGAGGCATGGCACGATAATCGCGACCGGTACGAACGAGGTCGCCGCGAATTGTGATCCGACAGCGCATGCTGAAATACAAGCCATCCGTGCGGCCTGTCTAACATTTAACGTAACTGAGCTGACGGGTTGCGACATGTATGCGAGTGATGAGCCGTGTCCGATGTGTATGAATGCGATCCGGTGGAGCGGGATTAGCCGCATCTATTATGCCCGGCCTTCGGCGTCCAGCTTTCAATCCGAGTGGAATGGACGCGCAGTAATCACTAGTTTACACCTCATAGAATGAGTGTTACCTTAGTCAGGTGGTTAAAATTCCCTGCTAAAGGTGTTGGTAGAATGAATGCTGCTCGTATCGAGTCCATTATTGACCTCTATCATGAAGAGAAGCCGCTAAGTGGTGTGATGCTGATCGCGAAGGATGGGGTTGTTTTCGAGAAAGCCTATGGTTATGCCAGCATCCAATTACAGGTGCCGAACCGAATAGACACTAAATTCCATATTGCATCCGTAACGAAGATGTTCATAGCGGCGGCAACCTTGAATTTGTATGAGCAAGGCTTAATTCACTTAAACGACCATCCCAGTGCTTACGTAGCGGAGTTAAAGGAATTGCATCCACACATTACGATTCATCATCTGCTTTCCCATACATCCGGTTTATTTGATATCTATGCGGTGCCAAACCTCCGCCATGTAGTAAGTCAGCTGCTCATCGATAACGGGGATTTCTTAACCTATTTGAGTCGTATGGAGCAGCTCTTCCTTCCTGGTGAGCAGTGGAAGTATAACAGCACGGGTTTTATCATGATGTCGTATATCTTAGAACGAGTTTCGGGATTATCGTTCGATACTCTGCTCAGGCAGATGTTCTTCAATCCTCTCGGAATGAACAACATCGGACAAGACAATCCACGCCGCATCACGATTAATCGGGCGTATGGACATACCGTAGTCGACGGCATCATTAGAAATGCTGACAATGATCGGCTGTCGGATTTGGAAACGGTACCTAGCGAACTATACGCTACTGCAGGTGATCTCAATCGATGGTGCATAGCCATTCTAAGCCATGAACTCTTGCGGGAAGAGACCGCTCAGAAGTTGTTTACGCCATATATCTCGGTCGATTTCGATCCGCAAACTCACTATGGATATGGATGGTTCTTGCAAGGAGAGCGCCGATTCGTCGTCGGAGGAACGCCGGGCTTCCGATCAGAAGTCAAGTTATATCCTGCTCAGCGCATAAACATTATTATGCTCTGGAACAATGAGAAGGTAGATTCTCATGATTTGCTGCGAAAGTTCCAGAACGAATTACTTTAACGAATGATTTCAATAGCAATAAAAAAGCTCCTGAATGGAATTATTCAGGAGCTCTTTCTGTATTGGTTCAGCTAATTAGATATTAGTTCAAGCCGGCTTTAGTCAAACCGAATGCAGCGTCAGCCGAGCCCGGCACGGTTTGGAAAGCGACGTTGATGCGATTCCAAGCATTGATTGCCATGATGGAGTAAGTCAGGTCAGATAGTTCTTTTTCCGAGAACTGCTCGCGAACGCGGTCATAGACTTCGTTTGATACGCCATGCTCAGGCAGCTTAGTGAGGATTTCAGTCCAAGCCAGTGCTGCGCGTTCACGCGGGGAGAACAATGTGGATTCCCTCCAGATCGCCAGGTGGTAGAGACGAAGCTCTCTTTCACCGTTGATCTTCGCTTGTTTCGCATGCATGTCCAGGCAGAAGCCGCAACCGTTCATTTGGGAAGCTCTGATATGAACGAGATCGATAATTTGCTCTTCAATTACGCTTGCCTTCTCGGCATTGCTGAAATTCATTAATTGCTTGAAAAATTCCGGAGATTGTTGCATGTAATTTATACGTTGTGCCATAGTTGACTATTCCTCGCTTTACTGGTTTTGTAAGATCGGTTTGGTATGTCTCAACCGCTCTTCGACCATATAACGAGGCTGCAATAATTTCTGTGACAAGGATACGAATCGACGTGCATATTCAGAAATGAGCAGGAAAAGCTATGTACCAAATGAAATGAACGTACCGAGAAAAACACTTGTCACAATATGCCTCGGTAACTCGTTATATTGAATGGCCTTTTTTTCTAAGGTGTATGAGGATAAGGATTATGATTGGAAGTGGTAGGATGCAGGAATTATATGAGCAATACAAGGGATTATTGTTTAAACTCGCATATCAGCTGACCGGTTCCGTCTCCGATGCGGAGGATGTTGTGCAGGACGTATTTATTAAGGCTTATGAAATTCCGCCGGAGAAACTGACCCAGCCCAAAGCTTATCTTTGTAAAATGGTTACCAATCGCTGTCGGGATTTACAGAAGTCCGCCCGCAAGAAGCGGGAACAATATTTTGGCGAATGGCTGCCGGAGCCGTTGGTCAGTCCTTATGATGATGGCATGGAAGCAGTAGCTCGTGACGAGCTCTTGTCCTATGCCACTATTGTCATGCTTGAACGATTAGCTCCCTCGGAGCGAATTGTATTTGTATTACGCGAGGCACTCGGTTTTGAATTTCCCGAAATTGCGGAGTTAATAGAGAAGAGCGAAGTGAATTGCCGTAAGCTGCTTAGCCGCGCAAGGGCGAAGATGGGCATATCCTCGGAAGAGCTTGTTCAACCCGAAGCTGCCAACGATAAGTGGGTCCATGGTTTTATTGCGGCGCTTAAACAGGGGAACTTTAATGAAATCGTATCGATGCTCGATAAGGAAGTCGTTCTTGTTTCGGATGGGGGCGGTAAGGTTAGCGCGGTCGTCAAACCGGTTACATCCAGAACTATTGTCGGTAAGTTTCTCAGTAAGCCGCTGCATAAAGCCGTTACAGGCTCGATTGTTGAAGTCGCTCAACTAAATGGGCAGCCGGCGATTATTCTGAGAACGACTGAAGGCATCCACACGGTGGTGATGCTGCATGTCGAAGGGGATGCCATCCGAAATTTATATGTACTAAGGAACCCGGACAAACTCCAGCATATCGCGATATAGAAGCACCAAACAGGACGTATCGATTCTTTATCGGTACGTCCTGCTTTATGTTTTATGGGTTTGTCTTATGCTGCCGATTAGCCAGAATAACAACGGAATGCCAATGAAGACAAAGGGATATAAGTAGTAATTCAGTAATGCATTCCTAGTTGTATTCGCAAATTGGATGTGGTGCGTGCTATAGATAACACTTCCCAGCAGAATGAGGGTCAATACGCATGAAATAAGCTTCCAATTCTTGATGCCGGTCCACTCCGATAACCCGTAGCTAAGGATGAACATCGCAATCGATAACTTAATAAAGGCGCCAAACAACCAAAGGGGAATAAAGAAAGCATCAATGTTTTGCACGAAATTGAGGATGTATACAAACTTTGTAAGAGAGTATACCGGCACCACGAGCTGAGCGGCCAAGAAGGGACCTGTTACGCTCAGTACTACCACCGTAGTTAACACACCCCAAAACATGGAGACAGCTGTGCCCCATAGAATAGCTCGTGATGCGGTTCGTTTGTTCTCCGCGAAGAAGTACAACATGAGGATAATGGACGGATCAACCATGTAATTACACGAAATCAGTGCACCTGTCAGAATGTGATTCCAGCCTGAATCGGCATAGATGGGCAATAATCGTTTTATATTCATGTCCTGAGGATTGAGAAACAGGATCGCGAAATAGATAAAGACAAAGATCGGCCCAATGATTTCTGCACACCGGCTAATCGCGGTAAGCCCGCCTTTGCAAACCACACAAGCAATCAGAAACAATAAACATAGTAGAATGGCGATCATCGGCGTATTGTGGAGCATAACTAAGTTTTGAAATTCCACCGTCCCTTCGATGACGGAAGACATCTGCATGAACCAAAGCGCGAAGTAAATGGTAACGATTATTTTACCCAGCACGGTGCCAACTAGATCTTTAACGAAGTTAACTAATGTTTTGTCTTTATGCTGTTTACATACCCGAATAATGACCCAAGTTGCGGACATCATGATGAAGGTACCTAGTAGGATGGATAGCCAACTATCCTGGTAAGACTCTTCTGCAGCTAAACGGATGGGAAGGTAGGAGAACATGATGATGGACGATATACTGATCAACCAGAACATCTGATAGCTGCTTATTTTCATGCTTCTTTGCCCACCTTTCCGCCGTTAATCGAGCGGTGCACCAGTCGCACCTGTTGACCGCAGCTGAATACGCGCTTGAACTTTAACATCGATATTTTTAAAGTTATAATCCCAATCCGCTTTCTGCGTCTTCCACCAGTACGGGTGATTGCGATGCAGATACTCTCCGACACCAAACACGTCAGATCCCCAATGCTGGATTTTTCCCATCGTTTGCTGCAGTTCCTTCTGAATCTGTTCATTCAGATATTTCTGGAGTTCGACCATATTTTCCGACCTCGACATATCGAGTGGTGACGAGTTTTCAAGTAGATACGCTTGCGCCTTTACCGTTAGCACAACGTGAGTAGGATCTTTACCGGCATGAATCCGACGCTTCTGATGGGTTAATCTAAACGATAAAATGCCTTCACCATTCTTTGAAGGAATCGTAATTCCACCGTTATTCCCTTTCCCAAGCATCCAAATGGCCTGTGAACCTTCGCCTGCGCTCAAAAATCCTTTAATCTTCAGCTTCTTGTCCAAAACAGCGAAGCCTGCAACGGACGCAATTGGTTTCTTCTTCTTGCTGTTTAATTCTACTTCTTGGATCTGAAGGTAGGGGATAAACGGACGTATGCCTTCGGACAGGCTTTCGATCACGATTTGTCTCGACGTGAAACCCTTTAATCCATTGATTTGCATTTCTTTTCCGGCTGCGACGCTCGAATTATACTCCATGGGATGTTTGAGCATTAGAAACGCCTTAGCGCTGCTCCCTCGTACGATAACGAAAGTATCCCTCAGATTGTTTGCAGGGTCTCTGCCAAGCTTATCGAATAACTTATTTAATTCGTGCTTCGCTAGAAACTCTTCACCTACTGCAATCAAGATGCGGTGACTCGTCATCAATCTTCGGGATATTTTACCTTGGATTTTCTGACTGGCATCGAATATATTTTTGCCTGTGGCGGATACGACGATATAGTTCTCCTCACCTCCGGAACCGCTTTTATTGGATCCGTTTAGCTGGGAGGGGATAACGATCTGATCGCTGATCTCGATATTACCGTCTTCCGCGTGATCAACCGCCGTACCCAAGATGAAGGCTAATTGGTTGGGTTCGACAAAATCGGTGCAGGCAGGCAGCGACAAAAGCAAGATAGAGGCGATGCATAAGAGCAGCATAAAGCGAAACCGAGCCATCACCGAGTCCCTTTCTTATTTCGTCCATTTTTCATCCAGAAGGGATAGCGAATGATCAGATCTCTTATCCGTTTGCCATCGAAAGGCGCTACAGGGCTTAAGTATGGCGTTCCGAAGGATTCCAGCATGACCAGGTGGATCAACAAGAAGATAATGCCGAACGCGAAGCCTACGAAGCCAAGCGCGCCGGAAATAAACAGCATCAAGTACCGAAGGATGCGAAAAGGCAGAGTAGTGCTGTATCTGGGAATCGTATAAGCGGCGATCCCGGTTAAGGAAATGACGATGATGATTGGCGTTGAGATGATGCCGGCTTCAACGGCAGCTTGTCCGATCACCAGTGCCCCAATGATGCTGACTACAGGACCAAGCTGATTGGGAAGATGAACCCCGGCTTCTTGCAGGCCGTCAAAGATGAACATCATGATCAAGACTTCAATGACCGTCGGAAAAGGCGAGGTTTCACGGGCTGTGGCAATGCCTATCATGAGATTGCTTGGAATCATTTCCGGATGGAACGTTGAAAGTGATACATAGATTGCAGGCAGCGCGAACGAAATGAAAGTCATGATGTATCGAACCATCCGAGTCAGGATAATGAAGATGAATCGTTCGAAATAGTCATCCGCCGATTGAAGACCTGACCAGAACGTTACGGGAAGAATAAGGGCGAAGGGAGTTCCGTTCGTGAGAAGCGCGACTTTCCCATCTAATAAACTTGCGGTCACGATATCCGGGCGTTCTGTATTTTGAATTTGAGGGAAGAGAGAGAAAGAGTTATTCTCGATCCATTCTTCGATATAGGCGGAATCGATGACACCGTTTACCTCGATCTTCGCGAGCTTTTCTCTAACTTCCGCTAATACCTTCTCGGACGCTAGTCCTTGCATATATGTGAGGACGACTTCAGTTTGCGTGTATTTCCCGACAGTGAACGATTCCATCTTCAGTTGTTGGTGAATGATCCTGCGCCTAATTAGCGAGGTATTCGTACGGATATTCTCAACAAAGCCTTCCTTGGAACCACGCAGGGTCGACTCCTTAAGCGGCTCTTGAATGCCTCTCATCTCGAATTCTTGCACCTGAGCTACGAGTACAGATGCTTCGCCATCCACCATGATTGCCAAGCAGCCTAGCAGAATGTGATGAAGGAGATCCTCCATGCATGCAACTGTCTTTATGTTCGATAATGGAAGCCATTCACGTTTTAGCATTTCCGCCAGCGTCTGTATCCGTCCAATCCCTTGCGGCAAACCGCTGAAGATAAGAGGCTTCAGCACATTCGTTTCTACTCTTTGTACATTCGTCATGCCATCTAGATAGGCGAGTAAAATTAAGGTTTCATCCTTCAGTGCAAATGTGCGAAAAACAATATCTGAACAGTGATTGAATTGTTCTCTGAGGTAAGCCTCATTCACATCGATGCTGTTGCTAATAGTAACCATGGATGATCCCCCGGTGGATAAAGTACACTCGGTGAATATTATGAGCAAAGCAAGGCGCAGATATGCAGATTCTGGTAAACTAGCCCGTTTACACGATCTGGAATGAATGTTACTTTAAATGAGTGGATTTGGAAAAAAAGTTCTGTAAATTTTTAAAGAATTAAATGATATAATCAACAAGCGATAGATTCGTGTTTTTATACTTTACATAGTTAAGGATGAGAAGGGTATGAATAAGCGGTCAAAGTTGGAAAAATCGGAATCGGCTGTTAAGATTTCATTCGTTTATGTGCTTCTCGGCAGTCTCTGGATCATCCTATCCGATAAATTAATAGATTCGATGCATTTCTCAGATGCGATTACGGTGAATGCATCGAAGGGTCTGTTTTACGTGTTAAGTACAGCGGTGATCCTTTACTTCTGGGTGAAAAGGCTGAAGAAGGCGTTAACGGAAAGCGAAGAACGTTACCGTGCCATCGTGGAACATTCCCCTGAGCCTGTAGCCGTTCACCGTGACGGGAAGATCGTGTTTATTAACCCTGCAGGAGCCAGAATAGTCGGTGCATCGTCTCCGGAAGAAGTGATCGGTCTGCCCATCATGAAGATGATACATCCGGACTTCATTGAACGTGTTCAAGAACGTGTTCGACAGGTGATGGTGGAGGGGAAGTCAACGGAACCCGTTGAGCAGAAAATCGTTCGCCTTGATGGACAAGTCGTTGATGTCGAGGTAAGATCAGTGCCCATCAAGTACCTGGGTAAGTCGGCTGTACAGCTCCTTTGTAAGGATATAACGGAGCGCAAACGGGCCGAACGTATGCTGGAAGAGAAAGAACAGACTTATCGATCGCTTGTTGATCATAATCCGGATGCGATTTTTACAGTAGATGTTAAGGGCTGTTTGTCGAATGCAAATCCGGCAACCGTTAAGATTACGGGATTTCAGCTTGAAGAGCTTCTTTACCAGCCTTTCGGGAAGCTCATTATGGAAGAAGATCGTGAGAAGACATGCGACTTATTCAAGGAAGCGTTGAACGGTGAATCCAACAGCGTTGAAATTGCTATCCGTCATAAATCCGGGCTGCCTATCGATTTGAATTTGAAGATGGTTCCGATTGTGATCCACGATAAAATCCAAGGTGTTTATGGCATTGCCAAAGACATTACCAATCGTAAGCGGACAGAAGAATTATTGATTAAATCCGAGAAGCTCTCCGTAGTAGGTCAGCTCGCCGCCGGGGTTGCACATGAAATCCGCAATCCGTTAACTTCGCTTCGCGGCTTTGTTCAATTGTTTCAAGCGAAACAGGACATGAATCAAGCCTATTTGAAAATCATGTTATCGGAATTAGACCGCATCAATGATATCGTCAGCGAATTCCTTGTGATTGCCAAACCTCAAGCCGTATGCTTCGAAGTAAGAGATGTGCGGCAAATTTATTATGAAGTGATTTCGCTGCTCGAAACACAAGCCATCCTCAGTAATGTTCAAATTCATGCTGACATTGCAGATGATATTCCCATGATTAACTGCCAGCAAAATCAATTAAAACAAGTCTTTATCAATATTCTTAAAAATGCGATTGAGTCGATGACAGTCGGAGGAAACATCCTTATTGAGATGAAAGTCGTCGATCATCAAATTTTGGTTCGCTTCGTAGACAACGGATGCGGCATCTCGGAAGAGCGAATGCTGATGTTAGGAGAGCCCTTCTACACGACCAAGGAGAAGGGGACAGGCCTCGGACTCATGGTATGTCATAAAATTATTGAAGCGCATGGAGGCAGCCTCCATATCGAAAGCCAGATTGATAAAGGCACAACGGTTAAATTGATTCTGCCTATCGAAGAAAGTGGAATTCTGCAAGAAGCGTAGAAAGATGGTGAGAGATAAGGAAGATCCGCGGAAGCTCGCGGGTCTTTTTTTTTGTTGTTAACAAGAGGGGAAACGAGCAATTTGGCGAATTTAGACAACGATGTACTGCGGAGCGGAAGGTGTTCCGCAAATACGCAGGCGAACTAGGAGGAAACCACAATGATAACCATTGATCAAATACGAAGTTATGCGCAATCCTTGCCTGAAACCGAAGAGGTGGACCATTGGGGCAAGCCGTCTTTTCGCGTAAAAAATAAGATATACGCAGTCATACAGCCAGACGGTGTATCGCTCCTTGTGAAACTAACGGCAGATGATCGAATAGCCTATACGACGATGGATCCCGAAGTTTATCGTGTACCGCCGAAATACCCGTCTCTGAATTATGTCATCATTCAGCTCGAACTCGTGGACCCGATGGAATTGAATCGCTTGATCTTCAAGGCGTGGAGCCTGGTTGCTCCGAAACGTGTCGTAAAGTCATTTGTTACTTAGGTAAGGAGTTCGGGAGGGATTAGGGATGGCTAACGTTCATATCATGCTTTGGTTCGATACGGAAGACTACATCACCCAAGAGTCCGAAGATGCATTATTAGCAGTCGTGCACATGTTAAACAAGCGCAACACAAAGGGAATATTCAAGATCGTCGGTGAGAAAGCCCGTAAACTGGAGCGAAATAATCGGGTGGATATTATCGAGCAGCTCGCTCAGCATGAAATCGGCTATCACACGGATTATCATAGCGTTCATCCTACGGTAAGCGAGTATTTGGAGAGTTTCGGTTTTGCTGATGGTGCTGCGGAATATAAGCTGCGTGAGGGAGCGGGACTTCAGGATGTTACGCGTATAATAGGGCAAACAAGCAAGTGTTATGGCCAAGCCGGCTATTCATGGGCACCGCAAACGTTCCCCGTCCTTCGACAGTGGGGAATTCCGGTCTATCTGGATGTACATGATCAAATTACGCTTGATCACAGACCGTTCTGGTACGGCGGCATGCTCAATCTGACCGATATGAAGGGCATAATGCGAATGGACTTGAAGGAGGACGGTCTCGAGGAAGGGATGGCCATATTCGACCAGTTGCATCACGAACTCTCTCTCGGAGACGAGGATGGATTCATCAGTATTTATTACCATCCCTGCGAATTTGCATGTACGGGCTTCTGGGACGGTGTGAATTTCAATGAAGGTCACAATACACCGCGTGATCAGTGGCGACCGGCACCGCTTAGACCGATAGGAGAGATGGAGCGCTATATCGAGATGCTGGGCAAATTCATTGATTATACACGCACGAAATCTAATGTGAGCTATATCAGTTCGGCGGAAGCTTACGAAATGGAGAAGTCCAATCATAATCCAATGCAAGCTTCGGATATTCGCGCCATCGCTGCCGGAATTTCGAATGAATTGAACTATACCGTGTATCGTGATTACTCGTTGTCCCCATCAGAATTGCACGCTGTTTTTTGCAACTATCTGCTTGGGCAAGACGTCATTCCCGAACTCATCTATGGCCCGGAAAATGAGGTTCAAAGCGATCCATCCGAAGCTGTACGCGTTGCGGACATCAAGCAGGCGATCGCCGGTCAATATCCCAAATTGTTTGCTTATGAGCAACTGCCTGATTATTTCATCGTCGCCGGGTACCGCGTTAATCCCGTTGACCTAACATGCACGATGGCTAGCATTATCGCGAATGGGTATCAGGATGAGGATCGCATTGCAATCGTAACCGGCGTGTTGATATCGAAAGAGCATGCCAAAACAGAGGTCAATTGGGGGACGCAGTGGAGTCCGTTTCCTCCGGATCTGAAAGTTCCGAATTTGATTCGCCTATCTCAGCTTCAGACGTGGACACTGAAACCGGCATTATTCTAACAAAATCAGGCCATCGTAATGTATGGGCGGCTAGGTGAAATTAGATTTACAATACCTTAACAATGAATTCGGTTAACTTGCTGTAACCTTTTCCGATTCATGCTCGTCTACCTTACCTGAAAGCCCAAAATACTCCATGAGGTGAACGAATATGAAAAAAACATTCAAAATGATTACACTAACTGCAGCAGCCACTATGGTTTTAACTTTTGCGAGCCAAAGCTTTGCAGCATCCTCCGGTTTCACGGATTTGACTAACCATGCAGCGAAGAATGAGATCCTTTCCTTGCAGCAACGCGGTCTGATCAAAGGCATTTCGGCCGATCAATTTGCACCGCATGCTACAATGACGGCGGCGCAAGGCGTTCAGCTCATCGTGAATGCACTGAATTTGAACCTGGATCTGGTTCGCTTCTTTAAAGAACCGAAAGCGACCGATTATTTCGTGAACGCTAACGATAAAGCTTGGTACGCAGATGCGCTGATCATTGCGGCAGTTAACGGCCTTGACCTGCCGAAAGACCTGAATCCAAACAAACAATTGAACCGTGAAGAATTTACGCATGAGCTTATCCACGCGATCGAAGTAACTGGCAAATTGCCAATGATTAAACCGGTTGCCGTGGACATTGCGGATCAAGAACAAATCACCATCGAATACTCCGGGTCGATTACACGCGCACTTAATTACGGCGTCATTAAACTTGGCGAAGACGGGAAAGTGAATCCGAAGGTGATCATTACTCGTTCGGAAGCGGCGGTTGAAATCTACAATGCGCTTGCCTATATGAAAGCTCATGCGGCACCAATCGATGCAAACAGCAAAGTATCTGTTGCACAAGGTATCGAGCTGATCGGAGACGCAATCGGCGTAACGCCATCCTTGAGCGAGGGTGCCGATCCTAACGCTGCATTTACGCGTGAAGCCTTTATCACGCAGCTCGTTAAAGCGGTCGAAGAAGCCGGCAAGCTGCCGATGATCAATGTTGTCGTTACCGATATTAAGGATGCGGATCAAATCGATGCCGTCCATTCCGGTGCTATCCAGCGCTCAATCAACTATGGGATTGTCAAACTCAGCAGCGACGGCAGCTTCAATCCAAAGAGTGAGATTACATATGGTGAAGCAACCGAAGCGATCCATAATGCTGTGGCTTACTTGAAAGCTCATTCTGTTGATCCTACTGCGAAATAACTTTCGAATCACAGCGACTGCCGGACGATCGTCCGGCAGTTTTTTTATCTAGCCATCGAAGCACGAAGTCATTTGCAACTTTTCCCGCTTCTATGCGTTTAATAGACATTCACCAAGAAGGAGACCTAACAAGACTGAAGGAGGATTTACAGAAGGCTGCCATGGAGAACCCAACCTTAATACAAGCGGAACAATTAGCAGGCGATTATTTGCAAGAGCAAGTGAAATCTTCATACCAGATTCTAGGCAAGGGCTTCATAAATCAAGTTTGCGTAGTCGAGACAGCAACTCATAAAGTCGTAGTCCGCATGAACGATTCATCTGAGTATCCCATCTATCTCAAAGAAGCATGGTGCATGGAGCAAGCAGCAGCTGCTGGCGTACCTGGTCCAGAAGTATTGTCCACTGGGATTGCCGGAGAAGTCGCCTATATGATTCAAACTTTCGTAGATGGCGACAACGGATTAGACAGCTTAGCCAGCAAAGTGGATATTTGGCGGCAGCTTGGCGCGTATGTCAAGCGTATACATGCGATCGATGCGAGAGGGTTCGGAGAGGATCTGATCGACCCTCGGACAGGTGAGTTCCATTCACCTCCTCATCCAGGGTCTGATGGCAGCTGGCAAGGGTATGTGCAATATAACATCAACAGTCTGACAGAGAATGATCGGTTAATTGAGCTTGGCGTCATCTCGCAGGCAGAATCGGCGAGAGTGAGAGAGATATTCGAGCTTGTGAAGGGAACAGCATTTCGATTCGGCCTAAATCATGGAGATCTCTCCTTGAAGAATATGATGGTTAGTCCGACAGGAGAAGTTCGAGTGCTGGATTGGGGCAGTGCAGAGGTTCATATCGTGCCGGATGGAGACATTATTCAAGTTATGCAAGGCATCATTCTTGGCGATGGGCCGAGCGAAGAGGAGTTTCATGCTTTTCTCGACGGGTATGGTCGGAAGGTGGAAGACCTCGCTGATTTGAAGCGAGTAATGCTGCTTCGAGCTTTCGATAAACTCAGGTGGGCGATCGATAAGAGTCCGGATCAGATCGGATACTTTGCCGCCTATGCGAGGAAAGCAGTCGAAATGAATCTGGACTAACTCGGGTCAAAATAGAAAAGCCTTCTGATTCGCAGTGCTCTGCGTCTCGGAAGGCTTATTGCATTTTCCTTAGATTATGGATAGGAGATGCTTTTATTTCTGAACTTCGGACGGCTGATGCGCCATCTCCGAATAGGTTTTATGACAAACCATATTGGATATACGTGGGATGACGATCGTTTCGCCAGCTTTCAATTGGTTCGGATTCTTATGCTGCGGGTTCGCTTCCTCTAAGATCGGCATGGGGATGTTATATTTGTGACCGATAGAGGCGAGTGTATCCCCAGCTTGAACTTGGTGCTGTGCGAAAACCATGTCATCGGATTGACCGTCTCGAAAGAATGGGAAGAAAAACGGTGAAAAGGAGAAGAACGGAAACAAGAAACGTCCTGGGAAGAACGGATGGGGAAAAGGGCGGAAGAACGGGCGACGGCCAAAACCTCCACCAAATCCACCAAATCCACCTCCAGGGAAAAAGCCACGATTCATTTCGGTAACCTCCATGATGTTGGGATAGTCATTTGACTATATAGAATATCCGCAAAGGCTTGGAATCGTGACAGAGAATTTGGAAAAATATTGATAACATAGGTGCAGGAAACGTGATCTATATCCCGAATAGTTGACGAATATCGTAAAAATGAGGTGCTCGAGTGAAAATTGAAATCGTTCAAACAACTGCAATTACTGCTTACGTTGGCGTGCGGGCAGTTAGTCTCATGTCTAATATGGGGGATGCTGTAAGCCGGGCGCTTCAAGAAGTGGCAGAGAGAAGCCATGAAATTGAGAACATCAGAAACCGTGAAGTAACCTACGGAATTACACCTCCGAATTACAAAGGGAACGATGGTCTGCTCGATTTTTATTGCTGCTATGAAGTAGATCCGCTAGCTAATGTACCGCACGGCATGGTCCATCTTCATCTCTTACCAAGATTGTATGCAGTTACCTATTATCGTGGGGCTGCAAGCAAGCTCGTAACTGCTTATGATTATACATCCAGTTGGCTTGCCGACAATGGCTATGAGTATGACGATGTATCGTATTATATGGAGCGATATGATGAGAAGACAAAGCGTGAAACGGATGATGAACGTAACGAAATCATGATTTATTGTCCGATCCGATCAACAAGAAGTCATTCAGGTAGTGATAACTAAAGTCAATGCTTAAAAATCCGCGGAATCGCGGATTTTTTTATATTCGAGTTCAGTTGCCTTTGATGACTAACTACTCGGGCAGCTTGGTGAACCAGAGATCGCGGAAATGTACCCAGCCGAGAGATTCTAAAGATATCCCGCGGATCGAAGGATGGAAGGCGGTTTTGAGATGCTTGCGATAGAGGAACATGAGGCTGTGGGCTGCTGTCAGCTGTTGCTCGATCTGACGGAAGCGATCCGCTCTGCGCTTGGTATCGGACTCAGACAACAACTCGGCCAGCTGCTGCTCCAGTGTCACTTGCATGGCTGGCCGCATGTGCAGCTGCATGCTCTTGAACAAATCGATGAGGCGCAGCTCACGATGCTCGTCCAGCATGACGGCAAACAGTAGCAAATCCGCATGCAAGCGGTCTTCGCCCTTGAATTGCTCAGCGGGAATGAACTTGATCTCAAGTGTAATGCCTGCAAGCGCGCACACCTGCTGTACGATCCGCGCATCGGCTTCATATTGCGGGATGGTCGCAAGAACGATCGGCTCTCCATTGTAGCCGGCTTCCGCAAGTTTTTGCTTCGTCTTATCCGGACTTACTGCAACATATCGTTGCCCATTCTCCGTATGTTGGGGCCAGAAGCTGTCGGCAGGTTCGATAACGTCCCCGGAGAGCCGCTCTATGATTTCTTCGCGATTCAGTGCTTGATCGAACGCCTCTCGCACGATGGCATCTGCAAGGGGGCCTTCACGCAGCTCATTAACGGTCAGAAACTTGCAAGTTGTACCGGATTGGCGAACCTGCTGCCATTGCTCCGTAGCCGACTCGGATAATCGCACGTTATGCATGACCTGGAAGGCTGGCTGCTCCCCTTGTCCGTCCAGCTCTTGCTGCAGCGGCTGTGTCCACACCTCAACGCGATCCAGAAAGCCGCGCCCTTGAAAATAAGCGGGGAATGCTTCCAGCACTAAGACGCCATGCTCTCGATCGATCAGTCGAAAGGGACCGGTACCGATCGGTTGAAGTCGGAGCTCCGGATAGGAGAATCGGTCGGAGGCAGGGTTCAACGCCTTCGAAGAGGAAGAGACCTCCGGAGCCGGAACGATCGAGGCCCGGTTCGTAGCTAAGAAGGGGAGTAAAGCCTCATTGCGCTGCTCAAGAACAAATTGAACGGAGCGATCATCCAACATTTCAATGGAGACCATGTCCCTATACACCCAGTTATACAATCCCCGCGGAGCAAGTGCCTTCAGCCGCTCGAACGTGAATACGACATCGGCTGCAACCATCTCCCGGCCATGATGGAAGAGGACTCCTTTACGAAGGTAAAAGGTCCATAGAGTGCGTGTAACATCCACATCCCAGGCATGTGCAAGATGCGGAAGAATCGTATCCCCGGATGGGCTCATGCGAACAAGTCCGTCGAAGAGCTGATTGACCAGATGCGCTTCACCGGAATAGTGGATGGAGGCAGGGTCTAAGGAATGAATGGTTTGCGGCAACGGAAATCGTAATATGTCCAATCGACGCTCGCCCAACACCTCGGAATGAAAGCCGAACCGTTTCGAGAGCCATTCCTGAAACTGCGCGCGAAGTCCCCGCGAGCCCTCACTGTCCATCGTTTGCAAGTAGGAAATGGCCATTTGTAAGTCTTGCTTCTGTGCGATTTCCTGCGCTTCAAGCAGTACGATCTCTTCTTTCCTAGCTAGAAAGTGCAAGACGGAGCGATTGCCGCGTCCGCGACGCGGTTCCCAGCTTAGCCAGCCTTCACGCTGCATCCGCTGCAGCAGGAGAACCATATTGCGATGCGTGCAATCCAGCGCTTCCGCCAGTTCCTGCGTTGTCACTTCGTACGGTTCATGCTCCTGCAGCTGTGGCAGAGCGCTCCGCAGAGCGATGTAATGCTGCCTCATTTTCATCGCGAACACGTCTCCCGACTTAAAATATGAAATTTATAATTCAAATCTTACACTTTTTCTTCTTATTTTATAGGCTACAATAAATAGGAGAAAAGCACAAACGTTGCTAATGCAGTATATATGTCGGGAGTGAGTCTTTTGAGAGATCCAGCACCATGGCAAAGACGATATGAGAAAATAGCGCTTTGGTCGTTAGGGTTTGGCGTATTCAGTCAATATTTATTTGTCGGTAATAGCTTGGGTATATCCGTAGCACTGTTTACCTGCGCCTTCTATGGTTTGTTCTTCTATGCGATTAAAGGGAGAATTGGCGGATTCGATCAGTGGCGCGGACAATCGAAGTCGGGTTGGCTGCTGTGTCTGCCTGTCGCACTGCTGTCGTTCAGCTACATGCTCTTTAACAATGAGTTGTTCCGTTTGCTCAACATTGCTGTACTACCTGCACTTGTCGCGGCCCAAACGGTATTGCTCTCGCGAAGCAGCACGAAGCCTTGGTTTCGAACCGCTTACTATCAGGATGTGCTTTACTTAAGTTTGATTAAACCGTTTTCCTACTTCACAGTCCCATTCGGTCTGCTCGCTAATCGAATCTCTCCGCAGCAAAATAGTGGGGGAACTGCGGGTGACAGCAAGGTTCGCCGGATCTTGCTGGGGCTTCTGCTCGCGTCGCCGCTTCTGATTGTAGTCATCCTGCTGCTGGCATCGGCAGATCGCATATTTATGGACTTGCTGAATCGATTGCCTGAAATGTTCGGCGACTACTCGATTCGTACCTTGTTTACCAGAACAGTACTTGCGGTAGCCATCTCTGTCTTTACATTCAGCTACTTATGGACATTGCTATTCCGCAGAACGGATGATCAATGGCGAGATGGCAGTGATGCGGGAGCAGCTCAAGCTTTCTCCGCTGCAGCATCCGCGGTTGCCGTAAGGCAGCAAGCGCCGCTTTCGCTCGATGCCCTTACAGCCGGAACGCTGCTGATCAGCTTTAACGTCGTTTATATTATCTTCGCCGCCATCCAATTCTCGTATTTGTTCGGGGCTGCGAATGGTTTGCTGCCGGATGGCGTTGCTTATGCCGAGTATGCGAGACAGGGTTTCGCACAACTAGTCGTTGTTGCTCTCATCAATCTCGTCTTGCTATTGAGCGGCCTTCATTTCATCCGTAGAGAGGGGGCAGCGGCGGAGTGGGTACGAAAGCTCTCACTGAGCATGCTTGTCGGTTGTACGGTTGTGATGCTGGTATCGGCGTACAGCAGGCTGTCGCTCTACGAATCGGCTTACGGCTACACACAAACACGAATACTGGTTCAAGGGTTTATGATGTTTCTGGGCGTCATCTTAATCGCTTCCTTCATACGGATATGGAGTGAGCATTTCTCATTGGCGAAGGCGTACATAGGGCTTGCCGTAACAGCCTACATGATTATCAATTATGTGAACGTAGATGCGATCATCGCCAAGCAGAATATGATTCGTTATCAAGATACAGGGAAGATCGATATGCAATATCTTGGCTCACTATCCACGGATGCATTTCCTACCCTGATAAAGCTGCAGAAAGAAGAGCCGGCACTTGCGGATGCAATCGAAGGCGTGAAGAAAAGCATGCTTGACGATGCCAGTCACCGTGGTGGTTGGCCAGCCTGGAATGTTTCAGTGGCGAGAGTGCTGAAGGAGAATTAGCCGAATAGTTTATGTGATTAAATAAATAATTAACGGCATGAACGATTCAGAATTATCCATGCTGTAGATGAGAAGTCCGCGTCTTGATGTGACCCCCATTTGTTAGACGCTATATATTAAGCTGCTTCAAGGGCATGAGTCCGGTACTGAATGGGGCTCATGCCTTTTAGTTTTGCCTTAATTCTGCTGTGATTG